>CAYFYA010000010.1:0-73720 GCA_964347325.1 uncultured Methanomassiliicoccales archaeon | reverse complement strand
ACCCATCCACTAGATGGGTCACGAACCAGATGCGCATTCGGAAGTCGTCGTTGGACCTGTAATAGACGGTAACGGCGTTCGTGCTCTGGGTGTCTCCCGGACCTAGCGTGGTAGCCCAGTTGGCAGAGATGTTCACGAAGGTGTACATGTAAACCCCGAACTCCATGTGCTCCCCGGTGGAGGCGGTCTGGAGCGTCGAGGTCGCGGTGCCATCATAGGCGACGATCTCCGCGTTCCAGGAGTTGTCGTCGTTGTAGCTGCCGACCGTGTTGTTGGTGGGGTCATTGGCCTGCTTCACCTGATAGTGCAGGCGGAGGGCCAGCTTGAACTCGTAGCCGTCCGTGATAGACGTTAGGCTGCTGGCAGAGGCGTTGTACGTTGCCCTGCCCTCCGTGACGGACCATTCGCCCAGGGAGGCAGCGCTGGGGTCGGACGTATCCACGTACTTCAGCTCGATCCTGTAGTTCGCCCCCGTGGTCTGCTGGTCGTAAGTGAGCTCCGGGGTCTGGTTGCCGTCGTACCAGAGCCGCAAGGAGACGTTCCCGTCGTCCCCGATGTCCGTCCACCCGTTCTCGTCCGTGACGTTGAAGACGAAGAAGTAGTCCACGTCCACGTCAAGCTGCTCTCCCGTTTTGGAGACAGCCGTCGCGTTTTCGAGGCGGAAATCTGAGATGGTAGGGCCGGCGTTGACGCTTGGACCGGGGAGCACGGAGGTCATGTTCCAGTTCCCATTGGTATCGTTGGCCCAGAAGAAGTGCTCGTACCAACCAGCTGCAAGCGTGGTGTTGTAGAAGTACGTGACTCCTGCCTTCCATAAAGTGTTGTTCACCAGCTGGTAGTCCACTGAGAGGTTCGTGGTCCCAGATTCGGACGTGTCGTTGAATCTGATGCTGACGACTCCGCCACTAACCTCATCCGAGGTCAACGTATAGTTGAAGAAGCTGACTGCCGTTTGGTCCAAAGTTCCACGCTGGGTCCAATCGGAAGCGGTGAAGTCCCAGACCCACAAACCAAAGGTATCGTCCGCGGAGGTCAAGTTGTAGCGAAGGACGAGGGTGTTCTCGCCACCGTCTCGGATACCAGTTGTGTTGAACTGGGTCAGCAGGACGTTCTGTCCTGGCGTGCCCGAGGTGGAAGCAGATGGGTTGGCAGTGCCTGTGATTGAGTCGGCTTCAATACGGATTCGCCCGACGCCACCTCCGCCTCCGCCACCTCCATTGGAGCTAGTGCCGCTCCTCGAGCCTCCGACCCCGCCGACGGCTGTGACCGTACCACTATTGGTGACGGAATTGGCCCGGATGAGGATGCTCCCCCCAGCACCACCTCCTGAGGCGCCATAGGGATTCGTGGACGCTCCACCACCTGTTCCCGCCGAACCGTTGGAACTCAGGGTGCCGCTCACGGAGACACTGTCAGCGATGATGACGATGATGCCGCCACCCCCACCTCCAGTAGACCCGCTCTGGGTGGCCTCGTTGCTGCCTCCCCCACCGCCGCCTCCTGAACCGAAGAAGATCGTGGAGAGGTCAGCCAGGCCATACAGTCCTCCTCCACCTCCTCCGCCGCCCCCGGAGTCAGCATCCCCGGCAGCCGAGGAGCCGCCTTCCCCGGTGTTCCCTCCACTGCCTGCAGCTCCGCCGGTGCAAGCACTACCGCCAGTTCCCGAACTCCCTCCTGCACTTCCGGCGTTTCCGCCAGCCCCGCCAGCATCGTTTCCTGGAGCACAGCCTCCACCCCCTCCGCCAGTACCGGTACCTCCTCCGGTGCCGCCATTTCCAGATTCGGCGGATCCGTCCCCAGAGCCGCCACCGCCGCCACCGCCACCGGCGTAGCCGCCACCCGCTCCTCCTCCGCCCGCATTGGTCGAGTCACCGGTGGCCTCCGCTCCACCCCCACCCCCTCCGCCTCTTGTGCCCTGAGAGTTCCCTCCGTTGTTGGTGCCAGCACCACCTCCTTCAGTGCCTGACTGTCCGCTGTTGCCACCGGCCCCATTGTAACCGTCGAAGGACTCGCCATTCTGGCCCCCCGTCGGGCTACCCCCAGAGGTACCGCCCGCGCCGCCCCTGTAGCCAAGGGCGTTGGCACTGATGGCGCCGCCGGAGTTGATGGTGACGGCCCCCGTTGCCCGGAAGATTATGACCCCGCCGCTGCTACCTCCCCAAGCGTTTGCCGTCAGCGTACCGCCGCTGTTGACAGTTAGCGTGGTCCACTGGGGAATCCGCTGGACAACGACCCTCTGATTGGCGAAGCTCGTGCCGTCGTAGGAGTTCTGGATTGTGGTCGTGGTGGTGATGGTGTCACCCCCAGAGACCGACTGGACCTCCAGCAGCTCGTAGTTGCCGACGTCCGCAGCATCCCCGGAGGCACCTCCAAGGTTGATGAGGAGGATCTCATCGTTCGCGGCAAAGCCGTTTGTGGAACTCACAGAAATGGTGGTCCCCGTTGGGTTGGTGGTAACTGTCGTCACGATCCCATCTGCGTAGGTGGAGCGGCCGCTACCCAGGACGTCCGTGTTGATGTTGCATGTGGCGCTGCAGGCCACAGAGCCGTCGGCACCAGTGCCAGTGTCGAAGCCCAGCATCTGGGCCAGGAGGGCCGAGGCGCCGCCGTCGGAGGAGGACTGGGCGTTGGCGAAGTTGCTTACTGTCCCGTTGATGGCCCAGTACTGCTGCACGAAGTATTCGATTCCGGGGGTCAGAGTGGGACTCATGGTGAAGTTGTAGTAGGTGGCGTTCGTAGCGTCAGATACGTTGACCCTGACGAGGTTTGCTGGCACACCCAGTGGATGCGTGTAGTCGATAGTGAAGTTGAAGAAGGTGCTCGTGGAACCGGAACCAGGCGTAAGTGTCGGGTTGGTGAGGAGGGCTGCCGTAAAAACGGAAGGAGTCGCTAGATTGGATGGGTCCGCAACGGAGTCATAGGCCAGGACGAAGCGTTCGCCCCCGCTTATGGCGGTGACGTTGACACGAAGGCGCAGTCGCCGCGGGTCGCTCGCCGAGAAAGTCTGTCTTGCCCCCGTTCCCAGATCTATGGTGAGGGGGTCTGCCGTGCTGTTGTCGATGGTCACTGCGGAGGAGGTGACGATCTCCTGGGCGTCTGTCCCGTCGGCCTTGGTGTGGTAGACGCTCACCACAATCTGCAGGTTGGCCGAGGTCTCCTCCCCTCCCAGGGACGACATGGCCTTCTCCCTTTCGAACTCCACTACCATCCAGACCACATCCGATGAGGAAGCTGTGTTGTCCCGCGTGAGGTTGATCTGCGTGGTGGAGGTGAAATTGATGGTAAAGGAACCTACGCCTATGATGTCGTCGCCAGAGTAGGGGGATCTACCCATGTTTTGGCCGCCTGCGGGCTGCACAGAAGCAAACGCGACCGAGCGGTTGAGGTCGACGGCAGCCCCGATGTTGACGGTTTGCTGGGAGATTCCAGAACCGAAATTTCGGTTGCTGTAGAAGACCCTGGTGCCGTCGAACAGCTCGACCGACTGCCATGTAGCAGTTACGTCGTCGGCGTTCCCGCCAATGCTGCGGTCGATGGTGATGCCAGTGGAGCTGGTCAGGTTGGCTCTGAGCATCCTGCTGCCCACGTCAGCACCGCCTCCGCTGGTGTTGTAGCCTGCGAGGAAGAATGTCCGCGTCGTCCCGACACCCGGACTCAATGTATCGGAGGCAGATGTGGCACCGTTCCAAAGGTTGACGGTCCCCGCCTGCACGTCTATGTCGGCGGCATTGGTGAATTCAATCACTTGCCACCAGACGATGTGCGTAGATGAGGCGGAACCGGTGCATCGCAGGTTCGTTGTGGTCGTGAGCCAGCACCTTTGAGGGTCATTTGAGTCAAAGCTGTTGTCGGTGTTCGTTGGCGTCTTGGACCAAGTCACGAAGGCCTGATCCAGCGCGGACACGGCACCAATGGTGATGTCCCGTGGATCGCTTGTCATGGATGCCTCCCCTCTCTGGACGTTCACGCCGCTGTAGTACTCCACCACGTACCAATTGATGGTCATGGTCACTGGGGGCGCCTCATTGGTCACCCGCTCGAATTGGACCGTAGTGGAGTTGTATATCTGTCCCCGCAGGTAGGAGCCAACGGGTCGATTGCTGTTGTGTCTGGACCCAAAGATGAGGAATGACTTGGAGGTGTTTACAGGTGAGATGGGGACGTTCACAATGCCATTTGCGGAGCTGGTGGTGGTTCCGCTCTGGACGTACTTCACGCCCGTTCCCTTTGCCGCACTAGTGGGGGGATTGGCAGCACTAGTGTTGCCGTAGTAGAGGTAGTAGTCCTGGTCGGACCCGCTAGCGGCTATGGAGGTGTAGGTCTCCCACCATATCTTGGTGGACGCGCTGTCCCAAGAAGAGTTGTCATCCATAGCGCGAGCCCTCTCGACCCAAGAGGACCCGGTCCAGTAGACAACTCGTACGTCATCTCCATCCGCCTGAGCCTGTCCCGCGAGGACGAGAGAGTTGTGAGCAAAGGAGAGGTTGACCCCGTAGCTGGCAGGAATGGCCGAGGCACCAGCGGTGACCGTGATCTTCTGTCTGTATAGGTAGCTTGTATTCCACCAGGGCCGGGGCAGCTCATTGAAATACATTTTGAAGCTGTAGGCCCCCTCGTCGATGACCATGTCGTTGCCGCCGGACGGCCAAGTTTCATCTGCGTACCAGTAAGCGTTCTGGTAAAGAGTGTCGAAGGTCATCGTGGCCCCGCTGGACCCCTGGGTGCTGTTCATGTATCTACCCGAAGGCGATATGCCGCTGGTTGCCACATCGTGGAGGTAGAATGTATCCGGAAGGGCCGTCGCCGTATCCATGTGCATCAGGACACTGAAGAGAACAGTCGACACGACCACGGCGCTAATTACGCTGGCGGAGACCTTCCGTTGCCTGAGACGTGTGAATCTCGTGTAGAGGACTGGCGGGATGAAGAGGAAGAAGGTGGCCATCCCGAAGTCCACCCAGAGCAATCTCAGGCCAGCGAGGCCTGAGGCTGTGTAGAAGAGTATCCCTAGCACTGACAGGACCGCAAGTATGATGATGTGGAGCTCGGATCTTGGCAGGCGCCTCATGACTCAGCGCACCTCGCCTCTGAAACGCCTGCAGCCAGGGCCATATAAGGCTCGCGACGTGATTATCAGGTTCGAGTACGAGAATCAGAGTCGATGATGAGAACCAGTCTTGGGAGTGAGACTGTCTGTGCCGATTGAAGCCGCGACCGAGGCGAGATGCTCTACCCCCTGTGGTTCCTTTGAGGCAATCACAATCTCTGTTGAGAGGCCTAGCATCCCCGCCCGTATCTTCTCCTCAATCCTGAAGCCCGCTTTGCGGATCGATTGCTCTACGTAGATGGCCCCACTCGTAGAACTTCAGAAGGCACGTCTCTGCGTCCTCCCTGGAAAGACTGACAACTCCCAGTCCCCCGCCCTCCTTCAGCACCCTTCTGGCCTCCCTGAGGACCACTCAGATCCCAAGGAGAGGTGTCAGAACGCGTATAAGGATGCCTCCAACGAGGAAGGCCGTGCCCAGGGTGAACCCCAGTATTGCTAGGACGCCCTTGAGTCCCAATTCCTTGTGGATCACCATCACGCTCGCTATGCACGGTATGAAGAGGGTGATGACGATCATACCCACGACGGCCTGCAGCGGCGTGAGGGCCATGTGGAAGAATCCAGCCGCGCCGAAATCCCGCCGGACGAAGCCCATTATGAGGGCCGTGGCGCCCTCGGCTGGCAGGCCAAGCCATCCCACCACTAAGGGGCCCAAGGCCTCTTGCATGGCCGCCAGCGCCCCGGTCACAAGGAGAATGCTTATGATCAGGGCGCCGATGAAGAAGAGGGGGAGGACGTCCTTGATGAAGACCCAGGTGCGGAATTTCGCCTTGCGCAGGACGTTTCTCCACTGGGGAAGCCGCAGTTTCGGTAGCTCAAACATGAGGTCCGTCCTCTGCCCCGGTATCATCCTGCTCAGGAGCCATCCGATGAGGAGGAAGACCCCAAGGATGATTCCACCATACATCGCCCAGTAGACAAAGCCCAGGCCTGCCAGGAGGACGAGGATTACCGCCATCTGGGCCGAGCAAGGTACGGCGAGCGCCAACAAGGCGATGGCTATGAGCCTCTCCTTCCCCTTGTTCAGCATCCTCGTCGTTATCGTGGCCATGGTCACGCATCCGAAGCCGAGAACAATCGGGATGACCGCCTTGCCGTTCATGCCCATTGCGCTGAATGTCCGATCAGCCAGCGTCGCCAACCTCGGAAGGTACCCGGTGTCCTCCAGGATGGCCATCATAACGTAGAAGAAGAAGACCAGCGGCAGGAGGAGGCCAAAGACGTAGGTGACGGTCATGGTCAGGATGCCAAACTCTCCCACCAGGACCGTGTAGAGGGGACCTGAGATGAAGCTGCCCAAGAGGTCCCGCAAGGCAGGTTCGTAGATTTGCTGGAAGACGACGCCCTCCGTGAAGCCGACGAGGTCTTGAGCCACGAAGGTCCCAATGAGGTAGAAGACCGCGCCAAGGATGACTAGGGCCAGCGGGACGCCTGTCAAGGGATGTATCATTATTGCCGAGAGGCGGTCCGTAAAGGTCTTCCTCTTGGGTAACTCCAGGATTACCTCATCCAGGAGGGAGTCAATCCGTCGTCGCCTAATCAGGGAGTCCTCAATCGCCAAGGCGGCAGGGGCGTCAACGGAGCGAGTCGCGCCAGCGGATGCGGGGATCAGCTGAGGCATCCGGACCCGTGAATGGAGAATGTCAAAGAGCGCCTTGGACACTTTGCCAACCCCTGTACCCTTGGTGGCCACGGTCGTGAAGATGGGGCCCCCAAGGAAGGAGGCAAGCTTCTCAAGGTCGATCCTCAAGCCCGAGTCCTCCACTTCGTCCCACACATTCAGGACGTGCAGGACAGGCTTGCCTGTTTCCGCCAGCTCCAAAGCCAGCCAGAGGCCTCTCTCCAGCCTGGTCGCGTCCATCACATTGACGATGACTCTGGATACGTCGATTGCCCGCCGCACGAGGTCCTCAGACTCTCCATCGGCGTGGATTCCGTAGACGCCAGGAGAATCGATGAGGACGCAGTCTTCTATCCGAGCCTCCTGGAGAGAAAGGGTCGTCCCCGGATAGTTAGAGATGTCCGCGAACCGCCTCGTAAGCTCGCTGAAGAGGACAGACTTCCCCGTATTGGGGTTGCCCACGAGGGCCACGGTGCAGGGATCCTTCCCTCCACGAAACTGGTGGCCGTGGTGGCCTCTCATCCGTCCTCAACCTCGATGACGACGATCTCCTTGGCCAGCCGGTGCCCGATGGAGAGTTCCAGGCCGTTCCTGCGGATGACGACGGGACCCTTGCGGAGGCGTCCCACACAGCGGATAACGGATCCCTCGAGGATGCCCAACCGAAGAAGGTATTCCTTCACGTCGGAGTCCAAGATCCTCTCTATCCTGACTAGTCGCCCCAAGGGAATCTCCGCGAGATTCAGGCCCCCATCTCCTTTTTGGACTACCGAAAAGCAGAGGAGAAGCCTATGTCCTTTGTGCAATGACAATACTTACTAGTCCTTTCGGCGAGCCCAACTCTTGGGCCACTATCGACCGTGCCTGCGCCCCGAGGCGTTCAGCGTCAGGTCAATCGACGTCGAAGTATATGCGCAGCGTCGTCCTAAACTCCAGGACCTTGTCACCCTCGATTCCCATCTCCATCTCCGAGACCCTCGCCCACTTCATGTTTCTGACGGTCTTGGCAGCCGTCTTGACAGCGTCGTCAGCAGCCTTCGCAAAGCTCTCGGTCGAGACCCCAACAACGTCGATTATCTTCTGGACCATTGATGCACCTTCCTGGGGTAGAGTTCAACTCCTAGATATCCTCTGTCCCACTTCTTGAGGTTGGGATTTCGCATTCGCCCGGCAACAGTCAGTCCCCTCAGGCGAAGTACCCACCAGAAACATTATATCCCAGCAGTCATGGACCTTGCGGGGGATCAACGTGACCAATATTGTCATCCTCGGTGGAGGTGTGGGAGGGGCCTCGGCAGCGGCTGAACTTTCCAAGAGCTTGCGAGACACAGTCGAGATTACGCTAGTCGATAGGGAAGGCAAGCACTACTTCCCTCCATCATACCCGTGGGTCGTGATGGGTTGGAGGAGACCCGATCAGGTATGGCGGCCGCTCGCGAGACTCAAGGCGCGGAAGGTTCGGCACCGACGGGGAGAGGTCGCTTCCATAGAGCCTGAAGAAAGGCGGGTTATCGTGGACGGGAGCGAACTCCGATATGACTACCTGCTGGTTTCCCTCGGCGCACGGCTCGAACCCTCCGCCATCGAAGGCTTTGAGGAAGCGGCCCTCCACCCATACGACCTACAGGGGGCCATTAGACTGGGCGATGCCCTGAGCGGCTTCAAAGGAGGGAAGGTGCTTGTGGGGATCTCTCGCCTTCCGTTCAAATGCCCTGCGGCCCCTTATGAGACAGCGCTACTAATGGACTACCACTTCCGTAGGATAGGGTTGAGAGGCAACGTGGAAATCGAGTTCTTCACCCCTGAACCCTCCCCCCTACCCGCTGCAGGGAAGGCCATCGGTGAGGGGGCCGCTGCCATAATGGAGGAGAGGGACATCCCCCTCCACACGAAGAAGGACATGGACCACATCGACTCAGAGTCCAGGTTAGTCTACTTCAAGGGAGATTCCAAGATGGAGTACGACCTCCTAGTGGCGATACCACCCCATACGACGTGCGATGCCGTGAGGAACTCCGACCTGACGAAGGACGGTCCCTGGATTCCCGTAGACCGGCATACGATGCAGTCATCCTTTGACGATGTCTACGCCGTCGGCGACGTCACGAGCATCAAGACACCATCCGGTAACGTCCCGACTCTACCCAAGGCCGGGGTATTCGCAGAGGGCCAGTCTAAGACTGCATGCCAAAACATCGTCTCCGAGATCGTCGGCGGAGGATTGCACCGGTGGGACGGATACGGGATGTGCTTCTTGGAGACGGGCTTCGGTCGGGCCGGGATGGTTAGAGGCAACTTCTATGGGGAGGCCGAACCCGCGATATCAATGAGGAGGCCTGGCCGTCTGTGGCACTGGGCGAAGGTCCTCCTCGAGAGGAGATGGCTAGGAAGACACTTCCGGTAATCGCTTCCGACACTACTCGATCTTCGCGCCGCATGAACCGCAGTACTCAAACCCAGACGGAAGGCCCTTCGCCCCACACTCACCGCACTCCTTCTCATAGGCCCCCCAGACGAAGGATGGCGACCCTCCGGTGGCCGCCTCCTCCCTCAGGCGTCGGTACTCTGCCGGCCTCTTCTCCACGAAAGCCCGCATCCCCTCCCACGGTTCTTGGCTAGCGAAGTGGATGGACAGCCAGTCTCTCGCGTGCCCGATGGTGGAGTACCAGACCAGGTCCTTCCAGAAGTTGACCTGTTGCTTGGTGTACCTCATGCACTCGGGGAACTTGTCCAGGAGCTTCTCGCACATCTCGGCCACGGCGCTATCCAGCTCCTTGTACGGCACAACCTGGTTCACCAGCCCCCAATCCAGAGCCTTGGCAGCAGGGATTCGCTCGCAGAGGTAGAGGATCTCTCGCGCCCGTCTGTCTCCCACGATGATGGGGAGCCACTGGGATGCCCCACCGGCGGCCACGCTTCCCACCCTCGTCCCGACCTGCATGATCTCCACATGGTCTGCTGCGATTGCCAGGTCGCAGGCCATCTGGAACTCATTGCCGCCCCCAGCGACGATGCCATTCAACCGAGCTATAGTGGGCTTCCCGCAGTTGCGCAGCATGTCGATGGCGCCCTGAAACTCCACCATGTACTTCCAGTAGTCGTGGGGCCTCCTAGTGTACTCCTCAGAGTACTCCTTCACGTCTCCGCCGGTGCAGAAGGCCTTCTCCCCCGCTCCGGTGAGGACCAGGACGCCCACTCCATCGTCGTAGGCAGCGTCTCTGAAGGCTTCCTGCATCTCCCGCAGGGTCAGCGTGCTGTAGGCGTTGTAGACCTCGGGTCTGTTGATGGTGATTCGAGCGACCCAGTCGGCCTTCTCGTAGATGATCTCCTTAAACGCGAGGTCCTCGGGAGACCTCTCCTTGATGGGCTCCGTAGACATGCTGAGGCATCAGGGGACTGCTATATCACTTTCCCGACTGTCCCTTGGGGAGAGGCCTTATCCTTCGGCCAGCCGAAATATATAACGTCGTATTGGATAGGTTTATGATGTAGCTACAACATAACTACTCTGTAGCCCCAGGAGGCATGCCTTGGCCGAGTCCGAGTACCTAGGCTCCGCAAGGAAGCTGGCGGAGGACCTGTCCTTCGGGTACGTGTCCCGGTGGAAGGAGGAGACTGGTGGAAGGGCCATCGGCCACTTTCCCGTTTACGTGCCACAGGAGGTCATCCACGCGGCCGGATGTTTGCCGGTGGGAATCATGGGCGCATGGGGCCTCCTAGAGGTGGACTACGCCGATTCCAGGATCCAGTCCTTCGTCTGTTCCGTCACGAGGAGCACACTCGAGATGGGGCTGCGGGGCAACACCGGGGTCCTCGACGGAATGGTCTTCACCGACATCTGCGACGTCGCGCGAAACCTGTCTGGCGTCTGGGCAAGGAACTTCCCGCAGGTGATGACGGAGTACCTCCACCTGCCGCAGAACGTGTTCTCCGATGCCTCGGTCAACTACCTCGAGAGGGAGCTGGAGAGGTTCAGGAACAGGTTGTGCAAACTCTCGGGAGAGACGGCCGACGATGACTCCCTCCGGGAGAGCGTGGAGCTGTACAACCGTCAGCGGGATCTCATTCAGAGCGTCTACGACATCCGAAGGGAGACACCCTGGCAGCTGTCGGCCCACGACGCCTACCTCCTCGTCAGGGCGGCAGCACACATGCCGGCGGAGGACCACGTCGCCTATCTCGAGGGGGCTCTGGAAGCGGTAGAGGGCAGGTCCGAAAAGGCGAGGGACAACATCCGAGTGTTGATGATGGGCTCCTTCTGTGAGCAACCTCCCCTCGAGCTGCTCCGGATCGTGGAGGAGGCGGGCTGCTACGTCGTGGACGATGAGCTCCTCCCTGGCTACCGGTGGTACACGGCCCCTGTCCCGGTAAACGGGAATCCACTCAGGGACCTGGCCCAGAGCTACCTGGACAGGGCGCGCCTTTCTTCAGTCCGGTTCCCAGAGAAGCGGAGGCGGGAGGCAATTATGGACTGGATCGACGAGTCGAAGGCGGAGGGCGTCATCTTCGCCACCGCCAAGTTCTGCGAGCCCGCCCTGTACGACTACGTCCTCTACAAGGAGGCCCTGGAGGCCGCCGACGTCCCCTACCTCCACCTGGAGTTCGAGGAGAAGATGAGCACTTTCGAGTCTTCCAGAATGCAAGTGGAGACCTTCGTGGAGTCGATACTGTTCGCGTGAGGTGAAACCGTGGAGCTGAAGCTGAAGGATGCCGGGAAGGTCGTGCAGAGGAAGCTGATGGGCGCCTACTACAGCGACCTGGAGAAGACCGACGGCCCCATCGCGTACCTCTTCGTCCCCGGCAACGTCGTGGAGGTCCTCCGTCCTTTTGGGTTCAGACCGGTCTACCCTGAAATCAACGCCCTTCAATGCGGTGTCAAGCGGGTCGCCGGGGACAACATCCTCAAGGCCGAGGACATCGGCTACTCCAGCGATGTCTGCGGGTACGTGAAGAATGACATCGGCGTCTACCTGGGGGATGGGGCGACGCCCCTTGGCCGCATCCCCAGACCGGACCTCCTGGTCTGCAACTTCTCCGGCTGCAACACCTTCATCAAGTGGTTCGAGGCCCTGGCCCATTTCTACGACGTACCCATGTTCCTGCTGGACGTCCCTTATCTGAGGGATGAGGCTACCTATGAGCAGGACGTGGAGTATGTCACCCAGCAGCTGTGGGAACTGGTGGCCTACTGCGAAGAGCTGACGGGCAAGTCCCTCGATGAGGCTAAGCTCAAGGAGACCATGGAGTACTCCCGTCAGGCCGAGGATCTGTGGGCGGAGCTCCTGTCCATGGCTCGCTTGCAACCCTCTCCCTTCGACGCCTACTTCGAGGCGGTCTTTTTCATGGCACCCATCAACGTCCTGCGGGGGACGAAGGAGTGCATCGACTACTACAGGGTCGTCATCGATGAGATGGAAGAGCGGAGCAGGGCGGGCGTGGGACCCGTCGAGACCGAGAAGTTCCGAGTCATCTACGAGGGACCCCCCTGCTGGCCCCACTTCCGGTCCTTCTGGGAGCTCTTCAAGGCCTGGGGGGTGACCGGCGTGGCCTCCACCTACTCCAAGGTCGGCGGCCTCTTCGAGACAGGGATCCGACACGATCCCAGCCGTCCCATGGAGAGCGTTGCGGAATACGTCATCAACTGCTACACCAACTGGAATCTGAGCAAGAGGTCAGCCCTGCTCCATCAGTACGTGAAGGAGTTCCAGGCCGATGCCCTGGTGATCCACTCGGTCAAATCGTGCCGCTCCTTCTCCGTAGGCCAGGCGGACTTCCGGGAGGTCTTCAGCCACGAGCTCGGAATCCCGACCCTTATGATAGAGTCGGACCTAGCCGACCCGCGGTACTTCTCAGAGGCTCAGCTGAGGAACCGGGTGGATGCTTTCTTTGAGTCCCTAGAGCACCAGCGGATTGTGAGGGGGTCATGATGTACGTTGCGGGAGTGGATGCGGGTTCCACGACGACGAAGGCCATCGTCCTGAATGGTGGGGCCGAAGTGGTGGGAAAGAGCCTGAGGCCCACGGGGGCCAACGTCACAACCGCCTCCGAGAAGGCCTATGAGGAGGTCCTCGACGCAAGCGGTATCTCCGAGAGGGACCTGGGCTACGTTATTGGCACCGGGTACGGGCGCTATAAGATCGCCTTCGGGGACACCCAGGTGACCGAGATCAGTTGTCACGCCAAGGGAGCACACTTCCTCTTCCCGAAGACGCGGACCCTGGTGGACATCGGAGGCCAGGACACGAAAGCCATCAAGGTGAGCGATACTGGGGAAGTCATGGACTTCTGCATGAACGATAAGTGCGCCGCCGGGACGGGCAGGTTTCTGGAGAACTCCGCATCGGTCCTGGATCTTACCCTGGACGAGATAGGGCCCGTATCATTGGAGTCGACGAAGGGCATTCGTATCACCAACGTGTGCACGGTCTTCGTCGAGTCGGAGATTGTGTCCCACCTGGCTAGGGGTGAGAGGGTGGAGGACATCCTGCAGGGGGTGCACAGTGCGATAGCCGGCAGGACCATCGCCCTCGTCCGACGCATCGGGATCGAACCCGAGGTCACCTTCACCGGAGGTGTCTCCAGGAACGTCGGGATGGTTCGGAGCCTGGAGGAGCGGTTCGAGACGAAGATCAACGTGAGCGATCTCTCCCAGTACATGGGATGCCTGGGAGCGGCGCTCTTCGCCCTTGAGAGGGCCAGGGGTGCGGCCCCGCGGGCGGCCCCGCAGAAGGTGGAGGGAAGCTGATGTCCATCACAGCTGGAATCGACATCGGGGCGGGGACGACCAAGTCGGTGCTAATGGACGACCAGGGAAGCGTCCTCGTTCGGTCGAGCATCAGGACCGGGCCGTTGTTGGAGAAGGCGGCTGGCAGTGCCTTTCAGGAGGTCCTGACCGCGGAGGGCCTGAGCAGGGACCAGATCGCCTACGTGGCCACCACGGGGTACGGACGCTACGCATTCCCTGCGAGGGACTTGCAGATCACGGAGATCACCTGCCACGCGCGGGGGGCTAGGCTCCTCTTTCCTAAGACTAGGTGCGTCCTGGACATCGGGGCCCAGAGCAGCCGAGCCATGAGGATCGACGAGAACGGACGTGTCATCAAGTTCCGAATGAACGACCGATGTGCGGCGGGGGCGGGTCGCTTCCTCGAGAGGGTGGCGAAGGCCCTTGAGATGGAGCTGTCTGAACTGGCGGAGGCGTCCTTGCGGTCCACCGATCCCCAGCCCATTAGCAGCATCTGCGCCGTCCTGGCCGAGTCGGAGGTCATCAACCACGTCACTCAGGGCAAGAAGGCTGAGGACATCGTCATGGGCGCCCACCTTTCCATAGCCGACCGGGTGCTGGCCCTACTCAGGCAGGTCGGTGTGGAGGAGGAGATAACCCTCACCGGCGGCCTCTCAATGAACCCCGGCATGGTCAAAGCCCTGGAGATGAAGCTCGGCGGGCCTGTGAACCTGAGCCCCGAGTCCCAGTACGCGGGCGCCATGGGGGCGGCCTTCCTGGGCCACTGGCGACTGGAACGCCGCGGCGGAAGCTCTTAGTAGCCGGGTCGTATCCCTCCGTGGGGAAGAGGATGGGTTACCGCTTCATCGGCCTCGAGTTGGGCGAGCGGAGAGCGTCCATAGTCCTCAACCGGCCGCCCCTCAACGTCCTCAACGTCGAGATGCTAGATGAGTTCAAAGGGGCGGTGGAGGAGGCTTCCGGCAGCGGTGCGAAGGTCCTCCTGGTGAGGGGGGAGGGGAAGACCTTCTCCGCGGGCGTGGACGTCGCCGACCACACGAAGGACAAGGTGGAGTCGATGCTGCGCAGCTTTAACCAGGGACTTTTGCGTCTCCTTGGCTTCGAAGGGGTGACGGTCGCCCAGGTCCACGGTCACTGTCTCGGCGGAGGGCTAGAGGTCGCCATGGCGTGCGACCTTGTCTATGCGAGCACCGATACCGTCCTCGGCCAGCCAGAGATCAAACTCGCCCACTTTCCGCCCTTCGGGGCCGCCATCTACCCAGTGCTTATAGGCAGTCGGCGGGCCGCATACTTGATCCTCACGGGCCGGAGCGTGACTGCCGAAGAGGCGGTCGAGCTAGGGATGGTCAACGCGGTCTTCCCTCGAGAAGAACTGAAATCCAAGGTGGAGGAAGTGTGTGAGGAACTCGAGGGGTATAGCGGTGCCGCCCTGAGACTAGCCAAGAGAGCGCTGCAGGGATCCCTCCCCGTTAGCCCCGAAGATGTCCTTCGTGGAGCGGAGCAGATCTACCTCGAGGAGCTCATGGCGACGGAGGATGCCACGGAGGGCCTGCAGGCCTTCATGGAGAAGAGGAAGCCCGCTTGGAGGGATCGATGATGAGAGCCGCCGTCTTCCGCGGCGGGAAGGAGCTGGAGGTCGAGAAGGTCGAGAAGCCGAAGGCTGGAGCGGGAGAGGTGCTTGTCAAGGTGGCAGCCTGCGGGATCTGCAGGACGGATCTACATTACCTCCACGGCGTTCCTACCTTCAAGAAGCCCCCCCTCATCCTGGGACACGAAATCAGCGGGACCATCGAAGCCGCGGGAAGGGGGGGTCCGGAAGAAGGACAACGGGTCCTGGTGCCTCCTGTGATCCCCTGCGGCCATTGCGAATACTGCAGGCAGGGCCGGGGCACCCTCTGCCGCCAGATGGTCATGCTGGGCAATCATCGGGATGGTGGGTTTGCGGAGTACGTAACCGTACCTGAGTCCGCCGCGTTTCCCCTTCCTGATTCCGTTCCTCTAGAGGAGGGCTCCATCGTCAGCGACGCCATATCAACCCCCTATCACGCCGTCGTCAACCGGGCGCAGGTCAATCCCGGTCAGACCGTCGCCGTCTACGGCTGCGGCGGCCTTGGCCTTGCGACGGTGCAGATGGCCGCCCTCGTCGGGGCGAAGGTGATCGCCATAGACCTGATTCCTCAGAAGCTGCGCCTGGCACGAGAGTTCGGCGCCTTCGAAACGGTCGACGCCTCCAGTGTCGAGGATGCGCCAAAGGAAGTCCGGAGGCTTAGTAATGGGGGCGTAGATGTGGCGATGGAGGTCATTGGCAATCCGACCACAATTCAGCAGGCCTTTAACTCGCTTAGGTGGGGTGGAAGACTGGTTGTTGTCGGCTATACTCATAAGGACGTATCCCTGAGTGGAGCCAAGCTCATGTTCAGGGAGATGGAGGTCATGGGATCTCTCGGCTGCGGCCTCCAGGACTTTCCCAGGGTCATTGACTTAGTCGCCCGGGGGCTGCTGAAGGTCGGGGATATGGTGAGCCACCGCTTCTCATTGGAGGATATCAACGAGGGCTTCCGTCTCCTGGAGGGCGGTGATCCGAGTCTGCTGCGGGGGATTGTGGTAGCCTAGGCTGGACCTCTATCGTACGAAGCGGCCTAGTCGGGCAATGGGGGTAGGAGCCCATCCGACAGTCGGGCTCCTTGACCCGTGCTCAGGAGTCTACGGCGGTGACGTAGCCTGAGGAGCAGGCATGGGTGACGATGGTTTGAACACGATGCCCAGGATTCCACCGACGAGGCCCAGTATCATTCCGATGAACAACCCGCCAGTGGAGAGGACGCTCGCTATGGAGAGTATCAGAATGATGACTCCCAAGGCCGTGCTCGCGCCGGGCTTGATGAACATCACGATGCCACCAATAAGGATGATGAGGCCGAACGCGACTCCAAAGACCCCGCCCAGAATCTGGATCCAAAGCACTGGATCGACGTTCAGAGTCTCCCCGCCGATGAAGATCAAACCCTCCAAGAGGCTCTCAAAGAGGCTTGCTATCCACAGGATGACTGCACCGAAGAGTATGATGAACAGTCCGCCAATGACCGAAAGCACCATAGCCGCAGTTGGTCTCTCTGCCAAATTTTGCCCCTCCCGGCCCCGGAGAACCTTAGGTTGTATATATATCTACCTCACATCGTGACTGACCAGACTGGGTCCGCGTTCAGCAGCAACGCCTCACCCGTCGAGCCAGCTACCAGGAGGGCTTGCCCAGGAGGAAGGAGTGGGGATGTAGCAGGCTGGCATCCTTGAGGACCCACAGGAACCACTGAGCCCGAACCCACGATCTCGGTATCCCGCCAGGGAGTTCGATGAAGCTGACTTCCGCTATCTCCTCCCCATCAGAGGGAGGTCCCCCCCCGCCCTCAACAGCGCACTGGACGATGAAGTACCATCGCTCCAGGTTCCACCTTTTGAAGCGTATCCTGGCACGGTGTATAGCCGGAATATCCTCGACACCCACGGCCATGCCCGTCTCCTCGAGGGCCTCCCGACGCGCGGCTTGTTCCACGCTCTCTCCCTCGCCAATCCGACCCATGGGCAACATGTAGGAGTCCTCTGGGGCGCCCCTCTTTCGCACCACCGCGAGGCGGCCCTGGCCGTCGAGTATGAGGAGAACGACTTCACCGTCGCAGGGAGGATAATCCTTTGACTCGTCGAATTGCCTCCAATCCCAATCCACGACTCGGTGCCTAATCCTGCGGTACCTCTTCAGGAGGCGATCAAGCTCCCCTTCTTGCGGTTTCTCGACGGCGTACTCCACCAATCCCTGACAGGTGCAGAGGGATTAATGCTTTGGCAGCAGGGTGGAGGCAGGTGCATCGTGTAGCGCGGCGAAGGCTTATTGCGGCCTCGCGAATACACCCTGCGTGGCTGGTCTACAGGGCCCTGCGTCTCTTAACGTGTACCCGCTCAGAAATCGGACCTTCTTGCTAGTATGGCTAGGACAGACTGTCTCCCTGCTGGGGAGCGGAATCTCCTACGTCGCTATCGTATGGTGGGTCTGGCTCGAGACAGGATCGACTGTCCTCATGGCCACCGTAGCCATCGCTGGCACGATTCCCCGCGTTCTCGCGGGTCCCTTCGCAGGTGCCTACGTCGACCGGTGGGACCGGCGTAAGGTCATGCTCGTTCTGGATGGCGCTGCGGGGGTAGTGATGGCCACCATCGCCTCGTTGCTGGCCTTCAACGCACTCCAAGTCTGGCACCTGTACGCCTTCTCAGGAGTCCTTGGCTTTGGGGCCATCTTCCACGTTACGTCCCTCCTCGCCTCCGTCCCGAACATCGTCCACAAGGAGCAGCTGTCTCGGGCAAACTCGCTCCTGCAAATCTCTCACGGCACGAGCACTGTCTTTGGTCCCGCCCTCGGAGGCATCATGGTTGCCTTCCTCGGGGCGAGTCTCACCCTTTGGGTTGATGCCGCTACCTTCTTCGTCGCGGCCGCAACACTCCTCATCGTTGCATTCCCCTCTCCTCGATCGCAGACGGAGAAGACAGTTCTCGCCGATATCGCCACGGGGTTCGGCTTCCTTCGCCGAAGGCCGGCCCTGATCACCCTGCTCGGTCTCTTCGCCCTCACGAATTTCTTCATCGCTCCCCTCGTCATTCTGCTCCCAGTGGTGGCGTCTGGGACGTTCGGTCTGGGATCGGAGGGTTTTGGTTTCCTCTTCGCAAGCCTGGGCGCGGGGCTGCTTGGTGGGAGCCTGATCTTCGCCGCTGTGAAGCTCCGAAGGCACTTCGGCCTCTACATCATCGTTGCAATCGTGAGCTTCGGTGCCGCTTACATCCTCTTCGGCTGGTCGACACTCTTCTTCCTGTCCATCGGTTGTTTAGGGGCTATGGGGCTTGCGGTCTCACTAGCTTCCATATCCTCCTCCACTGTCTTCCAGAGAGAGGTGCCCCTGGACCTCCAGGGTCGTGTGTTCTCCGCTCGGGCCGTTATGGCTCAGGGACTCCAACCGATCTCCATGGCCGCAGTCGGACTATTGGCGGAGCACATCGGGGTCCAAGCCCTGCTCGTCGCAAGTGGGGCCCTGATTGCGGTGGCGGGGCTCGTCAGCCTAGCCTCAGCTGGTATCAGGAGATTGTAGGTTCTACTCAGGAAGGACCGACTAGAACGGCGGTCGCGAGGTCGAAGTCACTCCGGCTCAGGCGCCGGTGCCGACTCGTCGGCCTCCATCATGCCGAAGATGTTTCCCTCGGTATCCTTGAAGTATGACAGCCATCCGACGCCGGGGACCGGACTCTTTGGCACAAGGATCTCCCCGCCGTTGGCCTCGACCTTCTTGATGGCCTCATCCACAGAGGGAACGTCGATGGTGTTGGTGACGGGCTGCGGAAAGGGGGCGTCTCCTCGCTTTGCCAGGCCGCCATCGATGCCGGGCTCCTTCTCCTCCCCCGTCATAATGAGCCAGTAGTCCTGGGGACCCTCCCACTTGGTAATCTCCCACCCGAAGACCTTCCTGTAGAACTCCACCGCTCTCTCTGGTTGGACGGCTCCCAGTTCAAAGTGCACGACTCGGGGCATGGTGCCCGGGCTAGGCGCTCGCGTCTCATAAGCAGGAACGTCAGGCGAGCCTGCCTGTTTTTTAGGCTGGAGACCATCCCGGGGTCCATGGCGGGCCCCAGGCTACTCAAGATCTCCGTGGTAATTGCCATAATGGTATCACTCTCGGTGCTCCTATGGTTCCTCAACGTCTCGTCTCTCCTGGTTTTCGCAGTAGCCGGCGTAGCCATCCTGCCCTTGGCCTATCTCATGGGGGTCGCCACAGAGGAGTTGGGCAAGGATGTGGGACCCGGCCTCGGCGGGTTGCTCAACGCCTCCTTTGGGAATCTGACAGAGATCATCATTGCCATAGCTGCCCTCCGAGCCGGCCTCGTCACCCTTGTCCAGGCGAGCATCACGGGCTCGATCATAGGCAACCTGCTCCTGATCCTCGGACTCAGCATGCTTGCGGGAGGATTGCGGCACCGGAAGCAGACCTTTGAGAGGAGGGCGGCGTCGACCCGAGCCACCATGCTCCTCCTCGCCACCGTGGGTCTCGTTTTACCCTCGGTGCTCCTCCTCTCCGCGGGCACCGAGGTCGTGGGGGAGGCCATTTCCTCCATGAGCGTCGCGATCTCAATACTGCTCATCGTCGCGTACGTGGGGGGACTCATCTTCAGCCTCCGCACCCATCGCCACATCTTCAATCCGCGTGGGGAGGAGGAGGAAGAGTCCGAGTGGACTCGCGGCTTCTCCCTCTTGGTTCTGGGTGGCGCGACCGCCTTGGTAGCTGTGATGAGCGAGATCCTCATCAACGCGGTGGAGTCCTCCATCGCCGCTTTCGGGCTCAATGAGCTCTTCCTCGGCGTCATTGTCATCGCCGTCATTGGAAACGCGGCAGAGCACAGTAGCGCCGTGATGGTGGCCTGGCGGAATCGGATGAACCTTAGCGTCGGGATAGCAGCCGCGAGCAGCGCTCAGATAGCCCTCTTCGTCGCCCCCATCCTGGTCTTCACCTCCATCATCATTGGCAACCAACTGACCCTGGCCTTCGAGATATTCGAGCTCATCGCCATAGGCCTCGCGGTCGCTATCTTCGGTGCCGTGGCGAACGACGGGGAGAGCAACTGGTTTGAGGGTGTACTCCTACTGGTGGTGTACGCTGTCATCGCTGTGGGCTTCTTCTTCCTGCCCTAGGGTTGGGCTTCCCGGAAGGGGCGGCGACTCCATCCTTCGCCCTAGAAGCCGTCCGTGGGATAGAAGACGAAACGCCCATCCTTGGAACCGAAGAGTTGTGGAAGCTCCTTTGTCTTGAGCCCTGAGGAGAGGGACAAAGCCATCACTTTGCCCATCATGGAACTGGAGGGGGTGTACCCGAGCGCGACGAGCCTCTCCAGGTCTCGTCCCGTCGACACGCTGGAGACGCAGGCGTAATCCCCCCTCGCATCCTTCTCTAAGGCCCGCAAGATGTCTTTGAAATCCTCGGCTCTTGGGATGACGATCTCATCAGTTAGCACGCCCTGGCCCGGCGCGCGGACGTAGCCGATGTCGGTGTTGTCCCTCGTCACGATCCGGTATGGATCGAGGGTCTTCCGGTCCCACGCGACTTTCATCCGAAGAAGACCAGGGTCCCGTAGCGACCATCCAAACTGGTCAGATGTGTGAACCTCGTAGAACCCTTGGATCGCGGAAAGGTCCTTCTCTCTCACGCTGCGGATGTGCAGTCCCTTGGGCCCCTCACGCTCTGTCGGTAGGAGTCGCGTAGCTTGGAAGAAGGGTGGCAGGTCGGTGTAGCCTAGCTTTGCGTAAATGCCATGACCACGGATGTTGCGGCTGGTCGTCAGCGTCGATATGCGGATGCTCAGCTCTCTGTAAATCTCGTGGCTGCGCACCATGAGGCGCCGAGCGTATCCCTTCCCCCACATATCCGGATCTGTGCAGACACCTTGGATTCCTCCCACAGTCTCCTCACCGGTCGTCAAGCGGACACGCATCTTGAGGGGAACAACCTGCGAGACGACCTTGCCTCCCTCCACGGCGTAGATGGCGAAGCCGTCGAGAACCCGGGGATCTCTCTGGAGGCGGTGCTTGACGTACTTCGGCGTGATGGGCCAGTTGAAGGCAACCATTCCGAGCCTGTAGACCTCATAAGGGTCCACCTCATCGTAACTCAGAATTCTCATGACCGCCTGTGAAACGCTCGGGCTGCTTTAATGGGCTTGGCTGGTGAGGGACTCCGGAAGCCATAAGCAGACCTGAGCCATGACCTTCGGCAGGATGACCCTGTGACCCTCGACCTGTTCTACCTCCTAGGTCTTACAGCCTTCATCTCCCTGACAGGCGTCATGATGCCGGGACCGGTCTTCGCCGCGGCCGTTGCCAAGGGCTACGAGGACCGGAAGGCCGGCGTCTGGATCGCCTTGGGCCATGGGGTGGTGGAGTTCCCTTTGATGGCTATACTCTTTGCTGGCTTCGCCTACCTCATCGATGTGCCCCAGGTGACCCTCATCTTCGGACTGGCTGGAGGGGTCGTGCTGATATATCTGGGGGCCAACACCATCCTCCGGCAAAGGGAGGCCCTCGGGAATGAGGCGATGCCCCACCACCCCTTTCTCCTGGGAATCCTGACAACGGCCTCCAATCCCTATTTTATCCTCTGGTGGCTCACCATCGGCCTGGCCCTCATGCTGCTGGTGTACCCCTTCGCTCTCGTGGGAATGGTGGCCTTCGCTATCGTCCACTGGAGCTGCGACCTGGGATGGAATGGTTTCGTGTCCGCCACGGTGCACAAGACCAGGCGGTTTTGGAGCCCGGGAGTCAGGAGGACCGTATCCGTGGTCCTTGGGTCCTTCCTCATCGCCACCGGCGCCTTCTTCATGATCACGGCTGGCCTCTGAGGGTGGTTCACCTCTCAGCCGCCTGCCCTGGGTGGAAGATGGTCGACCCAGAAGGAAGCGCGGGGCTTTCTCCCAACTCCTCAGCAAGCAGTTTCACCCCCCGCTCCAGGGACACGGCCGGGGAGTAACCAAGAGACTCGAGTTTTGAAATGTCCGCCACCAGGCGATACGTGTCCTCGGTGACGTTCTCGATCTCCATCAGCTCAACCTTTCGACCCGTGATGTCCCCCTCCACGTGGGCGAGCTCCCTCATCGACGTCTCCTCCCCTGAACCGATATTGTACGCCTCGCCCACCTCACCCCTCTCCGCGAGTATGATACGGCCTCTGACCACATCGTCCACGTTGACGAAGTCCCTGGTCTTCCTATCTGGATCGCCCACGACCTGAATGGGCGCCCCATCGAGGTGCCATCGAAGGTAGCGTGACACTTCGACGAGGGCCAGGTCCGGGTGCTCGCCGGGGCCGTAGACGCAGAAGGGCCTGGCGATTAGGGTCCGGAGGCCAAAGGTGTTTAGGAAGGTCCTGCAGTACCTCTCCGCGGCCAGCTTCGAGGTGCCGTAGGGCATGAAGGGGACCAACGGATGCTCTTCTCCAATGAGAAAGCCGTGCGGGACCCCGTACACGGAAGCCGACGAGACGTACACAAATCGCCTCACATCGCCCTCCAGGGCCGCTTCCAGGAGGTTGAAGGTCCCCGAGACGTTGGCCTCGAAGTCGAGACGAGGATTCTCCACCGATAGACTGCCATTGGCGTTGCCGGCCAAGTGTAAGACGAGGTCGCAGCCGCTCACCGCCTCGGCGGCATCCTGCGGGTTCAGGAATCCCCCATGAGGAATTCGGCCCTCCCGGGGACCGACTTCTTTGAGCCGCTTGAGAGGTTGTCAAGGATTCTGACTTCGAAGTTCGCCGTGAGAAGAGCCCTGACGAGGTGACTGCCGATGAAGCCCCCTCCCCCTGTGACCAGAGCCGTCCCGTCCTCGCGTGACACGACACACCCAACTCCCCACGGACAATAAGACCTGCGAGGCGTCGAGGGCGCTGGTCGGACAGCCAGCGGTCTGGAGGCCCTTAGTGACGCCGGTGATAATCTCCTCTGATAACTGTATCCAACTCTCTAAGTGAACTCCGGATCGTGTTTCAATAGTCAGGAGGACGAGAGGAGCCTTCAGCCTGTGGCAGGGTGGCGACATGCTGTCGCGAATGTGGATCAGGCCCAATTTCGGGGCTGCGTTAGCTCAGGGTGGAATAGCCGCGGTCCTCGCCATCTTTCTGGCCTTGCCACTTGCTTGGGAGCTCACTGCCCAGCTGACCCATGGCATCCTCACCCTGGGTGGGGTCCCCTCGGTCCTGGTCCTCGCTCCCAACAGCCCCATGCTCTACGTCAAGAATTCGAACGGGGACATCACCGCCTTCTCCATCCTGGTTGA
Organism: uncultured Methanomassiliicoccales archaeon; assembly: GCA_964347325.1. Taxonomy (GTDB): domain Archaea; phylum Thermoplasmatota; class Thermoplasmata; order RBG-16-68-12; family JAJISG01; genus JAJISG01. The sequence goes on along the minus strand of CAYFYA010000010.1, from coordinate 50,400 downwards.
GTGTTCAGGCCTTGTGACGGTGGCGATCTTCGGATTCCTGCTGGCAGCCACCATGGGTCTCCTTCAGGGCCCCTTCTGGTTCAAGGCTGCCTGGGCCACCGTTGGAGCAGGCGTCGGCGTGTTCTGGAACATCAATCGCCTCGTCCTCTCAGCTTCTGCAGCCCACTACGCAGGCATGGATGCCTTCGGGATGGTCCACTTCATCTTTTCACCCATGGTCGACTTCCTCTGGATGATAGTCGTTTGGTCCGTGGGCATGTCTCTCATGAGCCGCTGGGCACCGGAGGTGACTCCCGCGTGATGCAGTACTTCCTCCTGCCGATCGTAGCGGTCATGCTGGTTTACATGGCCCGCCACTACGTCCTCTCATACTTGGCCCTCTTCCGTGCCCCGCGGGAGAAGAGCTACCAGGAGGTCGCCGGGCTTTACCGACCCCTCGTCTCGATCCTCATACCCTGCCACAATGAGGAGATGGTGATTGGCCACCTGCTGGACCGGCTGGTGGCCACCACCTACCCCAAGGAGAAGCTGGAGATCGTCCCCATCGACGACGCCTCGACGGACAGGACCGGGGACATTATCGAGGAGTACGCCGCAGAGCACCCCAACATCCGGCCCCTGCACAGGCCCGTGGGAGGGAACGGGAAGTCCGCTGCCCTCAACGACGCTTTCCGGAGGTCGCAGGGTGAGATCATCCTGACCTTTGACGCCGACTACATGCCCCAGCGAGACATCGTGGAGAAGCTCGTGGCCCCCTTCCTGGACCCCGAGGTCGGAGGTGTCCAGGGCCGCGTGACCGTCTACAACGAGGACGAGAGCTTCGTATCCAAACTCGTCACCCTGGAGAGGATCGGTGGCTACCGGGTGGACCAGGTGGCCCGTGACCACTTCGGACTGATTCCCCAGTACGGCGGCACCGTGGGCGGCTTCCGGCGCGAGCTGCTGGAGGCTTTCGGTGGCTGGGACGAAAGCGTGCTGGCGGAAGACACGGACCTGACGGCGAAGGCGGTCCTGGAAGGCTACCGAGTCCGCTATGTCCTGGAGGCAGAGTCCTATGAGGAAGCCGTAACGACCTGGCGGGCGTATTGGAAGCAGCGCCACAGGTGGGCCAAGGGCCACATGCAATGCGCCTTTCGCTACAGCGGCGCCGTCCTCCGAACGCCCAGGCTCTCTCGCCTTCAGAAGCTGGACATGATTCTTTTCCTGTGGCTCTACTTCTCGCCCATCCTCCTGTTCGCGGGCTGGATTCTGGGCATAGCCGCCTTCCTCACGGAGTCCCCGCCCATTCTCCCCTTCTACTTCGGCACCCTGGCCGTCTTCACATACAGCGCCGTGGGCAACTTTGCCCCCTTCTTCGAGGTGGGCCTGGGTGTCTACATGGACAAGAGGAAGAGCTTCCTGTGGATGCTCCCGGGCCTCCTGGTGGCCTTCTTCATCAATGTCCTAGTGTGCACCCTGGCGTTCCTGCAGCTCATGGTGAGGCGGAACGGGAAGCACGAGTGGAACCACACTGCACACAACGGCAACGGCGTTCACGCTGTCGGCGCGACGGGGGGTAGGTAGATGGCCGTGTCGCTACCCTGGCTCCTCCTCCTCGGCCTCTCCCTCCCCGCGGTCCTCATGATCCCGCTGATTCTGGAGCACACCAGGGTTCACGATCGGGGCCCCAGGGTGGTGCCCACAACGACCCTAGACCTGGAGAAGAGGCGGGTGCGGACATCTAGGCGCCAAGCCAGGATAACGGACCCCAAGGCCCGACCGGGAGTCACAAGGCTGGGCGTCGACCTGGAGATCCTCGAGGAGTCGGAGATGGATGGCAACGTCGTCACCCGAGGACATCTGACGCTGGCGGAAGGCTCCGTCCTGAGAGGAAGCGGGAAGGCTCAGAAAGGCGTGCTCCTCGCCGAGCGGGCGAAGGCCTACGGCAACATCATCTCCGGCGGCGAGGTGGAGATGGACAAGTTCAGCTACGTCCAGGGCATCGTGTACGCCGCTGGGAAGGTCACCCTGAAGCCCGGGGCCATCGTGCGGGGTATATTCACCGAGGGCCGCGTGGACATCTACCCCGGGGCCGAGATCCTGGAGGACGTCATCGCCACTGATGGAGTCCACCTGGTGGTCCCTGTCGGAGAGTCCCGAGCCATCGAAGAGCTGGAGGTCCTGAACGCCCTGCTCTCACCCGAGGAGTTCATGGAGGGGGATGAGTGAGGATTTGGCCAGTGTATCTATTGGTCTCGGTCCTCCTTATCCCTGGAGCCCTCGCAGAACCCGAATGGCTTCAGTTGGACGATCCACCCGATGAGAATGCTGGCGACGCCCCAGACCCTGTGGATATGGTGGACCTGTTCTACGCCACCAACACGACCCACCTCTTCCTCAGGGAGGACCTGGTGTCTTCCCCTGAGATCGACTCATATACCTACGTAGTCTACATCACCATGGGCGTCGGTTCTGCAGAACAAGACTACCGGTTCGTACATGCCCTGTCCGGTAGCTATCTTGAGCTTTGGGATGGGACCGACTGGATATTCGTCGAAGACATCACGGTCACAGAAGACGATTTCAATCACAGTCTGATCTTCCAGGCTCCGGTGGACATCATAGGTGGGCTTGGCGATTCCCATGTGACAGTGCGGTTTGAGAACTACCAGGGTACTGACTCTTTCCAGCCCAGGCAGGATAGGGCTCCAGACAAGAAGGATTACAGAATCCACAAGAAGGCCATCCCTAACATCCCCTTCCTGGCTCTCCCGGTGTTCGTGGGAGGCCTGTTCGTATGTGTCTACTTGCTGCGGAGGAAGTCATCCCTTCCGTGATTCTCGGGACTGCTGGGTTGTTGTCGATTCTCCAAGTCCACGGAGGCCCTGACTGTCACCATCCCCACCACGACCACCCGGCGAAATGACAGCTACTGATGGCACCGCACGGATGGAAGCGCAGGGGGTGGCGAGCAAAGCCTGCCGCTGTGGTCCAGTGGCTGACTGACGACTCCATTCCTGTCAAGCTTCAGAAAGCATCCTCGAGGATTTGCAGCGCGGAGTGGACATCTCCGCTGCCAATGCCACGATGGGTGACACACCTGACTCTGGTTCTCCCCTTGGTCGTGACCTTGAGGCCCTTCTTCTCCAGAGTGGAGGCGAATTCGGAGGAAGACACGCCGAGCGGCGCCACGTCAAAGATGACTATGTTGGTCTGAACGCTCTTGAGGTCTATGTCCACGGCTCCAATGCGGTCAATACCTTCGGCAAGGAGTCGGGCGTTTTCGTGGTCCTCCGCCAGCCGGGGAATCATCGTCTCCAGGGCCACCAGACCGGCTGCGGCGAGGACGCCTGCCTGCCTCATGCCGCCTCCCAAGACCTTCCGGGCGCGCCGGGCCTCCCCGATGAAGTCGGTGGACCCGACCACGACGGATCCTGCTGGACAGCTGAGACCCTTCGAGAGGCAGAAGGTGACGGAGTCCGCCTCCTCCACCAAGGTCGAAGCAGGGACTCCCAGGCCGACGGCGGCGTTGAAGATGCGGGCGCCGTCGACGTGGAGCTTAAGTCCTCTCTCCCGCGCGACCTGGGCCACGTCCCTCATCTGAGTGGCGTCGACGATGGTGCCGCCCGCGGCGTTGTGAGTGTTCTCCAGACAGACGATGCTCGTCCGCGGGAAGTGAACGTCTGGGGGCCGGAGGGCCTCCTCTACCTGTTTGCTCGTCAGCACCCCGTGTTGACCAGGAATCGGTCTTGGGATTAGCCCCGCTATCCGCGAGATTCCTGCACTCTCGTTGTTCAGAATGTGAGAGGCCTCCTCGACGATGACCTCCTCGCCTGCCCTTGTCTGCGCCATCAAGCACACGAGGTTGCCCTGGGTCCCGCTGGTCACCAGGAGGCCGTCCTCCTTTCCCAGCAGTTCCGCGGCCTTCTCCTGCAGGCGATTCACCGTCGGATCCTCTCGGAAGACATCGTCGCCCAGCTCCGCCTTGGCCATTGCCTCCCGCATCTCGTCCGTCGGCAAGGTCACTGTGTCGCTCCTGAGGTCGATGAAGCTCACCTTGGCACCGGCGTCTACAGCATTTCCCCGATACTTAATCGTGCGCCGAGGAAGTCTCTAAGGGCTGATACTCACGGAAAAAAGACTAAGACCTCACGATCGATGACGAGAGGAAGCTGGGGAGTATCATGTCCTCAGAATGCGGTTCTCTCCGTATCGTGTCTCTGATTTTAGCCACATTGATGGTGGTGACGACCTTCCTTGGCGTTCTGTCCCCCGTGGCGGCGGAACCACAGCCAGCTCTGAAGCGTGGCGAGCTCGGCACGGGCTTCGATGTCCTGCTCCGCAGTTCCTCACCGGAGGAGCGTGCCGCTCTTAGCCGGGCGGGCGTGGAGCCAGTTGTGGACTATGGCGGTTTCGTTTTGGCTTCCGTGCCTCCCTCCACCGCGCTGACTCTTCAGGCCAGGAATCTGGTCGTTCGCCTGCTTGTCGACAGGACGACCATCTCCTTGGGCGGAGTTACCTTCGATACTGCGGCGGGCGAACCAGAGATCGCTCCGAACCTGCACATCGACTCCTATGAAGTGGGTGAGCCGGGGCTTCACATCGTACAGTTCGTAGGGCCCGTCAAGGCCGAGTGGGTCGAAGCCCTCGAAGCCCAGGGTGTCCGTTTCTACAACTACATCCCCAACTTTGCTTTCATCGTGGAGATGGATCCCTCCACCGTTCGAGCGACTGGCATGGCTCCCTTCATCCAGTGGGTTGGGATCTACCATCCCGCCTATCGAATAAGCCGGCTGGTGTACCAGGAATTCGGCAGCGTAGCATCTCTTGATGTGCAGGTGCCCAAGCACCGAGACGTGGCCCTAGGGCCGTCCCGTTTGAGCTTCCCCGGCTTCACAGCCCTGCCTGACTCGGGGCAGCCCCTCTCCGGCGGGTTCCCGTCGATCTCCTCTGCAGGATCTAGGGACTTCACCGTACTGGTCCAGGCGTCGGCACCCCCGCGGACCTGGGAGGCCCTCGAGGGAATGGTCATCCTCCACTACCAGACCATGACTGTCGGCGGCCTCAAGCTGGTTCGGTTCTCCACAGATGCGGCCAACCTCCCCGAGCTGGCCAACCTGCCTGGGGTGTACTGGATCGAGCCCTTCCTGCGACCTGAGCTGGTGGACGAGGTGGCGGGACAGATCGCGGCGGGCCACTACTCCCCCATCACCCCTGGTTACATTGACTGGCTCGCCTCCTTAGGACTGTCTGGCCAGAACGTCACCGTGGCGGTGGCGGACACCGGAGTGGACACCGGCGCGGACGACCCCGGAGTGGGTGGAGACATGCACCCAGAGCTCGACAACAGGACCGTGGCACACATCCCTTACGGCAGCCTCATCTCGGCCGAGGACAGGGTGGGCCACGGCACACACGTTGCAGGCATAATCGCGGGCGACAACGCTACGGGCCTGACGGACGGTGACGGCTTCTCCTACGGCCTCGGCATGGCCCCCGAGGCCCTCATAGTGAACCAGCGGATCTTCGATGACTCCGGCTTCTGGGTCTTCCCAGACTATTACCAGATGGGCCGTGATGCCGTTGGCAATGGTACCATAATCCACAGCAACAGCTGGCGGATCTTCACCCTGGGCGATTATATCGCTGACGACGCGATCTTCGACGAGCTGGTTAGGGACGCCGACAACGTCGCGGGTGGAGATCAACCCATCATCTTCGAGTTCTCTGCCGCCAACGATGGTCCTGGCCCTTCGACCACGGGAAGCCCTGCCAACGCGAAGAACGTCATCGCTACGGGCGCATCCCTGAACTACAGGCCAACGGTTCCAATAATGGGGCAGTGGCCCGCTGACAACATCGACGCCATGGTTGGGTTCAGCAGCCGAGGTCCGACTACCGACGGGCGAATCAAGCCCGAGATCGTTGCCCCGGGAACGTGGATCGCCTCACTGCTCTCCAGCCAATCCTCACCCGGCTGGTGCTGGCAGAACATCGACTCGTACCACGAGTACTGCGGCGGGACAAGCATGTCGGGTCCAATCGTCTCCGGGAGTGCGGCCCTCTTCGTGGAGTACTACAGGAACGTCTTCGCCGTCGACCCGAGTCCGGCCCTGACTAAAGCGGCCCTAGTAAACGGTGCCGTGGACATGCCGCCGGTGGCTAGTCCAAGTCTTGGATCCGATTCCACAGGTCCTATCCCCAACTTCGACGAAGGCTGGGGGCGCGTGAACCTGGAGAACCTCCTGAACTTCACCGGTGCTGTCTTCTACGAGGACCAGCAGCAGGCCCTAGACACGGGCACCACCTTCACCTACTCCATTCCTGTCGCCAGGATGGACAAGCCCTTCAAGGTCTCCCTGGCGTGGACCGATGTACCTGGGATGCCGGGCAGCTCGCCCGTGCTTGTGAATGACCTGGACCTTGTGGTGACGGCGCCAGACGGGACCACCTACTACGGCAACCACTTCAGCAACGGGTGGAGCGTGCCTGGTGGCTCGGGAGACCCGCTGAACAACCTGGAGAACGTCTACATCCCAACCTCCGAGCTACGGCTTGGGGTCTACACAGTCAATGTCACCGCCGTTAATGTTCCCGGTAGTCCCACCCAGGACTACGCCATTGTGATTTCCCATGGGGGCAGTCCAACCTCGGACGGGGACGTGTCGTGGAGCAAGCCGCTCTACAGGTCCAGCGCCTCAGCGGACATCTTCCTGGCAGACATCGACCTCGACCTGGACAACCTCACCCAAGACAGCGCCCTGGTAACCGCGGTCAGCAGTCTGACAGACAGTGAGAGCGTGACCCTCCTAGAGGTCGGTACCGACTCCGGCGTCTTCAGCGGTACCATCCAGCTAACCCTGACCCCATCCGCACCGGACGACGGTAACCTCACCGTGGTGAACGGCGGGACCATAAACGTCACCTACGTCGACGCCAGCCCGCCAGCCACGGTGAACGACACCGCAACCATCGACGACGATCCCCCATTAGTGTCAAATGTGCAGGCGACGGACATAACCCACAACTCCGCCCGCATCACCTGGCTCACAGATGAGAGTGCCACGAGCGTCGTCCGCTACAACACCACGACGCCGCCCGATCTCGTGACCATTGATGGGTTCACGTCGTCCCATAGCGTGAACCTTACGATGCTGCAGCCCAACACGACCTACTTCTTCGAGGTCGAGTCCACGGACACAGCCGGCAACACGGCGGTGGACGACAACGCCTCTTCGTACTACAGCTTCACGACGCTGGACGTACCACCGATACTCTTGGTGGATGACGACTTCGGGAACTCCTACGAAAGCTACTACGTGAGTGCCCTGAGCGCCCTTGCCCAACCCTTCGATTACTGGGAGGTGGCTGCCCAGGGGAACCCCGTCCTGGCAGACCTTCAAGGCTTCGACCTACTCATCTGGCACACGCCCTCAAACGGGTTTAACCCGTCGGCTCAGGCCGAGGTCGCCCAGTTCCTTGATGCGGGAGGACGCCTCATCCTCTCGGGCCAGGACATCGGCTTCTACTGGTCCGGAAGCAGCTTCTACTCCGACTACCTCCACGCGATCTACGTTAGCGACAATGCTCCCACCGACAACGTGATCGGTGTGTCGAGCGATCCCATCGGCGATGGCCTAAACATCCTCATCAACGGAGGTGACGGGGCCAACAACAACATATGGCCCAGCGTAGTGGACCCCATCTCACCCGCCGTTACCAGCGCCCAGTACGCATCGGGCCCATCTTCCCAGTCGGCCATACTGCGGGTGGAGGACGGCGCCTACGCAATCGCCTACCTGGCCTTCAACTACGAGGGCGTCAGCACCGCTGCCGACCGGGAGCTGCTGATGGATAGGCTTCTGGAATGGATCATGCCTCCCGAGTTCGGCGCGAGCATCACACCATCGAGCGTGACTGGGGTCGCCGTTCCCGGTGGGACGGCGGAGTATAGCCTGGAGGTCAGGAACCGTGGCGCCTTCCTGGCAGAAGACACCTTCAACGTTGCGGGAGTCGGCGTCCCCTATGGGTGGACGAGGACCTTCTACCACGCGGACGGCGTGACCCCCCTGAATGACACAAACAACGACACCTTCGTGGACACGGGACCCATCCCGTCGGGGGCGTCTCTAGACATCATCGTCCGCGTCGACGTAGATGCGGGAGCGACTGCCGGTCAGGCCGACCTCCTCACCTTGAACATCACGTCCGTGGGGGACCCGAGCGCCGTTGCCCAGGCTTCAATAACGACCCTGGTCCCCTTGCCAGGTGTCGCCGCGGGTCCAGACGTCTACAGCAGCAGCGAACCGGGAGCCTCCGTGAGCTTCAACGTCAACATAACCAACACGGGGGGACTGGAGGACTTGTTCCAGGTCACCGGCACCTCAACAATGGGCTGGACAGTCACCCTGCTGGACTCCGACGGGGTCACGCCGTTGACAGATACCGATAGCGACGGCACTCCCGACACTGGATTGGTGCCAGGACTGCAGGATAGCCCCATCGTAGTGAGGGTGGAAGTGCCATCGGACGCCCCCCTAGACACTTTGGATACACTGATCGTGAGGGCCGTTTCCGCGGCCGACCCGGGGGAGGATGATACGGCCTTGCTGAGACTGGAGGTGTTGCCGCTACCCTCACCAGAGTGGCCGCAGTTCCACCACGACCGGGAGAGGAGCGGCGTGGCTCCCGTGCCCTTCGAGATGCCGCTGACTCAGCGTTGGGTCGCGGGCGTCGGAGGCCTACCGATCCGCTGGAGTGGACCCATCATCTATGATCATATGGTCTACTTCGCGGAGCAGGAGGGAGTCCTCAACGCCGTCGATGTCGGCACCGGCGAGGTGAAGTGGCAGCGCACGTTGGGCGACATCGGAAACATCGCTGGAACACCCGCTGCTGCCGACGGTAGTGTTTACGTCACCTTCGTGACCAGCGGGAACACCAGGATCTCGTTGTTCTCCCTCGACGCGGCAACAGGCACCACCAACTGGCAAACCGACTCCTTCACAGGCTTCGCCCCGGCGACCTTCTCGACCCCCGCAGTGGCGGTGGGGCACGTCTACTGGTCCGACTACGTCGGGACGATCTTAGCCAGCGACGTCACCACTGGCGTGGTCCAGTGGTCCTACTCCATGGGGTCGAGCACCCTTCAGGGACCAACCTACGCCGCGGGCATGGTTTTCGCCGCGGACACCTCCGGCCGAATCGTGGCCCTGGACGCCTTCGATGGGACGCCCATCTGGACGACGACCGTAGCGGCCATCGTCACCTCAGCACCCACGGTGGTCGATGGGGTCCTCTACGTCGGTGATTACGGCGGTTCCCTCTACGCCTTCGAGGCCCTCACGGGAGCGCCCATCTGGACCTCCAGCGGACTGGGCGCCTTGATTGACGTCTCCTCCCCCGCGGTGGCCGACGGGATGGTCTTCGTCGGGACCTTCGACTTCGCCGTAGCCAACGGCTGGATTCACGCCCTCCACGCCACCAACGGCACGCCGGCCTGGTCCAACTTCCTGAGCGGAGCGGCCGTGGGTAGCTCGGTGGGCTACAACAACGGATCCGTGTTCCTTACAGCCTGGGACGGTAATCTGCGGGTCTGGGATGCCCTTACCGGGGCCACCCTCCAGACAATCCTGCTGTCTAGCGCCGGTAGCACATCCTCCGTCGCCCTGGGAGACGGATACCTGGTGGTCGGTGACGAGGCCGGGAAGGTTACCGGCTTCAGCTTCGTCGGAGCCGGCGTCCCCGACAGGGTGGATACGTCCCCCGACTCGGCCGACGTCGTCGTGGGCGGCGCGACCCAGTTCGACGCCGTGGGCTTCGACGCGTACAACAACTCCGTCGGAGGTACCTTCACGTGGACCTCCATGAATGGCCTGGGGACCGTCATCCCGCTCACGTCCTCCGGGGACGAGATCATCTACTTGGCTGGTCCCACGGCCGGTACGGACAGCCTCGAGGTGCGCCTCTCTACCTTCGTGGACAACGTGACGGTGAACGTCATGCCGGGTCCTCCCGAGCAGGTGACCATTGCCCCCGGAGTCGTCGACGTTGAGGCTGGCGATACCCTCCAGTTCACCGCCACGACTCAGGACCAGTTCGGGAACCCTGTCAACGGTGGTTCTTTCGACTGGATTGCGACCGGTGGCATAGGGACCATCGACGCCACGGGCCTCTTCACAGCCTCGACCATCACCGGGACCGGGACGGTGAGAGTGGCCTTGGACGACATGAATGCCACTGCCGTCGTCAGGATAGTCCCCGGCCCCGTGGACGAGATCACGGTGAGCCCGAGCACGCTGGAGGTGTTGACCGGCGGAAGTGCCGACCTGATAGCCGTGGCGAAGGATCAGCACGGGAACCAGATAGCAGATGCCACCTTCGACTGGACGACCACTATCGGAACCATCGAGGCCACCGAAGCGGGCTGGTCTGCCACCTTCACGGCGGGGAGCGAGACTGGGACTGGCACCATCAGCGTGACATATGGGGGCGTGAGCGCCAACGTGGATGTGATCGTCAAGACCCAGGCGCTGCCCATCACGGACCAGGTGACGCAGCCCCTGACCCTTGCCCTCATAGCGGCTGTAGCCGCCCTGGCAGGCCTCTCTGCCTATCTCTACCTCCGGTACGTTAGGCCGAGGCGCCCGTCGGGCGAGGGGCCTGAGAAAGTGCCTGAGGAAGAGGACTGGCTCTGAGACGAGGTGCCCGCTGAATCCGCTAAGGTTATATCGGCTGTACAAGATTCCAGAACGGGTGAAGCTAGACGATCCCTAGCATGCCTAAGCCAGGCGACATCCCTAGGGAGCCTCCCCTGCCCGAGCCCGCAGATGTCCCCGAGACGCCCTCCCCGTTATGGTTCTGGGTCAAGGAAGATCTGGAAACCATGAAGAAGGACATTGGTAGCCTCAAGAAGAGGATGAAGGGGCTGGAGCGCAAGGTATCCTCATTGGAGCAGATGCTCGAGCAAAAGTAAGGGGCGCTGGGAGCGCGAGGTCCGACACAGGACTGCCACTCTGAGGTCAGCAGCCGCGGTGGGCGAGTATGCCGAACATGGGCCACGACGCCAAACCTTGACGAGATCCAAGTAACGTAGGAGACCCTCACGTCTGACAGGTGGGACAGAGGAAGACGTACCCGCCCCCGTGGCTGAGCTTCTCTATTGGAGTCTCACACTCGGGACATCGCCGCCCCTTCATGTTCGCCCCCATGGCCGGCGTGTAGCCGCCCTTGTTTCCATACAGGTCGACGAACTGCTCCTTTCCCTTCAGTCTGACTCGCTCGCGAAGCACGATGCCGATGGACTCGTAGAGGGCTCGCCTCTCCGCTTCACTGAGTCCCACCGCCTTCCGTCTCGGGTGAAGCTTGGCTCGGTACAGGATGTCCTGAAAGGCGCTGTTGCTCACCCCGACGATGACTGCGTCCTTCCCTACCAAGACCGACTTTAGCATCCTGTTCTCGTCCCAGATGAGGCGTGAGAAGCGGTCGAAGGTGAACTCTTCGTCTATGGGGGACGCCACTTCCGGATTGAAGTCCCGCCTGTAGATGTAGGAACGGTCCAGGTCCTCGTCCCTCAGGGCGTGGATGAGGCCCATTGTGACCCTCACTGTCAACGCCGACCCGTCACCGAAGCCTAGGTTGAGATGGTACTTTCTCGGAATAGTGTCCCCGGCATCATGGTATAGGATTCTGCCGCCATACTCCGGGGCGAGGATGAGGTTCATCCCGTTGCTGAGCTGAACGCGAATTCCGTTGCCCCGAGACACGACGGACTCGATCGTGCAGCCAATAAGCGGGGCGAAGGACTTCGTGTCCCTGTCCATCATGCCGATACGCTGGAGCTTCTCGATATCGCCCAGCTGATACGCCTGGACACGCTTGCCACGAAGCGCCTCGTTCATCTGTTCTGCGAGGATCTTAGCTTCCGGGAGCTCGATGCTGGTCATCCTGCCTCCAACCGAATGAACCAGCTGGCGACCTGCCTGAAATAGGTTATCTACATAGACAATAGAGAGGGCGTGAGGTTACAGCCCCCCAGGAACATCGCTGCCTCTTGCCCGACATACGGCCGCCTACGAGAGGGCAGCCTTTAGCGCGGCAGCCGCCGTGAATATAAGGGCGACAACGCCACCGTACGTGGCCGTGAATATCATAGACGTGTTCAGGGCCGTCTGACCCGTCAGGAACATGTCCGTCGCCGGTATGGCCCACGCCGAGAGGGCCACGAGGGCAGCCAGCATGGCCAGGGGACCGCCCATTATCCTCGACAGGCTCGCCCGCCGGGCCAGCAGGGCTCTCCTCTCCCGGATGGCGGCCAGCACCTCCTTCACGTCGGAGCTCAGGGCAGGCCGGGTCTCCTGGTAGGGGACCTCGCGTTGGACCTGACCGCCGCCACCACCGGCCTCCTCCTCGACCAGGATGGCGTCCAGAAGCTCGTCCAGCTCCTTCTCCAAGTAGTCCTCAGAGCCGCCCTCGGCCTCGACCACCTCGGGGTAGGCGGCCCCCATGAACTCCTCTTCCATGCGGGTCTCCAGCTCATCGCTCCACCTGATAACGGACCACCCTAGGCGGTTGTTCAGAACCCCCAGGGTCCGTTCCTCCAGGCTGCTGATGGCGTGGTCGATCTTCAGCCGCAGCATGAAGAGGCCAGCGGCAGCGATGGCTAGTAGGGCCCCCATTCCCTGGATGACGGTGCTATAGGTCGCTAGGGAGATCTCGGGGGAGTACTCGTAGCCGAGGGAGGGGGACATGATGAAGGAGCCCACGGCGATGGCTAGGAAGATACCCCAGAACACGCCGTTCAGGACCTTGGGAGAAATCCTACCAGGGGGCATGCGTGCACTCCTCTTCTAAGCGTCTTTGGAACCTGATAATCTGCAGTAATAAAAGTTCGGCCTCTATTCTCTTCGTCGATAACACTCAATCCTCCTCCTTCAAACCCCTGCCCATCAGCGCGAAGCTGGAGAGGAGGGACTCCAGCTGGATGCGGTCGTTGCTGCCCTGGATTAGCCTGAAATCAGCGTCGCCGATGCGGTCCACCATCCCCACCTTCAACTCATCGGGGACGCTGAGGTCGTACACGGCGCGGTAGATCTCCCTCAGGAGGTCCTCCGCCGCCAGGCCGTACTCTATTAGGAGGTCGTCCAGCTGGTTTCGGGCTCCTAGGAAGTCGCCCTTGAGGGCCGTCTCTATCAGCCTGCGTACGTTCTCCGGGCTCGCCGCCCCCGCCGCCCTGTACAGGGAGTCGGAGTCGATGGTTTTGGACAGGGCTGCCGCGACCTGTAGGGAGTTGGTCGCCCTCCGCAGGTCTCCCTGAGCGATGTACGTTAGGGCCTCCATGCCGTCGTCCTTGACCTTCAGTCCCTCGGCCTTCGCTATCCGCTTGACGTACTCCTGCACGTGCTCGGGCTTCAGGGGGCGGAACCGGAAGACCGCGCAACGGCTCTGGATGGGCGGGATGATACGGCTAGAGTAGTTGACGGAGATGATGAAACGGGCCGTGCGAGTGTACATCTCCATCGTCCGTCTGAGGGCTGCCTGGGCGTCGTTGGTCAGGTGGTCGGCCTCGTCCAGGAAGATGATCTTGAACCGACCTGCTCCTATAGGCGCCATCCTGGCCTGGTTTTTGATGGTTGTCCGAATGACGTCGATCCCTCTGGCATCCGAGGCGTTGGTTTCTCCGAAGTTCCCCCGCCAGTCGTCCCCAAAGAGCTCCCGGGCCAGGGCAATGGCGCATGTGGTCTTTCCTGTCCCAGCCGGTCCAGCGAAGAGGAGGTGGGGCAGGTTTCCGGTCTTCACGTAGGCCTTGAGGCGGGCCACGACCTGATCCTGGTTGACAACCTCCCCCAGGTCTTTGGGTCGGTACTTCTCTACCCAGACCTCTTCCATCCTGGCGCCAGTCGAAGATGGATGGGCGGGTTATAACACTTTTCGGGAGGGTAGGATGAATGTGAACTGGCCACGCCAGACGGCCCATTCCGACATCGTTTGGCAAGACTTAAGATGTCTTCACCCCGTTGGTTGTCAGGAGGAGATGGACCCGGAGATTCCTCCTGCGTTGATGAAGCTCTTCTATGTCCTGCTGCTCATCGGCGTCGTGGCGGCCGTCGTCCTGGGCGGCCTCTTCCTCTTTTCTGGGAACTGGCCACCGTTGGTCGTCATCGAGAGCGGGAGCATGCAGCACAACAACCAGACCAGCTCCTTCGGGGTCGCAGATATCGGTGACGTCATCATACCGCAGGCCATCTCGTCGCCGCAGGAAGTCATCACCTATGTGGAGGGTAGAGCCACGGGCTACGCGACCTTCGGCGACTACGGCGATGTCCTTCTTTTCCGGAGGCTGACGGACAATCGGCTCATAATACACCGACCGATGTTCCGTCTCCTCTGGAACGACTCCGTGGCAGGCTTCGACATCCCCTCGCTGCTCAACTTGGAGCGGGGGGTGGATTGGGACGCGAGCGCATCCTCCCCTCTCGGCCTCCAATCGCCGGACGAGGTGTTTATCCATAACGCCACCTTCAGGGACCTCTCCATCGAGTTCTTCATGAGCACCTTCACCTCACAGGTCGTCTCCCCGAGGTGCACGCAGGAGAACCCCTGCTACGTCACCATGGGAGATAACAACGCTCCCGAGTACGACAGACCCCTGGTCCGTCACAGCTGGGTCTTAGGGCGAGCCCGGGGGGAGCTTCCCTGGTTGGGCCTGCTCAGGCTCGTCCTCACCGGCACCTACGCCATCGGGGACGGTCGGGTCGCAGGCAATAGTTGGACCTCCCTTGGCGTCCTAGTTCTGTTGCTGATTGGCATTCCAGTGGCGTGGGACATCTTCCGTATCAAGGTGAAGCAGAGGCGGATGCCCTCTGAAGGAGAGGACCAGGGAGGCCTAACTGAAGTCGTCTCTCGATTGGAGGAACGTTGGAGGCGGAGAGGTTCACCAGAGGAACAGGAGAGGGAGGAGGCCGAGGAAGGAACGACTCCGCCTGAGGATTAGGGGCTCGGCGCAGGCGGTCCAGGGCGACTAGGTGGGCACTGTCTCACCGACTATCGCCCCGTCCTCGATCTTAAGGATACGCCTGGCGATCTTCGAAACCCGCTGGTCATGAGTGACGATGAGGACCGTCTTCCCCAGGTCCCTGTTCAACACCTCGAACAGGTCGAGGACCCGCTGGCCGTTCTCCGTGTCCAGCTCTCCCGTAGGCTCATCAGCGAGAACCAGGGCCGGATCGTTGGCCAGGGCGACTGCCACGGCGATGCGCTGCTGCTCACCGCCACTCAGCTCGTCGGGCCTGTGGACCGCCCGATCCTCCATTCCCACCAGCTTCAGGAGGTCTTTCGTCCGCCCGTCCCGATGGGTCGCGGGCTTGCTGGCCAACCGCAGTGGCAGCTCCACGTTCTCCCTGGCCGTCAGTGTGGGAACGAGGTTAAAGAACTGGAAGACGAACCCCACTCGGTCTCGGCGATATCGCACCAGCTCGGCGTCGCTGTAGTCCACGATGTTCGTTCCATCGACCTCTACCCGTCCCGCGGTGGGGCGGTCGATACCCCCGATGAGATTCAGAAGCGTCGTCTTCCCGCACCCGGAGGGGCCTTGGATGGCCACCAACTCCCCGTCTACCATCTGCATGTCCAGGCCGCGGAGGGCTATGACCTCCGACCTGCCCGCCCGATACACCTTGATCAGATCCTTCGTCACTATCTGAGGCAACTCAACCACCTCGGAGCTTCAGCACCCTCGCCACGTTCATGCGAGCCACGCGCCAGGCTATGAGGAGAGCCGTTAGGAGCATGGCAATGGGTGTTATGACCACCAAGAGAACGCCCTCCAGGGGAAGGGCGAAGAGGAATGGCACCAGGGGCTCCTGAGGCCCGAAGGAGATGATGAAGACTTGGAATATGAAGTAGGCAACAACCAGGCCCACCACCGTCCCAATCACCAACCCTACGATCATGATGGAGGAGGCCTCGCCGGTTATTAGGCCGGATGCCTGCCAGCCGCTAGCTCCTCGGGCCCGGATAGCTGCGAACTCCACGTCACGCTCCAGGGTGGCGGCGAAGAGAATGAGGCCCAGCCCCGCTGTCAGGATGGCCACGATGAAGGCGACCTCCATGCTGATGAAGCCGAGGACGGAGCGGTAGAAGGGATCCGAGGTGGCGCGGAGCAGCTCTTCCTCGTAGACTTGGACATAGCTCACACCCATAGCCACGATGACCCCCTTCGCCTCCCGCCAGTCGGCCCCTGGCTGGAGGTCCACGAGGATTTGTCCCTCCCCAAAGAAGCCATCCTCCCTCTCAATGAAGGGCGCTAGGGTCTCGTGGCTCGCATATAGAGCAGACGGGACGGTGTAGGTGTATTCCACGGTGCCCGGAAGGGCACGAACGATGCCCGCCACAGTGACGTTGACGGTGACGTCCTCCGGCCTCCCGGCGGTCTCGTTGTAGTACTCCTGAGTGATGGGGATTCTGTCCCCGACCTCCAGGAAGAGCGAGTCCGCCATCGCCTTGGATGTGAGAACCTGATCCTCCCCCCGGATAGCGTCGGCTGCAGCTTCGGCGGACATCCCATCGAAGTACCAGGATTCCGGCTGAGTCACGGCAAAGAGCGTGTCCGGATCCACTCCGTAGGTCTGCACGCCTCTGCCGTAGACCTCCGCGTAGACCACCCTTACAACAGAGATTCCAGATACCTGGGGCACTGAGCTCAGGTTCTGGAGGAAGGAAGCGTCGTCCAATGGAGCGGTTCGAACGTTGATGTCGGCGCCAATCGATGCTCTGATTGTCCTCTGCTGGTTGGCGACGGTCGAACCCAGGAAGGCGAAGATGAAGAGTCCGAAGGCGAGGCCCAGGGCGATGATGACAGCCACGTTGGATGAGCGCCGGGGATTCCTGGCGAGGTTCTTGTTGATGATGGAGTGCAGGCCCCCGGCGATGGGCTTCCAGAGACGCGCGGCCCAACCGTAGATGCGCCCGGTGCTCCGAGTTAGGAGGCGCGTGGCGCCCACGATGAGGAAGACGGGGGCCAAGGGGAGGAGGACCGTGAAGATGATGCCCACGAGGAAAGAGACGAAGTTATCCGGGTTGAAGCGGACGAACCAGGTCCCAGCGAGCGCGATGATGCCTAGGCTCACCAGGACGATGTCGATTGTGGGTCTGTAATCTATCTTCGTCTCTCCGGGAGCGTAGTACCGAAGGGTCTCCGCCACAGGCAGCTTTGCCGTCCGCTTGGCTGAGCGGTAGCTTGCCAGGAGCATGAAGACCACGCTGAAGGCGGCCACTGTGATGACTGTCCCGACGGAGAGGACGATCACGTCGTAGGCGGGGGCGACCTCTAGGGCAAAGGGGTTAACCACCGTGAGGAGGAGACGGCTCAGGCCAATACCCGCAACGAGGCCGATGGCTGTGGCCAGGATCCCGCTCAGCACCGCCCCCAGGAGCAGCAGGCCCAAGACCTGGCCTCCCCCCGCGCCCCGGGTTTTGAGGACGGCGAGCTCCCGACGCCGCTCAGCATGGCCCAGGTCCACGCCGACTGCACCGAGGTAGAGGCCCAGGAGCAGAACGGGTGCGGAGAGTATCAGGTAGATTACCCGCTGGCTAGTGATCTGGGTTTCGTAGAGGCTCAAAGCGAAGGAGACGTTGTCAGAGACTGAAGCATTGAAGGAGACCAGGGCCTGTTCAAGACCCCGCTCGAACCGCGCCAGCTCGCGCCTCGAACTCTCTATGTCATAGGGGTTGATGAAGCGGCCCCTATCTACCCAAACCTCTGCCGCCAATCTGGCGTAGCCGGGGGATAGAGACAGCTGCTCCCCGATCCACTCCACATCCCGGATATGCATCAGGACCACCCACTCATCGTACCAGAAAACGGGTCCGAAGGGCGCTGCTTCGGACGGCCTAGACATCGTAACCAGGGCCTCAACCGTGAGGTTCAGCTGGTAAGTGACCGGCTCCTCATCGACGGGGTCCCAGGCGAAGTTCACCAGAGTGACGTTCTCTCCGATTCCGATGTCGAGGAAACTGGCTAGTGACTGCGTCAGGGCGACCGTGCCTCTCGGCAACTCCAAGGAGCCCACAACCTCCGCATCCCGCCAAATCCGAGGGAGCTTCTCGGGGTCGACGAAGGTCGTTTCAGCTCCGACCCTAGTGATCTCACCACCGGTCCCCAGATCTCCAACGTAGCCCCGATAGAAGACCGCAGAGTCGACCACGCCAGGATAAACCTGCAGAATCTGCTGAAGGTCACTGGCGCTCCCACGATTGGCCCCCACCGTGAAGTCGCCGTTGACTCCGGCCAGCATTCCCTCCAGCGTGGCCCGCGTTGAGGAGTCGATGGCGATATAGGTCCCAGCAAGGAAGGTGATGGCCAAGACGATCCCTAGGATCGCTGAGAAGGTCCGCCGACGACCTCGGACTATGTCCAGGAGGGCATAGCGGAAGAATGACATATCGTAGCATTCGACTAAAGCGAGTTGGCACTTCTAGTTTTCTGTAGGTTTTGCACCCTCGGCACGGAGTCACGTAGAGAGCGGTCGGCCTTTGGTATCCCTCAGGATTCCTGACGAGTCTCCGACAGCTCTGCAGGTCCCGTCTCTGCCCTCACCTTGTACGCCGAGATCTCCAGCAGACCATCGCCGACACGACCGCCAACGATCTTCCCCACCAGCCTCACGATTACGTTGGCAAAGAAGCCGACGAAGAGACCTATGGCGTAATAGGGAAGCAGGTCCTGGGCGTAGAGGAACTTGACCATGCTGATGCCCAGGATGACGGTCATGAAGCTGGCGAAGGCTCCCCATTGGACCCTGTATCGCCGGACGGCGAACATCAGCAGCCAGCCCAGGGTAATCCCGAGGAGCAGGACTGCGACCTGAACTATGTCCAGGTAATCACCACGAGTCCGTCTCCTCGCTGGCTACAAAAAGCTTGCTCTATCCTTCCCCGAAATGATACTCTTCCCAGTGACGTCACGACGCTGGCTGGGTCGAGTACATTCGCAGGTAAACCTGATAGACCTGCACAAGGCCATACCCATACCAGTCATCGTGAGGCGTCTGCTGGTCCTCCAGGGGTAGGGCCGTGTCCATGAGCATACGCTTGACCTGCTCGACCGTCGCCTCACTCCCCTTCCTGTACTCGGGATTGGCCTCCAGCAGGAGGGCCAGGAGTCCAGACACAAGGGCCGCCGAAACCGACGTTCCCGTCATGACTGTGTAGGAGGAGGTCCTTGACGTCGTCAGAAGGGCCACCCCAGGAACCACGAACTCGGGTTTCCTGTTGGGGTCGGTACGGGAGGGACTTGAAGGGAGGCCGTTCTCCCCCTTCGAGCTGAAGGCCGCGATCTCCATTCTCCGGTTCAAGGCGCCGACGGCGATGACGAGGGGTTCGTCGGCCGGAGTGCCTACATCCCCATCGTCCTCCCGACCGTCGTTCCCCGCTGAAGACACTACGAAGATGCCAGCCTCGACGGCCTCCACCGCTGCCAGGGCGGCCGAGTTGGTCCTGAGGGGAGTGGTCTGAGCGCCCAGGGAGAGGCTAATGATGTCTGCCCCGTCGGAGGTATTCCCGTCCCTGTTGGGGTCCGAGCAGAACCTGATGGCCTTGCCGATGGTGTCCGAACTGCCGGTCCCGTTGGACCTCAGGGCCTTGACAACCATCAGGGAGACACCTGGGGCGATGCCACTCAACCTTCCGCGGGCGGCGATGAGGCCAGCCATAGCTGTGCCGTGACCACCGTCATCGTAGGGATAGGGCTCCCCCTCGACGAAATCTCTCCAAGCCACTAGGGGGATCGAAGCCAGGTCGGGATGTATCAGGTCGATTCCAGAGTCGACAAGGCAGACGGTGACACCACTACCGTCATACCCCCTGGCTCGCAGGCGGTCTGCCTGGACGGACTCGAGGACCCAGGGATCACCCTCTATGGGGACGCCCTCCAGGGGCAGGCTCATCACCCCTGCTGCGGCCAGAGAGATGACGATACAGCTCGCTGCGAAGAGGGCCCCCGCCACAACCAGGACTTGGCGGATGCCAGCCCGCCGCACCTGTCTGACCACTTCCCTGGCTTTCTCCTCCTCGCTCACTTCGGACCCCCCTTCTCGGGCGGCAAGGAGGTCAGCGGCACCTCCTCGCTCACCGGAGACTCCGGCTCGATGTGGGCCGAGGGAACCGGTAGCTTCCAGTCGTGTCGGTCCATCTCCATGACCCTTAGGACCCTAACCTCGGAGGGCTCCTGGACCTCGCCGAGGCTCTTCAGCGCCTCCAAGCGTGGGAGCAGCCCCGTGCCGTTGGCCTTCTGGATCTCCAGACCAGGTCGGCGGTTGACCTCGAGCACCAGGGGTCCCCTGAGGTTGTCGAAGACGATGTCCACCCCCGCGAAGCCCAGTCCTGAGATCCTCTGTGCCTCGGAGGCTATCTCTAGGATGTCCTCCCAGAAGGGCACCTGGAATCCCAGGAGCTTCTTCCCCGTGTCCGGGTGGCGCCGCACCAGCTGCCCCTTCCAGGTGGCGAAGTTGATGGAGCCAGTGGAGATCTCAACGCCGGCACCCACGGCTCCCATGTGCAGGTTGGCCTTGCCACCAGAGCGCCTGGTGGGAAGGCGGAGCATCGCCATCACCGGGTAGCCTAGGAAGCAGATCACACGGACGTCGGGCACTCCCCGTGGGGCGATGGGCTTCAGGGCCGGATGGTTCTCCACGAGGGCCTCGACGAGAGCCTCGTCGGGCCGTCCATCGTTGTAGGCTCCATCGAGGATGTTGGTGAGGTGCTGGATGAGATCCTCGCTCCTCAACCTTCCCTCGCTGGTGACGAAGACGTCCCCCTCCCGGCGGTGGACGACTATGATGCCCTCGCCACCGAATCCTTCGGAGGGCTTGAGCACAAAGCCAGGAGCTCTCATGGCGACATCTATGGCCTCGGCCAGGTCCTCCCGCTTCGATACGAGTAGGTAGTTGTCGGGGACCGGGATGCCGCTGGACAGGAGGAGGGCCTTAGCCTTTGACTTGTTGAGCTCCGTCATGAGTTCCGCAGGGTTGTACTTGTCAAGGTAGTCGGTGTTCCTGCGCCTAATAGTGAGGATTGTCTGCGAGACTCCCCCCTGAAGCATCACGTCCTCCAGCCTCTTCAGGGAACCGAACCTCATCTTCTCCGAGACGCGGATCTTGACCCTCGTCCCCAGGAGCCAGTGGACGATCACAAAGGCGGGCCACGTCAGGGGCTCCCTCACGAGGAGGTTCACCAAGGGCTCCTGGACCATGACGAGGTAGGCAGCCGCAACCAGGACGACTGTCCACAACATCGACTTCGTCGGCGGTCCAAGGCCCACGCGGTCGACGTGCTCCAGGAACCGGTCCGCGAACCAGGCTGTTATCACGACGGGGAACAGGAGGAGGAAGGCGATCTCCGGTTGTCCAAGCTGGGCGGCGAAGGCGGCGAACAGGATTGCCGTCAGGGCCACCATGAAGACCATGATGGCCGCCCGGTGGGCCTGCTGGATCTGCTCACCTTGGAAGGACGCCCTGGTGAGGATCATGATGACCATAACGATGGCGAAGAGGAGCAAACCGAGGAGCAGGCCCGTGTAGAGGAAACTGAGGGCGATGATGACAGGGGCGAAGGTCCCGTAGGCCTTGATGCCTACGACGTTGCGCAGGACGGCGATGATCGTGGCCCCTAGGGCCAACTGCATCAGAATGCTGGCCGAGTTAAGCGCGGGCAGGACCAGGTCGATGTTGAGGTGAAAGTAGTAGCTCAGAGCCGCTAGGGCCGCCATGAAGGTGACGAAGGGCCCGTGCTTTGCCAGTGGAGAAGGCTGCCTCATGTCCTCGCAAACCCATCTGCTTGCGGGGAGGCTCTAAAGGTTTGACGCTCCGATTATCAGCAATGAAGAGAACTAGTCCTCCACAGTCTCCAGCCAGACTGCCAGGGACTCCCTCGCGGCCTCTAGGTCCAGGTCCCGACGCTCACCACTCTCATCCTCGATCTCGAAGCGCTGGATGTTCACGAGGTCGCCCTGGCGGATGCCAGCGATGAAGATTCTAGCCCCTGTCCCGTGAAAGGTGGCTTCGACGAAGGTGGGCTCGAAGACGAGGGTGACCTCCTCCCCCTCCTCGTACATGCGGTACATCCCGGAGGAGTCCACGTAGTTCTTGAGCTTCTCGTACTGGACCGTCAGGGGCTTCATGAGATTGGCAGCTCTGCTGCCCTATATAAAACGCGTGAAGGGAATGTATGTTCGGGGGAGTACAGGGGGCCAACCAGAAGCCCGCGCCTACCTTTAATAGAATCGCGGGGATGGCAAGGTGTGAACTGTGACCGCTGTGGCGTGGAGGCCGTGGCAGCCATCCGCTACAGCGGGGCGCATTTGTGCTCCTCCCACTTCCAGTCCTTTGTGGAGAAGAGGGTCAAGCGCGAGGTTCGTCAGCAGCTGAGCCTCGACGGGAAGACGAGGATCGCCTGCGCCCTGTCCGGCGGGAAGGACAGCAGCGTGGCGACATACTTGATGCACACGATTCTTGGAAGGCGAGGTGATGTCGAGATCGTGGCGGTCACCGTCGACGAGGGCATCCGGCACTACCGGCCTCCTAGCATCGCCTCAGCGAAGAGCATGTGTCGGGAACTCGACCTGGAACACCGCATCATCACCTACAAGGACCTCGTCGGTTGGGAGATGGACGAAGTCGTCAGCACGGACCCGCAATCCATCCCGTGCAGCTACTGCGGCGTCTTCCGGCGCAAGGCCCTGAACGCCCTGGGTAAGATGGCAGACGCCGACTACCTCTCCACCGGCCTGAATCTCGACGATACGGTGCAGTCCTTCCTAATGAACCTCGGTCGCGCCGACCTTGGCAGACTCGCCAGAATGGGTCCCCACGGCAGCGTCCAACCCGGCCTGGTGCCCAGGGTCCAGCCCCTCAGGACGATTCCTGAGAAGGAGGTCTACCTCTACGCCCTGCTAAAGGGAATCCCCTTCGATGAGGGCACCTGTCCCTACGCCGAGAGGGCCCTGAGGACGAGGTACCGCGAGGTTTTGTACGCGCTGGAGGATGGGTCCCCAGGGACGCGTCACGCCTTCCTTAGCACCTACGACTCGCTGAAGCCTAGCCTCCTGGACCAGCATCCCCCCACGGTGGTTGCCGCTTGCCAGAGATGCGGAGAGCCCACGGGCAACGAGGTCTGCCAGTCCTGCAAGCTCGTGGAGCGGTTGGAGTCGATCGCAGTCCGTTCGAGCTAGTAGAAGGAGGGCTCGACGTAGTACTGCTCCTGTAGGACCCTCCGGTAGACGAGGTACTCTGCGACGAAGTACATCACCATCAACAGGATGGCGAAGTAGAGGATGTAGAGAAGCTGCGTGAACTGGATGGCGAAGGAGACCGCCTCCAGGGGAATGGAACCCCCTCCCTCCTGTTCGATGGTCACCAGTAGGGTTATGAATCCCGCATTGAAGAAGAAGTAGACCCAGGCGAACTTAGCCCCCTGGCGAGCACAACCGAAGAGCACCCGGCCCGCAAGACCCTTGGTGTAGAAGGCGGTCAGGAAGGCCATGGCCACCACCCCGGCGCCGATGGATATGATATAACCCTCCAGTGTTTGCATGTCCATCTGAAGCTCCAGGGTGATCATCTCAGGGAGCAGCGTCTGGAAGGCCCGCAAAAACAGGATCGGCAGTAGGATGAAGGGGATGGCCGTCAGGACCCCCGACACGATGGCCTTCCCGGGGTGGTACTTCCGAATCACTTAGCCACCTCCGGGGGGTTCCCAGGGAATGGTGATCTGTCGGGTGAAGGTCAGGTTACCTGGGAGGGTCAACTCAAACTGGAGCGTTAGGTTCTGAGGTCTTGCCATGAGCTCAAGGAAGCTCTCGTCTGTGACGAAGAGGGTGAGGTTGCTGGCTACAGATTGGCCCAGGGGGATGAGCTCGGTGGCGTTCCCGACGAAGCCTCCTGTCTCGTTCAGGATGGTGAAGGCCGCCGAGGCGTTCCCAGGCAGGAAGTCTGCTGTTACTATGGTGTAGGGAAGGCGCCACTCCACCCCGCCCGTGACGTTGGAGAAGGTGCTGTTCTGGAAGTCCAGATTGAAGTCGGAGATGAGGGGCTCCTCCATGGGGATCGACAAGGTCACGGAAGCATCGGCGGAGAGGAGGCCTCTTGTAGTCGTAGCACCCCCTCCAATGGTGAAGCTCACGTTGGCCGGTTCGAAGACGATGTAGCCCGTTGAGATGAGGGGGGCCAGATTGATGGCGATGGAGACGGGCACCAGCCTCGAGCTCCCCATTGGGATGTCGACAGGGTCGCTGGTGGTGTTGGCGACCTCGATGTCCTCCACTTGTGCCAGGACTGAGACCGTGAAGTTCGTTATGTCGTGGGTGATGGCGAAGCCGCCGAAGTAGTAGCCGTTGTTCCTGATGGTGATTGAAGTGTCCATACGCATCACGCCGTTGTCGTAAACGAAGTTCGTGCCCTCAGTGTCGGGAAGCGATATCTCGAGGTTGGGCGGGACGACCATGAATATGGTAGACCCCATGAGAAAGGCGAAAAGGAGGGAGGCTAGGACCGAGACTACTCGTATGACTGCGAGGATGCCTCTTCCTCGAGGTCGCACGGGCGGCTGCTGCAAGCCCTCACTTCCTGATGTCCATCGTTTCCTCGCGAGCGGGGCCCACGGAGACTATCCCCACAGGAATCCCCGTCTGCTTTGTGAGGAAGGCGAGGTACTCCCTCAGGTTCGAAGGCGTCTCGTCATATCCGGCCTTAACAACTTCTCTCCAAGTATCCTCGTTGATATCCTTCCAGCCCTTCAACTCCTCGTAGATAGGCTGACACCGAGCGAAGACGTTCATGTTGGCGGGGAAGTGGAGGAGCTCCTCTCCATCATACTCGTAGGCCACACACACCTTTACGGGGTCCAGTCCTGCCAGGACGTCGAGCTTCGTCACCGCCAGGTAGTCCGGAGAGTTGACCCGAACTGAGAAGCGGACCATGACGGCATCCAGCCATCCCACGCGGCGAGGACGTCCGGTTGTGGTTCCGTACTCGCCCAAAGATCTGTCCCGGAGGTAGCCAGCCTGGTCTTCCGGAAGCTCCGCAGGGAAGGGCCCAGTGCCCACCCTGCTCGTGAAGGCCTTCACGACCCCGATAATCTCGGTGATGTGTCGGAAGCCGATGCCAGAGCCCACGGCTGCAGCGGCTGCGACGACGTTGGAGGACGTGCCGTAGGGGTATATGCCGTGGTCGATGTCCAGGTGGGTTCCCTGCGCCCCCTCGAATAGCACCTTCTTCCCATCGGCCAGGGCCTCCTGGAGGAGGAGGGAGGTGTCCGCGGCGTACTCCCCCAAGGCCTTGCCGTATCTGAGGCAGTCCTTCAGCAGGGCATCGTAGGAGAGGACCTCGTCGCCGCCGTAGCTCTCGATGAGACGCTGCTTCATCGGGACGAGGGTCGAGAGGCGCTCCTTCAGCAAGGCCTGGTCCACCAGGTCACCGAACCGCACGCCTACGCGGGCGGCCTTGTCCTCGTAGCACGGACCGATACCCCGCATGGTGGTGCCAGCCTTCAGGGAACCCTTCAGGGCCTCCTCCAGTCCATCGATCACCCTGTGGTAGGGCATCACCATGTGGGCTCTCTCGCTGACCCTCAGGTTGTCAACGGCGTACCCGCGGTCCTTCAGCTCCTTAACTTCCCGGGTCAAGACCTCAGGGTCGACCACCACGCCGTTGCCGACGATGTTGAGCTTGTCCCGCCGGATGGTGCCGCTGGGGATCAGATGGAAGCGGAACACCTCGTCGCCTACCTTGACGGTGTGCCCTGCGTTGGACCCTCCATTGAAGCGAGCCACGACCTCCGCTCCCTCGGCACAGAAGTCGATGATCTTCCCCTTGCCTTCATCCCCAAACTGGGTTCCAACGACTACGGTCCCCGGCATGGTATCGCCGTAAAAAGGGAGGGCGCTCTTAAACTCAATTGCGGTCCTGAGCTTCGGCCTCTTCCGATCGCGCCGGCACGATCCGTACGCGGGTCGGCTCCTCGACCCTTAGAAGCCTCGAGGCGCTGTCGCAGTACGCCGCTATCTCCAGCATCCCATTCCTGTTGAGGGTCGCCAGGACGCTGCCCTTGGGGGCGTACCCGTAGCTCTTCAGGAGGGGCAGCCTTATCGACCTCCCGTCCACCTCCACCTCCAGGAGGTCGGTGTAACCAGCAAGCTTCGCTACCTCCCGCCCCGGGATGCTTGTTATGATGTTGCCGAAGTGGTCCACCGTGAGGACGTCCCCTTCGAGGCCGTCCCCTCTCCGTCGGTAGCCCGGCTCCTCCAGTTCCACCCAGCCGTAGATCCTCGGACCGAGCTTCTTGGGGTTGAGGCCCCTGGAGAGGTAGGCTGCCAGGGATCCGTACACCTCGACGGCCGAGAAGGCGTTGGAGGGGGTCGAAAGCCACCGTAGCGGGCTCGAGACCTCATACACCTCGTCGAGTCCCAACTCCCTGGCAGCCGGCATCAGTAGCCCGTTGTCTGGTCCCACCAAGATTCCTCTCCGACAACGCACGACGATGTCCCGAGAGCCCGGCGTCCTCACTGTGGGGAAGACGAGTCCCAGGTGGATGCTGTAGGGGTAGTAGGGTGCGGCACTCTTCAGGGCAAAGGCGCCAGCCACGACGTCCTGGGGTCTGATTCGATGGCTTACCGCTATCAGGCAGGCCTTTGGGTTGATGGAGTAGATGATGCCCTGAAGGATACCCTGGTAGTGACTACCTCCGAAGTCGGTGGTTAGGGTGATAGGGTGGTTGACGCCCGTCCTGCGATGAAGCAGCCTGGTGAGCCATCTGCGCACCATCCTCCCTCGTGGCAGTATTGTGCTACGAAATATATAAAATATACGCCAGGTAGCACATGTCTCACCCACCTCTCCCGCCAGAACCCAGGGGTCGACATCTTTTTATAAGCCACTTTGGATTCCAACTTCTCGCCTGACCTGGGTGTGTCCTTCCTGCCTGGTCACTCGAGCGTGAGGGGGTGCCTTGAGGGTAAGAACCAGGGTGTCTGGTCTGGATGACAAGATCGGAGGCGGTATCCCCCAAGGCTTCGTTATCCTGGTCTCAGGCCCGCCTGGTAGCCTGAAATCCAGCTTCGCCTACCGCATCCTCTACTTCGAAGCCCTGGAGCGAAATGCCAACGCCCTGTACGTCTCCATGGAGCAGAGCGTCGGGAGCTTGACGAATCAGGTTATGAGCCTGGGACTGGAGCCCGAGAAGGCGAAGAGCCTCCGAGTTGTGGATATGCGGAAGCTCAGGGAAGACCTAAAGGAGATGGGAGGGTCCCGTGACTGGTTGCTCGCCCTGGGCAAGGAGTTCAGGAAGTACAAGAAAGAGGTGGGGTGCGACCTCATAGCCATCGATTCGCTCAACGCCCTCTACTCGCTGACGGAGTTCGAGGACCCGAGGAAGCAGATCTTCGACTTCTTCGAGGACCTGAGGGCCATCGGATGCCTGACATTCCTCGTCGCCGAAACGCCCCGGGAGGGTGGGGCCTTCGGCCCCTACGAAGTTGAGGAGTTCCTGTCGGACGGCATCGTCCACCTGGGGGTCCGGGAGGTCGAGGTGGGACTTACCACCAGCGTCAGGCGATTCATAGGGGTGGTCAAGCTCAGGGGCGTGAAGCACGATCTGGACTACCATGCACTCCTGGTGGACAAGGGACAGTTCGAGATCGTTGGCGAGTGAGCTTCCTGGAGGTCGTCCGTGACGTCCTTGAATCCCTTCGCCTTCCAGTCCCTGGCCTCCCTCATCATCAACGTCGTTCTCGCAGGTTACATCCTCTCCAGGAACCCTCGGGGCAGCACCGCCCGGATCTACGTCCTCCTGCTGGCCACCTTCACCCTCTGGAACGTGCCGGAGCTCTTGCTTAGGTCGTTCCCACCCACGGACGGCCAGCAGCTCCTTCTCCTCGTCAAGATCATGTGGATAGGGATCGCCTTCATCCCGGGGGTGATGACTCACTTCGTCCTCGCCTACCCTCGGAGAAGTGGGTTGCTGGACCAGTCCTGGGGCCTCCTCCTCATCTACACACCCTCCATAGTCTTTACCTCCTTCCTGTGGGCTGGAGACCTGCTGGTCAAGGGAGTGGTGGAGGGTCCCCTGGGCCCGACTGCCCTGATCGGGGACCTGTACCTCCTCCTGGCCTCCCTTTACGCCGCAATCATCATCGCCGCCTTGGTCTACTTGGCCAGGGCCTACGCGCGACCCCAGGACCACCGGTCGAAGATGAGGTCGGGGCTTCTGCTGTCGGGGTTCGCCATCCCGACCTTGGCGGGGACGGTCTCGGAGATCTTCTGGCCCGTCATCACGGGGACCGGAGTTCGGATCGGCCTTGGGAGCGGCTACACCACCCTCTTCCTGGCCTTCGTGGCCTGGGCCATCTTCCGCTACGGCTTTCTTGTCATCGAGTCCGCCGTGGAGGTCGGCGAGGTCAGCCCGAGGTTTCGATGGGAGAAGGGCCGGAACTATTTGGTCATGGAGAGGGGGAGGAGGAACAGCTTCGCGGCCTTTCGAGAACTCGTCCAGGAGGCACCGGGGCTGTGTGTCACCGCCTTTCCCCCCGAGATCCTCGCCGAGGACTTCT
This sequence comes from uncultured Methanomassiliicoccales archaeon, assembly GCA_964347325.1. Classification (GTDB taxonomy): domain Archaea; phylum Thermoplasmatota; class Thermoplasmata; order RBG-16-68-12; family JAJISG01; genus JAJISG01. The sequence goes on along the minus strand of CAYFYA010000010.1, from coordinate 21,824 downwards.
CCCTGGAGCGTACGCCAATCTTGTGGCTCTCCTCCCAGGAGGCCTACATGTGGACCCTCAGGCCCACCTATCTCGAGGTGGACGTCCTTCAAACGATCCTGAAGTTCATGAGGGACAACCCTGGAGCCGTGGTCCTGCTGGACGACATGGAGTACCTGATCGAGGTCAACGGCTACAAACCAGTCCTGAGGACGGTGTCCACAATCGCCTCGGCTGCCAGCAGGGGAGGGTGCACCCTCATGGTGAACATAGATCCCGACAGCCTGGCGCCGGGGCAGGTGGCCACCCTCAAGGGGCTCTTCGATGAAGTTCCGGCCACGGAGGAGGAGGGGGTGCCTGAGCCCACCTTCCTGTCATCGACCTCCATTCTCTGGGAACGGGACAGGAAGGACTGTTTCCGGGAGATATCCCGAGCAACTCTGCAGCGCAAGGTCGTGATATCTACGGTCTTTCCAGAGAAGCTGCAGGAGGACTACGACCTCTACGACGCGGCCTTCCTGTGGATAACCCCTACCCCCCACCCGAACTTCTCCTCCTACGATGTCTCTCGCCTCGATCTGGAGGTATTGCGGGACGCCTCCCGGAGCATCGCGACGGACACCCTCATCTATCTGGGGGAGCTCGAACTCCTGGTGGAGGGGGCGGGCTTCCTGACGGTCTTGGAGTTCGTGAAACACATAGGGGACCTCGCCATCTCAAGGTCGGCCCTGGTGGTGGCGAGCATGAGGGGCGGCGCCCTGCCCCGGAACCAGCAGTCAACAATGGAGAAGAGGTTCGCGGTCGTCGTCGGCTGAGCTATTCACCCTCAGTGAGGACTTCCCACAGCTTCTCCTGGAAGTCGAACTCGGCCCTCACGAGGCGCTTTATGAAGTTGATTACCTGGCGCTGGGGATCGAGGCCGTTGGCATCGCAGTAATCTCTGTACCTCTGCAAGAGTTCAGCATCCATCCTGATGTTGAATTGGGCCTTGTCAGACTTGGGGCGGCCTGGCATCCGGGGACCCCGCCGCGCTTTGTAACCTTGCGTCATTATATCTACCTTTCCTCGCGCTTTCCTGTGCAACCGCGATAGGGATACGGTAGCTACGAATACTATATTCAGTAGCAAACCTTAAGTATTGTCGCACAGTTCTAGTCAGTGATAATCACTCCTGCGATTATCGCATGGGGGAAGGGGAGATGTCTCTGAAGAGAGAGGAGTTGGCTGAAGTGTACGTCGACCTCGACGAGATCCCCGAAGTCGGGGGCAAGGCCTCCCTCGGACAGGACATAGCCAGCACTTTCCCGGGCAAGAAGACCGTCCTGGGACACTTCCACGAGATCTGGGGGGGCATAGAGGAGAATCTCGATCTCAGTCTGACCTCCGAGGAGGCCTTGAGGTTGATGCCGTCCCTGGTGGTGTACGACATCCCGGACGGCACGCGGTCGACCCTTACCGTGAGGCCAGACATCGACGTGGGGGTCGACGCGGCATTGTACTGCCTCGCCTTGGTCCACACGCTGAGGCACGTCGGTGCCAGGAACTGCATTTTGATGACCCACACGATGTACAACAGGGGGAGGGGAAGGGAGGGCACGAACCGCATCCTGAAGATCCTCTCGGAGGGAATCAAGCCCTTCGCGTCCTACGCTCGCAGGGAAGGCGTTGGTGTTCATCTGGTGGGCATGGGGGAGGACTACGAGTTGCGGAGCCGCCTGACGAACCTGCTGCCTGAGTACCCTAGCAGCGGCTTCAACGCTTACTTCCTGGTGGACTACACCGAGAACGGCAACGACAACTCTCAGACGGCCGCGCAGCTGAAAGCGCTCCCCGACGTCGATGTCTGCGTCAGGCACACCAAGCTGAACCTATCGGGGGGAGGTTGGATACCCGACAAGCTGCTCAAATCGACCTTCATGTACTGCCAGAACGGGACCCTCTTCAGTAACTGGACCTTCGACGAGTTGGTGGCACTTGCGACGCTTTCCCTCGTGGCGAAGCTCATGCACACTGGCGAGGGCTTGGTGAAGATGTACGGGGACATCGACGAGGTGAAGGCTAGACATCAGCTCCGCGAGCTTAGGCTCTTCAATAAGCGGGTCCTTCTGAGGAGCCGGCCCACCAAGCTCTTCGTCTTTGGCTCGCCCCAGGGCCTCTACCAGTTCTACTACTAGGAGGGGCCGATGTACGATGTTGTCGTGGTGGGAACGGGTCCTGCCGGGGCGGCAGCGGCTTACGTCTTGGCCAAGTCGGGGAAGACAGTAGCAATTGCCGACAAGAGGACGCTGCCACGAAGCAAGGTCTGCGGCGGACTCATCACGTCTCATTGCGTAGAGGAGATCGAGAACCTGTTCGGCGTCGGGATACCCCCGGATGTACACGTCGAACCACCCGTTCTGACCGAGCGCGTGATTCCTCCAAGCGGGAGGAGGAACGGGTTCCACAACCCGTCTAACCAGATTCACAACGTTGACAGATCCAGATTCGACCTATGGATGACCAGCCTCGCGGTGGAGGAAGGTGCCGACCTCCTGTCTTCACACCAGCTCGCTGGCATCGAAGAGACAAGCGACGGCGTAGTGGCTCGTTTTCAGACAGAGAATGGCTCGTTGGAGCTTGAGACGTTCTGTCTGGTCGGAGCGGATGGAGTTTACAGCACATGCCGGAGAAGGCTATTCGGCGAGTCGACACAGAGAACGATTTCCGTCGTTCAGGAGTACTACGAGGATGGAGCTGTCTTCGAGGATTCTTTCTACCTTCTCTTCAGGGGTGATATCTCCCCCATATACTCGTATGTGGTCCCCAAGGATGGGCACAGCGTCCTCGGACTGGGCGTGCACAAGGCTCTGGGACCTCCTGCTGACCTCGCATTTACCAGGTTGCGAGAGTGGCTTAAGGAGGAGTTCGATTACGAACCTGGCCGGCCCGTCCGGAGAGAAGGATGGTCAATTCCCTTCGGAGAGGTGGCCTATGGAACGGGGAGAGCCCTTCTTGTTGGAGACTCGGGGGGCTTCTGTGAACCCTTCACAGGGGAAGGAATCTTCTTTGGCGTCCTATCCGCAAAGGCCGCCGCCACAGCGATTCTCGCGGCGAACGGGAATGAGGAGATCGCAAACCTGTACGAAACGATGGCCGCGCCAATAGGCCAGAAGGTGACAGAGATTTCTGAGTATGTGCTGTCCCTCACGGATGAGGAGCGAGAGAGAAGGATAGCAGCGAAGAAGAACAAGCTTGGCCAGCAGCTAGGCGTGCTAGCTGTTGCCTAGTCCTCACAGCACCGGCATCTCCTTGTAGAACGTATTGAAGAGATCATCGAGCCCTCTCAGGTCGTCCACAACCCCGTCCCACGACTTGATGTCGGCATTCTTCTCTTCGAAGAGATGGAGGGCCTCTATCATCTGTCTGCGCAGGAAATCACTCTCCATTCCCCGAATGACCAGGGCCAAATACGAATACTGCCCCCGCTCAAGGATGATTCGCATGTCCCCGTGTTCCACTGTTCTCAGCCACTTCCCCACCAGGTACGGGAAAGACGTCTTCATGAAACTCTGTATCGCGTCCAAGGTTGCTCCGAAGATGTCATCATCCATGAGTTGTGCCTCACCCTCCTTGCCTCTCGAAGCGATGAGCGTACCGTTCTCGTAGATCAGGAAGGCATCAACGAGCTCGAATTGCTTTCGAGCCCACTTCATCATGGCTGTGGATATCCGCGTACCCGCCGTAGGCATGAGAGCCCTAACTGTCAGAACGCCTGGGAAGACCATCAGTGTTGAAAATAGGGGTGGGAAGTCAGAGAGCCCCACGACTGCAAAGAGAGTGTTTGTGACGAGGCCAAAGACCAACGCGACTGCGAGGCTTATTGTGATTGCCAAGACCCTCCTACCAAGGAGCCGGCTTTGTTGTCCGACGATGCGCGACGCCCTATAGGTCAAGATGATGCCGCCGAAGATGTACCCCACGATGTAGGTGATCCAGACGCCAAACCAAGCAAGGTCAAAGTTGGCCGCGAACCCGTCCCAGCCTGTAGGAATGAGGTTGGGCTGGAGCAGGACTGTCCACACCAGCACTACTGGGAGGGCTGTGGCCACCACGAAGAGAAGATCCCGGCGTCTCACCTGGCCCACGTACCACTTAGCGAAGAGGAAGAAGAACAGGACCGAGAACGTCAGCGCTGTTAGTCCTACACGGAGGAAAAGCCTGGCAGGACTCTCATCAAATGAGCCAAAGAATAGCCAGTCCATGAAGGCATAGAGACCCCCGAAGGCAGCCGCTAGGATGAAAGCGAGTTCCGTGAATGTGCGAATCCGCGCTCTAGCTACCTGGAGGAGGACGATTCCCCACCAGAAGATTGCTGTCAGTAGAGGGGCCTGAAGCAGGATAGCCACTAGGGCATCTGGGATGGTCGCTCACCTCTGATAGACTGGCAATCTGAGGTCGGCAGGTGTCGATATAAACCCTTGCGGGGCAATATCAGGCTAGATAACACGCAGCCGACTCGCTTCCACACGAGACCAAGTATGCACTGCTGGAACTCACCCCTTGATCAGACTATTCTCCGATCGACCGAGATCGATGGGTTGGTTCCGCTCAACCTACAATCTGATTCAGGTCCATTTGGCCATGATGTCAGCTAACCTTCTTGAGCTGACGCTTGTACATGGAAACGAGTTCCTTCACTGACGTAGCGTCCCTGGGCTTCTTGTCCTCCCTCCACCGTCCCGTGAACCTGGGGAACCGGATGGCGAGCCCAGAACCCTCCTTGATGACGTCCAACCCGCAGGTGTGCATGGGGCTCAGCGTGATCTCAGCACCCAGGACCTCCAGGACCAGCGCTGGCTCGAACCATGCGTCGGCCTCGAGCTTCGAATCGACGCGTTTGTGCTGTCCACTGACCTTGTGCCCCTCGAGCCGCTCTGGAAGGGAGAAGAGCGTCTCGTCGTCGAAGCCGGAACCGAGCTTGCACACCGTCCTGAACAGGTCGTCCTGGGCGTCATAGGCCGCCATTAGCAATGCACCGTACGTCCCTGCCCGCCGCCCGCGCCCAGCGAACGAGCCGACGACCACCAAGTCGACAGTGTCAGCCATCTCCGCCATGTAGTCCCGCTTGTACTTGATCCACTGCCACCCCCTGGCTCCCGCCTCGTACTGGGAGTCCAGGGCCTTGGCGATGATACCCTCACACCCCCGCTCGATGGCCTCGTCGAAAAAGCTCTCAGCCCGATTGACGTCGTCGGTCACCAGGGTCTCCGCCAGCCTGGCCTTCTCCGTGGGCTTGATGCACCTGTCCAACGCTTCCCGCCTCTTGCTGTACGGCTTCTCCACCAGCTCCTTCCCATCCAGGAGCAGACAGTCGAAGAGAAGCAGGTGGACGGGCATCTCCTCCGCGACCTTGTCGATGTCGTACTTCCGGCCTCGGCGGATGGAGACGGCCTGGAAGGGGAGGAAGGCGCCAGTGTTGATGTCCACGGGCACGGCCTCTCCCTCGAGGATCGCTTTCTTGCCGGTGAAGGCCCGCTTCACCTCGCCAACGATGTCCGGGAACTGCTCCGTGAGGTCCTCCAGGCGACGGGAGAAGAGCTTGACGGTCTTGCCGTCCACGTGGGCCTGGATGCGGAGGCCGTCGTACTTGTACTCTAGGGCGCACTCGCCCAGCTTCTCGAAGATCTGGCCCAGGTCAGGCAACCTCTCGCAGAGCATCGCCCTCACGGGTATCCCGATCTGTAGGTGGATGTCCTTGAGTCCCTTGACGCCCTTGGATGCCAGCTTTCGGGCCACCGTCCCGAGGTCGGAGGAGACGTTGTAGGCTCTCTCCACAGCGCCACGGTCCTCCTTCGTGGCGAAGGCCGCCGCCAGGGCGTCCACGATGGTCATGTCCGCCACGCCGAGGCGCATCCTACCAACCACGATACGCAGGATATAACGGGCCTCGGGGGGCTCGGCGTCGTGCAGCAGGTCGGCCAGATGCTTAATCTTCGCCTCCTGGGAACCGGTCCCCGAGGCGGTGGCGATGTTCAGCAGGTTGTCGTAGACCTTCAGGACGGTCAACGGCCGTCCGAAGAGGGTCCTCTGCTTCTTCCTCTGGATGACCTCTTCTGCCACGCTCCCCATGTCCCCCAGCCGCTTGTAGGCGGCCTCCACTTCCTTCATGGGGAGGCCGGTGGTGAAGGAGAGGGCCCTGATGACGAGCTTCTCTGCCAGCCCCATCTCGACACCCTCGTACTCTGGCCGGAGGGTGCCCTGGGTGAGGTAAACCACCTTGTCGATCTCCCCCGCGTCAACCTTCTGGAAGAACTCTTGGAGGTAGTCCGTCATCTCCAGACGCTTGGTCGTCCCCTCCAGCTTCTCGTAGACTTCAACCAGCTTCGAGAACCTCACTTGGAGCCCTCGCACATGGCGACGACCCGGTCCACGATGTCACCACTGGCGCCAAGATAGTTGCGGGGATCCATGGCGTCGTCTAGCTCCTCCTCGGTAAGGGAGGCGGTGACGGCTTCCTCCTCTCTCAGCGCCTCCTTCAGTCCCAATCCCTCCGCCTTCGCCTTCAAGGAGATCTCGCGTACGGTTTCGTGAGCCTTCTGGCGTCCCATTCCTTTCTTGGCGAGAGCCATCATCACGGCCTCACCCATCAGCATCCCCTTGGTGGCCAGGACGTTCTCCCACATCCTGTCGGGCCGCACGCGGAGGTTCTCGAAGACGTCTGACATCTTGTGCAGCATGTCGTCCACTAGGACGGTCACGTGGGGAATGATGAACCTCTCTGAGGAGGAGTTGGTCAAGTCCCTCTCGTGCCACAGGGATACGTTCTCGAGGGCCGGCACGACGAAGCCCCGGACGATGCGGGCTAGACCGACGACGTTCTCCGATGTGATGGGATTCTCTTTCTGCGGCATGGTAGAGCTGCCCACTTGCTTCTTCCCGAAGGCCTCCGCCACCTCGCCGATCTCGGTGCGCTGCAGGTTGCGGACCTCCGTGGCGAACTTGTCGAGGGAGGCGGCGACGCCGGCCAAGAGGGAGACGTACTCGGCGTACCGGTCGCGCCCGACGATCTGAGTGGCGGCCTGCTCCGCTGTCAGCCCCAGCTTCTCCATGACGAGATCCTGGAGCTTGAGAGCCTGGTCTCCGAATGAGGCCCCCGTTCCCACAGCGCCGAGCATCTTTCCCGCGATAATCCTCTTCGTCGCCCCCTGCAAGCGCTCCAGGTGGCGCTGCGTCTCCAGTGCGAAGACGGCCATCTTCAAGCCGAAGGTCATGGGCGCGGCCGCCTGTCCGTGGGTCCTGCCCAGCATGACCGTGGCCCGGTGCTCCTTCGCCAAGGACAGCAATGCGCCTCGGAGACGGATGAGACCCTCCTTGATCATGGGGAGAGCATCCTTCAACTGGAGAGCAGCGGCCGTGTCAGTAATGTCATTGCTCGTGGCTCCCAGGTGGACGTATTCCCCCGCGTTCCCGCTGGCTTCGCTGAGAGCCAGGACAAGGGCCATGACGTCGTGCTTCGTCTGACCCTCCAGCTCCGCCACCCTCTCCGGACGGACCTTTCTCTGGTCGACCGCCGATGCGATGGCCTTGACGGCTCCCTTGGGGATGGTCCCAAGGTCCGCGTGGGCGCCCGCCAGGGCGACCTCCACCTGGAGGAGCTTCTGCAGGCGACTCTCTTCCGTGAAAATGGACTTCATCTGAGGGCGTCCGTAACGGAAGTCAATGGGACAGAGCAAGCTACCACCGTTCCTAGAAGGGAGACGCTTGGATTAAGCCTTGTGTGCGCCTGTGGTTGAAGACGCCTGGAGGCCGACCCACCCCAGGCGTCTGGATCCTTTGTTCCACGGGCATCACTGATGTCACAACGACCGGGACCGTTCCTCAGCCTATCCAGCGCCCCGCTTCCGGAACCAAAGCAGTAGGACTACAGCGGCCGCCCCCCCTACCGCCACCGGAATGACAACGATCAGCATGACACCGAAAGGTCCCGTCGGGCTGAAGATGTTCGTGTCCACTGAGAAGCCCACAGTCTGGGACTGTTCGTTCCCGGCGCGGTCTACGGCCATGACTGCAATCGAGTGCCCGCCATCCGCAACGCCCGAGAGGGTATAGCTGGTCGCTGTGCCGGGCAGGGTCACAGGGGTCCCGTCGAGGAAGAGTACCTCGTAGTGGTCCATGCCCGAGGTCGCATCCTCCGCCTCCCAGACAACGTCCACGTTACTTGAGGGGACGACGCTATTCGCGGCAGGCGAGGTGATGGAGATCGTGGGTGGAACGGTGTCGACCGTGAGACCCAGCAGGACGGTCCGTGCGTTGCCTACCTGGTCAACGGCGGTCACGTTGACCGTGTGTAGTCCGTCGGCGAGGTCGACGAAGGTGTGGCTGTTCGAAGTCCCAGCGAGCGTCTCGGGGCTTCCGCCATCCAGTGTCACCTCGAAGCGGTCGATGCCCGAGCCGGCGTCGCCGGCCGTCCAGGTGACCTCCACAGTGCTCGTGTTAAGGAATGAGTCATCCCCGGGGGAGTCGACGGAGAGGGTGGGTGGACTCGCATCGACGGTGAAGTCGACTGTAGCGGCCTGGGATTTCCCGGAGCTGTCGAAAGCGGCCAACGTGACAGAGTGGGCGCCGTCAGCGACACCGGTGAAGGTGTAGCTCGATGCCGAGGATGGAAGGACTACAGGCGTGCCTGTGTCGAGGGTGACCTCGAAGTGATCGACTCCGCTCCCGCCATCGGCGACAGTCCACTGAACCTCCACATCGCGAGCAGCAATGGTGGCGCCGCCTGTCGGCAGGATGATGGTCGGTAGAGGGGGGCCGATCTCGGCTAGGATGAGGTCCCCGTACGCCCACAGGGGCAGAGGTCCGGCGCTCCCCACGGGCCAGACGGAGTAGCCCAGGAGCATGCTCGCGTCCAGGACACCGGGAGACGGATGGCTCGCACCGTGGAATCCGATTTCCCCATCCTGTAGCCCCAAGAGGTTCCTAGGAACGGCAAACTCGTAGACCCGGTGTGCGATCGGGCTATTCTCGCTCGGGCCAAAGCCGATGGCGCTCTCCAGCCCCTGGTGATTGGGAAGGTTGGGGTTGTACGGAGAATCCTCTACGGTCCAGGTAGTGAAGGAAGCATCGTACACGTAGTGTGACTGGAAGCCATCCCCCTGTAGGAACTCGTCCTCCGCCCCATCCGAGGTGATGTCGTCGTTCCCGGTGTCGAAGGCTATGGACCCAGTGTCCATCAGATCCTCCGTCGTGTCTCCAGTGGCATCGTATGCCAAGTATACACGGTCTGCGTCATTCTTGACGTGCAGTAGGGCGGGCACCCGATTGCCGGGTATGGGAGCAAGGTTCACCACGGTCGCGTCGCCCCACTCCCCGGTGGAGAAGGTACCATCGATGGTTGGGGTGACCGTCGCGGGGGCGGAGAGAAGCTGTTCTGCCCCCTCAAAGTCCGCCGGGGAGTAGTTTCCAGTCGAGTATGTGTCGGTGTCTAGGAAGGTGAAGGTGGTGAGCTCAACGATGGATAAGCCGACCATATAGGGGCCGCTAGCTCCGCTCCTCAGACCAGGACCGTAGAACCAGAGCGGCACCACGTGGATGCCCGGGTCGAGGCTCGTGATGTTCAGCGTCGAGACTGAACCCGGAGGTCCGAAGGTGATGCTCCCGAAGACCACGAAGTTCCCCGGGCTGTTCACCTGAATCGTGACGTTCGCCACCAGGTAATCGATTTGACCATCCCCATCGGTATCCAGCGGAAAGTCGGAATGAAGCGGCGCGAAGAGGGCGAGCGGCCCTTCGAAGTCCGTGTGATTGTAGGGGGCGGTGGTGTGGTCCCCGGAGTCGATGAGGTCGAAGGTCGCGGCCTGTCTGACGGAAAGCTCCACCGTGTACGGGCCATCGATGCCGGAGGCATTGATGGCAGAACCCATGAACTGGAGTTGCACTGCTTGCGCCCCCAAGCCCAGGTCTGTGGTGTTGCTAGCACTAACAATCAGAGTCCAGTTCGCATCGTGAAGGGTCCCCTGGAAGACGTAGGTGTCGTTCTCGGTCACGTTGACGCTTACGTCGACGACGAGGAAGTCGAAGAGGCCGTCCGTGTCGGTGTCCAGCCCCAAGTCCGAGTGGGGCGGCAACAGTTCCACTGGGGGCTCCTCGAAGTCTAGATGGCTGTATGCAGCCGTGATGTGGGTGCCAGAGTCAAGGAGGATGAAGGTTCCCACATCTGTAAGGTCGATATTCACAGTATAGGGGCCGTCGGCGCCCGAGGCATTGATGTTGGACCCTGTGTAGAAGAGTTGCACTGTCTGGACTCCCGCCGAGAGGCTCGTCTCGTTGCTAGTAGATAGGGTTAGGCTGTAGTTCGCGTTCCGCAGGAAACCGTCGATCGAGTAGGTCCCTGCCTCCGACACGTTGAGCGAAACGTCCACTACAAGGTGGTTGAAGCGGCCGTCACCATCGGTGTCCAGTCCGTGGTCCCCGTGGGGCGGCTCTAAGAGGGCCGGAAATCCGTCGAAATCGGTGTGGTTGTAGGTTCCTGTAGTGTAGGTGTCATTGTCGAGGAAGGTGAAGTTGGAGTAGTCGTTGATATAGAGCTCCACCAGGTAGGGACCGTCGACTCCGGAGGCGTTGATCTCGGGACCGTAGAACCACAGCGTCACGGCTTGGAGGCCTACGCCAAGGGTCGTCACATTCTCGGCGGAGACGCCGAAGGTGAAGTTTTCGTCATGAAGCTCTCCTGCCACCAGGAAGGCGTTGGCTTCTGTGACGTCAATGGACGCCTCAACAACGAGGTAGTCAAATTGACCGTTCCCATCAGTATCGAGGCCGGAATCTGAGTAGGGCGGGGTGAGGGTCCCCATCGCTCCAGAGGCCCCAGGGAGCACGGCAGCTCCCCACAACCCAATCAGAAGAAGGACTGCCATTGAAAGTGCGAGTCTAACCGGGTTCCTTCTCTCTATTTCCTCCACCCCTGGCTAACTCCACTATGTGGATGATGAATAGAATTATAAGTCTATGGCCAGACCTCGAGCTGTCTGGTCTGAATCTTTGAGAACCGTGTGACGGGGAAATCGGGCATCTGGTGCCTAAGGTAGTGCCTCACCCAAGTGGTTACTCATCTCCCTCGTCACGATGTAGATTCACTTCCCTGACATGGATGTCACTCCCTCTAGGGGCGTCCCCTTTGACACCGATTCTGGTGTAAGGACGAGACTCCTCGGGTTTGGAGGGTGTGATGGGCACCCTCTCCTTCATGGCTTCCTGGAGCCTGACACGAATCCTGTGGGCCCTCTCCCGCCACAGTGCCGTCACGACGATCAATAATGCTCCGAGGATGAGTCCCGCTGCTTGAGCAGCCCCGTAGAGCTTGGTGACCTCCACGGGAGGGCTGGAGAGGAGCACCACCGTTGGCGCGAACAACAGCAGGGTACCAAAGGCTGGCAGGACGAGGGGATGGTACGGCTTCAGACGGGTGCCGAGTGAGAACGGTTGCCTAACGATGACGCCTAGATAGCTCACGAGAACCAGCGCGAGGGCAAAGGTGGGAATGCCGGCTAGGGCACTTCCGTCGGATGCCAGCGTCACCTCGTATCCGACCAATGCGGACACGATCATGGCGAATATAACGTGACTCAGCAGCTTCGTCGGCTTGAAGAGGTTCCACCTGGCTCTCGTAGGTCGCCGCCACTCCTTCAGCATCTGAAACTCCATTGGCGCTAGGCCTAGGAGCAGTCCCATATGAGCCGCAAGGAAAGCGGTGCCCCAGGGCCGATGCTCATGAATCCCCGTGCGAGCCATGATCAGGCTAGCGACGAGGGACCAGGATGCAATCACGCCGAAAACGAGCAGGAGGGGGAGCGGGCTAGCCGTGGCCTCCGTCACCCCCCTCGTCTTGTCTCGCGGCAGCGGGTTAAAGAACTCGATGATCTTTGGCAGCAGGCTCCAGACCACGTTGGCTACCGTGAAGCCTCCTATGAACAGGACCAGAAAGACCACCAGCGTGGAGGAGAAGCCCACGAAGGTGAAGATGGCCGTGCCAAGGGCCCAGGTGGCTAATGAGACGTGCCAAGGGAACTTGTCAAGACGGCTGGACACTTCCGGGAAGGCACCGTAGACCAGGGCTGCCGTGCTGAGGCCAAACCCGAGGAGGGCCGGCATGAGGGCAAGGCTCGTGAGCCCCGAAACCGCGAGTCCTGCGGCGGCAATGAATGCAGCCGCCGTCAAGAGTATGAAGTACCTTACCCGAGCAAGATCTGCGAGGTTGTTTCTGATCGCCCTCACGGGATAGAGGAGGACACCTAGGATTCGCCGCCAGTGGAGATGTTGCCGCAACCTGGCGAGGAACTTGGGTGCCAGCTTCTCCCGCCCCCGCATCTCCGTCAGTTCAACGAGCCTGAGATCGGTGCCTTTTTTCGTCTGTCTGTCATCCTGGGTCATGGGACTCTCGCAGGAATTGCCCGTAGGCGGGGTAATCTCTTGACCACTGAAGCTCCCTAGCATCCTCTTTATTCTTGCGAGACAATTCCGCCATGTGAAAACGTACCCGAGCCGCACCGGGCAATGAGTCTGGGGCTACTGGCCCAGGATCGCCTTGCCTCCCATGAAGGGGCGTAGAACCTCAGGAACGGCCACCGTTCCGTCTTGCCTCTGATTGTTCTCCAGAATTGCCACCAAAGCCCTCGAGGTGGCGATGGCCGTGCTGTTTAGCGTGTGGGCATACCTTTTCTCGCCGCCCCGCTTCCCCACACGTATCTTAAGCCGCCGAGCCTGGTAATCAGTGGCGTTTGAGCACGACACCACCTCAACGTACTTCCCCTGTCTCGGCGACCACGCCTCCAGGTCGTACTTCTTAGCGGCTATAGTACCGATGTCACCGGTGCAGACGTTAACGACCCGGTGCGGTATTTCCAGCTGTCGGAAGATCTCCTCTGCGTTGCCGATAAGCTCCTCGTGGTACTTCGGCGAATCCTCCGGGAGGCAGAAGACGAACATCTCCACCTTGTTGAACTGGTGCATTCGGAAGAGACCCCGCGTGTCCACCCCGTGGGCCCCGATCTCCTTCCGAAAGTTGGTGGACACCCCAGCGTACTTCAGCGGCATATTGTCCTCGTCCAGCACCTCGTCCATGTGCATGGCGCCGATGGGGTGCTCCGACGTAGCAATGAGGTAGAGGTCCTCGTCCTCAGCCTTGTACATCACGTCCTCGAAGTCCGCCAGGTCGACCATACCTTCGTAGGCCTTCCGACGCATCATGAGGGGCGGGAAGACGGGTTCGTAGCCCCGATCGATGACGAAGTCCAGGGCGAACCGCTGCAGCGCCAAGTCCAGGAGGACCAGGTCCCCTTTCATGAACAGGAAGCCAGCGCCCGCCACCTTCCTGGCCCTCTCGAAGTCCGCCAAGCCGGCGGCCTCTAGGAGCTCTCCATGGACCTTCACGTCGAAGTCGAACTTCCCGGGCTTGCCCCATCGCCGAAGCTCCGCGTTCTCCGTGTCGTCGGCGCCGACGGGGACATCATCATCTAGAAGGTTGGGCAGCCTCATCATTGCGGAGTCGATGGAGGCGCGCGTGGACTCGAGATAGCCCTCCAGACTCTCGATCTGTTCCCCGACCTCGGAGGCCTGTCTCCTCAGCTCGTCGGCATCCTTCCCTTCGGCCTTCGCCGAGGCGACCTCCTTCGAAAGGACGTTCCTGCGGTGGCGGAGCTCGTTCACCTTGGTGGTGGTCTCCCGCCACTTGGTATCCCAGGTGATGACCTCTTCCAGGAGCCTCAGCCTCTCCTTATCGCCGCGCTTCTCCAGGTTGCGTCGCACGACGTCGGGAGACTCGCGGATGAGGTTGATGTCCAACATCTTCTCGACAACCTTTCAGAATCGTATAAAAGCTTGCGGGCAACTCTCCGGGTGTGCGCTCTCGCCCACGGCCGAGGTCACCGTCCCAAGAAAGAGTAATAGGCCCCCATCCCCTCCCAAGACAGTCTTCGCGTGAGACGATGTCCCGACCCGCAGTACTCTGCGTCCTGGTTCTGATACTCTCCGGCTTCCTCGTTGTACTCCCAGGTGGAACCGCCTTTGAAGAGTCCTCCGACCTACCGTCCCGTAAGTTCGCTAACGGAACCGTAAGCGTGGACCTCCTCTCCCCCTTCAACTATGCCCTCATACCTCCCGGAACGGAGGTCTCACTGAGCATCGCGGGCTCACCCTTCACGCAGGTCAGGTACTCCCTCGACGGGGGGCCCACGCAGTCTCTCCCCCCACCCTACGTTGTCGACACCTCATCGTGGCCCTCCGGGACTCACCTCTTGGCCGTCGAGGTCCTAAATGGGTCGGCTCTCGTGGGCTCGGAGACTTTCGTGCTATTCTTCGATGGCAGCGCCATGTGGCCGCCGGACACGATCGCGGTGGATGTCGTCCTCATCGGTTTCGATGAGTCGCCGAACGACGTAGCCGCACTGCTGCGCTCAGAGTACGCGGTGTTCAGGATTCTGGACGAGAGCCTGGAGGAGTTCGACCTCACCTTTGACTTCTCCGTCCAATCAGCCGATGCCTCCTATCGCGACGGATTGGTGGCCTACCTCCAGTCAAAGGCGACCTACCGCGACACGCCCCAAGGCCGACTCAACCTCTCGGCGCTGATCGACCAGAGGGACAGTGGAACGCCAAGGGATATCTTCGACCCCCTGGAGGGATGGGAGATTCGGACAAATTGGGCGGAGCTGTACCTGCACCAGCTCCCGCCGACGACCTCTCTGCGTGAAGGGGGCTACACCGTCTATCTCCTGAACCTAAGCGCCCTTGATGATCCCCTGGCAGGCACGGACCACTGGTTCGTGCAGGACACCATGGACCCCGACACAAACATTGCCCAGGACTGGTGGCGCCTAGAGTGGGACAACGACCTGAACACACCCGTGGCCTACCCCCTGAACATCTGGGGCGGACGAGACCACGCGGTCTACATCGACCCAACAGCCTACCAGTGGTACCTCGACTGGACCTACGTCTGGTGGGAGGGGGGAGATGTGAGGGCCCCCTACGGCCTGCAGTATGAGGAGGTAGACTCGGCATCCCGCCTGGCTTACCTGTCGGGCGTTCTGAACGACCTCGTGGAGGGTCTGGGGGCCACCTTGCCAGGTACGCCCCCCACGCAGGCCAGCGTCCTAATCCAGAACTATGTCTTGAGCGGCTCTCAGAACCACTCCTTGGAGGAACTCCTCTGGGTCTCCTCCGACCTGGCCCTGGAGAGCTACCTGGAGGGATTCCTACCTTTCAAGGAGTGGACCGTAGAGACGACTTTCGATCTCATCGACAATTACACCGACCTGAAGGACTTCGTCGACTCCGTGACCACTTTCGTCGGAGAAAGGGGCTTCATCGACGGCGTGGAGGTATGGAATTACCTCTTCAGCAACAAGGACCAGTTTGTGTGGGACAACCCCGATGCGTTCGAGGTCCTGACGGTGAACCTTCTCTATGACAACCGTTCCATGGTCTACGGGCCACGTGAGTTCACGGGCCTCGGCGGCTCCGGCATCACCGCGATCTTCCTCAAGACGGAGCGCTTGTTCTACTCGGATGGCCGCCGGCAGAAGGGCCTGACCTCCATCATCTCTCACGAGACGGGACACAACCTGGGTTACGGCCATCAGTTCGGCCCCAACTACACTTCCGACTTCGTCAACGGGAACATGGGGTACTTCATGAACGACCTAAGTTACGGCCTCTTCTGGGAGGACGCCCTTCATCGACTCTACGTCCGGGAGAAGCTACGGGGAGTGCTATCGATCCTCGACTCACGGGAACCTCTCGACCTGAACCCAGAGTTCACGGCCTTCTACAGCGACTATCTTGACCTCGACTTCTTGCAGGCTCACGAGGACCTCGTGGTCATCGAGGCGATGTTGACGGACTCAGTGGCCCCGGTGGCGAACGCGGGGTCAGACTTCACTGGCCCCGAGGATACTCCGATCATTCTCGACGCGGGTGGATCTAGCGACAACTTCCGCGTCGTGAGTTACACGTGGGACTTCGGGGACGGCAGCCAGATTACGACGGAGACGCCCGTGGTGGAGAAGGTCTGGGAGGACCCAGGGGAATACATCGTCGGCCTGACGGTCGAGGACGCTGCGGGCAATCTAGCCGGCGACACAATGGTGGCAACGATTCTTGACATCACGCCGCCCACGGTGACAATCCTCTCTCCTACTAACGGTAGCCGGCTCTCCTCCGCCCAGATACCGTTGATCTGGCGCGCCACCGACAACGGGCCTGGCATTCAACGGATGAGAGTGAGCCTCGATGGCGACGCCGTCGACCTTCAGGGGAATGTAGGGGAGTACACCCTCATTGTTGAGGAGGATGGGGTCCACGTTGTAACCCTCGAAGCCTTCGACTTGGCTGGGCTCCGAGACATCGACTCAGTCTTCTTCCACGTCGAGGGCGTTTCGCAGCCTACGGCCCCCGTCGACCTCTGGACGGTGATCATAGCGGTGTTGACTTCCGCGGCTCTGATTGCCCTCGCCGTATACCTCTACCGTCGCTACAGAAGGGAGCATCCGCCTGAGCCACCCGAATCGTGACTTCCGGCCCAAAGGGTTTTTGGGACTCAGCAGGCATCCCTGCGACGGGTTGGCTCATGGCGGGCATAGTCTGGCGGCCCACGGACGAACTGCTGCGAGGAGCGAACATAACCCGCTTCATGCGGCGCCACGGAATCGAGGACCACGACGACCTGCTGAACCGGAGCGTGAAGAACAACCAGTGGTTCTGGAAGGCTGCCGTAGAGGACCTGGGGATCGAGTGGTATGAGGAGCCCCTAGGCGTCCTGGATGCTAGCAGGGGCAATCCGTGGGCCCTGTGGTTCCCTGGGGGCAAGATCAACATCGCCCACAATGGCCTCGACAGGCGAGCCCTTGGGATGGACAAGGACAAGGTCGCCTGCATCTGGGAGGGAGACGATCGAACCGTCCGGAAGACCACGTACCGGGACCACTACCTCGAGGCCAACCGCCTCGCCAATGCGATGGTGGCCGAAGGCATCGAACCTGGAGACACCGTCGGCATCTACATGCCCATGGTCCCGGAGGTCATCACCGTCATGTTCGCCTGCTGGAAGGTGGGCGCCCTGGCGGTCCCCATCTTCAGCGGCTTCGCGGCTAAGGCCACTGCGACTCGGCTGGAGGACGCCGGGGCGAAGCTCCTCCTGACGGCCGACGGGTACATGCGTCGGGGGAAGGTCGTGGAGCTGAAGGAGGAGGCTGACAAGGCAGTGGCGATGGTCCCCAGCCTCCGCCGGGTCGTGGTGCTCGACCGGCTCTGTCGCAGGACGCCGTGGGACGACGAGGTGGATGTCCACTGGTCCGACTTCCTGGACGGACAGCCGGAGGAGTTCGAGACTCGTCAGCTTGACAGCGAGCACCGGTCTATGATCCTCTACACGAGCGGCACCACCGGCAAGCCCAAGGGTTCCGTCCACACCCACATAGGCGTCTTGGCCCAGGCAACCAAGGAGATCGCGTACGGCTTCGACATGAAGCCCGCTGACGTCTTCTTCTGGGTCACGGACATCGGCTGGATGATGGGCCCCTGGATGATCATCGGCGTCTCGACCCTGGGTGGCACAATGGTCATGATGGAGGGGACGCCCGACTACCCCGAGCCGGACAGGCTGTGGCGCATGGTTGAGGAACACGGGGTAACGACCCTCGGGATAAGCCCGACGGCCATCCGCCTCCTCATGCGGTACGGCGACAAGTGGGTGAGGAAGCGGGACCTCTCGAGCCTAAGGATGCTCGGGAGCACCGGCGAGCCGTGGGACGAGGAGTCGTGGATGTGGTTCTTCGAGAAGGTGGGCGGCGGACGGTGCCCCATCATCAACATCTCCGGCGGCACGGAGATCATGGGCTGCTTCCTCTTTCCGCTACCCATCGTCCCCTTGAAGCCTTGCACCCTGGGGAGGGGGGCGGCCCTGGGAATGGACGTGGATGTGGTGGACGACGAGGGAAAGAGCATCCGCGGGGAGAAGGGTCACCTCGTCGCCAGGAGCCCGTCGCCCAGCATGACCAAGAGCCTTTGGCGGGACCCGGACAGGTACATCGAGACCTACTGGTCCCGTTTTGACGAGGTCTGGTACCACGGCGACTGGGCCACAGTGGACGGGGACGGTTACTGGTTCCTCCACGGGAGAGCCGATGATACCATCAAGCTGGCAGGGAAGCGCGTCGGTCCGGCGGAGGTGGAGGGGGCCCTCATCAGCCATCCGGCCGTCGTGGAGGCAGCGGCCATCGGAGCGCCCCACGAGGTAAAGGGGGAGGAGCTGATCTGCTTCGCCGTCCTGCGAGAGGGGCAGGAGCCCACCGAGGAGCTGGAACGTGAACTCGTGGGCTTCGTGGCCTCGCAGCTTGGAAAGGCACTGCGGCCCGCGGAGGTCCACTTCGTCTCCGCCCTGCCCAAGACCCGAAGCGCAAAGATCGTCCGCCGTGCCATCAGAGCGAAGTACCTCGGTGAGGCGGACCTGGGCGACCTGTCTAGCGTGGAGAACCCCGGCGCCCTGGACGAGATCCACGTGAGAGAGCTGTCGTGAAGCCCGCGCTGAAGACTCCCGGTTGAACGGCACGGTTGTGGTTCAGGATGGCGGTGTTTGGTCTTACGATCCTCGACATCCTCTTGCTGCTCTACGCCTTCGTGGTAGCTCTCGTCATACTGTCATCCTTCGTGCTTGTCGCCGGATTCCCCCGCCTTGGCCGGGGAACTCTCGAAGAGCCTCCCTTGGTGTCCATCGTACTCCCGGTGAGAAACCAAGAGAGGACTGTGGAGTCCTGCGTGGAATCTCTCGTCGCGTCACGCTACCCTCGGAAGGAGGTCATCGTAGTCGACGGCGGCTCTGAGGACCGAACCTCTGAGATCCTGAAGGGGTTCGGGGACAGCATAACCCTCCTGGAGGAACCGCCGCTTCCCCAAGGATGGGTGGGGAAGAACTGGGCTTGCCACCATGGGTACAGGGCAGCGAAGGGCGACTTTCTCCTCTTCACCGACGGGGACACGCTTCACCATCCCGAACTTCTCGAAGAGGCCGTCCGCCACTTGATCGAGGAAGATCTGCACCTCGTCACTCTATCCTCCCGTCTCAGAGTGGGGACCTTCTGGGAACGGACGATTCAACCCCTCATGATCTTCCTTATCGGCCTTGTTCACCGCGGCAGATGGGTCAACCGACCCGACAAGCGCTTCGCCGTGGGCAACGGCCAGTTCCTCCTCTTCCAGAGGGAGGCCTACGAGGACCTGGGCGGCCACGCCTCCGTGAAAGCACGGGTGGATGAGGACTACCGCTTGGCACAGCGCGCTAAGGACGGGGGATACCGCATGCGACTCGTCGACGGCAGGAGAGGGCTGGAGGTGAGGATGTACACTTCCCTGCGGGAGATATGGGAGGGCTGGTCGAAGAACGCCTTCGCGGGCATGGACTTCAGCCTGTACAAGATCCTGCGGAGTACCGTGGGCCTCCTACTCCTTTTGGTCCTGCCCTATATCCTCTTGGGATGGGGCCTCCTAGGGCTGGCGACGGGACACTACGGCCTCCTGTTGCCGGTCTCGGCTGTACTCTGCATCCTGATCTGGGCCAGGCTCGGTTCAGCCCACTCACTATTGGGCGGCAAGGCGCACTACGCTCTCTTGACGCCTGTGGGAGCCCTAGCCATCGCGGCCGTTCTTCTGAACTCAGCATACCGCTACCGGCGGCGTGGAGGTGTCGAGTGGAAGGGACGCCTCTACGGCATTCCGAAGGAGTGAACGTAGTTTGTCCCCCTCGGAGACCAGCTGCCGGTGGAAGTGTTTCCGACCCACCGGACCTCAGGAAACCTGCTCCACCAAGAATCTGTAGACGGTGTAGATCATCAGGGGCATCATGGAGTAGATCAAGCCGATGCCGAAGACGAACTCGTGCTCTTGAGGGTAGACAGTGTACACGTGCAGCTGGAAGACGATGATAAAGGAGGCGAAGAGTAGCATGATTAGTTCCGATATCAGGAGGCTACCCAGACGGGTCCACTTGCTCATGGAGTGAAGGCTGGAGCCCACCGCGCCGCCGGCGAGGACGAAGCTGAAGTGCTCCACGATGTGTACATCTTCATCCAGGACCGCGAGGTTGAAGAAGTATGGGATGTGCCACAGCACGACCAACGCCGCTGCGAAGAGGAGCGCGAAGATGCCCCTTGGGTCTGCCGTGTGCTGCGCCACCAGCAGAGCTCGAGCGGCTCGCTTGAGTTCCCCGGATCCTCGGGTGGCCAGGACCCTGAGGAGCCGGTAGAGGGACACCCCAGCGATGAAGCTGAAGATGAACGCAATGGCGTGCTGAAGGTGGTGCAGGCCCTCGTGGGTCTCCAGGATTGAGTCCAGAGGCGGGAGGAGGGCAACGAGGGAGACGATCACGGACAGCCCGAGCAGGCCGACCCAAATCTCATACCCGTACTGTTTGGCTAGCTCGTCTCTATCCATCATTAATCCAACTCAGGTTTCCTCTCCCTCCACCAGGGGGGGACCTACCTTGGTGAGGGTCCCAGAGAGGCCATCAGCTGCGGTCGACCACGCCTCTGGCTGGCTCTCCGGCGATACTGCGTGCAGACACTGGATTTGCCTAATGAAGTTGACGGCAGTCCCCTTCGCTGGCCTTCGGGAGTGCGCCAGTCCACACAAAGAATATGTACGGCCTCAGAACTCGCGGAAGGGGGAGGAGATTTCATGCAGGAGACGGTGAGAGTCGGCCTCATTCTCGCCCTGATCATTCTCGCGATGTTCGTTCTGGGCTGGCTGATCGTGCTCTTCAGCTGACCCGGGACGCCTCTTCGCCAGGCGTTGCGCCGGAAGCTGCAGTCTCCATCCGCCCTCCGAAGGAGAGGATCGCAGCCACCGTCATCAGCAGGACGAAGGCCGTGGCGACTGCCAGGTGGGCAGTGACGATCACGGGTTCCAGCAGGCTTGAGACCGTAATCCACCCCAGCATGATCTGGACCACCAGGAGGCCGAAGGCCAAGTTGGTGGCGAGCAGCACCTTCCTCTGGGATCTATGGAACCACCAGACGAGGATGAACGCGCCGAGAGCGAAGACTCCGGCCAGGACGGCCGCAAGGCGGTGGGTGTACTCGGCGGCCACGAACCGGTTCGAGAGGTCTGGGACGATCTGGCCATGGCACGTGGGCCAGTCCGGGCAGGCGAGTCCCGCCCCGATGGAGCTCACGTACCCCCCGAGGACGATAGTGGAGTAGCCCGCGAGGACGGTCGCCAGGGTGAAGTAGCTGAGGAGCCTCATAGGTGTACCCACGGATCGGGCTCGGAGGGCTCCCCCTTGATGGTGGAGTGGGTCAGGTTGTAGAAGAAGAGGAGCTGGCCGATTCCCATTATGACGGCGCCTATTGTCATCAGCACGTTGAGCGGGTAGAGGATGGAGGCGCCCTCTAGGAGGGACCAGTCGTAGTACCTCCTGGGCATGGGCAGGAAGTGCATGGGGAAGAAGGTGAGGTTGAAGCCTATGATGGTGAGGACGAAGTGCCAGAAGCCCAGTCGCTCGTTGTACATCCTCCTGGTCATCCTCGGGAAGTAATAGTAGAAGCCGGCGAAGGCGCCCATGATGCTGCCCCCGAAGAGGACGTAGTGGAGGTGTCCCACGACCCAGTAGGTGTCCTGGTACCAGTAGTCCAGGGGAATTATGGCGTTGAAGACACCGCTGATGCCTCCGATGACGAACATCGAGAGGAAGCCGATGGCGAAGAGCATCGGCGTCTTCAGGGAGATGCTCCCTCCCCACATGGTGGCCAGCCAGTTGAAGATTTTGACCCCTGACGGGATGGCGATGGCCATGGTGACCAGCATGAAGGGTATCCGGA
>CAYFYA010000009.1:0-94951 GCA_964347325.1 uncultured Methanomassiliicoccales archaeon | reverse complement strand
CACCCGACATAGGCGCCGCACGTGATTCCTCTTCCGTCAGGCGTTACGGAGCTTCCCTGGTCCTATGAAGCATCAGTACCGTCTTCCTCAGTCTGCACCACGACCGTGGCCCGAGGTCACCTCTGAGAGTGGCCGCTCCCGTTTCACTCGCGCATTCCCTGGGAACGCGTTCTCGTACACGAGGCCCCTAGCGCGACATCCCTCACGAATACGCCTTATTAGATTCGAGAAGTAGCTAGGGTCCTCCCAAAGCGCCCTCTTGTGAAGGAAGAGCAAGACAGGGTGATCCCCTAGGGCAGCCTGAATATTGTCCCAGGTCAGAGGCCGCGCTCTCAGCCTATCGACCAAGACCGTCTTCGTTCCCGTCGAGACCACTTCATCCAACAGTTCATCCATGTCCTCCTCGGTAACACCTGGAAGCACCGGTCCGAGGAAGGCCCATGTCGCGATTCCCGAGTCGGTGACTTCCCTCAAAGCCCGGAACCTGGATTTCGCGGGAGGTGCTCTAGGTTCGAGCAACCTTCGGAACTCCTCGTTCATCACACTGAAGCTGAAGCCGACGTCTACGTCGCCGAACCCCTTCAAGAGGTCTAGGTCCCTCGTGACGAGTGCAGACTTCGTCTGTATGCTAGTCGGGAAGTCGTACCGCAGCAGCTGTTCCAGGCAGAATCGCGTAACCTTGAACTTCCCCTCAGCGGGTTGATAGGGGTCCGTTACCGTCCCGACCCCGACGACACCTCTGCGGACGGTCCTGAGCTCCCTAGCCAATACGTAGGGCAGGTTTCGCCTTACCTCGACAAACTCACCCCAGGTCCGGGATTCCCTGAGGACAGCGGGGCTGTAGCAGTAGACGCAGCCAAAGGCACATCCTCTGTAGGGGTTAAGGGCGTAGTCGAGCCCCGGCAGTTTTGATGCGCTTAGGGCGGTCTGGGAATCAGTCTCACTAATCCTCACTCGGTCGCCCCCAGTTCGAGGGCCTTCCTGACCGCCAGAGGAGTCGTGGACGTTGTCCTATAGTCTCCTAGGCTCGAAGGATCGACCCACCTCACTTCCTCAACGTCGGAACTCGCCTGCAGGTCTCCAGAGACGTACTCGCACAGATAGTCGATGATAACGTAGTGGTACTGGATCCGGCCTTCCCTTTCGACGATGGTATTATAGACATCCACCAGGCGCGTTGGTTTCACCTCGAGACCCGTCTCCTCTTTCACTTCCCTGACGAGGGCCTCGTGGAGAGTTTCTCCGAGCTCTACGGCCCCGCCGGGGATGCTCCACAGGCCTGCGGAGGGTTCGACACCCCTCCTTACGAGCAGTACTTTTCCCTCACGGAATACTATGGCCCCCACAGCAGCAACTGGTCTCTCAGGGAACTCCCGACTCATGCTGTCGCCTTCACGAAGTCGTCGATTCTCCTCTGATAGAGAAGCCTCTGAAGGATGGCGCTCCACCTTCGCCATTCTCGTAGCTTGATCCCCAGCCTGGTTGACACGTAGAAGAGGGCACTAGCCAAGTCGGCGAACTCCCTGTAGGGCTGACTCATGGCCCTCCTCACATTCTCCCGGACATTCCACACACCTACGGGCATGATGTAGCCTGGATGGGCTTCTCGAAGGACCAGGGCTCCCGCTTGTCTCCTCTCGTTGTTGAGGGACTCGGCAATGGCTAGCCGGGCCGCATAGTAACAGCCGCCTATCTCGGCATAGTCAGTACGGCCTCGGTGGTCCTCCCAGTCGGAGAACATCACGATCTCTCTCCCGTGGGGGTTCCACGTGCTTCCCGGGTACCACGCCTCTACCAACTCGTAGCTCCAAGATTGCGGGAAGAGCAGGACGATGAAGCGGTTGTCGAGCTTCCACGACTCATACACGCGGAACTCGTTGATGAGGGGGAAGGACCTCAGCTGCCGGACCAGCGACTTGCCAACCGTGTCATCAACGGCTGTGATGCTCCATCTCGTGGGGACAAGGCGGCGCCTCTTCTCCACTCCCAGCGTGCCCATGCTTAGGGCTCGGCTAATCCTGGATACCTCGAGGCCCTTGTCATGGAGCCAGAGCATGGCATCTTGGGCTTTCAGGTCTCCGTCATACCATGCCTTCTCCAGCTTCTGGTGGGCCCGAGCCGGTTCGGCGAGCATACGCTGAAGGGGCGCCGATGGGCCGTAGGGCTGGACATCATCGGTAAAGACGATGCTGCCCCGAGGCCTCTTGGTGAACTCCACGTCGAGATCGGAGGGCTTCGCAGCGATGGCCAGCTCCTGCAGTCGATCCACGATGCCACGGGGATTGGCGGCTTCGGTGACCTTCACTCTGTGAAGCCCTCGAACGAGTTGCGAGCGGAAACCCACGAAGTCGTCAATGGACAGGTCCAGCCAGCTCTCTGGCCTATCAAGTAGAGACGTGTCGCCGCGGTAGGGCGGTACCAGCGGACCGATGTTCAGCTTTGGATACCCGAACCGACCAACGAACACGCTAGGTGGTGAGGAACCCTCCAGGTGACGATCGAGAAGTGGCACGGTCTTCATCAGAGAGTGGTATCGCACCAGTAGAGGACAGCGGGGCTTCCCACAGAGCATCTTTGATGCCTTGCACCTAACGCACAAGCCGTCCCTAACCTGGGTGACGAGATCCCTAGGAACCGGGATCCAGTCGAGCTGCACGCTTCAGCTAACTCGGTTCCGCGCTTAAAGTGGAGGGGGAGGTGGGTGAATGTACTCTCCCTACCTGGCCACAAAGATGTGGTACTTCTGGGAAGGATCGGCAAGCTCTGTCTCGATCCGCTTCACGATTAGCTTGTCAGGGTGATGCAAGGTGGGCACCCTCCCCGATAGGTCCTCAAAGCTCTCGAAGGGGCCCTTCTTCCTCTCCTCCAGGATGGCCCACATGGTCTTCTTTCCGAGGCCCGGTAGCAGTTCCAGCATGTGGAAACGGGTGGTAATGGCCTGGGCGTCGTTGTAGAAGCGAATGAACCTATCCTCCCGCTCCCGGACGATCTCCTCCAGCACGTAGGGCAACTCGCTCTGAGCCGCGACGGTCAGCTCCTCGTACCCTATCCGCCGCTTCACGTGCTGTATCTTGTCCCGCTCCTCGAGTTCCTTCCCGATGTAAACCCTCTCGCCGATGGCGAGGTTGGTCTCGGTCTTCGGAATCAGCTCGAAGAGTTTGAACTCGTCCTCTCCGAGGCCATAGGCTACGGGCTCCTTCCGGTATCTTGCTCTCTCTGGATGTCCCTGTGGCAAATGGTCGACGATGCGGGCGTAGTCCTCCAAAAGATCCCCTTCAAAGATACTTGGAGACGATGTCCAGTATCTGTTCGACATCCTCCTTGCTCGGAGTGAAACGTTCCTTCGAGAAGACCGCCCGCACCTCCTCCGGCTCGGTAGGCAGCAGGTCGGCCAACTTCACGGCTACGAGCGGTACTACGAAGTCCAGCCCCAGAAGCTCCTTGACCAGCTTCAGCACCTTCTTCTTGGGAAGCCGGCCGAAGGCTTCGGCGTGTTGAAGGGCGTACCCCTGATCGGCCGAGAGTTCCCCCCTCTCGTCCTTCTCCTTCTGCAGTAGCTCCTTTACCTCTGAGAGGGTCAAGAAGTCCTCCATATGCGACCCCCCTACTGCACCTTTCTTAGGTGCTCGGGGGCAGCGATGATCTTCTTCGTGAGGCCCCCTTGCCGCACTCCCAGGATGTATGCCCTGCCCCGCCTCTCCAAAACAGTCCCAGTCAGACCATGGTATCTGCTGTTGGGTTGTCCCTTCTGGATGCTTGGGTCGATGACGATGGCTGCTCTGTCTCCCAGCTCGAATTCAGTGAAGAAGTGAGTAATGGGAGGGAGTCCCCTGTCTCGCGGCCTCTTGCCGAGCTTCTTCCTGGTCCTCTTCCGGGTTCCCTTAGAGGCTTTGACCATGGGGTTCCTCGTCGTGGATTTCCAAGACGTCCAGCTCCACCACGTCGGCGGGAGTGTCGAGCAGGGCAGACAGGCTCGGCCTCGTCCGACCTTCGTCGCCGTGGACCAACTCCTTCAGATAGGTTCCCGCCTCGGCCCGCACCCGCAGCTCTAGGGCGTTGCCCCTAAGCGCCGTTACCTCGACCTGGCGGACCCGCCTGACTCGTTCCTTGTCGGCCCGGCGGTGAGCCACCCGCGTTGGAGTCCTCTGGACGATCTTGCTGGCCTTCAATGCCTCAACTGCTTCATTAACCTTTTGCAGGCTCCTTTTCTCGCCTAGTCGGACAAGGAGGCGGTAGGATTTCTCGCACGTTGTTGCCTTCAACCCCGCAACCTCTTCCCTCGAGGCCAGTCGGATCCCATCCACCTCCACCTTTCCGCTCCGATTGACCCGACGGGCAATGGCTTCTAGATTCAGGACACGCCGATGGGGTCGAGTGACCTCCAGGATGAAGGGGCGGCCACGACCCAGCATACGAGCATCGATATCCTCGCGGCCCATTCCGTGGAGGGAATGGCTCTCGCCCTCCGCCTGGCGCATGACCTCCTCCGCAACGATCTCCTGAACACTCGTCTCGTACATCTTCCCCGTGTTGTTGCAGCGCTCGCATCCCACCCCGCGACACGTCCTACACAGCCACATGGTCTGGGGAATCCCGCGGACGAGTTTCCTGTAACGGCCATAAAGGAAGAGGGGTGACACATTTAAGTCGACGCTGTCCAGCATCGTATCTACGACGGCGGTGATGTCCGGCCGATCGAAATTCGGAGGCTTCCCCACCCTGGCCTCCACGATCTTCCCCACCTCACGATTGACCTCCGCCTTGATGGGTTCATAGGTCCGAAGGCCAGCCTCCGCCCAGATGACCTCCTCCCTGTTGAGAAGGTCGGGATCGATCTTACACCCGACGAGGAAGGTCGAGTACTCCCAGCCCGACAGGGCCTCTTCGACCAGATTCCCGAACTTCGGGATCTCTCTGACCAGACCCTCGCACACCCAGCATTCCTCCGCCTCCTCAAGCTTCAGGCGGGAGAGGACGTCTCTGCCCCGCTTCTCATTCGTCAGGCCCCGGCCGACGCGAGCAAAGAGGCGACCAGCGCAACTGAAGCAAAGTGATTTCGCCTTGAGGACCGCCCGAAGCCTGGCTCCCTGGTCCTCCTCCCAGAGCTGAGGCTCCACCGGCCCACACACCATAGGCTAGGCCATAAATCTTCTCGTGGGCCTTTCACTGGTCCGCCTGGCCCTCAACGGGTCATGAAGATCTCGATGCTCGAGACGTTGGCGGTCCGGCCCTCCTCGCTGGTCACCTGCTCCGTTGATATCTGGATGTCCTTTAGTTTACTATCGGGAATGAACCTGTTTCTGATGATTTCAGCGACGTCGACTGCTCTCCCAATGGATTTCCCCCTGGCTTTGATGACCACTTCGTTGGATCCGCTATTGAACTGGGTTACGACCGCAAGGACGTAGTTCATGGTGGGTTTCTTCCCGATGTAAACGGTGTTTTCGTTTGCCATTAGTCTCCTCCCCGTAGTATAGAGAGGCCTCAATTGAGATTAAGTCTATATATAGGTTCTTACAGCCAGGCGTGTCCAGCACGCTTGAAGAGAGGCGGGGCAACTCGGTTGGTCCCTCGGAGATTCCCCAAGACGCTTTAAATATTCGAGGCGGCTATGTTCTCCTCATATGCCCAAGGAACGCAAGGGAGAGGGATTCCAGGCTGCCGCGGGTCTGATACGCTACTTCGACTCGGAGGCTGACAAGGCCATCAAGGTCCCCCCCTGGCTGGTGGTGGGCATGGCCATTGCCTCCGGTGTAATCATCGCCGTCATCAGCTTCATCTGGCCGGCCGCGTAGTCTGCTCGTCGCCTCTGGGTGGGGAGCGCCGAGGGGGAGATTTCCGACCTCTTTTCGAACTCCCGCGGTGCAGAGCACCAGTAGCTCTCGAGGCTACCGCCTTGACCTGGCTAGGCTACCTCGGCACGCTCAGCATTAATACGGTGACGCTGCCTTAAGGGATTCGCATGCAGCTCCGCGTTCGGATCCTGCCCGCCGGGAGGGAGAAGGTTGTGGACCTGGCGGAGGGATCGGATGGCTTCGGCCTCATGGAAAGCCTCACCCTCAACCCTGAGGCCCACATCATCATAAGGGAGGACAGGCCGATTCCGGTGGACGAGGAGCTGCGCGATGGCGACAGGCTTTCAGTCGTCTCGGTGATTTCTGGCGGGTAGGAAGGTCAAAGCGACTCCATTCCTGCCCGAAGGGTTTAATCCGGCCCCCTTATTCAGAGACGCCATGCCTCCCGGCGAGGCTGAAATGCTGGAGCTTCTCGGACTGAAGAGCATCGAAGGCCTCTTCGCGGACATTCCCCCTGAGGTCAGGGTCGAAGGACTCGACATCCCGGCTGGAGTCAGTGAGCCTGAGGCGGTCGAGAAGGTCCGCAGGATCCTCGGGAGGAATCGGAGCTGCGAAGACCTCCTCAGCTTCGTTGGCGGTGGGTACTACGACATGTATGTGCCGGCTGTCGTTGATGCCATCGTATCAAGATCCGAATTTTACACGGCATATACCCCCTATCAGGCAGAGATAAGTCAGGGCCTACAGCAGGCTCTCTTCGAGTATCAGAGCCTGATCTGTGAGCTTACGGGGATGGACGCAGCCAACAGCTCTATGTACGACGGTTCGACGGCCCTGGGAGAGGCCGCCCTCATGTCGTATCGCATCACCCGCAGAAGGGAGATTGTGGTACCGAGAGCACTCCATTGGGAGAAGAGGGCGGTCCTCCACAACTACGCGAAGGGTCCCGGCCTCCGCGTCCGCGAAGTCGCCTACGATTCGGATAGGGGAACCCTAGATCAGGAGGCCCTCTCATCCGTCGTGAGCCAGGAAACGGCAGCTATCTACGCCGAGAACCCGAGCTTCTTTGGCCTCATGGATGAGGGCATCCTACGCTTGAAGGAGGAGTTCCCCGAGTCCATGCTCATCGTAGGCGTGAACCCACTAGCTCAGGGGATCCTGAAGCCGCCTGGAGACTACGGTGCAGACATCGCCATAGGAGAGGGGCAAGCCATGGGCAGCTGGCTGAACCTTGGAGGCCCGTCTCTAGGCATCTTCGCGTGTCGTCGTGACCACATTCGCAAGATGCCAGGACGGGTCATCGGGTTGGCCAAGGATGCGGAGGGGCGGAGGGCTTTCTGCATGACTCTGCAGACACGGGAGCAGCACATAAGGAAGGAAAGGGCCATGAGCAACATCTGCACAAATGAGTCCCTTCTTGCCATCGCCGCTGCTGCCTACCTGGCCTACAAGGGCGAAGCAGGTCTGAAGCAGCTCGGTGTTAATCTCGCTGAGAAGACCGGGGAGTTGATGACGATAATCAATCGTCTGCAGCCGTTTCGGGCTCCCATCTTCCCAGGTTACTACTTCAACGAGTTTCCCGTGGCATCCTCCATCCCCTGGAAGGCGGTCCAGGAACATCTGAGCAGAAGCGACATCGTAGGGGGCCTGGACCTGAGCGACCAGTTCCCGGAGCTGGGATCGTCCGCCCTCATCGCGGTAACGGACAGGCATAAGTCCCGAGATCTCGAACGTCTCGCACACGCCATGGAGGGCCTTGCATGAGGATGAGGCAAGCAGCCTACGAGGAACCTCTCCTGGTGGACATCCCAGGCCGAGAGGAGTCCCTTCCCGTGCCTCATGACTTGGCGCCCCCGTCCCTTCTCAGGGAAGACCTGGGGATCCCCAACCTGGAGGAGTTCCAGGTGGTTCGACACTTTACGCGCCTCTCTCAGATGAGCTACGGCGCTGACACCGGTTTCTATCCCCTGGGCTCCTGCACCATGAAGTACAACCCCAAGTTTTCCGAGGTACTGGCCGGCCTTCCGGAGGTCAGGAGGATGCATCCCCACCAGGACCCGACGCAGATCCAGGGAGCCCTCCAGATTATGTTCGAGTTGAAGGAGATCCTTGCCGAGATATCCGGAATGGACGAGGTGAGCCTGCAACCGGCGGCTGGTGCTCATGGGGAATTCGCCGGACTCCTGATGGCCCGAGCCTACTTCTCCGACAGGGAGGAGGACCGCACGGAGGTAATTCTTCCGGACACGGCCCACGGTACCAACTTCGCAAGTGCCACCATGGCGGGCTTCGACGTCGTGGAGGTTTCCTCCAAGGACGGAGTCGTGGACACTGGGGCCCTGGACAGCGCTTTGAGCGATAGAACGGCCTTCTTTATGCTCACGAACCCCAACACCCTGGGGATCTTCGAATCGGAAGTGCTGAAAATTGCCCAGATGGTTCACGAGCGTGGTGCTCTTCTCTACTACGACGGTGCCAACATGAACGCCATCCTCGGCAAGACAAACCCCGGGATGATGGGGTTCGACATCGTCCACTTCAACCTTCACAAGACCTTCTCCACCCCGCATGGTGGCGGCGGCCCAGGGGCAGGCCCTCTCGGGGCCAGGGGCGCGATGACGGCGTACCTCCCCGTGCCGCTCGTGGCCTACGATGGGAAGGGGTACTACTTGGACTACGACCGACCCCGCTCCATTGGCAAGGTAAGGGCCTTCCTGGGAAACTTCGGGGTGCTGCTGCGGGCCTACGCTTACATTATCAGGCTGGGTTCCGACGGACTCGAGGAAGCGACCAACAGAGCCGTCCTGAACTCGAACTACCTGAAGGCCCTGGTTGAGAAGGTACTCCCCGTTCCATACGCCGGCCTAAGAAAGCACGAGTTCGTGGCGACCGCCTCGCCCGTTCTTAGGCAAAGGGGCCTCAGAGCCGTGGACCTGGCAAAGAGGCTCATCGACTACGGCTTCCACCCACCGACCACGTACTTCCCCAGCCTCGTGGAGGAGGCCTTAATGATCGAACCCACGGAGTCGGAGACGAAGGAAGGGTTGGACGCCTTCGGGGAGGCCCTACAGGAGATTCTCAAGGAGGAGGAGAAGGTGCTCAAGGGAGCACCCTGGAACGCCTCAGTTAGGAGGGTAGACGAAGTGGCGGCGGCCCGTAGGCCGATCCTCAGCTGGAGGATGATGGAAAGCGAATAACTGAGCGGTCCTGAAGGACGCCGATCAAGGTCCTTGCCCACCCAAGCTTTCGGCGCTTCACGTCAACGGCCTCGTCCTTGGCGTTGGGGTTCTCGAAGTCGAAACCCAGCACCCTTATCTCCTTGGCGCCGAAGTGTTCGGCGAGAAAGACTGCTCGGTCCCCATCGGTGAATCCGCCGAAGTTGTACGCCCCCTCGATGGGGCGAGATTGTGTGGTTGCCACCGTGCCTAGGGGAAATCTAGCGGCCCATCTCCGGACAGCCTCCCGGTTGTCCCCATGGCCGTGGATGACGACGAGGGAACCGTTCTCACATGCCCTCAAAATATCCTCAACCTTACCATCCAGGTCTGTCACCACGATATCGGGCAGGATGCCGTGGCTCATGGCTACCGAAGTCGCTTCGTCGGCGGCTATGATGACACCCTCAGCCGCCCCCAGCTCCTGAGTCAGGCCCAACGAGTTTCCCAGGACAGTGACAAGCTGTCCCTCGAGAGTCCTCCTCAGGCTCTCAAGCGCAGTCCTATGATGAGGGAGGAGTTCGGACAACAGTCGCGCGGAGGCTTCGTCATCCCTCCGGCTGAAGCCGAAATCCTTCAGGATTCGCTCGTAGTATGGTTCCCACTCCCAAAAATCCATGGAGGATCCTCAAGGCCTCCAGGCGTCCTGGGTGCTCACCTCTCTCTCCTCTGCGCGGTGCAGGAAGGCGGCGACCAGCACGATCGATATGGCCAGGGCAACCTCGATGTAGATGAGGGTCAAGGTGTTTCCAGGAGGGCCGGCCAACTCCAGCCATGCTGAGACCACCTGCAGTCCAGCTCCGATGAGGAGCATTAGTACAATGAACGCCAGGACGACGTAGAAGAAAGACCTCACGATTTTGCCCTTGGTGAAGTAGGCCTCAGCAACTCGACCTCCCTCGAGGAGAAGGAAGGCCATTATGAAGACCCAGAAACTGGCCGACAGGAAGACTACAGCGTCCTGGACGATACTGCCCGAAGGCTGCCGTATTGCATCCCATCCGATGAAGATAGCTACGAGGAATATCACCACGGCAACGAGATCGAACCATACGGAGATCCTGCCAGAGGTAATGGAGGTCTTTATGTTGCCGTAAAAGGCGGCGACCCACCTTCCAATCCTCCTAGGGCTGAGGATGTCTTCGTAGGCCCGTACCAGAAGGTAGAGTCCCAGGACGCCCAGGACTGCAGGAAGGGCCAATACTGGACTGAAGATAAGGACAAGGGCAAGGGCGACTAGGGAGATGGCTATGGGGAGGACGATGCGGCGTCGAACCCGGGGATCCCTGATTGCCTTGGCGAAGAGGTAGAAGCCACTCTCAAGGCTGGGGCTCTGCTTGATGTACACCCGCTTAACGTGGTTGATCTTGACTCGCGAGGCGATCATGGGAAAGATGTACTCATCCTCAGCACCATCGCTGACGAGGTAGGCGTTGTCCGGCTTCACGGCCTCGAGGACCTCGTCTAACTGTGAGCTAAGGATCGTGTCGGATTGGTATCCCACCCGGGGATCGCCCGCGATGGTGGCCACCTCGGCCTCGATCCCGCTCTTTTCCAGCTCATCGTACAGGGCCACCGCCGTCAGAATCGTGTTGACGTCCGCGTCTTCAGGATCGGCCAGTCCCATGACCATGGCGGCGTCGAGGTTTGCGGCGCGGCCGATAACGGGTCCCTGGATGTCCGCCTTGACCCCGATGTCGTTGTCCCTGTCGACACAGAGAATCAGGGTCTTCATGCCTGCTGTTTCATCATGGCCGCGCTATTTTTACTTTCCTATCCTGTCTCTCCGAAACGGATTTAACGGGGCTCGCTCTAAGGGAGGTCGGGGGGGCTTCTGGAACTCATCTGGCATGGCCATTCATGCTTCGAGGTACGTGGCCCGATGACCGTCGTCCTAGATCCCCACGACGGCAAGTCGATCGGCATCACACCCCTCTCGGCAACTGCCGATCTAGTGTTCGTATCGCATGATCACTTCGATCACAACGCCGTGCGCTTTGTCCACGGAAGTCCCAAGGTCGTGCGCGAGCCGGTAACCGGAAAGATCGACGGCCTCAACGTGCGGACCTACGTCCTCCCTCATGACACCTCGGGTGGTAGCAGGAGGGGGGTGGTCTTTTGTTTCAGGATCGCAATGGACGGCCTCTCCCTATTGCACCTGAGCGACGTAGGCGTCCTCCCGCCACGGGAAGTCGTGGCGAAGGAGCAGAACCTCTCGGTTCTCCTGATTCCAGTGGGGGGTGTCTTCACCATCGGCCCCCAAGAGGCGCTAGAGTGGATTGAGGCCCTCAATCCCCAGGTGGTGGTGCCCATGCACTACCGTGTGGGAGGCCTCTCCCTCTCCATAAGGCCGGTAGAGGACTTCCTTCGACTGGTGGACAGGAAGGTACTGAGGGTGGGCCACGCCGTGAGTTTCCAGCCTGAAGACCTCACCGGAAAGCCTCAAGTCTGGGTGTTCTCACTCTAGTAGAGATGCAGGCCCTCCTCAATCCTGCCTACCTCGATGGGTGTCGTGAGGTTTCCCATGAGGGCCCCGTTATCGTTGGCCACGACACAGGCCCCCAGCTGCGGCGTTCCGTAGTTGGCCGTGGCTATCAGAGGTTTCACCCCCAGAACCTCCTCCAAGACTCTCATCTCTTCATCCCGTGAGTGAGGATGACAGATGGCTCCACTATTGTTGACCACTGCTGCCGAACCGACGGTCTTCATGCCTCCAACGGTGCCGCGCTCAATCGAGACCTGGAACACGTCCTCCATCTCCTCGATTACATCCAGACTGTAGTCGGGATGACAGATACCACCCTTGTCGTTAACCAGGATGTTGTTCCCCACGGCATTCAGTCTGTGGTCCAAGCGATACGCGTCCAGCTCGCCAAGTTTTCGCACCTCGCCAGGCTCCACGAAGGCTGAGACCAGGGCGCCCTTTGAATTCAGTGCAATCAGGCTGCCGACTACAGTGGAGCCGCCAAGGGTCGTCTCTATGACCGAAACCTCTAGTGACTCCTCCGCCCGCCGAAGAGCCTTCCTCGGTACGTGTGGTGAAGCTACCAGGAAGGAGTTGTTCGCGGCACAGAAGACTCCAAGGTAGGGGTTGCCGGCGAAGTCAAGCTTACTCAGCAAACTGAAGCATTCCTCCTGATGGGGGGTTCAGTGCAAGGCTCCCCACGAGGTGTTGGCCAAGCGAGGAAAGCGGATCTCCTAAATACCTTCCCCCTAAGGTACGATGAGAGGCTAGGTCTCTGGCAAAGAGACCTCGACGAGTTCGTCCTCGAACTTTATTACACGAACGGTGATGCGGCGAGGTGGTTTCTGAATCCCCCGGGACCACAAGAGCTCGTTCACCTTCGGGTCTACCCAGACGTCCTCCTCCTTGGCGCGCATATGCCTCTTCACGTAGGTCTTGATAAGCTTTAGCGCTCCCGGCACGCGCTTGGTCCTTGGCAGATCCCAGCATTTCCCCAGTGGGATCGTTACAACCCGTTCGTCTTCCTCCGCCATGCGTCACCCTCGGTCGAGCTTTCCGCGACGCCAGTGCCTACGTTTCGGATGTCGGAGAAACCTCCTGGACGTCCTCATGATAACCCAGGCAGGTACCCGCCTGTTGCCCTTGGTGGCCCTCTGTAGCCTCAGCTTCATGGCGTGGGGCTTGTGACGAGTCAACCTATCTCCTCTCTATCTTGATGTCCCTCTTCTTGGGCACGATAGCACGAAGGATCTGTCGAAGGCTAGCGTCGTCGATGACGGAGTTTATCCTGCCGGATTGAGCCAGGGCTATGAGGCGGCTCTCGATGTCCTGCGCCAGCTGGGGATAGGCCAGGGTGATGCGTCCCAGTCGCTCCCTAGCTTCTGGAGAGAGGATCTGCCGCAGGATGGCCTGACGCTGCGCCCTCACCTCCGCCGCTACCTGTTCCTCTGCGGCTCTATGCTCGGAGGCCCTCTGCAGTTCCTCAAGCTTTCTTCTCCGGATCGCTTCCAGCTCGTCTTCTTCCATTGCCCCCCCCTCACAGATACTTCTTCAGCTCCGGCCTCTCCTTGGCCAGGTGGGTCATGATCTCGCGGGCCTTGTTGTCCAGGTAACTGTTCCCCTTAGCGGTGACCATCCTGCCATTCTTCTCCGTCTTTTGCACGTAGTCCAGACTCTCAAGCTGCCGAAGACACTCGCGAATTATGGAGCGGCCTCCCTTCCTCGGGTGGTAAGGGGCAGAACCTCGGTCCCTCCTGCCTCCGTACTTAGCCGCCATCCTCTCCGTGCCGACGGGACCTTCCACGTACACCTTCCGGAACACAGCGGCCAGTCTTGTGTACCACCAGTCGCGATCGGTCGGAGACTGCTGACGGTGAACGCCGGTCTTGGCGTACATAGCCCACTCTGGCGGCGTCACCTTCTTCGATTTCTTCAGGTCCGCCGCGACGGCGATGATCAGATCCTCAGGAGGTATATCGTATACTGTCGTCATTTGGGGTAACGCAAAAATGTGGGTCTAGACTATAAAACGTTTGGGAGTGAGCCCACATACGCCACTCGTAAGGATGGATGGGTGGAAGCTATAATACGCACTAATCTCTTGCATCCTGTCTCATGAGAGTGGTGGTGGCCGTCACGGGAGCTTCTGGCGTCCAGTACGCGTATAGGCTCCTGGAGCACCTTGGTGAACAGGAGGTCCACCTAGTCATCTCCGAGGACGCCAAGGCGGTAATCGGGGCCGAGACGGACCTTTCGGAGGAGGACTTCGCATCCCTGGCAACGGCCGCCTACTCCAACGATAGCTTCGAGGCTCCCATCGCCTCGGGAAGCTACCGGTTCGAAGCCCTTGTCGTGGTCCCCTGCTCCATGAACACCCTCGCGAAGTTAGCTACAGGCTTGGCTGATACCCTAATAGCGAGGTCCGCATCCGTAGGGCTGAAGGAGCGGAGGAAGGTCATTCTGGTCCCTAGGGAGACGCCTGTGCATGAGGTGCACCTCGAGCACATGGCGAAGCTCTCTCGCCTTGGAGCGACCATTCTCCCCGCCATGCCTGGGTTCTACCACCGGCCGAGGACTGCCGAGGATCTGGTGGATTTCGTGGTGGCTCGCATCCTGGACCATCTGGGCATAGAACACGACCTCGTACCTCCTTGGGGTGGCTGACCGCGGAAAGCTTTTACGAAGGCGTGGGGATAGGAAGCCAATGGAGGGACTTCTGGGAGATCTTGAGGCGGACTTCGACCTTCAGAGAGACCACGCGGAGGCTGCCTCTATCCTCCAGTCCCTCGGTCTCTCGAGCTACGAGGCCAAGGCCTATATCGCCCTTATCGCCCACGGATTCGGCAATGCGGACACTATCGCGGAGACGGCGAAGATCCCCAGGACCTCGGCCTACAAGGCGCTGTCCTCCCTTGTGAGCAAGGGCTACGCGATATCCACGCGCGGGCGCCCCATGATCTTCAAGCCCGAAACCCCGTCCAAGGCCAAGGAAAAGGTCCTCAAGCAGGTGGAGACAGTCTTCGATAACCTCCAGCTGATACATGAGGTCCTGATGGACAAGGGTGAGCCCCAGCTGGTTTTCACCATCACGGGTAAGCAGCGGGTTCTGTCGAAGATAGCCGAACTCCTGGACACCGCGACTCGAACCTTCATGATGTCGACGCCGACCATGGCGGACATCCGGGAGGCCCTCAGCAAGCGGTTTGATGCGGCAGTGAAGCGCGGCGTCGTCATAACCATCATCACAGACCCGACGCAGAGGGTCCCTGCAGGGGCAGAGGTTGTTAGGAAGCAGGGCCTCATAGCGACGGACGTCATTTCCGACGGCGAGAAGGCCCTCCTCGCCGCTGCGGACCTGACAGCGTGCGGCTACACGGACAACGCCGCCCTAGCCGCCCATCTACAGAACTTCCTCATGATTCTAATGGAGCGGTAGTGGGTCCGTGTCAAGAACCTTTGACGTGCTGGTCATCGGTGCGGGCCCGGTGGGAGGACATGTTGCGGAGATTGTTGCTGAGGCGGGCCTCTCCGTTGCCATCATCGAGGAACATAGAGAGGTGGGCGAACCCGTCCAGTGCGGCGGCATATTCACACCCCGAGTCATGGACATGGTCGACTGCAGGAGCACCGTCCTTCAGAAGATCAGGGGCTGCGAGTTCTATTCTCCCGCAGGTCGGGAGGTCGTGGTCGATGGTGGTGAAACTGAGGCCCTGGTAGTCGATAGAGCCGCCTTCGACAAGGAGGTGGTTCGCAAGGCTCTGAAGAGGGGTGCTTCGTGCTACCTTGGAGCCTTAGCAACGGGAGTAACCAGGACCCACGACGGCCTGGAGGTAGCGGTCAGGACGAACGGCCATCAAGAGTCCTTCAGCTGCAGCCTCCTGATAGGTGCCGATGGCGTCAAGGGCAACGTCTCCGGCTGGTTCGGGCTGGGAAGGCCCTACAGGATACTCCCCGGCCTGGAGGCGGAGGTAGCGGGGGCGGATCACACCAAGGGATTCGTGAAGGTCTTCACGGGCTCCGGGGTGGCCCCCGGGTTCTTCGCGTGGCAGGTTCCCGCGGGACACACAGTCCGCGTGGGCCTATGCACAACCCAAGGAAACGCCAGGCCCTACCTGGATGCCATGTTCAGGGAAGGTCCCCCGGCTCAGTTCCTATTGCATGCGAAGACCTTGGGGTACATCATCGGCGGGATCCCTATCGGCCCGGCCCGAAGGACCTACACGGACAACGTCATGATAGTGGGAGACGCCGCCTTCCAAGCTAAGGCCAC
The DNA here is from genome assembly GCA_964347325.1 of uncultured Methanomassiliicoccales archaeon. Taxonomy (GTDB): domain Archaea; phylum Thermoplasmatota; class Thermoplasmata; order RBG-16-68-12; family JAJISG01; genus JAJISG01. The sequence goes on along the minus strand of CAYFYA010000009.1, from coordinate 79,207 downwards.
AACAGGAGGTGGGATCTACACCGGCCTTGTCTGCGCGAAACACTGTGCCGCCACCGCTGTGGAGTCGATCCGGCGACGGGACCATTCCGCCGCGTTTCTATCGCGCTATGAGAAGCGATGGAGAGGGGACATCGGCAAGGAGCTCAAGCGCTACCTCATCCTTCACAAGGTCCTCTCCTCCCTCACGGACTCTCAGCTGGAGGAGATCTTCAGGATGCTGGACAAGCCCCGACTGCTACGAACTATTTCTGAAACAGGCGACATCGACTATCAGGCGCGAGTGGTCCTCGCACTCCTCAAGGAGGAACCGCGACTGTTGAAGTACGTGGGCCCCGCCCTCAAGGCACTCCTCTAGATGGGGTGCCATCTACCTTCATCTGGAAGCAGACATCGACGCCCCTCCAGCGCTTCTGCCAGAGCCTCCCGCGCGTCCCCATGCATGAGGACTACGGTGGAGGGATCACACCGATCCACGAACTCAACTAGCTCGTCATGGCCGGCGTGAGCAGAGAAGTCGAAGTATTCCACCTCGCAGTCTATGTTGCTTGTAACACCACGGACGTCAATGGTCCCGCTTTCGAGAAGGCTTCTCCCGTTGGTGCCCTCCACCTGATACCCGGTCAGGAGGACGCCGTTGCGTGAATCCTCCTTGAGGCGGTCCAAATAGAACAACACCGGACCACCGTCCAACATGCCCCCGGTAGTTACGATGACGTCTCCTTTCAGGGCCTCCTCGCGCCCGGATTGCGATCGAACCACCTTGCTCCTCCGGAGAGCCTTCTGCAGGTCGCTGCGAGATCTCAGGTAGCTGGGATGGCGCAGATAGTGTTGGCTCACCTCCCGCCCCATGCCGTCGAGCCAAACTTCAAAGCCTGCATCGGACAGAGCCATGAGTATTTCCTGAGTCCTGGCAACGGCGAAACAGGGGACGACGGCAAGACCACCTCTCTCAACGATCTCCCTCACCTTGCTGAGGAAGGCGTCCTCGGTCTGTGATCGATCGGGGTGGCTTCGACCGGCATAGGTGGACTCGATCACCAAGACGTCACACTCGACGGCCGAGGACCCCTTTACTAGGTGGGTGTCGACAGTCTGAACATCTCCTGTGAAGAGGACGGTCTCGTGATCATTCAGCTCATACATGCAGGAGCCCGGTATGTGTCCTGCAGATCGCACTTCCACCTCAAAGCTACCGATCCTCAGGATATCGCCGTACTCGACGGTAACGGCGTTCCTACCCACGCTTTCGAGGTCATCTGCGGTGAACGGCTGGGGATAGCCCTCGTTCTTGCTGACCTTGATGCTGTCCTCCAGGAGGATCCTGGCGATGTCGAAGGTGACAGGGGTCGAGATGACGTCGGTCTGATTGCGGGTTATGACAGGGACCAAGCCACAATGATCCAGATGAGAGTGTGTCAGAACAAGGGCATCGACGGGTGGTGCATCCATCGGGTACTTCGGAGGGTCCGCGGGCTTGACACCGTAGTCGAAGAGGATGGTGGCGTCGCCTCCCTTGAGGAGCATTCCGAGACGGCCGACTTCGCTGGCCCCGCCGAGGAAGTTGATTTCCATTACTCTTCCACCACCCTTCCGGTTCCCCTTAAGCCTTTCACAGACTCAGGGACCTCTCAGCGTCGTCGGCCCGGGGAAGGAGGAAGGCTCAAGCTTCATGTACGCCTGGCAAGGGTTGGCCAGATGGCCTGACATCTGATTGCTCTCTCCATTCGTCGAACTCCCAGGAGGCGCATGGCCCTCTCGAGCCAGAAATCACTTGGGAAGAAGGCGTCGGCGAGCTTCTTGATCCTCACCCCGGTGGCCAGCTGTTCCCCCGCAACATATCTCCATTGACGCTCGTAGTCGTCCAGACTCGCCCCCTTCTGGATGTGGTCCGCGATGACATTGCCGGCAATCCTACCGCACAGCATGGCGAGGTTCACCCCACCTCCATTCGTGGGCATGACATGACCAGCTGCGTCGCCCACCAAGAGCGCGTTTCTGCTAACAGTTCTGCTCACGGGCCCTAACTCAGGAACCCAACCGCCCGTCCACGACTCTGTCGACCAACCCATGCGCTCAAGGAATCTGACCAGCAGTGCGCTCAGGCTTCCCCCATACCTGTGCCAGACTCCCAGGCCCACATTAGCGACGCCGTTCTTCGGGATTACCCATGCATAGCCGCCAGGGGCAATGCTGCCGAACATGATTTCCAGAGCATCATCGAAGGCGCCCTCGATGTCACACGTGATGGCGGCCGCCAGCTCCTGGGGAGGATGGAGACCTGCCGATCGGGCGACCATGGAGAAGGGACCATCGGCGCCTACCACGACCCGTCCCTGGAAGTCCCCCCGGGAAGACTTCAGATACTCCCCGTGTACGTGTTGCACTGTGCAGTCAGTGAGCACCTCCGCCCCGGCTCGTTCAGCCAGGTGGGCCCAGTGTTTGTCCACCCTGTCGCGACGGACCGTGTAACCCTCGAAAGGGACGTCGTAGGCACGAAGTGATGGGCTGCGAATGCGGATGACCTTCGTTCGGGCCTCCTTCATGCTCTCGGGCAGATCATAAAGCGATGTCACCTCTCCGGCCCGAGGGAAGAGGGCCTCGACCTCCTCATTGGAGGCCATGTACTCTCCGCACTGAACGGGGACGCCGATGTCCCGCCGCTTGTCGAGGCATATGGTCTTGAGCCCCCTCACGGCTGCGTATCGTGCCACAGTGCTCCCTGCGGGCCCTGCACCCACAACCATTACGTCGTAGACGGCCTTTCCCCCTGGAGTAGACAGACGCTCTCCAACAGCATATCCTCCGCTCTCACGTTGGAGAAGCCAGTCTTTCTCATTAGCTCTTCGTACTCTGAGACCCCGCCCACGGAACGATAGGTTAACATCAGTTCCCGGTAGGGATCGTAGGACCACGACTTCCTGGCCTTCTGGGGAACGAGAGTACGCAGGACCCTGGGAGCACCCCTCTCTAGCCATAATTCCATAAGCTCCCGCTTGGGACCCTGGGGAGCCCTGAAGAGATCGACGATGTGCAGTCCGCCCCCCGGGCGCAGAATCCGGCAGATCTCCATGAGGCCCTGCTGCTTGTCCATGAAGTCCCTGAAGGAGAAGATGCAGAAGACCTCGTCCACGCTATCATTTGTCAGAGGAATCCTTTCCGCTATCCCGAGCAGAGGGACGTACCGTGTGCCATCTAGCCTCGTCTTCGAGTACCTGAGAATTGAGGTCGAGGGTTCAAGGAGGTAGACACGGCGCGCCTCCAAAAGCTTGGCGAACTCTCCGGGCCCAGGGCCAATCTCCAAAACCTCCTGATCTGCGGTTGCGGCCTCCGCGGCCCGTCTCCTCCACCTATTTAGCTGAAAGAACGTGGAGGCGCTGTTGACCCTCTCGTAGTAGGGAAGGAACTCCTCAAGGGACCTGATCACGTCTTTCCAGTGGTCTCGATCGAGGCCGGTATCGAGCATCGACTAGGACTCTCGGTTCAGGACGTAGTCCACTAGCTTAAGAAGCTCGAGCTTTCGCGGCCCTGTCGTCAAGAGCCCGAGGCTCTCTTTAGCCCTTTCACCATACTCTTTGGCCCGCTGTCGGGCCGCCTCCACTGCCCCTGACCCGACTATGATCTCCAGGGCCCTGGAGACGTCCTCCTTGTCCTTGCTCGCTCTTCGAACGATCTCCGCTAGGACCTCCGCCTCTCTTCGAGAGCCGTTCTGCAGGGCGTGAAGGGTGAGGAGGGTCACGTTTCCCTCCCGGATGTCGGTGCCCGTGGGTTTTCCCAACTGTTCCTCGTTACCCACGACATCCAGAATGTCGTCTACTATCTGGAAGGCAATGCCCAAGTTCTTCCCATACTCTCCCAAGGCGAGGACCTCTTCGAGGCTCCCGCCGCCCAGGATGGCCCCGACTTTCGCACCCGCAGAGATGGGGCCGGCAGTCTTCCGCCTAATGATACCCAGGTAATCCTCCTCCGAGACGGTCGGATCCCGGGCATGCCTCCGTTGGCTGATCTCACCCTCCGCCAGGTTAACGCAGGCTTCAGCCGTGATATCCACTATGGCAGATTCGAACTTGGCTCCGATGGCGAACGCCCTGGTGAAAAGGAAGTCTCCGGTAACCAGGGTGTTCTGGATTCCATATCTGGTATATGCCGCTGGGCGGCCTCGTCGCATCACGCCGCCGTCGTTTATGTCGTCATGAAGCAGGGTTGCGTTGTGGATGAGTTCGAGGGAAGCGGCAAATCTCACGACGTCTTCCACATCCTTTCCACCGACGCTGTAGAAGGAGAGAATGGTGACGGCGGGCCGGACCATCTTGCCCCCCGCTTCTATGACGTACTCGGCGATCTCCGTCAGCATGGCCTCCTTCGACGCGATGTTCTCCTTGATCAGCGCTGAGACCATTTTGAGTTCCTTAGAAATAGTCAGGTCCCAGGAGGCCATCAGGCGTAACTATTGTATGGGCCTATATTAGGTTTCCCTAGCGCGACGTGGCGGCTATACCTGGTCTGGCCTCGCGGCCCTCCCTACAGAGACTGGCTTGGCGACTTCGAATACCTTCCCGTTCCACATCAGGGCATAGGAGGCGACATCGTGCTTCGTCGCCCTCAGTTTTACCACCCTCAGCCGCCTCTGAACCTCGAGGTCGGAGATGGGGTAGAGGGCGAGGTAGATGACGCCATCGGCAAGGTAAGACTCGTCGCTCTCTCTGCCGGGCGTGGAGACATCTCCCAGAACCTCAGAGATGATCAGCGTGGTGACATCTAGGTCCCTGAGCCACTCGAAGAGATAGAATAGCCCCGACCTCCGGGCCTCGAAGTCTGCCATAGTCTCTAGGACGTTTAGCGAGTCTAGGACGACGAAGTCGTAGGAATCCGAATCCATCAGGCTCTTTATGTAGCTTCTGAAGAGGGTAATCCACGAACCCTCAGCCATGAAGGCCAGGTTCTTCCTCAGCGTCGCCATGTCGAAGATAGAGACGCTCTCGTAGGCCTTCGAATCGTCCATCCCCATCGCCTCCAGGTGCTCGACGAGTGAAGCCTTGTTCTGTTCCAGGGTGAAGTACAAGCCTTTATGGCCTTCATGGAGGGCGTTCTGATACAGTATGCTGAAGGCGAGCGAGGACTTCATGGTCCCCGGGGCCCCCGTTATCAGCACGATGTGGCCTTCAGGTATGCCTCCCTCTAGAGCCTCGTCGAGAGACTTGACGAAGGTTGGCCTTCGGACCCTGACCATGGAATCTCCTGGCCTCGCTCGCCCTCCACACTCTAAAGCGTATCGAGGCGATTACGCTGGGTGATAACGGCAATCCTAGCGGCGGGTTGCCCCCTGGCGGGGGGCGGGTATTCGCGGCGTCCCTCGGGCATCAGCCCTTTCTGCCGCTCTTCGGATACTCGGTGCTAGCGCCTCGAGGTAGATGTCAAGAAGCTCATCATGGCTCCCGATCCACTCGGCTAGCATCACGGCGGGTATCATGACAGCGATGAAGGGGTAGTACTGGTCAGGATCGGGAAGTCCGCCCCTGCCTACCTCGAGCCCCTTGGCGGCAAGGTCTGCAAGCCGACGGAGATGGATACGATAGTCCTCGATGTCTAAAGCTGGGTCGTAGCCCTTCAGCGTTATCAGAGGCAGTACCTCCTTCTCTCTCATCGCCACCAAGGAGAGGTTGGCGATGCCGCTCTTCAGATCCTGATAGACGTTGACGACGTTGTTGAGGAAGACTATCACCACGTCGAACCAGGACCACGCTCTTATGATGTTCTCCATGCGTCTCTCCTGTATCCTCCGCTCGAGGAAGGAGAGGTCGATGAGATTGTACCTGGTACCACCGCTGATGTAGTTGGCAAGTCTCTCGTACCACTTGAGCCCATCATCATGGACGGAGAACCCTCTGGAGATGCTGGCTACCTGCCCGAGGTCGAGATGCTCCTCCTTCTGGAATATCGTAAGCGCCTGGCCGAGGGCCACCTTCTCGTCCAGGGTCTCCATCTGGTAGAAGAGATCGTTTCCGCGGGGAGAGACCGAGAACAGGATGTTGAAATTGTTTGTGATGGCTGTTATCAAGTCGAAGTGCTCCAACTGCTCTTGCCTCAAGACGGCCATGAGCCTCTTCATGAAGGTGTTGGGATCGAGCCTTGGATCCGTCATGGAGGAGAGGACGAGGTGGTAGAGCCCCTTGGCCTCAAGGTAGTTGTAGTCACCCTTGTCCACCACATCGTCAAGGATTCCCGTCTGACACTTGTAGAGGACCTTGGCCGCCAGCGACCGCTTCATGTTCTCTGGGGACATCCATCGGTAGTAATCCTCGGAGATCATGCAAGCCCCCGACGCAAAGCGCAGGGTCTGGGGGTAGTTCCAAGGTAGTTCCAAAGGCTCCACCAGGTTGCCCTGGCTAAAGCCCTTTGGGTAGAGCCTTATGGAAAGGAGGTCGTCGGGGACGGAGACGAGGTTGGCCAGCTGCTCATGGGTGCGAGAGATGTGGGCCCGGAAGGTGGCGGGATCAAGACCCAGGTCGTGTTTTTCCAGGAGGCTCAATCCGTAGTTACCAAGCCTCTCCACATTCCGCTGTAAGAGGTCGACGTCCGGTCGGCTAATGGTTACCTCTCTCTTGAGCATGGTCCTCCAGCGGTAGGCAGAGGCTGGGTGGACCGGAGCTCTAGAAAAGGACTCGTCTGAGGGAATCCGCCGTGATTATCAGAATCGATAAAAGAAGCCCTCTCTCTCTCTGATAACGGTATCTCAACCTATATTATCTGGTCATATGCCTCAATTGAATGGGGCGATCAAGATACTCGAGTACCTCGGTGCTGCGGTTGCCATCTTCGTGTCAATCCTCATCGTTGTCTCCATCACGAGGCAGAAGACGAGGAAGACGTTTCAGAAGAAGCTCCTAGCAGCCTCCGTCATCCTCCTCTCCGCCGCCTTGGCCTCCAACGTCGCCATAGGCATACTGCTCCAGCCAGCTACTCCTGAGAACGAGATAGTGATCAGCAAGCGCGTCCAAGCCACCTTCGACATACTCTTTGCCCTGGCCATCGGGGCCTTCGTGGTGGTCACATCAACGCCCGAGATAAACTCCGCCCGGGACTTCAAGCGTTACATGGTGAGTGAGTTCCCGACCTCCTATGTCGTCTACAGCTTCATAATGCTCCTGGGACTCGTCAGCGTTCTCTCGACGACGGCTGCGGTCGAGCTCACGCCCGAGGGGGGCTACATCCTGCGGTTCCCCGAATGGTTCCTAATCTTCAGCACAATAACTGCCGTCACCATCATGATCTACATCCCCTACAAGCTCCTCGGCTACCTTCATAAGAGGAAGCCCTCGAGGGTCATCGTTCGCAATACTCATCTCATAATCCTGGCCCTCGTCGGATATACCGTAACGGAGTTTCTCACGGAGGTCGGATTCACTAGTCTGGGCTTCGACCTGAGGGTTTTCGCATCCCTCCTGGAGGTCCTGCTCATGGGCCTAGTCGCTTACGCCGTACGGGAGAGAAGCTTCTTGCACGACCTGCTCGCGCCGCTTCCAGAGGCACACCTAGAAACGGCCCCCACATTCCGAATCGACCACGGCTACAGCTACATTGTCCAGGAGGCCGAACCGAACCGCAGCTTCGAGATCTTCGAGGACATGGTGACCCATGGAATCAAGGGACTGTGCATCACCCGACTCCAGCCGGAGAGAGTTGCGGAGGCCTACGGGCTGGAGAGGACCCCCGTATTGTGGCTGAGCAGAATCATCTCCCACGACAACTCCATCCGACCGACACCACCGGAGAACGTCGCCATGGCGATACACCACTTTTTGGATCTCAACCCGAGAAGCGTGGTGCTCCTGGACGGGGTCGAGTACCTGGTCGCCCACAACGACTTCCCATCGGTCCTCACCTTGCTCCACGACCTGAACGAGAAGACCTCCTTGACGAACTCCATCCTGCTGATCCCAATAGATAGTCATGCTCTCGAGGCACGGGAGTTCAACCTACTGCAGAGAGACCTTCGGACGCTGGAGTCCGACGACACGGGCCGGACGTTGCCCAGAATCCGGCTCTCCTCGGATGCGGTCGAGCGCGACTAGGCGTGAAAGACATACTTTTAAGGGGGCACCCCGTAGCAAAGGACGTATCTCGACTCAGGATAGGGTGAACGCCGCATGGATGAACTTGAGAGAATCAGAGAGAGGAAGATGAAGGAGCTGAGGAAGAGGGCTTCCACCTCGCAGCTCAGGCCCCCTTCCGAACCCTTCGAAGTCTCGGACGCTACCTTCGACCAGGCTAGGGAGAAGAATCCAATGCTGGTGGTCGACTTCTGGGCCCCCTGGTGCGGCCCCTGTAGAATGGTAGCCCCAGTGATCAGGGAGTTGGCGAGGGACTACAAGGGCAGGGTAGCCTTTGGCAAGCTAAACACCGACGAGAACCCGCAGGTGTCCCTTAGATTCAGGATTATGTCGATACCGACCATCATGCTATTCAAGAACGGGAAGCCTGTGGACATGCTGGTGGGGGCTGCCCCCAGGCACACCATCGAGGAGATGATCAAGAGACACCTTGCCTAGGTGCCCTCCCCCTCGACCTTCTGTGTGATTCTTTCGACTATCTTCTGAAAGGCCATCGACGTCTCGGATTCGGGGTGAGCCAGGACGAAGGGTTTGCCTTCGTCCCCTCCTACAACGACCTCTGGGTCCAGTGGTATCCGACCCAGAAAGGTGAGGCCCAACTCCTTAGCTGCAGCCTCCCCGCCGCCCCTCTTGAACACGTCCACATGGTGCCCACATTCGGGACATGTGAAACCACTCATGTTCTCAACGATCCCCAGGACGGGCATGTTGAGGGTGTTGGCGAAGGAGATGGCCTTCCGAACGTCCAGCAAGGCGACGTCCTGGGGGGTGGTGACGATTATGGTCCCGTCCGCGTCAGGAATGTTCTGGGCGATGCTCAGAGGCTCGTCGCTCGTGCCCGGCGGCAGATCGATGAGGATGTAGTCGAGTTCCCCCCACTCCACATCTCCCAGCATCTGGTTGATGGCCTTCATCTTGAGGGGGCCCCTCCAGATGACCGCAGTGTCCTTCTCGACGGTGAAGTAGGCCATGGAGATGGCCTTCACGTCGTTGTAGGCGATGGCAGGTTGCAATCCATCCTCCGTGGCGTGGATCTTGACGTTCTCGATGCCGAGAATCTTCGGAATGTCAGGCCCGGTGATGTCGACGTCCACGATACCGACGCGCCTGTCCTTTCCGAGGGCCACAGCCAGGTTGGCCGCCACTGTGCTCTTTCCAACGCCTCCCTTCCCACTCATTACAACGAGCTTATGCTTGACCCTCTCCATATTCTTGACAATCTTCGTGCGCTCCTCCCACATCCTCAGCATGTGGGGAGGAACACCCTCGGATGTTTCTCCTGGAGTTCCCTGCATCGTGGCTACCGTGCCACGCTAGGGCCGCAGGCTTAAAAGGGATTCGGCTGTGTCGACATTAAAGGGCCGACGCTAGGCCTCTGAATGCCATACCGAGCCAGGAGGCGATTCCGGGTGGGCCCCAGTCAGGGAAGCTTCTCGATGAGCTTCATCGCTTCCGACTCCGTGAAGGCCTTGAGGGTCGTCGTTCTGACGTTCCCTCCGGCTCCAATTGCCACGATTGTGGAGAAGGCCGTCTCATCGTCCGGGGCCTCTGTTAGGACGATGAAGTCGTATTCGCCGAAGGTGTAGTAGATACCGTGCCACTTGCCGCCCGCAGCTTCGACGGCGGCTCTGGCGCTATGGACCCGCTCGGGTGAGTCCTTCACGTTCCGGATGCCCTGATCAGTCCACTTCCCAAGGGTGACGTAGTGGGGCATCGCCGGGATAACGCGGCATACGATAAGTCAATATCGCCCCGGCCTTCGGTCTGCTCCCACCGCCCTGGAGCGAGTGCCTGAATAGTGTTTTATATCGCGCCAAGGTTGGCAACATCGCCTAGCGGGGGATGTTCCTTTGAAGGTGAAAGACATCGAGAAGATCGCCGTTATTGGTGCGGGGGAGATGGGGCACGGCCTCGCGGAGTTGGCCGCCCTCCACGGCTTCGAGGTAGGGATGCACGACATCGAGGAAAAGTTCCTGAAGCGAGGGCTGGAGCGGATCGAGTGGAGCCTAAAGAAGCTCGACCAGAGTGGAAAGCTGAAGGAGAAGCCAGCCGAGGTCATGGATCGCATCAAGACCAGCACAGACCTCAAGCAGGTCGTGTCTGGAGCTCAGTTCGTCATCGAAGCGGCGCCCGAGGACCTGAGCCTTAAGAAGAAGATCTTCAAGTCGCTGGACCAGCACGCCCCCCCGGAAGCCATACTGGCCAGCAACACTTCAGGCCTAAGCATCAGCGAGATGGGGCGAGCCACGAAGAGGCCCGACCAGGTGCTCGGGATGCACTTCTTCAATCCCCCCATCATCATGGAATTGGTGGAGGTGGTTAAGGGCGAGGATACCGGAGACGACGCCATCAAGCTCACCGAGGAGCTTTCCAGGAAGCTCGGAAAGACGCCCATCCTCTGTCGGAAGGATGTCCCAGGATTCATCACGACGCGGATTATCTTCCACTACATGAACGAGGCAGCTTGGATCCACCACGAGGAGAAGGTTGCCAAGGAGGCCATCGACTCCGCCATGAAATTCAAGATAGGTTTTCCCATGGGGCCCTTTGAGCTGGCGGATCAGGTCGGGATAGACCTGCTCGTCTTCGCCCAGGAGAAGCAGAAGATCCCCGTCCCACCCCCTTTCAAGGAAAGGGTGGAAGCGGGTAAGATGGGGAAGAAGAGTGGAGAGGGATTCTACGACTACAGGGGCGACGCGAAACCTGTCATCAAGCCAGAGCAGGGCGAGGAGTTCGAACCCATCCGGATTCTCGCGCCTATCATGAATGAGGCCGCCTCGCTGGTGGAAATGGAGATCGCCCCGCCGGAGGAGATCGACCTTGCCATGCGTCTAGGGACGGCCTTCCCCAAGGGCCCCCTCGCCCTGGCGGACTCCATCGGCATCGACAAGGTGGTGACCGAACTCACAGCCTCCAAGAGGCATGAGCCTGCAGGCATACTCCTGAGGATGGTTGAGGAGGGAAAGCTGGGTGAGAAAGCCAAACAAGGATTCTACCGCCATGAAGCAAAGGAGGTGGCGGAGTTCAAGACCATCATCGTGGAGAAGGATCCGGAGTCGATGAGGGCCACCCTGACCCTCAATAGGCCAGAGGTTCACAACGCCATCACGCCGGACATGGTGGAGGAGATATCCTCCACTCTCAGGAGCCTTGAGGAAGACTCTGAGGTCCGCTGTCTCGTCCTCCAGGGAGCCGGCGAGAAGGCCTTCTGTTCTGGCGCGGACGTCACGGCGTTTACGGGCGTCGACAAGGCTCACAAGGCGTGGGGCTTCACAAAGAGGACCAACGATGTGTTCAAGCAGTTGGAGGACTTCCCTAAGCCCACTGTGGCCGCCATTCGGGGGTACACCTTCGGCGGGGGGCTCGAGATGGCTATCGCCTGTGACTTCAGGATAGCCACGGTCGGCTCTCGCCTCGGAGCTACCGAAACCTCCCTGGGCCTCATGCCAGGGGCAGGGGGGACCCAGAGGCTTGCTAAGCTCGTCGGCCTGGGGAGGGCGAAGGAACTGGTCTTCCTGGCGAAACGGCTAGACGGTACCGAGGCGGAGGCCATCGGGCTGGTGAACCGTGCCGTGGAGGATGATGAGTTCCGTGAGGCAGTAGATGAGCTCTCCATGAAGCTCGCAAAGGGCCCGCCCATCGCCTACCGACTCGCTAAGAGGCTCCTCAATTACAGCGCCCAGGGGCTGGGGGAGGCTGGTCTCGACATGGAGGCCCTGGCGTTCAGCGTCGTGACATCCACAGAGGACATCTTCGAGGGGCTCGGGGCCTTCCTCAGCAAGAAGGAACCAGAGTTCAAGGGCAAGTAGCCTGACGCACAGCTGTCGACAAACGTCTGGGTCGTCCTCAGTGACCTCTTCGGCGACTCTAAAAGGGTTAATAAGACGAGGGCTCAATACGAGAAGGGGTAGCTGAACATGCTGGAAAGTGTGATCGTCGGAGCTGTGCGGACCCCAGTTGGCAGGAAGAACGGCTCCCTGAAGGACGTGCGAGCGGAATACCTCGCAGCTCAGGTCATCAATGAGGTAGTGGACCGAACCGGCGTCGAGCCTGGGGCGGTAGAGGATGTGGTGTTCGGATGCAACACACAGATCGAGGAACAGGGCCTGAACGTCGCCCGCATTGCGGTCCTGACGGCCGGCCTGCCCGACACCGTTGCTGGAACGTCCGTCAACCGTCAATGCGGCTCATCACTCCAGGCGTGTAACATCGCTGCCATGGCCGTGGCCACTGGGCAATCTGACATCGTGATTGGGGGCGGCGTGGAGAGTATGACAAGGGTCCCTATGGGCTCCGACGCCGGCGTCTTCAATGAAAGGCTCCTGGCAAGGTACGATCTAGTCCCCCAGGGGATCTCTGCCGAACTCATTGCCGAAAAGTGGGGTCTCAGCCGTGAAGAGCTCGATGAGTACTCACTGATGAGTCACCGGAGGGCCGTCGCCGCCATCGACGCAGGCCGCTTCAAGGATGAGATCGTCCCTGTGCCTGTAAAGGACGACGATGGCAAAGAGACGCTGTTCGAGGTGGACGAGCATCCGAGGCGCAACACCTCGTTGGAGAAGCTGGCCAGCCTGCCTCCCGCCTTTAAGCCTGAAGGAGTGGTCACCGCCGGCAACTCGTCGGGTATCAACGACGGCGCCGCCGCCGTCATGCTTACCACGAAGGAGAAGGCCCGGGAACTGAACCTCGAGCCCATCGCAACGGTCAGGACCATGGCCGTTGCGGGAGTGGATCCAGTTATCATGCTGACAGGCCCGATTCCCGCCAGCCGGAAGGCACTGAAGAAGGCCGGCCTGACCATGGACGACATCGACCTGGTGGAACTCAACGAGGCCTTTGCATCCGTTGCTGTTGCTTGCTCCAGGGACCTGGAGATTGACCACGAGAAGATGAACCCTAACGGCGGTGCCATCGCCTTAGGCCATCCCCTCGGTGCAAGTGGGGCTCGCATCCTAACCACTCTGCTGTACGAGATGGAGAGGCGGGATGTGAGGTGGGGCCTGGCAACCCTCTGCATAGGCTTCGGTCAGGGAATTGCCACGATAGTGGAGAGGGAGGTCGCAGCCTAGAATCCACCCGTCCAGGGGAAGAGGATTGGACCAACGAGTGCTGGAGAGAACGAAGATAGCTCTCGGCGTCCAGATAGTCTACGCGTTATTCCTGACCACTGTACTATTCCGACCTATAAGCCAGCCGGCCTCAGAGAACCCATCGCTCATTCCAATCGCCCTCTACTACGCGCTTAGCGTTGCTCTTGCGCCCCTGACTTTCATCCTGGTGTACGCGCCGATCAGGCGCGAGTTGGGTTCTCGCGCCGCGTGGCCGTCTCTCACGCTGGGTGTCCTATCCATCCCGGGCGGTGGAGTAATCTCGGGAATCCTCCTCATCCTGGTGTACCGGGAAATCCGTGGGCAGCCGGTCAGAGTTCCCCCACTTCCTCCCGAGAGATGACCAGCCTCTGTATCTGCGAGGTGCCCTCCCATATCTGGAACACCTTCGCGTCCCGCATGTACTTCTCCACGGGGTAGTCCTTCATGTAGCCCGAACCGCCAACGATTTGCACGGCGTCGGTGGTGACCTTCATCGCCATGTCTGCGGAGAAGAGCTTCGCCATGGCCGCGTCCTTGTTTGCCGGCAAGTCGTGATCGGCGTCCCAAGCCGCTCTCCACACGAGGAGCCTTGCGGCATCGATGGATGTCTTCATGTCGGCCAGCATGAAGGCGATTCCCTGGTGCATGGCGATGGGCTTGCCGAACGCCTTGCGGGTTCTCGAGAAGTCGAGGGCGAACTCGTAGGCAGCGCGAGCGACTCCTATGGCCCCTGCGGATACGACTGGCCTGGACATCTCCAGCGTCTTCATGGCTCCGATCCAAGAGACTTTCTCTCCTCCCAGCTGGTTCTCTTCAGGTACCCTGCAGTCCTCAAGAATCACCTCCGAGGTGTGAGAGGCGCGGACGCCCATCTTGTCCTCCACCTTCCCCTGCTTGAGGCCGTCGTTGCCCTTCTCCACGACGAAGGCCCGGATGCCGAAGTAGCCCAGGGACGGGTCTATCGTGGCAAAGACGACATGGATATCGGAAATCCCACCGTTGGTAATGAATCTCTTAACCCCGTTGAGCACCCACTCATCGCCGTCCTTCTCGGCCTTCGTAGTCAGGGCCTTGACATCGGACCCGGCCTCCGGCTCCGTGAGACATAGGGCCCCCAGTCGAGGCTTCGTGTCCGTGAAGACGGGCAGGAACCGCTTCTTCTGCTCCTCCGTGCCCATGTAGAGGATCGGAAGGATCGCAAGGCCTCCTCCTATGAGTCCCGTTGCAATACCCGCGCAGCCCCAGTTGAGCTCCTCCATGACCATGGACCAGGTCAGAGTACTCGTCATGCCTCCCCCGCCGTACTTCTCTGGGATGAAGGCTGTGGTCAGTCCGATCTTATGGGCCTTTTCCACCACATCCCAAGGCATCCTGGCTTCACGATCACACTCCTCAGAGACGGGCCTCATCTCCTTCTCGGCGAACTCGTGAGCCGTCTGCTGCATGAGTTTCTGCTCTTCAGAGAGGGAAAAATCGATCATGTCGGGCCTCCTGCGGCCCGACGAACGTTGCCTGTATAGAAAAGGTTTCGGTAGCCGCTGAAACCTATTACCGATGACGCCTGCGTGCCAACGGGTGCAGTATCCTATTACTGAGGCCTGCTCAGAACTCCTTCGGCATCTCCCTGATGACGGCCACCATGCGATTAAGCTGTCCCATCATGGACAGAATCTTCGACATGGATCCCTTGAACTTCATCTTCCCCGTCATCACGAGGGTCTGCAGGTCGGCCTCGCCCTTCCCAGTCTTCTCCCACGCCGCATAATCTCCCTCGAACTTGAAGTCGCTGGGGTCCTCAGGAGCCGCATCCTCGGGCGTGACCTTCCCGTTCTCGATGTCAAGCATCACGGAGATGTCCCTGTCGGTGCAGGTGGCGATTATCTTGGTGTTCAGACTCCCGGACTTCTTGTTCCACTCTTCGTCGTCATTGAGCTTGTCGGCCAACTCGTCGAAGAACTCCTTGGTGAAAAACTGTACCATTCCAGGCCTCCGATTCTCCGAACTCCCCCTACTATAGAGACATTGCGGTCGGCCCGTGTGCCATGTCCAGCAGCTCGACGGGGTGAAGACACCTCACTGGTGAATTTTCGCGCTGAAGCCCCCATCCGATCCAGAGCAGGCATCCTGGATTCCCAGAAGCCACTACATCTGCCCCGGAGGCCCTGATGTCCTCGAGCTTCCTTTCGAGAAGTTTGAGGGCCATCTCCCGCTGGGTGATCATATAGGTCCCTGCACTGCCGCAGCACCAATCCGGTTCTCGAAGGTCCACGAGTTCGAGGCCTGGAATCTGTTGAAGAAGTTTCCTAGGTTGCTCCCCCACACGCTGTCCATGGAGCAGGTGACATGGATCATCATAGGCCACTCGATAGGGTAGGCTACCCAGTTCCTCGAGGGAGGCGTCGGAGGCCAGGAACTCGGAGACATCCCGGACCCTTTGGCTGAAGCGCTTTGCCCTTCCCTCCCACTCTGGATCTCCCTCGAATAGGCGAGAGTAGTGCTTCATGTGAGCGCCGCACCCGGCGGAGTTCGTCAGAATCGCATGCTCACCAGATCTACCGAAGGCCTCTATGTTCAACTTTGCCAGACGCCGAGCTTCGTCAAGGCGACCGACGTGGGCATGAAGAGCCCCACAGCACTCCTGGCTCGGCGGAACCTCAACGTCGAAGCCACTACGATTCAAGACACGGATTGTGGCGTCGTTGACATTAGTAAGGAGAACCCTCATCATGCAGCAAACTAGCAGTCCTACCCTCTTGCCGTTGGATGCCCTGGATTCGTAGACCTGATCGAAGACTGGCTTGGGTTTCGACGGGAAGGCTCCTAAGACTTCTAGGAGGCGTCCCAGGGTCTTTGAGGCACTACTATTCCGTACAAGCGGTAGCCCCTGGAACCCCCAGCGGGAACTCTGGTACACCCTCAGGAGCCGACCCAACGCGACGATGCGGTTCTTCTTCGGTAGGATGGAGCGATACAGAAGATCCAGGAGAATGCTCGACGATTCTGACGCCTCCCCCAACACGGACCGTCCCCTTTCAAGGACATGGCCGAAGGCGACATCGGAGGGGCAGGCGGTCTCACACGCGAGACAACCGACGCAGAGGTCGAGGTGCTTGGCCAGCGTAGTCGTCGTACCGACTCTCCCGTCTTCTAGGGCTCTGATCAAGTATATGCGACCCCGTGGGGAGTCCATCTCCACCTTCAGCTCGCGGTAGGTCGGGCAGAAGGGGAGGCAGAGGCCGCAGTGGGTGCACTCCATCAGCTTCTCATATGTCGTGGGGGAGTTGGATGTCATCACAGGCCTCCGACAAACCTGCCGGGATTCAGGGTCCCACTCCTGTCGAACTCGTGCTTGAGTCGTCTCATGATGTCGAAGGAGTCGGGCTTGGGGCCCCACACATCGAGACCTTCCTTGAGGTCTGGCAATGCCTTCCAGAGGATGGTGTGCCCCCCCATCGACGTGCCCAGTCCAACCAGCTCCTCGAATAAGCCCACGAGGGTCTCCCTGGTCGTCGTAGCTTCCGTACCAGCGTAGACCATGCCTCGACCCACGTACGCGAGTACCGATCCGCCGACCCCCACGCGGGCGAGAGCCTCCGCCAGGGCGTCGACGTAGGGACCCACCGAGGCGGGGGGCAGTGAGGCCCTGAAGACGATGTCCCACTCACCTGGGAGATCTGCCACTCGCCTCCACGCGTCTCTCCCCCTCTTGCCCCTCAGTGAGACCCCTCGATCAGCTCCTCTCTTCCCTGCGATCTTTCTTGCCTCACTCACCCTGCGGCTCACGGCCGCCTCACCACCGCCAAATTCAACAAGGAGACACGATGGCGTGAGCTCCAGACCGAGGCCAGCGACAGCCTGCATGTTGAGGGCCGAAATCGCAAGAGGATTCAGGCCCGCCTCCAGGATCCCCTCCGCTGTTCTCATCACCCCGTCCATATTGGGCAACGCAAAGCCGAGCGTGGTGACGGTTTGTGGCAGGGGCTGGATCTTCAGGGTTGCGTCGACGATTATCCCGAGCGTTCCCAGAGACCCGACATATACCCTGCCGAGATCGTAGCCCGTCACATTCTTGACGACCTTGCCTCCTGGTTTGGTGACCGAGCCATCGGAATGGACGACCGTCATGCCCAGGACCCACCCCCGGGGCATTCCATTACACTGGACCCTGGGACCTATGGAGTTTGCTGCGAGAGCACCACCCACAGTTGCATCGTCGACCATTGGGGGATCTAGGGGCAGGTACTGTCCGTTGCTCTCCAGCCGGGCGTTGGCCTCCCCGACGGTAATGCCAGCCGGGAGGGTCGCGACGAGGTCTGATGCGGAGTGATCGAACCCATCGCGCAGCCCTCGAAGCGATAGGAGCAGGTCCACTCCTCTGGGCCGATTGCCCAGGTGAAGGGCTGTTCCCCCACCCATTGGGACCACGGATAGCCCATGCTCTTGTGCGTGAGCCAGTATGAGGGACACCTCGTCGACGGTCTCGGGAATGGCCATTGCCGCAGGTTCGATTCCGTCTACCATTACCTGCGGTTCGACCAGGATGCCGGGGTTCTCCAAGGATGAAGCCAGAGTGGTGGCCCAGTCCGGCCTTTGCTTCATGCCGGTCGTCTCGACACCTCATCCAGGCTGGCTGGGATTCTGAGGAGGGGCATCTCCACCCCCTCACCACGGGGGAGTAGCTTTCCGGGATTGCAGAGGCCCTTAGGGTCGAAGGTCTCCTTCACCTTCTGCATCACCTCGAGGTCAGAAGACGAGCAGACGAGACCCATGACATCCAGCTTCTCCACCCCGATCCCGTGTTCGCCGCTGAGGGTCCCACCAGCCTCCACGCAGACTTCCAGAATCTCCCTCGACATCGCTAGGGCCTTTTGGAGTTCCTCTCCCCTACGCTCGTCGAAGAGTATGATGGGGTGCAGGTTACCATCCCCCGCGTGAAAGACGTTGGCAACCGTGATTCCATGTTTCGCACCTATCTCGTAGATCTTGGGAAGCACCTCTGGGAGCTTGCTCCTGGGTATGACGCCGTCCAGGGTGTAGTAGCTGTGGCTAATGCGTCCGAAGGCTCCGAAGGCCCTCTTGCGTCCCTGCCACAGCAATGTCCTCTCCTCCTCGTTCTGGGCCCTCCTAACCTCGCGGGCGCCGTTCTCCATGCACACCTTTGCGACTGCCTTGATGTCCTCCTCGACCTCCTCGCGGAAGCCGTCTACCTCAATGAGAAGGACCGCCTCAGCGTTCTTGGGATAGCCAGCGTGGATGTAGTCCTCCACAGCCCCCAGGGTGACACGATCCATCAGCTCGACGGTTGCGGGAACGATGCCCCTGGAGATGATTGCGGAGACTGCGGTACTGGCGTTCCCAGGGGAGTCGAAAACGGCCATAAGGGTCTCCACGGCCTCAGGCAACTTCGTGAGCCTTGCGGTGATCTTCGTGACTATTCCCAGGGTTCCCTCAGAGCCGACCATTAGGCTGACGAGGTCGTATCCTGGCGACGCCTCCGCCATGCCGCCGATGTTCACCACGTTCCCGTCTGGGAGGACCACCTCCAGACCCAGGACATGGTTGGTGGTTACCCCGTACTTGAGGGTGTGAGGGCCCCCTGCGTTTTCCGCAACGTTTCCTCCGACTGTACACGACTGCTGACTGGAAGGATCTGGGGCGAAATGGAGGCCCATGGGTAGGACCTCGTCGTTGAGATCCTGATTCACGACCCCCGCTTGGACCACCGCCCGCATGTTTGCCTGGTCCACCTCCAGGACGCGGTCCATTCGCACGAGAGAGATTAGGATTCCTCCCTCCAGAGCCAGGGCACCACCGCTAAGGCCGGTTCCCGCGCCCCTCGCCACGAAGGGTACACCTATCCGGCTGGCCAGGCGGACCACAGCCTGGACTTCAGCCGTAGTCTCAGGGAGGACCACGACCTCTGGAAGGGACTTGTTTATGGTCAGGCCGTCACACTCGTAGACAAGAAGCTCCTCGTAGTCGCTGATGACCTTCTCGCGGCCGAGAATCTTCACCAACTCGGCTATCAGCGCTTCCCTATCCACCCGTCCGCCCTCGATACCAGGCTAGTCGTGCGCAAGATAAGGGTCTTTCGTCGCTGAACGGCCTTCGAGCGAGGGCCTAGGGCGACTTGGCGATCACCGCCGCACCTATGAGCCACCCCATGACCCCTGAGATGGAGTAGAGGACGTGGTAGTCGGGGAAGGCGTAAGGGGCCACGACCGAGAAGGCCAGGGAGAAGAAGATGGCAGCAAGCCACACCATCATGAGACTGCTGGACTCCCGGGGCATGGCCTTGTAGTACAGTCTGAGGAAAATGAACGAGGTCCCGACAGCCATCACAATCCTCTCGGTGGCAAGCACCGGATCGGCGGCCGCCCCCTCCGGTGATACGAAGGTCTGGTATCCAACGTATAGGCCAAAACCCAGGAATCCCAAGAAGGCGAAGGCCCTTGTGCTCCCCCAGAGACCTCTGGATGCCAGCTTCTCTCTCACGTTGTGGAGGGCGAGGGTGGGAGAAACGACTCTGGCAACGAATACGAAGGCCACTATGGGCGCGAGAATCGCTGGATTACTGAAGCTGAGCTCCACGAAGGAGAGTCCCATGGAGGCCACGACGAAGGCTGGGATGACTGCAATGACACTCATGGCCCACATTCCCCGCTTCAGCAGGCGAAAGAACAAGGGGCCGAAGAGGAAGAGGACTGAGCCTAGCACTAGCAGTATAGCGAATATGGAGACGAGGTTCTCCGCCGCCATCTCCAGTCCTCTGTCGAGGTCGAAGATGGCTGGAGACATCTGAAAAGGGTTTGTCTCTCAGTATTCGGGCTGAATATCACGGGGGAGAGCGTCACACTTCAGGAGAATCTCCAGATCACGACGAATCCAAGGACCCAGCCGCCGAGACCAGCCAGTCTGTAGTACAGGTCGTATTCGGGGAAGGCGAAGGGTGCGATGACAGCAAAGGCGACCGAAAGCAGAATGGCTGTGATCCACACGGTGGGCCTCTCTTTGATGGACTCAGGTAGAATACGCGCCAGGAGTCGGATGATAACGAAGGCACCCCCCACGGCCATGATGAGGAGTTCCGAGATGTCAACGTTCGGGCTGGAGGTGCCGAGGAGCTGCTCGAAGGCCAGCAAAAGGATCGTGTAGGTCAGGTAACCGGCGTAGGCGAGGAAGCCTACGGCCATCAGGACCTTTATGATGGGCCAGAACTTGCGCAACTCGAAGCGTTCTCTTAGGCCTCGATACAGGAAGGTGGGGGCGACTCCCCTGAGGGCCAATACTAACACCACAAAGGGCAGGAAGTAGAGGAAGTTGGAGAGAGCCAGGAAGACAACGTAGAGAGAGACTCCCATCACCCCTATGACGAGAGCGATCAGGGCGTAGAGCTTCCAGGTTTTGATGTCTACGGTGAGTTTGAAGATGAGAGGCGAGAGAAGGATGATAAGGGTGCCGGCGATCAGCATGCCAGCGAACATCACCGGGAAGAGGATGTCGCCGTTGGGCATCGGTGCGGTGCCAGGCCCTGTGTCAAGATAAACCTTTGGAAACGCCTCCAGGCGAGCGGGGCAGGCCTCCACGGAGCCTAGGCCCTTTTGGCTTTCCGCTCTCGGAGCTTCCTGAGAATCAAGACAGCAAGATCATAGAAAGCTTGCTCCACTCCTTCCCCCGTTTTGGCACTGGTCAGCACGTAGGAGCAGCCCCACCGCTTCTTCGCTGCGTCGAGGTCGTCCGTCGTGGGCTCCTTCTCCACCAGATCCACCTTGTTGGCCAAGAGGTAGGACGGAATCTCACCCGTTGTATCTACCATCATGGTGCGCCAGCCCTCGAGCTCCTCCAGAGTCTTCGGACGATTCAGATCGCTAACCATCAGCAACCCCTGCGCACCGTGGAAGTACCCCTCACGCATCAGATCCAGGACCTTCTTCTGGCCCATAATGTCCCAGATCATCAAGGCGACACGTTCTGTGCGATCGGTTCCGGGAACCTCAACCTCGAGTTCCCTTTTCGTAACCTTAGTACCCAGAGTCGCCACGTAGTCACTATTGAAGTGATCGTGGACGTAGCGACGGATGAGAGATGTCTTTCCAACGGCGGCCTCGCCAACCATGCATATCTTGAGCTTCATTCGAGGCTCTTCCAGTGTCGCTAGCGTCGACGCCACCATCCCGAGATCTGGTTTCCAGGTGCCATTATTGTAGTTTTCCCGTTGATTATCGAATCGGAGACATTGCTCAGGGTACCTCCGGCTTCTGCTCCGGGACGAGCCGCGTGAGCAGGGCCTCCGAGACCTCATCGTTCGTTAGCGCGGGCTCACACTCAAAGCACAGGACCTCCCCGTTCAGATGCGCGATCGTGAGCCTCCACTCCTTCCGCTTCTGTCGCAGGGCCTGGACTAGGACGAGAATCCATCGTTCGGCTTCCTCTGCAGAGTGGATCTGGAGGTCAAACAGGCTCGATGAAGGTCCCATGGGACGTCTGGACGTCCGAATACCTCACTATAAACCTAACGAGATGGTTATCGAGGGCGCGTTCAACGGCTCCGGGGGGGGTGAGCCACACTCTACACCTCCCCCCTTCATGATAACGATGAAGAAAGGTATTTGGCAACAGTCCCGGGAATAGGATTGTGCGCGGTGGACCTCTGATAGCCATCGGCCTGTGCCTAGTGATTATGCTGGCAGCTCCGGGTCTCATCCCTCGTGCGGCGGCTGATCCCTACCACATGCAAATCGAGAACGCAGACGACAATGGGGGTACTGACGAGTTGAGTGACAAGAGCTGGATAGCTCAATCCTTCGTCGCCGAGGAGGCATTCACAATAACTCGCGTCGCCATCCTCGCGGAGGCCAACAGTGGAGCCTCCCGGGTGATAGCGTCTCTCCGGGACGATGATCCGGCATCTCCCACGCCATCTCCCACGCCCATTGACATAACCTCCGGTATTGGGGACGGCCTCTCTTCGCAGAGTTGGGTAAACGTTTCCTTCGATGACTGGGTGGACCTAAGGGACAACACCACTTACTGGGTGGTAGCAAGAAGCAACACCCAACAGGGCTATGATTGGTACCACTCGCCCGGAGACTCAGCGTATCCCAACGGGACGGGCGTGAATTCTTCGGATGGTTCGACGTGGTTTCCTAGGGACAAGGACTACACATTCCAGGTGTACGGCTTCTACCGACCAAACATGAGCTATGACGTCGTCCCGTCGGTTTCAGCTCTGGAGCCGGGTGACGTCGAAGAGCTCCGAATAGAGTTCAACAACTCAGGGCCTGGTGATGCCGATTACCTGTGGGTCAACGTAACCCTTCCTGATGAGCTTACCTATGTCGGCGATGACGCAGGCAGCATCGGCGGCGTGAGAAGCTGTTGCCAGAATTACGAGTTCACCAACGTGACTCCGGGGCTCTATTCCTTCAACCTTACCTTCGAAGTGAAGGGCGGGGTTCCCGACGGGACGCTGGCGGTCGTAAACTTCTCCTTTGAATCCGTGGACCACGTCGACTATCGGCCGCCGACTCAGAGTGAGCAGGTCTCCCTTACCATCTTCAGCGGGTATCTCGATGCCACCCTCTCCCCCAGTACCCTCCTGCCCGATCCCGGGGACATCATACAGATGGATCTAACCATCGAAAACCTCGGCAACGGTAGTGCATTAGGAGTGCTTGTTAACGCCCAGCTGGACTCCGATGTCTCGTATCTATCTTCAACACCGACAGGCTCATACGATGACATCGCCCACACTCTCACCTGGTCGTTCCCGACAATAGGTCCTGCCTCCTCGACCACCATCAGTTGGATGCTCGAGGTCGATAAGGACGCGCCAGATGGGACAGTGGTGGCATGTGATGTCCAAGCATCATACACGGACTCATCGGGAACCGACTTCCCACCAGTGCAAACTTCAGCCGAGTCGACAGTAGTGGCCCCTTCCTTTGCGCCCTTCCTGCAAGCCGATGTTGACACCGTCGAACGGGGAGACGAGGTAGTGGCGACCGTGTACTACAACAACACCGGATCCGTCCCAGCGCCTGAAGCTTGGATGAACTGGAGCCTGGGAGGAAACTACGAGGTCCTTGAGCTCACACCTAGCCTACCCTACACTCAGTCATCGGACGGGATCGACGTGATGCTCGCAGACGTCGGCGTCGGCCCCCATTTTCTCGCGGTGAGGTTACAGACCCTTGGGGGGATGTCGGATGGACAGGACATGGGGATCCTGGTCACTTGGGAGGCAACGGACGGCAACGGCAACGCCCAGCCCACTGTAATCCTACAGGCTCCGGTCACACTGGACGCCCCAAACCCTGTCCTAGAGATTGAGACCTCAGCCACAAAGTTGGAGGTTGGGAGGATCCTCGTCCTAAACGTCACCCTTAGCAACGTGGGAAAAGCCGCGGCGACGGGTTGGCTCAACCTAACAATGCCGTCAGGCTTCGAGTACCTGGGCACAGACAACTCCCTGTATGCAGCGACGGTCCACGACGATCTTATATCCTGGAGGGTCACGAGTCTCGGCCCTGAGAGTGGTGTCGATCTTGGGATCCGCTTGCGGCTTCTGGCGGATGTAGGCCCGACCTCTATCCAGGTCAAACTGGTCTACTCCGATGGAAAGGGTAGCCAACCCGAAACTGTCAGCAGCAACACGGTGTTCATCGAACCGATTCCGGTTGGTCCAAGCACATTGGACCTGGTGGTGTGGGCACTCATCGCGCCCCTGCTGCTCGCCGGCGGCCTCTTCGTGGCGTGGAGGTGGATGCGTGCAAAGAGATTCAGTATCGAAGAGGTCTTCGTCATTCACAGCGACGGTATTCTCCTGGCACACCGGTCGAAGACCTTGACACCCGATAAGGACCGGGACATACTAGTGGCGATGTTTAAGGCCGTTCAAGACTTCATTCGCGAAGCCTTCTCGAGTCGGGAGGACACACCGGTCAGGAGTCTCACATTCGGAGACTCTAAAGTCCTGATCGAGCGGGGTATGAACCATCACGTGGCCCTCGTGTATCGAGGTGAAGACGACGGGACCCTGTCAGCTCGGCTCTCGAGGCTGTCTAGGCGCATAGATGATGAGTTTGGTCAGGTGTTGGAGGTCTGGTCAGGGGACATGGATGAAGTTCGAGGAGTCCGGGACCTGCTCCCAACACTTTGGGGCTTGGGTTCTGACGGTCCCGATGATCAACCGCTCGCGAGGGAGTCGGACACAATGAAGGGGAGCATCCGTGCGGCTTGGGAACGCTTCCGCAACGCGGTACTCAAAGTCCTTGACAGGCTGCGAGGCGCTCCAGCAATCGACGATGGCGAGATCGAGACGAGCGTCGACGGCGGTTGGGACTAAGGCCCCGAAGTGTCATGAACCGGTTTTCATTGTGTCATCCTGAGCGTCGACGCTTACTAGAAACGCCTCGGCCTCCTTGAAGGCGTCTGCGCCAGTAAGAGGATTCGAGCACTGAGTCCCCACACAGGCGTAGATAGCAGGGAGGGGATCTTCAGGAAAGCCGGCCTCTATCAAGTCCTTCGTCCCGGGATGCATGAGATGCAGCACACGCCGTGGTTGGTAGGCAGCGAGAATCTCCCTCTGCAGCGTCCCTGTCGCCTCGCCATCATCCCCCACCAATACCACTCTGAGAGGCCCCTTCAGGAACGTCGTGACGGCCATCGCGTACGTGGATGCGAAGAGGGAGTAGCGTGGGTACTGGCCCGTGAACCCCTCGAGGATGACTTTGGCAGCCTCCCGTAGCCGCTCATCGTGTGTGATCTCATGGAGCTTGAGCAGAAGTATAGCTGCGTGAGAATTGTCGACCAGCGGCTTCTGAGGAACCCGCAGCAGGCCTATGTCGCCATCCTCGGCCTGCCGATCTTTCAAGAGACCATCGTCATCCCGAAAGGTCTTCAGCATTTCCTGGGCGATGGCGACTGCCCTGTCTAGGTACCTACTCTCCCCGACGTGTTCAAAGGCATCCAAGTAGGCCTTTGCCACATGAACGTGATCCGAAAGCAACGCGTCGATCCCTGGCTCTCCGTCCCAGTAGTGGATGAGGCGGCCGTCTCCCGTCAAGATTCTCTGCTCAAGGACGCCAAGCGTGGACAGGGCTGCCTCCTGGTACTTCGGCTCATCCAGGACGGCCGAGGCCCGTAGGTACGTGGAGACTGCCTGGCCATTGAGGTCGGCATAGAGGGTCTCGTCTGTGTAGGGCGGATCAACCTTGCCCCTCTCCTCCAAGGACTTCTTGTAGTACTCCTCGTCGGCATCCT
This sequence comes from uncultured Methanomassiliicoccales archaeon, assembly GCA_964347325.1. Classification (GTDB taxonomy): domain Archaea; phylum Thermoplasmatota; class Thermoplasmata; order RBG-16-68-12; family JAJISG01; genus JAJISG01. The sequence goes on along the minus strand of CAYFYA010000009.1, from coordinate 53,745 downwards.
GGCTGCCGTAGAAGCCTCCGGCAGGGTCCCGAAGTACGGTCTCCATGTATCTCAGGATGTCCTTCGCGACCTCTCTGTACTTCGCGTCATCCAGGAGCGAATAGGCGTTCAGGTAGTTCCGAAGGAGACCCACGTTGACATCGAGCATCTTCTCATAGTGGGGTTCCGACCAATCCTTCGTAACGGAGTACCGGAAGAAGCCTCCTTCCGCGGGGTCGTACATTCCGCCGTCTGCCATGGCTCTCAGGCTCTTCTCGATCACCTTCAGGAAGTAGCTGTTGCCCGAAATCTTGTACTTATAGAGAGCGAGATCCAGGGCCTCTGGCTGAGGAAACTTCGGTGCGCTTCCAAACCCACCGTAAAGCTCGTCGTACTGCTCCAGCAGGTATCCCAGGACCTCCTCCATAATGTCGTGGCTGAGACCAACTTCGGAAGGCCGTATCACGGTTTCAGGAATAACCTTGGTCTCCCGGGTCTTGCCGCCAGAGGAATCATAGTAGCTCTTCACCTGCATGAGGGTACGCTTGAGCTGGTCGGGTGGAATGTAGGTCCCACCAGCAATCACCTGGCCGTCGGCATCGAGAAAGGCGGTGGTCGGATACCCGCCGAAGTTGTAGCGCTCCCTGATGTCGGGGCGCTTGTCGATGTCCACGCGGATGGCGACGAAGTTGTCGTTGATGAGCCCGATGACCTCGTCATCGGAGTAGCTGGTCTCATCCATCACGTGGCACCAGTGACACCAAACCGCCGAGAGGTCGAGGAGAATTGGCTTCTTATCCCTCCGCGCCTCCTCGAAGGCCTCCTTGCCCCAGGGAAGCCAGCGAATGTCGGTGTGCGTCCCCATACCCGAACTACCAAGCGGGGCTCTTATCAAGGTTTGGAGGAGGACCGGCGGGTTACGCGAAAAGAGAGGACGCCGCCTGGCTGACAAACTCCATGAAGGGCAGGGCAAGAACTCCAGTGGCGACGGTCCCGATTGTAGCGATCATTATGGCGAAGCTGTAGGGCGCCGGAGCTGTGACGACCCCGCCAGGCCCCTCGAGGAAGTACATGTGCTTGATTACTCGGGCGTAGTAGTACAGGGAAAGGGCGCTGTTCAGAACGCCTGCGATACCCAGGGCGACCATCCACTCGGTGCCTGGGACCGTCGAAGCTTGAATCGTCGACAGGAAGAGCACGAACTTGCTGACAAAGCCGCCTAGAGGTGGGACACCCGCCAAAGAGAGTAGCAGGATCATCATCCCGAAGGCTATGAGGGGCATCCTCTTCGCCAGGCCGCTGTAGTCGTCGAGCCTCTCCCCGATTAGGAGCGTCCCGGTGATAGCGACGATGATGAAGGCGCCTCCCTTCATGAAGACGTAGACGAGGAGGTGGTAGAGGCCTCCCGTCATGGCGGAGGTGGCGACGCTGCCATCGGGATGGCTGCCCACGATGACCGCGATGAGGACATAGCCGGCGTGGGCGATGCTGGAGTAGGCCAGCATCCTCTTGATGCTCTTCTGCGGAAGGGCGGCAACGTTCCCTAAGGTCATGGTGGCGATGGCGAGGATTCCCAGGGCGAGGGTCCAGTGGGCTGCTGCCCCTACGAGGGCTATGAGGAAGACCCTGAAGAGGGCTGCGAAGCCCATGATCTTCGAGGCCGTACTCAGGAGGGTGGTGATTGTCGTCGGCGCGCCTTCGTAGACGTCCGGCACCCACATGTGGAAGGGCACCGTTGCCACCTTGAACCCGAACCCCGCGATAACGAGGACGAGCGCCAGCACTATGACTGGCTCGAAGACAAGGAGGCCGCCGGCGATGGTGGTCCGAAGGACGCCCAAGTCGGTGAAGGGACCAGACATGCCTTGACCGGTCCCCACGTGACCGCTTACACCGTACAGAAGGGAGATGCCGAAGAGGATGAGAGCGGAGCTGACGACGCCTATGATGAAGAACTTCATGGCCGCCTCGGAAGACCCCTTGTCCCTCTTCCTGAAGGCCGCCAGCGCGAAGGTGGCAATACTCGCCAACTCGAAGGAGAGGTAGAGCACGAAGATGTCCGTGGAGGCCGAGACCAGCATCATCCCGACGATGGCGATGAGGAGGAGCCCGTAGTACTCTCCCTGATTCCTGTCATCCCTCCTCAGGAACGCCCTGGAAGCCAGGACCACCAGGATACCCGTGAGGGTCATGGCCAGGAAGAAGAACAGGACGAAGGCGTTGACCTCCAGCATAAGGTCCGGCAGCCTGACCTCAACGGGGACGGTCCATAGGTCCAGGCCCAGCCTCCTCAGGAAGTCAGCTCCCGCCATGTCGATGGTCAGAAGGAAGGCGATTACTAGCCCAACGAGAGCGACATCCGCCAGCCTCTCCTTCCGCTTGACTACGAACGTGAGGCCTATGAGGAGGAACCCGAAGACCGTCAGGACGATGACCGGTAGCAGGACGAACCAATCGGGGAAGGCCACCTAGATCATCCCCCCGATTGTCTCGAAGAGCACCCTGGTCCAGTCACTGAAGAGATCCATTAGCGGCGTCGGGAAGATGCCGAAGAGGGCGAAGAGGGCCGCCAGTGCGCCCAGAGGGAGGAACTCATAGAGCGAGATGTCCTTGATCGAGCCAAGCCTCTCGTTAAAGGGTCCATGGACGGCTCGCTGGACGGCGTAGAGGTAATAGGCGGCCGTCAGGACCACGGTCAATATGGGGAGAAGGACCCAGAGGCCGAAGGCCTCGTAGGTGCCCAGGAAGACGGTGAACTCGGCCACGAATCCGACGAGGCCAGGGAGGCCGAGGGAGGCCAGGAAGGCGGTCAAGATGAACGCAGACAGCACTGGGACTCGGTTCGCGATTCCCCCGAGCTCCGAGATGTTCCTAGTGCCGAGTCGATGGAGGACGGAGCCTGCGAGCATGAAGAGGGCAGCGCTAATCAGCCCGTGGGCGAACATCTGGAAGATGGCGCCGCTCATCCCCATGAGGCCGCTGAGGGAGCCCCCGGCGCCTTGGTCGAAGGCGAAGAGGGAGGCCCCGATTCCCAACATGACGATCCCCATGTGGCTAATGCTCGAGTTGGCAATGAGACGCTTGAGGTCGTCCTGCGCCAAGCAGACCAAGGCGCCGTAGAGGATGCTGATCGTTCCGATGATGGTGAAGAGCCAGAAGAGTTCCACGGAGGCCTGGGGTAGCATCTGGACGTTGGCGCGGATCAGGCCATAGCCTCCCATCTTTAGGAGGACGCCGGCCAGGATGACCGAGCCCGCCGTCGGAGCCTCCACATGGGCATCCGGCAGCCAAGTGTGCAGCGGCACCATCGGGAGCTTCGTCCCGAAGCCTATCAGGAGAACGACGAAGAGGACCGTCTGGATAGTGCCGACCGGAACGGGGGAGGTTTCGATGATGGCAATCATGTTGAAGGCGTCGACTCCGCCTCCCATGTAGAAGTAGAACGCGAAGACACCGACGAGAACCAGTAAGCTCGCCGCCTGCGTGTAAAGGAAGAACTTGATCGCCGCGTACCTCCTCCTGGGACCACCCCAAATCGCTATCAGGAAGTACATCGGGACGAGCTGCAGCTCCCAGAAGATGAAGAACAGGAAAAAGTCCAGAGCCATGAAGACTCCGAGGATAGTGGTTTCCATCAGGAGAAGCATTGCGTGGAACTCCCGCACGCGGTGCTCCTCGTCCCAGGAGAATATCACCGCCAGGGGGACCAGGATCGCCGTTAGCAGGACAAGAGAGAAGGAGAGCTCGTCCACGCCGAGGCGGTAGAAGACGTTGATGTGGGGTATCCAAAGGGCCTCCTCGTAGGCGCGATATCGGCCCGTCAGGGGGTCGGTGGCCAGTGAAAACAGGTCGGGTCGAAGGAAGCCAAAGAGGAGATAGATTGAGAGCGCCAGGGGAACAAGTGAGACGACAACCGAGGCGACCCTAACCGCACCTCTCCGCTCGCCCAGGGCGTAGGTCAGGAGAACCCCGAACAGGGGGGCGAAGAGCATGATGGTTAGAATTGGTATCTCCACCACTCATCCACCTCCTGCCAGAGCTACGGACCCCTCGATGACCTGGCTAAATGGGTAGATCTGGTCGATCCAGATGGCGGGGAAGAGACCCGTCAGGACTATGAGAACAGCCACCAGCACCATCGGGAGGTACTCGTCGAGGTGCAGATCCCTGGCGGCTCCTAACCGGACGTTGAAGCTACCCATGAGGACTCGCTGCATGGTCCAGAGGTAGTATGCGCCGGCGAGGACTACTGCGAGGAGCGGAATGATCACTAGGATCTTCTGGCCCTCGGGGAGTCCTGCATAAGTGCCGACGAAGACCATGAATTCGCTGACAAAGGTGTTGAGGCCTGGCAGCCCGAGGGAGGCCAGGAAGCTAAGGATGAGGATGAAGGCAAAGATGGGCATCTTGGATCCCAGGCCCCTGAGGTGGGGAATCAGACGGCTTCCCGTTGCGTGCTTCACCGCCCCCGCAAGCATGAACAGTACGGCCGTCACGAGGCCGTGGTTGAAGAGCTGGAAGATCGCTCCGGCGACGCCGACAGCGGTAATGGTCGAAGCTCCGAGAAGGACGAACCCCATGTGGCCGATGCTTGAGTAGGCTATGAGCCTCTTCAAGTCGACCTGGGCGAGGCAGACCAAAGATGCATATATCATGCTCACAACGCCCAGGATGGCCACCAGCCACCACAGTTCCACCGCTGCGCCAGGGAGCATGGAGTAAGCTACGCGGAAGATGCCGTACCCTCCCATCTTTAGCAGGACGCCGGCCAGAATGACCGAACCGGCTGTAGGGGCCTCCACGTGAGCGTCCGGTAGCCAGGTATGCAGTGGAACCATGGGAAGCTTGACGCCGAAGCCTATGAGGAAGGCCACGAAGGCGCTCACCTGCAGAGAAAGAGGAAGTAGCGGGGCTCGCTGGATGATCTCGATCATGTTCAGTGTCCCCGTCGATGAGACCAGGAAGAAGATCCCGACGAGCATGATGACACCGCCCACGTGGGTGAATATCAGGAACTTGATGGCGGCGTAGTGCTTGTTCGGACCTCCCCAGATGTTGATGAGGAAGTACATCGGTATCAGGACGAGCTCCCAGAAGACGAAGAACTGCAGGAAGTCCAGGGAAATGAACACCCCGATGAGGGCCAGGCTGATGACCTGCAGGAGGGCGTAGTACTCTTTCGGCTTGTACGCCTCCTCCATAGGGAAGATGACGGCCACCAGGAACAGGAGGCCGGTGAGGAAGACAAGGGGGAGGGAGAGCCCATCGACGCCAACTCTGAAGAAGACCGGCAGGTCCCCTATGCGGAACCAGAGGTATTCCTCGTAGGCGACGAAAGTTCCCGTCGGGTCGGGCTGGAGGCCGAGGTCCAGGAAGGGCGTAATGACGGATAGGAGAACGGCCAGTGAGATTAGGAAGGTGATTAGAGCCGACCCGATGGCAATCCACCTAGCCTGTGTCCGGCTCCAGGGTCCCAAGAGCGAGACTAGGGCTGCGAGGGCGGGGAGCGCGATCATCGCGGAGATGTAGGGGAGAGCCACTCGTCACACCCCCAGAAGTGGAAAGACAACCTGGATCAGGAAGAGAACGAAGGCCGCTCCGAGGATGATGATCGCAGCGTAGGTCTGAACCTGACCCGTCTCGCCTCGCCGTAGTGTCCACCCTCCCCTGATGGTCCTCAGGCTGATGCCGTTCACCACGCCATCGACACCCTTCCGATCGAAGATGTCGGTTCCTCGACCCGTGAAGACGGTTCCCCTGGCCACCAGGTTGACGAAGCCGTCTATGATGTAGCGGTCGATGAAATCGCTCAACCTCGCCAGGCCGTAGACCACCTTGGCTCCGATGTAATCGTAGAGGTCGTCGATCCAATACCTCCGCTCAAGCATCGTGTGTAGGGAGGCCCGGGAGCGTGTGGCTGTGAAGACGTCAGGCGACGGGCGATTCCGCAGGTAGATGGTCCTGGCGAGGCCGAGGCCAGCGAGGGCCAGGAGAAGAGAGACGTACGTCGAGAAGCTCCCGGCACCAGTGAAGGTCTTCAGTAAAATGTCGACTGGGTTCGAGAACTCTGGATGGGCTCCCTCTACCCCCGGAAAGATGAAGTTGCTGAAACCTCCCATCGCGAATATCACAAGACCTGAGCCGACGGCGAAGAGGGAGAGTATCATCAGCGGCGTGGTCATGACCTTGGGCGACTCGTGGGGCTCCGTCTCCCAGCGGGGGGACCCCCGGAAGGTCATGTACCAGAGGCGGAACATGTAGAAGGCGGTCATGAAGGCGGTGAGGACCCCCAGGATCCAGAGGAAGAGGAAGGTCTGTTCCACCCCCGAGGCACCAAAGGCCGTGGCCAGGACCTCGTCCTTGCTCCAGAAACCGCTGAAGGGGAAGATGCCGCTGATGGAAATGGCCCCTATGAGCATGGTGAGGGAGGTGATGCGCATCTTCGCATGGAGCCCCCCCATCTTCCTCATGTCGTTGGTGCCCACGGCATGGATGACGCTCCCAGCACCGAGGAAGAGGAGGGCCTTGAAGAAGGCGTGGTTTGTCAGATGGAAGAAGGCCGCTCCATAGGCCTCTCCCGAGCCCTCCAAGCCGACCTGTATGGCATAGGCCGCGGTACCCAGGGCGAGGAACATGTAGCCCAGCTGGCTGATGGTGGAGAAGGCGAGGACACGTTTGATGTCGTAGTTGGCCAGGGCCATGGTGGCGGCAAAGAAGGCTGTGAAGCCTCCGATGAAGGCCACCAGGAGGCTGGCGTCGAGGGAGTTCGCCACCAGCGGGAGAGCCCGGCCCGTGAGGTAGACGCCGGCTTTCACCATGGTAGCCGCATGGATGAGGGCGCTCACCGTTGTGGGGCCTTCCATGGCATCCGGCAGCCACGCGTGGAGAGGAAACTGGGCGCTCTTGCCCATCGCGCCTCCGAAGAACAGGACGGGGACGATGAGGATGAGATGTACCGGAACCCCCTGTGCTAGTCTCGACACCTCCAGGATGTTGAAGGTGCCGAAGATGATGAAGACCGCGATGACGCCCGCCAGAAACATGATGTCGCCCACTCGGGTGACAATGAAGGCCTTCTTCGCCGCGCTGGCCGCCTCGGGTTTATGATACCAGTAGCCGATCAGCAGGTAGGAGCAGAGCCCCATTATCTCCCAAAAGATGAGGAGCTGGAGGAAGTTGTTGGCAGAGACCGTCCCCAGCATTCCCGTGACGAAGAGGGCGATCTGGGAGTAGTAGCGGGCCTTGTCCTTTTCGCGGCCCATGTATCCGAGGGAGTAGATCGCGATGAGAAGGGAGAGGAAGGAGACGACGGCCAGCATGAGGACGCTGAGGTTGTCGATGAGCATGCCGAGGTGAATAGCGAAGCCGGAGCCCTCGGGGCCGATCCAGCGATACCAGACCGTTTCCACAGGCTCGAAGTGTCCTCCCAGGGCGCCGTTGAGGAGGGCGTGGATTAGAAGGATCATCGACAGCACAAAGGAGAGTCCGATGGACCCGATGGTCCAAAGGGCTCCACCCTGCCACTGCCTCTTCCCTGAGATTAGGACGACGGCGAAGGCCAGAAGGGGTGAGGCCACGATGAGCCACGAGATGTCAACAATCCATGCCAGGGCTGACAACCTACCACCTGAGGATTCTCACCTTATCCAGGTCGACAGTGCCGTGGACGCGGTAGAGCACCAGGAAGATGGCTAGTCCGATGGCTGCTTCCCCCGCCGCCAGGGCTATGGACAGCAGGGCGAGTATCTGTCCCGAAGGGTCGTTAATATAGGCTGAGAAGGCGACGAAGTTCATGATGGCTGCCGCCAGCATGATCTCCACGGACATCAGGACGATGATGCCGTTTCTCCGCACCAGGACCCCGTAGAGGCCTATGGCGAACAGGATGGCTGATAGAGAGAGCTCCCATTCGAGGGGTATCATGGCTCCCGCTCCCTCCTGGCCAGGAACACTCCTCCGACCATGGCCACGGCCAAGAGCAGGGCCATAACGATCATTGCGAGGCCGAAGTCCGAAAAGAGCGACTCTGCGACGCTCTCGTTCGACACCGTCTGGGCCCCGGGATTCCAGGGCAGACCACCGAAGGAGAGCACCATCAGGGCCGTGAGAAGGACGAGGCCGACGAAGACGAGGATCCTCTCTTTCATGGCACCTCCTCCATGACCCTCGACCTGGTCAGCATGATGCCGAAGAGGAACAACACCGGGACTGCGCCGGCGTATACGATGATCTGGATCAGAGCCACGTACTCAGACTCGAATAGAAAGAATATGCCCGCCATAGTGACGAGGGCTATGGCAAGCCAGAAAGCGGCCCACATGAGCTTCTTTGCGGTGACCACAGCTAGGCTCGCAATCACCTCCATGGCGGAGACAATGACGAAGACAATCAGTAGGCCATCGACCACTTCACAGCCTCCTCCTCGATACCATCAGATCCACCCCTCGGAATTCGCGAGGGCCACCAGGACAGCCAAGAGTATGTTGAAGAGCGCCAGCGGGATGAGCTTTCTCCAGCCGAGGTTCATCATCTGATCAATCCGGATGCGGGGAATCGACCAGCTGATCCAGATAAAGACGAAGAAGACCAAGTAGATCTTCAGCACGAACCAGAACTCCTGGGGGAGGAAGGGGCCGTCCCATCCGCCCAGGAATAGGAGTGCTACAAGGGCCGCTCCCACGAAGGTCCTGAGCCACTTGAAGCCGAAGACCATCCCGTACCTCATCCCCCCGTACTCGATGAGCCAACCGTGCACCAGCTCCTCCTCAGCCTCCGGGAGGTCGAAGGGGACTCGCTCCGTCTCAGCGATTATGGCAAGGAGGAAGATGAAGAAGCCTAGGAACTGAGGAATGATGAACCAGTTCGGAATTCCTATGTTGGCCAGGACGTCGATGACCGAAGATGTCTGCTGCGCCTGGACGATCTCGATGGGGTTGAGGGTGCCCGCCATGATGATGACGCCGATGGTCGCCAGGATCATCGGAATCTCGTAGGACATCATCATGGCCGCGGCCCTCATTCCGCCGAGGAGGGCGTACTTGTTGTTCTGAGCCCAGGACGCCAGGAGGATGGCCATGGGCGTCAGGGAGAAGGCGGCGAGGATGAGGAGGATCCCGGCCGGGACGTTGGCGATCACGAAGGTCTCACTGAAGGGCAAGGCCACGAGGATCACCAGGGTGGAGGCTATGAGGAGGGCGGGAGCCAGGTGGAACATGCGCTTGTCTGCATCGGCGGGGGTGATGTTCTCCTTCTGGAGCAGCTTCAGCGCGTCAGCAATGGCCTGGAAGAAGCCCGTGCCCTTCCACCAGTTCCTCCGGAGGGGTTGAGACAGCATGGGTCCGCGGCGGTCCTGAAGGCGGGCGGCTACCTTCCTCTCCACCCAGATAAAGATCAAGAGGTGGAGAATTGCCGCCCAAAGAAGAATCAGAGTGGCTGCCACGGCCCAAGTGAGGAAGGAGAAGACGGGTTCCCAGTTGAGGAAGTCAGCAATGTAGCCGATGAATCCTAGCAGAGGGACGGAGGCGATGGCTCGCAGAATCACCGTTGCGAGCCACACCAAGAAGTCTGTGATGGCGAAGCTCACATCGAAGAGGTTCACCAGCGGAAAACTCATTTGTCAATCTCCCCCACGCAGACATCGATGCTTCCCGTGATGGAGACCACATCTGCCACTGTATAGCCGCGGAGCATCAGCGGGAGCGCCGAGAGGGTCACGAAAATGGGAGATCTGATTTTCACGCGATACGGCCGATCGCTCGAGTCGCCTATGATGTAGATGAGGGCCTCGCCGCGGGCGTCCTCTGTGATGGCATACCCCTCCCCCTCCGCCCTCTTCGGCGCCTTGACACGGAAGGGACCATCCGGGAGCCGGTCCAGGGCCTGATCGATAAGCTTCATGCTTTCCATAAGTTCTCCCATCCTCACCTTATATCGGGCGTAGGCATCACCGCCCTCGTAGATCACTGGTTCAAAATCCAGCTCGTCGTAGGCGTCATAGGGGTGCATCTCCCGGACGTCCACCCTGACACCACTTCCTCGAAGGTTGGGTCCCGTGACCCCGTAGTTGACGCCATCCTGCGGTTTCAGAATCCCGACATCTCGCGTCCTCAGCAGGAAGGTCGGACTCTTGTCAAGGAAGTCCTCATACTCCTTGAACTTCGGACGGAGATACCTGAAGGCCTTCCTGATCTCATCGCGGAAGTTCGGGGGGATGTCGTTGTGGACACCGCCTGGCCTGGGGTAGTTCTGGTTCATCCGCTGACCCGTCATCATCTGCAGGAGGTCGAGGACGAGCTCCCTCTCCCTCAGGCTGTAAAGGAACCCCGTGAGGAGGCCGAGGTCCGCAAGAAAGGCGGCGAGCCACATGAGATGGGAGGACATCCTTTGGAGCTCACAGCCGATGACCCTCAGGTACTTGGCCCTGGGTGGGGGTTCGATCCCCATTAGGTCCTCCACAGCGACGCAGTACACGTGGGCCCACGTTAGAGAGGAGACGTAGCAGAGGCGATCCATGAGGACGATGGGCTTTAGATAATCCCGGGCCTCACAGATCTTCTCCACTCCTCTGTGGAGGTAGCCCATCTCCGGGTCGGCGTCGACGATGGTGTCACCATCGACCTTGATGCGGAGGTTCCACAGGCCATGGGTCATGGGGTGTTGTGGACCCATGTTTATCCACATCGTCTCAGCCACGATCACTCCCCCGTGTAGTCCTTCCGCAGCGGATGGAACTTGAAGTCGTTCGGCAGCAGGATTCGCCGAAGGTCTGGATGGCCCTGAAAGTCGATCCCCAACATATCATAGGCCTCTCGCTCGTGGAAGAGGGCCCCCTTCCATATCTCCGAGACTGTTGGCACTGAAGGGTCGTCTGCGGGAATTTCGACGCTGACCTGAATGATGCACTCGTTCTCGTACGAGAGGATGTGGTAGATGTTCTCCAGGCGATCCACCCAGTCGACACCCGAAATGCACGAGATGTGCTCGAACCCCTTCTCCTCCCTGAGAAAGAAGCAGACCTGGCGCAACCCGTCTCGGGTCACCGAGGCCTTCACCCGGCCAGGTCTTGAGACCGTTGCCTCCTTGACGTCGTCGGGGAACCGCTTCTTCAAGTCCTTTACGAGGTCATCCTCAAAGGCCACTTTATCCCTGCCCAAACCCTAGGCCGCAGGTGCACAGCCCAGTCCAGCAACCGCCATGCTTCTCCTCAAACTGTGTAGACCTCCTCCTTCTTGAGGGAGTACAGAGTGGCCGCTGTGATGATCAGTATGAACAGAGCCATGAGAATCTGAGCCTGCACCGACAGGCCACCGTAGATGAGACCGAACAAGATGATGAAGATGGCCGCGGCATCGAAGACAATGAACATTATGGCGAAGAGGTAGTACTGGAAGTTGAACTGGACATTCGCCTCCCCCTCTGGTACCTCGCCGCACTCATAGGTGGTTAGCTTCAGGGGTGTCGGACTATCCCTCCGAAGGAGCCTGGTGGCCAAGTAGGTGACGAACGGAAACGCGATTGCGATGACCACGAAAACTGCGACTGGATAGTAGAGCTCAAGGGCCATCCGCGCCGACTATAGTTCCCATTTATTAAACCTTTGTCACGAGGGGTGAGCGGCCTGATGGATGCCCGACTGGAAGCCGCCGATCGTGTCTGCCGAGGGGTGCCTACCGGTTTGCGGCCTCTTTTAGAAGGACATCGGCTATCGACCTGAGCTCTCCCGTTGAGAGCTGGTCAGCATTGTTCACCAAGATCTCCGCGGACCTGCGAACCATCCACCCTGGAAACCTCACGCCTCGGCTCGCCGAGAGATCTACTATCCTTACATTTTCCTGCAGGGTCTCCCTCCTCTACACGGGCCTGAGAATGTCGCCCAGTTAAGGGGAGGGACTCAATCTATATTAATGTTGGTCCATTTATTATTATCAATCTATATTATCATCCATGAGAATGGTTCACGGTGACCCTTGGTTTGGCCTCCCAGCGAGCGTGCAACCTCGACCAGCGCGGATTTATAAGACGTCGCCCGATTATTCGCAACAATGGGAGACCGGCCGATGAGTATCCTCCAGCACCTGGAGGAGCTGCGCCAGAGGGTCTTCAAGATTCTGTGGGTGGTGATGCCACTCTTCGTGTTCTACATGAGCTTCACCATTCGCGTACAGCCATACCTCGGCGTACCTTGGCCCTATCCCTGGCCAGAGTTTTACAACTCCATCTCCGTCATGGTGATCCGGGGCTTCATGGACAGCCTGCTGCCCGTTTTCGTCGAGCGGGTGCAGTTGAACCCCTGGGAGGCCATCGTCACCCAGTTCAAGGTCTCCCTGTTCCTGGCCGTGCTTACGGCGATGCCATGGATTGTTTACCAGTTGGCCAAGTTCGTGGCGCCGGGGCTCTACGAGAGGGAGAAGAGAATCATCCTCAAGATAACGGTGCCAGGAACGCTGCTGTTTGTGGGCGGGGTCCTGGTCGCCCAGCTCGTGATTCTCCCCTTCGCCTTCGACTTTCTCTACGGCATTGGGGTTAACATGGGGCTGGCTCCCTTGGTGGGGCCGGAACAGTTCTTCGATATTGTCCTCCTCTTCTTCGTCGGAATGGGATTGGCCTTCCAGACCCCTGTGATCATGTGGGGGCTTGGAGCGTTGGGAATAATCGGTCCCGACTTCTGGAAGCGGAACTGGCGGTATGCGACTATCGCCTTCTTTCTCTTCGGAGCCTTCATCACGCCCGATGGAAGCGGGATCACCATGTTCCTTGTGGCGGTCCCCATGTCCCTCCTCTACGTTGGAGGCTACCTCATGTCGAGGAGGGCCTGGAGCAGACGCGAAGGGCAAGAACCCCCGGAAAGGGGCGGTAGGTCGGCCGTCGCTGTCTGGTCCGTGGTCGCAGTCGTCGTGGTGGCCAGCGTTGGGGGCTTTCTCTACTTCAACCAGGGCCTTCTGGCACCACCCCTTGCGAGGGCGGATACCCTCCTGACCACCGGAAACGTGACCCTGCAAGTTCCGGGGTTTGTGCTTTACTCAGCCAGCCCTTTTGCCCCGGGCGTCCGAACGGGGAGTGTCCTGGAGGCCAGTAACGAGACGCCGGTCATCCTCCTCTGGTCAGGAACCTCGGACGAGGGACTGGAGGTCACCTTCGAAGCCGAGGAACCAGCGAGTAGTGCCCTGCACGTCAGCGCGCCCGATGAACTGACCCTCCTCCCGGCTCTATGGGAATCCCCCGATAACGATGAACTGGTCCTTTCGGCATCGAATGGGGACTCTCTGGTCTACATGCTAGGTCTCAATCTCGGCTACAGCCTTCTTCTCCGAAAGGAGTTCTCCGATGCGAACCGAAACTCACTCCTCGATCCGGGGGAGGCGGTCCAGGGGGAGTCGTACGTGGTAAGCTACAGTGCGTCGCCCGGATCAACGGATTCGGTAGAGCTGAGCGAGTCGGGTATCCGACCCCCCGACCCGGGGCAGCTGATGAAGCTGAGGAGCGGTATCTTCTCCTCAACAAGCCCAGACTGGAGGCTTGAGGCGACGGCGTCCGAACTGCTTGACCCCAACCAGACGTACACCTTTGCAGCGGGTGTGGAGGATGAGACCTTGGACGCCTACGGCATCCACCTCTTCATGACGAGATCCTCATCCTGGACCCACGCCGAAGGCCTCACCTCCTGGGTTAGCGGGGACTTTGCCTCAGAGTTCACCTTCACATTCTACGTCGACCTCAGGTTCGGGGCCATCTTCACGGTCCTATCTGAGAGCTGAGAGCTGTCCTCTGGGCCGTGCCTGAAGCTATCCAGGCTGCAAAAAGATATATGCCTCTGAAGCTACTACTCTTTGGTAGGTGTACTCTTGGTGTTGCCCTCGCTCCCCGATATCGTCGCGCAGTTTGGATTGTCGGGATTCGAGCCCATCATCATTCTGGTCATAATCGCCGTCCTGCTCCTGCTTGGGCCGAAGAAGATTCCCGAGCTAGCTCGTGGTATTGGACGGGCCTTGGGGGAGTTTCGACGGGGAAGGGCCAGGGTGGAGAGAGAGATACAGGAGGAGCTTGCCGAGGCCAGATCTGAGAGGCCAATACAGACAGTGGTTGAGATAAGTCCCCGAGTCGTGGAGGCCGCGCAGGAGCTTGACATCGAGGTTCTGGGCCGTAAGGAGCGGGACCTGAAGCGGGCCATCATCGCCTCCCTAGAGAAGGTCACCAAGTCCAAGCTCAAGGCCGTCGCTCGCGCCCTGGACTTGGATTATGAGGGCCTGGACGCTGACCAGCTGAAGGATAGCATCTCAGAGGCCCTGGGAATCTAGCCCTTCCCTAAGGTTAATATCGGCGAGTCCCTTCGACCGCCCGGTGGTCTAGGCTATGGTTTACAGCGACCTTAGCTACGCTTATAAACGGCTCGTAGACACCCTCGGAGAGGAGCGGGTCTCGACCTCTGAGACGGAGAAGCTCGTCTATGGCCACGATTTGGCTCCGATCCCGAAGCAGGCTGGCCTGCAGTTCAACATGAAGCCAGACATCATTGCACTGCCCAAGTCCACCCAAGAGGTCGTTCGGATCCTACAGCTGGGGGAGGAGCTGGAGATTCCGGTCGTCCCCCGCGGCGGGGGCACCTCCCTCCACGGGGGTTCAGTGCCAAATGTCGGGGGCATTCTGATGGTCACCAGCCTGATGAAGAGAGTGGACGACCCAGATGAGATTCGGTCGTGCGTTACCGTCCAAGCGGGTGCAACGTGGCATCAGGCCTCCGAGGCATTGGGCGAGCAGGACCTCGCCCTCCCAGTAGTCCCAATCCTTCACAGGTCCTCCACCGTGGGCGGATTCCTCAGCGACGGTGGAGTCGGAATAGGCTCATACATGTACGGTCCCCCCTCCCGTTGGGTCAGGAGCCTCGAGGTCGTACTCCCAGGAGGGGAGATTCTGGAGACGGGTGTGCGGACTTTCGGGTTGGGTCTGGGAAACCACAACTCGACGAACCTCTTCTTGGGCGCTGAGGGGACGCTTGGCGTGATTACGAAGGCAACCTTACAGCTCATTCCCAGGCCCAAGGCCACGAGCGTCTCCGCCTACAGCTTCGAGTCACTTCAGAGTATCGTTAGCGCCCTCCGTCAACTCTCCAGAATCTGCATTACCCCCTACCACGTCGGGTTCGTCGACGGTGCTCATCTCACCCTCCAGGCAGGGATCGGGAAGTCCCTTCCGGAGCGACCTGCCATGGCCTACCTGGCCTACCAAGGGGACAAGGAGAGCATCGCTGAGGAGGATGTCTACGCTGGAACGGTACTGTCCGCTGCGGGTGGCGTGAAGGAGGGCAGTGAGGTGGCGACGGCTCTCTGGGAGGGACGGCACGAGCCCTACAATGCGCGGCGAATCTCTGGCGGGCTCGTCGTCGGGGAGGGACTAGTGCCCCTGAGCGCCTTGGGTCACGTTATGGAGGCCACTCAGAAGGCCGGAAGGAAGTCCAAAGGCGAGGTGGCCTTCCACGGGTTCCTCGTCGACCGCGGTTCGGCCTACCTGGCCCCCTACATGCTTACGAACGAGAGGCTCCTTCGGGGACAGCTCGCTATTACGTTCGTGGAGAAGTTTCACAGGATTCTCACAGATACGGGGGGCCATCCTCTGGGGCTGGGGCTCCTGATGACTTACAACCTGGAGACCATGTTCGGAAACGTGAGTGGGATGTTCAGGGCCATCAAGGAAGCCGTCGACCCCGAGGCCGTGGTCAACCGGGGGAAGCTGGTGGGGACCATGGGAAGGAAGCCCCCGCTCGTGCCACCGGAGATACCCCCCGGCCTGATGAGGTTCGGCTTGAGGGCCCTTGGGCGTCTCCGGTGGCTGATGCCCTCGGAGAAGTACGTGACCAAGACCAGAAGGAGGAGGTAGATTGCCCATCCCTTACGCTGACTTCAGGGACATGGTCTCTGGCCTGCCTGGATTGAGAACCCTCCGAAGTACGGAGCAGGCAAAGGCCCTCTACCTCAGAGACAGGCGCGTACTTCCGGAGGAGCTGAAGCGACTCTTCGATGGCGTCAGTGTTGTCACGTTGCCGATGGAAGAGGCGGACGACGTCTCCAGTGCCATCGGTGTCGCGACTGGAGAGGTGGCGTCTGTAAGCCTCGGTCTCAAAGGCGACACCCTCCACTACGTCCGCCGGAGCTTAGAGATGATGAGGGACCGCGAAGTCACCGTGGACTGGACTCCACGGGTCGACCCCTTCGATGGCGAAGTCCTCCCACAGTTGGATGGCTTCCTGCTGGACCTCTCATCCTTCGACGATGTGGACGTCGACAAGGAGAACGGCATCCTTAGAGCCGGTGTGGGCGCCAGGTGGAGCGACGCCTGTGACGCTGCGAGGGCGGCGGGCTGGTTTCTGCCCCTCTTTGCTACCTTGCCCATGGACTCCTTCATGGGCGACATCGTCCGCGGCGAGACAATCCTGTCCTCTTACAGAGGAGGTCCCGAGACTTGCATCAGGAACGTGGACTTCGTCGGATCCGACGGGGGGTACGGCGAAAGCGGCTTCGACGAAGTACCCAACAACGCGACTGGCTACGACCTGAACTCGTTGCTACTGTTGGCTGGAGGCAGTCTTACCATACCGCTTTCCGTGACCTTCTCGCTGATGCCTTCAGCAGAAGACCTCAGATCCCTTACGTACATCCTAAAGGACTGGGAGGAGGTGGGAACTACCCTCCAGAAAATCCCCGGGGTTGGAGTCCACCCCTTAGCGGTCTTCTTCGGCGACACGACCTCCTCGAGGGACGCTCCGGAAAGGAAGGGCGAAAACGTGACTGTGTTCCTCCACGGAACAGAGGAAACCTTTGGAGCCCAGGTAAGGGCCGTCGATACCGCCTTCGGCGAAGGTTTTCTGAGAGAGGACGGCGTCTACGGCCAGACATCGGGAGTCACGAGGGAGCCGCGGATGACCCCCCTGGCAGAAATCCGACTCTCCACGGCGGACCTTCCACCGCTCCTGGCGGATCTGGCAAGCTGGCAGGAGGTCCGCGGACCGGCCGTTGGTCTGGCTGGCTCCCTCCACGAAGGGGGTACGGTCAGCCTAATTCCCTTCGTCACCGAACGAGCGGGACGAGGTGAGCGATTCGACCGCGCCGTGGAGCTGTTGGAGATTGCCGGGAAACACCCGTGCAGGCTGCGGAGCAGCCAGCTCATCCATCTCCTGGATCCTGACGCCGATGCTGAGAGGCGTTTCGGCCTAGTCCGTCAGATCAAAGCTAGGGTGGATCTACCTCTCGTTATCAACCCCTCGAGGCTGCTATGGGTCCCCAGGGGCTGATTAGGGTCTACATGAGGGCGACTCCGCAGTTGTGGCAGACGGTCTGATTCTTCTTGGCCGCCTGCCCACACTTGGGACACAAGTTGGGGACATCCATCTTGATGGGCCAAATCGTGAAGATTAGGCCCAGGGTGAGGAAGATGCCAGCCATCCACCAGTTCCCTATGAAGAGCCCCTCCAGGCCGATTGCGAAGAGGATGACGGCAGAGACCTTGGTGATGAGGATGATCTTCTGGAGACCCGGGAGCTGCTTGATGAGCCTCATCTCCGCCTTCCGGGTCATCTTACGGGGCCAGCGGGGCCTCTCATGAACCTCGTCAGCTTCACCCAAGGTCACGCCTCCGACTTCATCTCAACCGGTTGACCGTCCACGACCTCCCAGCCTGGTCGTGGGACCATGACAATGGCCTCCACCGGACATATGACCGCGCACTTGGCGCACCCGATGCAGTTCTCATCCACGATTAGGGACTTTCTCGTCTCGAAGCTGAGGTCGGGCAAGTAGGATGTCTTGTCCGTGAAGACGATGGCATCCTCGTGATCGGGCCTAACGTTCTCAGGACAGTTGTCTGCGCAGTGGATGCAGCCCATGCAGATATCCTCGTAGACGTAGGCCACCACGCCCTTCCCGCGCGGATACTTGATGACGAAGTTGCGCCGCATCTCGTCGAAGCTCTTCTTCGCCGTCTGACGGGAGCGGTGACGCGCCAGTCTCGGCTCGTGCACGGCCTGTGTCTCCGTCAAGGCGAGGCCTCCGACCCTCCACCTTTGGCCACAGGGCTCGGGAGGGGCTTATCCACCTCGTCCCTCTCACCCGCCAGGGCTTCAGCGGAGGTCTCGTCGAGACATTCGGCCAGGTACTGGGTGATGTCGATGACCTGGAACCGAAAGGCCTCCCGGTCCTCTCTGTACAAGTTTTCGTGCTGCTGGCAACCGAAATGGGTCAGACACTTCGGACACGCTGTGAGGAGGTAGTCCACATCCCTCTCCTTCGCCTCCATCATGCGGTCGTTCGTGATCCCCTTGGTCTTCTCGTTGCAGTACATCATCCCCGCGACGCCGCAACAGGTCGCGTCCGCCCGGAAGTGCTCCATCTCCGCAAGGTCAGCCCCGGTCTGGCGGATGAGCTCCCGCGGCTCCTCGTAGACGGGATCTATGGGCATCTGGCGGCACATCCGGCAGGGATCCTGGTAGGTGATAAGTTCCTTCCTGCGAGTGCGGAACTCGATGCCCTGGTCGTAGAGCACCTGAGTGATGTGCTTTACCTCCACCTCTCCGAGGTCGTAATCGAGCTTGAAGGTGCGATAGCCCTCTGCGCAGCTGACGACTAGCGTCTTGACTCCGGCCTCTTCGAAGATGCGCTTCATGAGTCTCTCGTTGTACTCCCGCAGCTTTGTCCAGACGTCCACCTTCCCCTGCCAGAGCTGGTCGTGGCCACAGCACTTCATGAAGGAGCGATCCAGGACAACGGGGGCAATGCCGATGGCCTTCAGGAGCTTGATTGAGGAGTCAAAGATGATGCCGTGGTCCGTATCCCCGAAGTTGTTCCTGCTGAACTGCATCTCGTAGTCGTAGTAGTCGACGCAGCCCGGATAGTAGGCGTAGTCACTCTTCTGCGTAATCTCGACGTCGGGGATGTCCTCCCACTCCGCCTCCTTGTCGAGGGCGGCGAACATGATCGGGTGAGGGACGGTGCGCTCCCCTGCCGTCAGATCTCTCATGGGGAATCCCATCTCCTCCGGCCTCAGGGCCTCACCTCCGTACCGCCGTCGGCCACCGTAAGGCCGGAAACCATGGTCGGCCTCTCCGTCGGAATTCGCTGCTTCGCCTTCATGACCTTCGCCCGCTCCGTCAACACGTACGCGGAGTAGTTTATGTCTAGGGGACAGACAGCACTGCAGGCGTCGCAGGTGAGGCAGGACCACATCGGGACGCCGTCGTGCTGGCGCTTGTAGACGTTGTAGACCAGGTTGAGCCCCCCGAGGGCATCGGCCTCCACCTTAGTGATGGGACAGACTAGGTGGCACCGACCGCACTGGTAACACTCGTTTAGCTTGTACTCGTAGTCGCTGTAGGGCGTCCGCTGGCCGAAGTAGGCCACCAGAACTGAGAAGACGGGGAAGGCGATGAAGATGTGGGCGTTTGTCATGATGTAGACTTGGACGTAGTCGAAGGATTGCTGGTCGAAGGCCATCAGGTACCAAGTGAGGGGGACCAGGAGTAGAAACGCCAGGCCGATCCACAGGAACAGCGTCCGCCTACCCCGCTGTTCGTCCTGGAAGAACACAATGAAGAGGGCGACGAGGGTGGTTAGGACTGCGATGCTGACGTAGAACGTCAGGTAGACGTTCTGGCCTGTCAGGTGGGATGCGAAGCTTCCCCCTGCCGCGAGCCCAGAACCCAGGAGGAGAATTGTGATCAGGAGGACGATGGAGAGGGCAAAGGCGTTGAAAGCGGTGTTGTATCTCCTCATGGGCTTGAAGGCGAGCCGCCTCATGGCGATGTAGGTGACCATGCCCGATAGGACTGGCTGGACGATGAACATCCACTTCAGGGTATCGTCGGTAACGATGGAGAGCCCCTCAGCTGTGGTGAAGCGGGGCAGAATCAGGACGTTGACGGAGTAGACCGAAGCGGCGAAGACCCAGACGATACCGGCCACGCCGAAGGCAGCCCGGATGGGAGACTTGGCAGGCCTTCTCTCAAACCCCTTGTCTATGAAGGGGAGCAGTAGTACAATGATGAAGGGGACGCCGGAGAGAACAGCACCCCAGGTCAGGGTAGTGATGGTGAAACCAAAGATGGAGAACTGGGGGAAGAGCTCTGAGATCTTCAGCAGGCCCCATGACCAGAGGAGGTACCAATCGGGGAGCTCGACCTCGGCCACCACGTTTGGATTGGCGGACTTGCCGAGAGCGGGCGTGGCAACGGCCGTCAGGATGAACATCGCCCCTGTCATGACTAGAATCAAGACTAGGTCCCTGTAGGCCTCGTGGGGCACGAGGACATGTCCGGGCTTCTTGTCGGTCCTAGTTGGCCCGTATTGGGTTGGAAACCCGACCCGCCTTTCTGTGACGACGCTCTCCACCGCTCTACTCTGCACTGCTCCACCTCAGTGAGGTTCGGCCACTCCTTGAACCCAGACGATGGTCATGTGGAGGAGCATCAGTCCAATCCCGATCAGCGGGAGGACGAATATGTGAAGCCAGTACATCCTGAGGACAGTGTTCGCCCCGAGGGATAGGCCCCCAAACATGATTTCGGCCGTTAGATCCCCTATGATCGGAATCGACTTGGCCATGTTGATGCCAATGGTCGCAGCAGCGAAAGCCAGGCTGTTCCACGGGAGCAGGTAGCCGGTGTAGCCAAACCCGAGGGAGATCAGGAGGAGAAGGATCCCGAAGATCCAGTTGAGCTCCCGTGGCTTCTTGTAAGCGCCGGTGAAGTAGACCCGCGCCATGTGGAGGAAGACGGCCGCTACGAAGATGTGTGCAGCCCAGTGGTGGACGCCGCGCCAGACGTAACCCAAGGGCACCTCACCCATGATGAACACGAGGCTCTCATAGGCCCCGGACGTGGTGCTCCCATCGGAGAGGATGCGGATGTTGCCGTCTGGAACGTAGTAGAACCCCAGGACTATCCCCGTAATCGTCAGGATTATGAAACTAATGAACGCCAGGCCGCCTAGGCAGTACAGAGGGTACCAGTACCAGATGGTCTTGAGCTCATACTTCTCAGCGTGGCTCCTGGGCATCTGACGATGGATTGAGAGGAAGGCCTTCCTGGTAGCCTCGGCCCACGGTGTAACAGGGAAGCGCTCGGCGAACCAGTCGAAGATGTACTTCCTCAGTCCGCCAAAGGGCTTCCTAGCCAAGTGTCTCACTCCGGAATGACGCGCCGCTTGAAGTCCAGGTACTGGTACCAAGACTCGTTCTTTGCAACGCCTACGAGCTTGTCCCCCTCGAGCTCCAGGGGAATCAGTGGCATTCCTCGGTCGGCAGGGCCAAGACCGGGTTCCTTGTAGATACCGACATACTCAGCTCCGCTGGCATCCGGGGGCGGGGGGTGAGCCGACTTTTCGAGGCGCCGAGGGTTGTACTGAGAGTCGTGGCAGGGGCAGTACACGGTCTCGTAGCCTGGATCGATCAAGTAGGAAGTCCTGGGTATTAACTGGAACCCGGGACGGCAGCAGGCGTGCGGACAGCAATTGAAGATAGCGTAGAGGCCGTTCAGCACATAATCGTCCCGCGGGAAGCCTTCGGGAAACTCGAGGACGTCCTCCTCCATCCTGAGGATGAGACCGGGGAAGCCGGTGAAAGGTACAATCTGTCCGTCACCATCGATGACGACCTTCCATAGGACATTGGCACCACGCTCGACGTCGAAGTGGCTGAGACGAGCCTCCTCGCCGAATAGGCCGTCGTACCAGATCGGGAGGAGCGCCCCCTCTGGTCGCACGTAGATGAAGGTATCCTGAACGGTTCCTTGGACAGTTACCGGCGGGGATACGAGCGACCGAACTGTTCCGTACACGCCAACGCCCGCAAGAGCCGCACCACCGGCGATTGACGCTCCTTTAAGGAAGGTCCGGCGAGTAATCCCATCCTCTGGAATTCCTCTTCGAGGCATCTACTTCCTCAACTCCCTTCGTGGGATGATCTTCGGCATCCTAGTTTTGACAACCATCTCGTCGGGCAAAAAGTGCTTCCGATAGAGGTCTGTAATGACAGCGGCCACGATGAAGATCGCCCCGAGCCAGAGCGAGAGCCAAACAACGTTCCATCCGTAGAATAGTCCCAAGACCACCAGGATTCCAAAGAAGATCAGCATGAATGTCAGGATGTAGATCATCACCAGGGCTCCAAGCGACTCTGTGGGTGGCTCCGACCGGATGAGCTCGCTCAAGGCAGTCCTCGCCTCCTGTGCTCCCTCTGGTCGGTGTGGTGGCGACTCTCAGACTTGATGGCGAAATAGGCCACTCCAATCACGGCAATCATGGCGAAGATACCAATGAGTCCGATCCAGTAAGCCCTGAGGGGAATGCCCTGCTCGGCTTCAGGTTCCTCCGCCGGAAGTCCCCCGACCGCCCCAACCACCATCGAGCCCACCATGCCCCCCCTTGCGTGGCCGGGGATCATGCAGGCAATGGCGTAGATCCCTACAGTCTCAGGGGCCGTGAAGTTGACCGTTCGCTCCTCCCCACCCTCCAGAGTCTCATCCAGAATCAAGGCCGTTAGCTGGTCTTGGTAGTAGGCGAACAGGGCCTGTTCGGTGTCCAGCGGGAGTGAGACGTTCACATCACTATAAAGTGTGAATGTGTGTCGCGCCTGTCCGACGTTTCTCAAGTGAAGTGTGACGTTTGCCCCCGGCGCCGTGATGATCTGATCTAGTTCGAAGGTAAGAGCGTCCGTGAGCTCAATGACGTAGGTCACGGTCACGGGTCCCGCCGCCACCGGCACCGGGATCCCTGTAAGGGTCGTGAGAAAGACCAGAAGTCCAACGAGCGCAAGCCCGGTGGAAGTTGTTTTGTGGTCTCCCTTCGCCACCATCAACCCTCCAGTGCTCCCACGCCCGGTCGGCGTAGGATGCTGGCGTATAAATACGTTAGGGGGTTCCTGGCTATCCCATATTCCGGGACTTGTCGTCCCGCAATTTCCTCCCGGCGCCTCCGGTCCACCCCGCCCAGACGAAGAGACGTCACGGTGCCAGGATTGATTATCGAGAGGCAATAATATTAAAGCCTAGATAGTTATGTAGCCAACATGCAGCCCTGGATGAGGAGTGCTATGGTCCTCTTCATCATCTTCCTGCTTGTCACGATAATCTTCGCTTTGCTCTACAGACCCACGGAGCCCGTACATATCCCCGACGCTCCGAAAGTGTACATCAAAATGGAGATGTCCCTCTCAGGCATTGACCCTGACGAAATCAACGTGACGCTCGGAGACGTGATCATCCTCAACATCAGCTCGGGGGACGTGCAACACACATTCGCACTGCCAAACTTCGGTATATTCGGCCTTGTGGTCCCTGCGAGGAGCACGGTCTTCAACGTCACGATCCCGGCCAACATCCTTGGCCAGCATACCTACCAGTGTATGGAATTCTCCCACGACCTAGCGGAAGAAGCCGGAATCCTCAGGGTCGATCCTAGACCCCCGGCTAGTCCACGGGCCGCAACAACTGACTTGGTCGATCCTCCTGCGGTAGCGGATATCGAGTTGTCCCCTCAGAAGAGACCGCAGTGAGTGCATACGCCCGACCCCTTACAGGCTGGGCATGCACCTCGCATGAAGACGGCTGAGACCTCCCCCGAACCTTTGCATTCACCGCAGAATCCAGAACCTCCGCAATGCTGACACGCCCCCATTATTCTGCTTCTCGCGTAGAGGATCTCCTCGTTATCCGGATGGAGTTCCAGAGCCCTCTCGAACAGCGCCGACACCTCCTCCCCCATGCCCTCTCTGTCCATCCTGTCCAAGGCACCAGCCTTCAGCATCAGGGCCTTAGAGTTCTCAGGGTTGGCCGCTAGGATCTTGTCAAAACTCTCGATGGACCTCTCGAAGGCCGCCCTAACATCCTCGCCATCGCTGAAGGAAGCCCTATCGCGCTTGTCCAAGGCTTTGATGCCGTCTCGTCGCAGATCGCGGGCCCTCCGGGAGAGGCGGACACCGTCCGCCAGGAGAATCTGCTGGTACAGCTCGAGAACCTTCTCATCGTGCGGATGCTGAGCGTAGGCATCCTCGATGACCCGCTTCGCATCTTCGAATTGGCCCGCCTCGAGGGCCCGCTGAGCTTCCGTCAACAGAGCCTTGGCTTCTTTCGGCGCCACTGTCGGCATGAAGCCCTCATCCTGATTTAAGCGATGCACATGTTATTAACATAGTAGTAAGGGCTATTAACACGATGGTGCATATGCATGGCAAGTGAACACCAAACAGAGGAGCTTCCTCATCGGTACGGTCATCGTCCTCGTTACAACGGTCGGAGGAGGTCTAGTCTACTCGATGGCTTCTGGTCCTCCTACGAGCGATGAGCGCCTCCAAGTAGTGGCGACTTTCTATCCGCTGGGGTACTTCGCAGAGCGAATCGGAGGAGAGGACGCGCGGGTACGGACCCTCATTCCCTCTAGCGTCGAACTCCACGCCATCGACCTATCACCCGGCGACATCGCGGCCGTGCGGGAGGCGGACTTGTTCATCTACAACGGGGCGGGCCTCGAGCCCTGGGTCGAGGAGGACATCTTGCCAGCATTGGACGTCGGGCAAACCCTTGTAGTCGAGGCCACGCGCCTTGCAGAGGACTACCTCATACCGCCACACGAGGGGGATGACCACGATCTCGGGGGTGAGTTCGACCCGCACACCTGGATCGACCCCTTCATAGCTAGGCTAGAGGCCCAAGCTATACTGGAGGCGTTCCAGGGCGTGGATCCAGCGAACTCCGAGTCCTACCAGGCGCGTGCGGAAGCGCTCCTCACCTCGCTTCAGACCATTCATGCGTCTTACGACTCCGAGTTGTCGAACCGTTCCCTCGGGGCCATCATAGTGGCCCACGACGCCTTCAGCTACCTCGGCCGCAGGTATGGTTTCGAGGTCATCGGGATCATAGGACTCACCGCGGAAGAGCACCCGAGTCCAATCCATCTTCTTGAGATCGTGGACAGAATGCAGGAAGAGGGGATCTACACCCTCTACGTCACGCCTGTATACTCGGACGCGTACGTCCAGGCGTTGAAGAGCACCTTGGAGCGGGATGCCGGAGTCGTGGTTGCGATCCTGAGCCTTTACCTCCTGACTGGTCCCGATGAGGGGAGGAACTACCTCGAACAGATGGAGGCAAACCTGGAGAGTCTTAAGGTGGGTCTAGATGCCTAGCCAGGACATGACGGCAGTAAAAGAGGCGGGCGCTCAGTCCGTCTCGTCTCACGGTCCTCCCGTCTTGGAGGTGGAGAACCTCAACGTATTCCGCGCAGGTGCGCAGGTCCTTGAGGACGTCACCTTCACCATCCACGAGGGCGACTACGTCGGCATCGTCGGCCCCAACGGCGGCGGGAAGACGACCCTGATGCTGGCGATCCTAGGCATCCTGCCGCACCACTCTGGGTCGGTCCGCCTCTTCGGCACGGACATAAACTCCTTCTCCGAGTGGGAGGACCTCGCCTACGTGTCCCAGGATGCCATCAACTTCGACGTTCAGTTTCCCCTGGCGGTTCGGGAACTCGTCGGGCTCGGGAGAGCGGGCGGCGGCAACCTAGGGCGCCGCTTGAGCAGAAAGGACTGGGAAAGTGTAGACGAGGCCCTCCAGTTCATGGGACTCACGGAAATGGCGGAAAAGCGGATAGGAGAATTGTCGGGAGGTCAGATGCAGCGGATGTTCGTCGCCAAGGCCTTGGTCGGCGAACCCAAGATGCTCCTGCTGGATGAGCCGGTGGCCGGAATCGATGCCAACGCCCAAGAGGCTTTCTACCACCGACTGGGCCTCCTAAATCGGCGAAAGGGAATCACCATCCTGATCGCTTCTCACGACTTGACGGCCGTCTTCTACCGCATGTCGGAGATCATGTGCGTCAACCGAACCGTGAACATAGCCCCCATCTCCGACGACCTAGAGATCGAGAAGATTCTGCGGCAGGCCTACGGAGAGCACTTCCGCTTTGTCTTCCACGGAGAGAGCCCCCAGGGGGGTGATGAGAGCGGCTGACTTCACCTTCCTCGACTTCTCCCGCCTTATGGGCCTCCAGTTCTTCCAGTATGCGCTCCTGGGCGGGACGGTGGCGGCCGTGGCTAGCGCCCTCGTCGGCCTCTTCCTTCTCCTCAGGAAGGAGGCAATGACCGGGCACGCCGTCGGTCACATCGCCTTCGGCGGCATTGCCGTTGGACTGCTCATCGGCGTCTCGCCCACCCTCGCTGCCCTGGTCATCTCGATCCTTTCCATCCTGGCAATCTCCTTCATGCGAAGGCGAGGCTTCGCTAAGACCGACGCGGCCCTTGCCGTCATGGTTGCCCTGGGCTTCTCGGTCGGTCTCATAGTCATCAGCCTCGCAGGGGGCTTCAATGTGGAAATCCTCACTCTCCTCTTCGGGTCGATCTTCACCATCAGCTCAACAGACCTCGTCACCATCTCCATCCTGGCAATCGCGGCCTTCACCTTCATTGGTCTCTTCTTCAAGGAGCTGATGGCGATCACCTTCGATGAGGAGGCCGCCAGGCTGAGGGGGATACCCGTCAGTCGACTGGAAGTCGCCTTCAACGTCCTGGTCGGCGTGACCATCGTGCTCGCCATAAAGGTGATCGGGGTCATCCTCGTTGGTGCCCTCGTCGTTCTCCCTGGACTCACCGCCCTCCAGTTCAATCGCTCCTTCAGGGGTACTACGACCTTGGCGGTGGCCTTTGGGATCATCAGCGTAGTCGTGGGGACACTGGTCTCGGCCGCCTACGATGTGGCCCCGAGCGGCATCATTGTCTTCACGGCCGTAGGTCTCTTCGCCTGGAGTGCCGTCTACGGGAGGCTAAGATGACGAGACAGAAGGGCCGGCGGGTCGATGTTCTCTCCTTCAGTCTCCCCGAGGAGCTGGCCCTCGAGATCGACGAGGTAATGGAGGAGATCGGTTACCAGAACCGCTCCGAGGTCATTAGGGACGCTCTTCGGGTCTTCCTCGACAAGCACCAAGGCCTCCATCAACTCAAAGGTCCGGTCGAGGGGGTGGCCATGGTAATCTACTCCCACGAGGCCGAGAAGGAGGTCCACAGCGCGCTTCACGATAACCCTCAGATGTTCAAGTCGTTCCTTCACCTCGACTTCGGTGAAGACCGGCAGAAGTGCTGCGACGTGGTGGCCTTCAAGGGCGATGCCCGGGAGTTGAGACACGCCTTTCACACCATAGAGTCGACGCCCTACGTGGAGAAGCTCGATGTGGCTCCCCTCTAACCGTCCTGCCCAGCACTGAGGGCGAGGAGGGTGGTCACTCTCTTCTTGCCCGCTGGATGGGTGTAAAAGAGGACCTCCACGGGTCGCGGCGGGCTGGCGTCGGAGAGGTTCTGGTCGTGCAGCTTGACGAGGGCACTCGCCAGGGCCCGGGGCCTCCCGCAGAGCGACGCCCCCAGCCGGTCGGCCTTGGCCTCCCTCCACCTTGAGATGCCACGGGTTAGCGGGCCGAGGGCCATGGAATAGACAGACCCGAAGAGGACGAAGAGAGGGAGGTTGGCTACCTGGGCCAGCTCAGACACTCCCAATAGCGTCATAGTGGATCTCACGAAGAGGTCTGCCAGATAGAGGGCCAGAAGTGAGGAAACAGCCGAAATGAGAAGGGAAATCCGTGAATCCCCCTGAACGTGATGAGCCAGCTCGTGGGCCAGAATCCCCTCCACTTCGTCTGCCGAGTAGTCCCTGGTGATGTGATCGCTCAACAGCACCCTTCTGGTGCTCCCAAGACCGGCTACTGCAGCGGTGCCTCTCTCGGTCTTCGGACTCGATCGGAACTCGTAGACCCCCATTACGGGGACATTGGCCCTTCTCGCAAGCTCCGAGAGCCTCTCTCTCAGCTCAGCATCGTCCAGCCTTCGGACCTTGTAGAAGAGCGGTAGAATCACGACGGGAGCCAGGTAGCCAGCTACGACCGTGAAGGCCAGGGCTAGGACCCACGTGACCAGCCACCAGAACAGTTCGAAGTTGCGGATCGTCCAGTACAGGGCCTCAACGGAAAGTAGGGCTAGGAGGAGGCCGAGGGACATCGACTTTATCAGGTCCATCCCCCACGAGGCCCACGACTGTTTGGTCAGCTGATATCTACGCTGTGTCAGCCTACCCATGATTCGGAGGGGAAGAGCGACGAGATTCAGGATGAGGTACCCGACCCCCAGGTACAGAGCCACGCCTATCCATGGATTCTCACTCAATGTCATGGTCCAGGCCTCTAGTCGAAGGGAGATCCCCGTCAACATCGAGAGGTAGAGAACCAGCGGGAAGAGTACTAGTCCAAGAGAGCCGAGAAGGGTTACCTCCCGTCGATGAGCCTTGGCCAACTGCTGCCTGGACTCGTCGAATCGAAACTCGGGTCCGTCCTCATCCCCCATACCATACTCATGCCTCGCCCGCTTTAGCCCTTTCCGCATGGCTAGGTATCCTCGACGAGGTCGTCCACGTAAGGTTTAAGTCGGCCCCAAAGTTTGTGCAGCCGCCCATGGCTCAGCGGCTGGAAGCCCTCGAGAAGGTAAGGGAAGCGGAGCGACAAGTCCGGGACCTCAAAGCCAGGTCTGAGGAGGAAAAGGATCGTCGGCTCCGGAAGGCTAAGGGGGAGTCCTTGAACCTCGAGGCCGATCTCCGACAGCAGGCAGAGAGGCGGTATCAGGAAGTCCTTGAGGCTGCCGCGGCGGCCATGCAAGCTGAGCTCAAGGAAATACTCGAAAGGGGAAACGAAGAAGCCCAGAGAATAAGGGCAGTTGCATCGGGTAAGGTCGACCGGGCCATTGAGCTTCTCCTCAAGAGGTTCGAGGAGGCAGTTCATGCTGAGACCTAAGGAGATGGTCCGGGCCCTCATCGTCGGGCCTCGCGACCTGCTACCCCAGACCATAGATGCACTCTATGGCCTCCAGGCCCTTCACATCGTGGACTTCGAGGACGCGGACGAGACCTTCGAGATGGGGCAGCCGCTCGAGACCGCCTCCGAGGTCTCCGAGACCCTTCTGAAGCTGAGGTCTATTGCCGGCGTCCTCGAGCTGCAGACATTGAAGATCATCGAGCGAGAGGAGGTGGGCCCCGATGCCCAGCAGAAACTCCTGACCCTCGAACTCAACATCCGGGAGGAGGACGAGACTAGGACGGGCATCGAGGAGCTGCTGGCCGACCTGAACCCGCGCATTGAGGCCATTGCACCTTTCGCTGACCTTGGCCTCGAACTGTCCGAGTACTCCGGCTATGAGAACCTTGCGGTCTTTGTGGGAACACTGCCCAGGGATCTAGTGGGCCTGGACGAGATTACGGAGAGGTATGAGGTCCTCCGGACTGGTGCCGTGCTGGCTCTGTTCGTTGAGAAGGGGCATGAGTCCGAGGTCAGAGAGCTCCTCTCACGACTCGGCTTCGTCCCGCTGGAGGTCCCGGGGAGTGAGGGTGACCCGAGGGTCATGCTTGGGGACCTTCTGGAAGAGAAGAGGAAGCTGGAGTCGACGTTGGAGGAGGTGCGCGGTCGCCTCACAATCCTCCGTCAGCGGTTCGCCTCCTTCGTTGTCTCTGCGGAGGACTTCTTCACGCAGGAGGTAGAGAAGGCGGAGGCCCCGCTGAGGTTCGCCGCCAGCGAGCACTCCTTCGTGGCGGAGGGTTGGATTCCGAAGGAGCGCTGGGAGGAGGTCAGCAGTCGGCTGCAGAATCTGGGCAGCCTCTACGTGGATCAGCTGGAGAGCGAGGTGGAAGAGTCTCCGGTCCTCCTGGACAACCCAGAACCGGTCAGGTCCTTCGAACTCCTCACGCAGCTGTTCTCGACCCCGCACCCAAAGGAAGTGGATCCGACGCTGGCCCTTTTCGTCATCCTCCCCGTCTTCTTCGGCATGATGGTCGGCGACCTTGGGTATGGTATCGTCCTGGCCGTCATCGGAATCATCGGCCTGAGCAAGGTCAAGCGCAGTGTAGACTTGAGGCGGTTCCTTGCCATTATCTTAGTCGCGGGGATCGTGACCGCATTCTTCGGGACCTTCATCTATGCCGACGCCTTTGGAATCCCGTTCCACGCCCCAGAGGTCCACCATGAGCCCGGAGCTCCAGTGGAGGTCAGTTGGGAGATGCTCATGGGAGTGGATATCCCTATCGAGCCCGTTCTCCGCAAACTCGTTGACGTAATGGATCTGCTGATCCTCTCCATCGTCGCTGCCTTTCTCCACCTAGGGCTCGGCTTCATCATAGGATTCTATAATGAACTTCAGCATGACAGACGTCATGCAGCCGCAAAGGCTGCATGGTTCTTCGTCCTGCTAGGGTTATTCATGATTATTATCTTCCGAGTCCAATGGAATCGTATCGGTGGCTGGGTCTGGGACAACGTGTTCTTGTGGGTTCCAGCCGGCGGCCTAGAGATCTTCGGCTTCACCATTCCCTGGGTCGCCTTTGGCTTCCTCCTGGGCGGAGCCGTCATCATGGCGGTCATGGAGTTAGTGACCATCGGGAACCCCGTCGCTATCCTTGAAGTGGCAGGCCTGCTGGCCAACATGATTTCCTACACCAGGTTGGCGGGACTGGCCGTCGCGAAGGCACATATCGCGGAGTCCCTCAACGTCGCAATCTTCAACGGATTGATATTCGACCAAGGAATACTTCTGGTCGCCTTCGGGATCTTCCTCTTGGTTGGAGCTCAGATGATCGTCCTCCTATTGGGCGGACTGAGTTCGGGAATTCAGGCGCTCAGGCTTAACTATGTAGAGTTCTTCATGAAGTTCTTCAAGGGTAATGGAATGCCCTTCAAGCCCTTCGGGGCTCAAGCTACACAAACGGTTTGAAAAGAGGTGAAAAAGAATGGTGTTCGAAGTAGAGATGCTGGCGTTGTGCGCGGCCCTGACCATCGTGGGCGCAGCATTCGCGACCGCGTGGGCAGAGAAGGTGATTGGAGGCGCTGCCGTGGGTGCCATGGCTGAAAAACCGGAGCTATTTGTTCGGGGACTGGTACTGATGGTCATCCCCGAGACGATCATCATCTTCGGCCTCGTCGTGGCGATCATCATGGTGGGGCTGATTCCGACCGTCGCGGGCTAGGCGCCAGAACGAGATGTCATTGGATAAGGTGGTCGAGGAGATCCTCGACCGCGGGAGGCGCGAAGCGGATGCGATACTGGCATCCGCGGACGAGGAGCGCGAGCGGATGCTTGCCGAGGTGCGAGCC
The DNA here is from genome assembly GCA_964347325.1 of uncultured Methanomassiliicoccales archaeon. Classification (GTDB taxonomy): domain Archaea; phylum Thermoplasmatota; class Thermoplasmata; order RBG-16-68-12; family JAJISG01; genus JAJISG01. The sequence goes on along the minus strand of CAYFYA010000009.1, from coordinate 22,621 downwards.
GAGGGTGAGGAGCTGACCCAGGAGAGGAAATCTCAGGCCGAGACAGAAGCATCAAGGCGACAACAGAGGGAGACCTCAAGGGCTGAATTGGAGGCCCGGAGAGTCGCGCTCCAGGCTCAAAAGGAGGTCCTGGATGGTATCCTGAGGAGTGCTCGGGAACGGCTCCGGAAGCAGGGTCCCGACAAAGCCCTCCTGGTGGCCCTGGTTCAGAGACACCAGGAGGATATCTCCGAAGGTTTCGTCCGAAGCAACGAGCGCGACGCGGAGGTCCTTGGACGACTAGTGAAGACCGAAGTCATAGGCGATCTCGACTGCATCGGCGGATTCGTTATCGAGAGCAGGGACGGGAGTCGCCGCATCGACCTCACCTACGAGACCTTCCTCGAAGACCTTTGGGAGGACATCATCAAGGAGGTCGCGGAACTACTGTGGGAGGGGGACTAACGTGGCGGTACGGAGGGCATCTCTGGCCAAGAGAATCAGGGATCGTCTTCCGATTGATCTGGGTAACTACCCATACGTCACCGCCCGGGTGAAAGCCAAGAAAGCCCTCCTCCTCACCAAGACCACATACGACAGGTTTCTGAAGATGTCGATCCCCGAAATCGCAAGGGTCCTAGGCGAGGGCCAGTACAACGAGGAAATCAGGGAGCTCGCCACCCGCTACTCCGGTGTCGACCTAGTGGAAATGGCGACGCGAAACAACCTGGCAAAGGTCTTCCATGAAATCATCGAGTTCTCCGAAGGTCCGCTGAAGGAGATGATCGCTGCCTTCCTAGATCGCTGGGATGTCTGGAACATCAAGACGGTCCTGCGAGGGCGATTCTACGGCGCCACGGACGAGGAAATCCTGGAGGACATGATACCCGCAGGGAGCTTCCCCCTGGATTCCCTCAGGAGCCTGATCGCCTTGGAGACCCTGGACGAGGTTGTTGAGGCCCTCGAGCCCACCATTTACGGCCCGGTCCTCATGGGCCTTCCGCCCACGGCTTCTGAGCTAACGAGCCTGGCCGCCTACGAGGACCTTCTGGACAAGGTATTCTACGAGCACCTGCTGGAGACCGTTCCGCCAACGCCGGAACCCAGCCGGCTGTTCCACAACTTCATCAGGAGAGAGATCGACCTTGTCAACCTTCAGACCCTTCTACGAGTTCGAGGCATCGAGGGGGTCGAGGCGAGGCAGATCTTCATTAACGGCGGGTTGAACCTTTCCAAGGAGAGTCTGTCGGGAATGATGGGGATTGAACTTCCGGCCCTAGTTGAGAGGCTCCGGGAGACGCCCTTCCACGAGGTTCTCTCCCCTTATCTCACGGTGGAGAAGCCCCGGATTGCGGACGGGATCCGGGCGATGGAGAAATGGCACCTGAAACAGGCTGCCACGGGAGGCAACCTTCACCCCCTCTCCGTCCTGCCGGTCCTCGACTACTTGGTACGGAAAACCAACGAGGTGGGGAATGTCAGAATCATCTCCAGGGGCAAGGCAAGCGGCCTGGATGAGGATACAATTCGCGAGATGCTGGTGATCTGAGTGGAGATAGCTGTTGTAGGGAGTGATGAGTTTGTCATCGGTTTCCGGCTGGCGGGGGTCCGGAAGATTCGCTCGACCCTTCCTGAGGAGATGGAGAGGATCGTTGAGGAAACCATCGAGGACGAGGAGGTAGGCATCCTGGTGCTGAAGAACGACGAGATGTCCAACCTCTCCCTCGGCATGCGAAGGAGGCTCCGGAGCCTTCCCAGGCCCGTCGTGGTCGCCGTCGGCGGCGAGGAGGAGGAAGACCTCCGTGAGAAGGTGAAGCGGGCCATTGGTGTTGATCTCTTCAAGACTGACTAGGTGAGTGAATGGCAACAGCCGTGAAATCGAAGGATGCCCCCGAGGGCAAGACGGGCGAGATCTATCGCGTAGCGGGACCAGTCATTACCGCCACGGGCATCATGCCTCGGATGTACGATGTCGTCCTGGTTGGCGAGGAGGAGCTCATGGGCGAGGTCATTGGCCTCGCAGGTGATCGGACCGTCATACAGGTCTACGAGGACTCCAGCGGCCTTCGTCCTGGCGAGAGGGTCATTGACACTGGACAGCCGCTTCTGGTGGAGCTAGGCCCCGGTCTCTTGGGAAGCATATTGGACGGAGTCCAGAGGCCATTGCCGGTGCTTAAGGATCGGATGGGAGACTACATCCTTCGAGGCGTTCGTGCCAACGCCTTGGATCGGGGCGCGAGGTGGGAGTTCAAGCCGCGAGTGAAGCCAGGCGACGAACTGAACGGTGGGGAAATCATCGGCCTGGTCCAGGAGGCGAAGCACGTCGAGCACCGGGTTCTTGCGCCGCCGAGGCTGAAAGGGACCGTCAAGGACGTCCGCGAGGGCCAGGTAAGCGTGGAAGACACCGTCCTGACAATGCAGGACGGCACGACCCAGACCGCGATGCAGACTTGGCCCGTCCGACTCCCGCGACCAGTGAAGGAGCGTCTGATGCCCTCGGTGCCACTGCTGACGGGGCAGCGGGTGTTCGACTTCCTATTCCCGCTTGCCAAGGGTGGCACGGCCGCCATCCCAGGTGGTTTCGGAACGGGAAAGACGGTGAGCGGGCATCAGCTCACCAAGTGGTGCGACGCCCAGATCGTCATCTACATCGGATGCGGCGAGCGGGGGAACGAGATGACCGAGATGCTGACCATGCTGCCTGAGACAGTGGATCCCAAGACGGGGGAGCCCCTCATGGACAGGACGATCATGGTCGCCAACACCAGTAACATGCCCGTGGCCGCCCGGGAGGCGTCCGTCTACACCGGGATGACCATGGCAGAGTACTACAGAGACATGGGGTATCACGTCTACCTCACCGCGGACAGCACGAGCCGCTGGGCGGAGGCCATGAGGGAGATCAGCTCTCGATTGGAGGAGATGCCCGGAGAAGAGGGCTTCCCAGCCTACCTAGCCGCTCGTCTCTCTGAATTCTACGAACGAGCGGGGCGCGCCACGACCCTCAACGGCGCGGAGGGAAGCGTCTCCGTGGTCGGCGCCGTTTCACCCTCGGGTGGCGACTTCTCGGAACCCGTAACTCAGGGCACCCTTCGCATCGCCAAGGTTTTCTGGGCCCTGGACACGAAGCTACGGGAGAGACGCCACTTCCCGGCCATCAACTGGCTCACGTCCTACAGCCTCTACTCTCCCACCCTCAAGGAGTGGTTCCAGAAGAAGGTTCACGAGAACTGGCCTTCGCTTCGAGAGTGGGCGCAGCGCATCCTTCAGGAGGAGTCAGAGCTGGAGGAGATCGTCCGTCTCGTCGGTGCCGACGCTCTGCCTGAGGACCAGCAGCTCACCCTGGAGACGGCCCGGATGATCAGGGAGTACTTCCTCCAGCAGAACGCCTTCCATCCTGTGGACACCTACTGCACCCTGGAGAACCAGTTCCACCTTATTGAGGCGATCAAAAGGTACGATGAGCTGGGGCGGCGCGCCCTGAATCTGGAGATTCCGATATCGGAGATCGCCAACCTCCCCTCTCGGGCCCGTCTATCGCGGGTGAAGTACGAGGAGAACCTGGAGGAGGAGATGAAGGAGACGATGGGCCAGATGGAGGAGGAGTTCAGGAAGCTGGAGGCTAGCTGATGGTGAAGGAGTACCGCACGATCACCGAGATCTCAGGGCCCCTCGTCTTCGTGGAGAAGACTGATCCGGTCGGGTATGCCGAACTCGTTGAGGTCAGCCTGCCCGACGGGGAGAAAAGACGAGGTCAGGTCCTAGACACCTCCCACGACATGGTCGTGGTACAGATCTTCGAGGGCACCAGAGGCATCGATCGCTCCTCGAGCGTGAAGTTCCTCGGCGAGACCATCCGTCTAAGTGTCTCCCAGGACATGCTGGGCCGCGTGCTATCGGGAAGCGGCGAGCCTATCGATGGAGGACCGAAGATTCTGCCCGAGGACCGTCGCGAGGTCGTTGGCTCGGCCATGAACCCCTACTCCCGTGCCCACCCCAGCGAGTTCATCCAGACGGGCATCTCCACGATAGACGGCCTGAACACCCTGGTCCGGGGGCAGAAGCTCCCCCTCTTTTCCGGGGCCGGGTTGCCCCACAATGAGGTGGCCCTTCAGATTGCTCGCCAAGCCAAGGTGCCGGGCGCCGTGGAGCCCTTCGCCGTTGTCTTCGCTGCTATGGGCATCACCAACGAAGAGGCCCGGCTCTTCATGAACGACTTCGAAAGGACCGGAGCCCTGAAGCGGGCTGTCCTATTCCTGAACCTTGCCGACGACCCAGCCGTCGAGAGGCTCATCACCCCCCGTATGGCGCTGACCGCAGCCGAGTTCCTGGCCTTCGACCTTGACATGCACGTCCTGGTCATCCTGACCGACATGACGAATTACGCCGAGGCTCTCCGCCAGATCGGCGCCGCTAGGGAGGAGGTCCCGGGACGTCGCGGTTATCCCGGATACACCTACACGGACCTGGCGACCAATTACGAGCGGGCCGGCAGGATCAAGGGGAAGAAGGGGAGCATCACCCAGATCCCCATCATGGCCATTCCGGATGATGACTGGACCCATCCGATTGCAGACCTTACCGGCTACATCACCGAGGGCCAGATCGGTGTCGCCAGGGAGCTTCACAGAAAGGGCATCTATCCGCCCATCGACCCACTTCCATCACTCTCCCGCCTCATGGACGCAGGGATAGGTCCGGGGAGAACCCGGGAGGACCACAAGCAGGTATCCGACCAGCTCTATGCCGCCTACGCCGAAGGGAAGGACGCTCGGGGCCTCGTGGCCATCGTCGGGAAGGAGGCCCTCTCGGACCGCGACCGGAGACTGCTGGACTTCGCGGACAGGTTCGAAAACGAGTTCATACGGCAGGGGTCCGAGGAGGATAGGGAAATCGAGTCGACCCTCGAGATAGGATGGGAACTCCTGGCGAGCCTCGACGAGGCCTGGTTGACGAAGATAGACCGGAAGACCATGGAGCAATACCACCCAGCCCACCGGAAGGCCGCCTAGATGGTCCTGGCGGAGTACAAGCCCACTCGCTCCCAGCTCCTCCAGGTTCGGCGGATTCGTCGCATGGCAGAGCGGGGCCACCGCCTGTTAAAACTCAAACGGGACGCCCTAATTGTCGAGTTCTTTAAGGTCCTCGACCGCGCCAAGGAGGTCCGATCCAACCTGGTTGACAGGTATCGCGAGGCTGAGGAGAAGATAAACATAGCGACGGCGGAACGGGGAAAGCTGGTGGTGAAGTCCGCCGCCTACGCTTTGATAGACATCCCTCAGCTGGAGCTCACCACCAGGAACGTCATGGGAATAGTTGTCCCGAAGATCGAGTCTCGCAGCGTCCGCAAGACCATACCTCAGAGGGGGTACGGCATCATCGGAACCTCTGCTCGAATCGACGAGGCGGCCGATGCCTACGAGAGCCTCATCGAGGACGTCATCGTGGCCGCCGAGATCGAGACGACCATGCGTCGCCTCATCGAGGAGATTGAGAAGGTCAAGCGGAGGGTGAACGCCCTGGAGCACCGGGTCATCCCTGAGCTTGCCGATACGGAGAACTTCATCCGTCAGCGGCTCGAGGAGATGGAGAGGGAGAACATCTTCAGGCTGAAGAGGTTCAAGGCGAGGGCATGATCGAGCGGTTCTTCGCCTGGCTCGAATCTGGGGAGAATCGAGCGAGGTTCTTCCGCTGGATATGGATTCTATCGCTTGTAGTTCTGGCCCTGGGCTACGGCATTATCGTCTGGCGACTCCTGAACCCCTAGGGCCCCAGCTGGATGATGTCCGTGGCCAGGTTCCTCCTGACGATATCGTCCGCCAGGCTCTGGAATGCTATCTGTACGTTGGCCCCCGTCTTCGCGCTGGTGTAGAAGTGGGGGGCGTCGAAGGCCTGCGTCGCCATGGCAACCTCCCTCTCGTCAAAGAGGACCATCACCTCGTCCTTCAGGTCAACCTTGTTGATGGCGTAGACGACGGAGATGTTTCCCACCACGTTGTAGACCGACTGCACCCAATCGTCCAGCTCCCTCAGAGTCGAGTAGCGGGTGAGGTCGCAGACCGCGAGGATACCCTGAGCCCCGTGGAAGAAGGCCTCTTTGAGTAGATCCCTGATGCCCTTCTCCCCCATGATGTCCCAGATCACCATGTCCATCTGGATGATAAGGTCATTCTCGGGTACCTCCACCTGAATCTCCTTCTTTGAGACCTTTGCGCCCAAGGTGGTCACGTAGCGATCGTCGAATTCGTCCTTCACAAAGCGGCTAATCAGGCTGGTCTTCCCGACGGCGGCCTCGCCGACGAGGCACACCTTGCTCTTCATCTGATACTCGGAGACCATGGTCTGCCAGCTTCCTCCCTTGGGTCACCGGATACATAAAGCTAGTGAGGTGGTTCTCATTTCTGGATGTGCCTCAAAAGCCTTTTGCAGGGAGCGAGGTTTGGGGGACCGATGAAGCGGGAAACCGAGCTGATCATTGCCTTGGACATGACAGATCCGCAGAGGGCAGTTCGGGTCGCAGAGGAAACCTCAGGCTATTGCGACGCTTTCAAGGTCAACTACCCGCTGGTCCTCTCAGCGGGACTCGGGATTGTGGACACCCTCTCCGCCTACGGACCTGTACTCTGCGACTTCAAGGTGGCGGACATCCCTGACACCGATCGCCTCATCGTAGGCCTAACCTTCGAGCATGCGGCCGAAGGCATCATTGTCCACGGCTTCCCGGGAGAGGACTCCCTCAGGGCCTGCATCGAAGCCGCCAAGGGGGCTGTGTATGTGGTGACCGCCATGAGCCATCCCGGCGCCAACACGTTTCTCCTCCCTGTAGCGGAGGAGATGGCCCTCCTGGCTAGGGAGGCGGGGGCCGCTGGTATCGTGGCGGGGGCCACTCGCCCTGCCACCATAGCAAAGCTAAGGACGATCGTGGGCGAGCTGCTAATCCTCTCACCTGGGGTGGGACCCCAGGGCGGGGACCCCGTGGAGGCCATCAGGCAGGGTGCGGACTATCTGATTGTGGGCCGACGAATCACCACGGCGAAGGATCCCGTGGGGGCTGCGCAAGAGGTGGCCGCGGAGGTTCGTACGGCGAAGGAAACCCTTTAAGGCGTCTCTCCTTTCCGAGCCCGAGGGGATGGAATGTCGCGGGGTAGAGTGCTGTATCAACTAGCACAAGATGAGAAGCCGACTACCTGGTACAACATCCTTCCAGACCTCCCAGAGCCGCTGCCTCCACCGGCCGATCCGGACGAGGGGAAGGTCCGTCTCAAGCGGCTAAAGGAGGTCCTGCTCCGACACTGCCTCGAGCAGGAGAACTCGGAGGCGAGTTGGATAGACATCCCTGAGGGCGTCCTGGAATTCTACGAGCAGGCCGGCAGACCCAGACCCCTCATCAGGGCACGACGCCTGGAGGAGAAGCTGAAGACGCCGGCCAGGCTGTACTACAAGGCCGAGTTCTACTCCCCAACGGGGAGCCACAAGGTCAACACGGCCCTAGCCCAGGCCTACTACGCGATGGAGGAGGGGTACGAGAAGCTCTCCACAGAGACCGGAGCCGGCCAGTGGGGCACAGCCCTCGCCTACGCCGCGAGCCTCGCGGGCCTCGAGCTCGTTATCTACTGGGTTCGAGCAGTGTACGAGTGGAAACGCGAGCGGCGCGGATTCATGAAGCTGTTCAACGCGACTGTCAGGGCCTCTCCCAGCGGGGAGACGGAGGTGGGCAGAGAGCTTCTCAAGAAGGACTCCAACCATCCCGGGTCCTTGGGAATTGCCGTCTCGGAGGGGCTAGAGGAGGCGGGGAGGGACACCAACACCATCTACTGCTTGGGGTCGGTCCTCAACCATGTCCTCCTCCACCAGACCGTCATTGGCCTCGAGGCGAAGAAGCTGTTCGAGATGGCCGACGACTATCCTGATGTCATGATCTCCTGTCTCGGAGGCGGGAGCAACTTCGGCGGTTTCGTGATCCCCTTCGTGGCCGACGCCCTCAAGGGCAGGCAGATCCAGTTCATAGCGACTCAGAGCGAGGCGGCCCCCAACCTTCAGGGAGAGTACAAGTACGACTTCGCTGACCATGCAGAGCTAACACCGATGCTGAAGATGTACACCCTCGGCCATCAGAAGGAGATGGTGCCCATCAGGGCCGACGGGCTGAGGTATCACGGCGCCGCCCCCATCATAAGCCTCCTGAGGCACCTCGGCTATATCGACACCATCGCCTACCCCGCGGACGAGAGGTACGTCTTCGACAGGGCTCAGACCTTCATAACGACGGAGGGCTTTCTGCCAGCCCCCGAATCGGCCTACAGCGTCGCAGGAGCCATCGATGAGGCCCTGCGGTGCAAGGAGACCGGGGAGGACAAAGCCATCGCCTTCAACGTCAGCGGGCACGGACTACTGGACATAGAGGCCTACCGGGAGAAATTGGGCATCTAACGGCTTAATACCCCGTCGTCCTTGGCTAGTCGTGGACCTTTCGGAGGGTGAGCTAGCCAGGATTCGTACTTGGCTGGAACAGGACCCTGCGGGGAACGCCTGGGTCATCCACCGGATCTTTCATGGCGAGCCCGGTCCTGAAGTTCTGTTCGACGATTTGGATGATCTGCAGGCCATCGCTGTTTTCGATCTGGAACAGGGAAGCCTCTGCCTGACTGCCACCGACTCAGACCGGTTGCGCGAAGTCCTCTCAAAGCTTCCAGCGGGGGACTACCACTTCTCGGCCGTGGACCTGGACCTGATACCGATCATGGAGGAGGTCATGGAGGTGGAGATCGAGGAACCGACGTGGCTCTTCGACATGAAGCATGAGGACTTCCGCCCGACCAGCGTGATGGAGACAGAACCTGTGAGGCCAGAACACGCCGAGATGATCGCTCAGAGGTGGCTAGACAGTGAGGCAACAGACTACGTCCGTTCGAGAATCGAGACTGGAATGACGGCAGGAATCTACGTCGATGGTGAGCTGGCCGCCTGGGACATGACACATCTAGAGACCGACGACGTCATCATGCTGGGTTTCCTCCACGTCAGGAAGCCCTATCGAGGTCGCGGTTATGCGAAGACCACCGCGACCGCACTGCTGGAGAGGGTCTTCGCGCTTGGTAAGACGCCCGTCTGTCACGTGTTTCAGGACAACGATGTATCGATCAACCTGAGCGAGCAGATGGGCTTCAAAAAGATCAAGAGACAGGTTTGGGGGAGAGCGACCAAGGGCTAGCCTCTCCCGAAACATATTTAACTTCAGGGCTGCATCCGCCGGTTCAAGGGAATGGGGTGCGCTCGCGGTTACTCTATCGGCTGAAAGCGGCCTTTCGCCGTATCCCTGGGCCTTGGAGGCCCAGATATGACCTGCTCCGAGGGGAAGACCTCAGGGCCGAACTCACCCCCCACCCCCTCTCCTTCCTGGACCTCCACACGCCCTTCATCTACCTCCTCGGCGTGGGCATCGGATTCGCCTATCTCTTCAACGCTGTCACTGGATGGGTATCCTTCGAGGACTTCCTCGGGTACTCGGCAGGCGTGACAGCAATCCGTTTCCTCATCTGGGCCCTGGCCCTCACGGTCTTCGCTATCGGCGCGTCCGTCATCCTCATCAGGTGGACATACCTGGCGGTCTTCGGGGCCTTCATCGCCTTCGCTCTATACCTCACGATCCAGGCCCCGGACATAGGCGCCAACGCCTTCTTCCTCCCGGTCTACTCCACCGTCATGGCCGTCCTCGGAATGGGGCTGGTGGATCTCTACAGGAGAAGCCATACTTACCTCGTGACCGACCTTCGATTGATACTCAAGGCCGGCATTATCCGGAAGCGCGAGAGGACCGTGAGATATGAAAACGTCACGGACCTGACGACGACCCAAGGAGTCCTCGGGAGGATCTTCGGGTACGGTACCATCATCCCCGTAACGGCTTCCGGCATCGGCACCGGCGCCGATGAGGCCTTCGCGGGCGGCGGGGTGGGGGGAACCACCGAGGAGGGACAGGTCGGCGGCGGCCTCTTCGCCGGCGGGTCAAGGAAGGTTAGGGTCGCCAGGGCAAGGAGCCACGCCCAGCTCACCGGGGTGCACCCCTTCAGAACCGTACGAGTCCTTGTGGCACAGCTCCTACAGGAGAGTTCGATGGTCCACTACGCCAAGGAGCAGCGAGACCTCCTGGCCGAGATGAGAGATATCATGGCCAGCCAGGAGGAGCCCGATTACTACTACGCTTACGACCAGCCCTGAGACTCATCAGGGGATGACTGGGTTCGCTGGAGTTAGCAAAAGGCCAAATCCTTGGATAAGTATCTCGGGCTCATGGCCGTCAGCACCTATCTCCTTGCCCTACTGCCAGCAGCTCTTATGGGCCTGTACTTCGAGCCGAAGATGACGAGGAAGGGATGGCGCTTCCCCTGGGGCCGCCTCGTTGGGACGGTCATCTTCATCGAGGTGGTGGCTGCTACCGTACTGCTGACCTACGGCTTCTACATCGGCTCCCCTCTCGCTCTTCTGACATGGTGTATGATGGCCCTCTTGGGCGGTCTCATCTTGGACCTGATGCTCGACCACCGATGGCTGCCCTTCATGCTTCTACACGGCTTTGGGGCGTGGGCCGCAGGATCCGCCGTTTCTTTCTACGCCCTCGCCCCGTCCCTGGTGCCGGCGGGAGCGGACGGCCTGGGACTGTCGCTCTGGGTTGTAATCATCCTCGTCGTGGCCGTCATCGTAGTCGCCATCGCAGGTCACAGGCGGCTCCTTGGCAGGCTCTACAACGCCGTCCCGTGGGTGACACGACCTCGGCTCCTCGCCTTCCTCCTAGGGCTCTCGATCATCGCGGGACCAGTGATTAGCCTGGCGGTTTTTCCGGCGGGTGCCACGACGACACCACTACCCCGGGCGCTCACGGAAAACACCATCGAAGGGAATCCGAGCTTCTTCGTCACAAACACGAGTCACATCCGTGTCGTGTCGTGGGATCTGGCCACCCAGTATCTCCGGCGGGCTTACGGTCCTTTCGCCAGCGCCTTCGAGGATGACCCGGACTTCCTTTTCCAGTACACCCATCCGACGATCGTAAGGGGCGACTTCGTCTGGGTGAATGCCCCGACCTACGAGACCCTGAAATGGCTTGGAAACCCCCACGTCCCCTTCTTCGTCCTCCTGAAGAACCTGCCTGAGAACATGACTCGCCAGGAGCCGCAGGTCGTTCAGGTGGTGGAGAAGCCCCTTGAAATCCACGAGGAACGGATCCCTTGGGAGAGACGGTTGATCAAGAAGGTGAATGAACAGTTCTCGGGCGAGCTCTACATCTTCCAGGTGCGCTTCGACGTCGACGACGACCTCAATCCCTTCTGGATTCTGTACATGGCCGAGAATCTCAACCTACAGGATCGAGGAGTCCTCCGGAAGATCGTCATCGTTGACGCGCAATCCGGTGGGTTCACGGTCCACGACGTCGACGACCCGACCATCCCCTCCTGGTTAGAGGTGGTTATCCCAGATGAGTACGTGTACGACTGGACCTCCTGGTGGGCCGCCAATAGGTTCGGGTTGACTTACGGCGTGGTCAACAAGCTCCACCTCTACAACCCAGACGACGTGGCATCCCGCTTCGTAGTGGTCGGAGGGACCTCGTACTGGCAGGTCCCCTTGGTCCAGCAAGCTAGTCGCGTCCTCGGCGGCGTCGTCAACGTCAACTCGAGGACGGGGGAGGCCTTTTTCTTCAACCTCGAGGGCCTGAGCGTGGTGGACTTGGATACCGTCATACTCCAGGTCAGCAACTACCTGGCGAGCGGCGCCATCGGGTTCCAGCAGCTGAGGATCGACGAGGCCTACCTGTACCCCTTCCGGATGGTCGGAGGTCACGTGAGGTACGCCTACGTGGTCCCTCTGTATGCTGGCTTCACTATCCAGAAGTATGCCATCGTCGACGGTGAGGAGTACACCGCGCCCCCCGTCATAGACAGCAACCTGGAGAGGGCTGTCGACTCGTACCGGGCCAAGACCTTTGGCCAGCCAGCGGACATTCAGGCCATCTGGCAAAACCACACCATCGAGAACGCCTTCATCGGGATAGCCCCAGGGGGAGCGGGGAACGAGATCATCATCACGATCAACGGGACGACACACGTCGTCACGGAGAACCAGCTTGGCGTCGTAACTGGCGACTCCCAGGCCTCCTGGAGAACCCTTGAGCTGGCGGTCTCGGCCTGGCTCCGTGGGGAGGTGGTGACGATAGCCGTGGTCGTGCTGGAGGGGGCCATCGTGGACGTCTACTGGTCAGAGTCGACCCTCGTGCCGTCGCCCTGGGGATAGATCGGGCCCGGACGCCTTGAGGTGTGTTAAATAGTGAGTTCCCGTACCGAGACAGCGGTAAGCATGGCCACCTTTCCTTCACAAGAGTGGATTGAAATCTTCATGGAGAGGATCAACAGCAACGAGGCGTATGCGGAGGCCGCCAGGGACTGGGAGGGGGACTTCCTATTCATATGTCAGCCGGAGGGCGGCCTCGAGGAAGAGGCTGTCTTCTACGTCAACCTGTGGCACGGGAAGTGTCGAGAGGCCCGGATGCTGGAACCCGGGGAAGAACTCGATACAGCCTTCACGTATGCTGGCCCCTACGGCAACTGGATCAAGCTGATCAACAAGGAGATCGACCCGATCCGAGGCCTCCTCACGGGCAAGTTCAAGCTTAAGGGTAGCATGATGAAGGTAATGCGGTACACCAAGGCCGCCAAGCTCCTGGTGTCGACCGCAGGTGAGGTGCCCACGGAGTTCGTCTGAGAGCTAGCGGACTCTGATGACCGCCCTGGCTACCCTCCCCAACTCCAGGTCCGCGTAGGCCTCGTTAACGGCCTCCAGTGGATAGTAGCGACTGATGATCTTGCCCGGGTCGAGACGCTCTGCGGCCACCAGGTTCACGAGCTGGGGGAGATCTCTTCTGGGGCTGTAACCGAAGCAGGCGACAAGGGAGAGGTTGTAGAGGGAGAACCCCATGATGTCCATCGGAATCTCCGAACCCATGGGGTGAAGTCCCATGACAACGACTCGTCCACCCCTCCGGACGACCTCCAGGGATCTGATGAGGTCTGGCTCGGGCTGGGCCTCCAGGGCCAAGTCTACACCCCTCTGTCTCGTGACCTCCAGTATCCGACCCACACTATCCTCCTTCGAGGCGTCGATGAGGACGCTCGCCCCCAGCTCCCCGGCCAACGGCAGCTTCTCCTCCAAGATGTCCACCCCAACGATCGTCGAGGCTCCGAAGATGGTCCCCAGCTGTATGGTCGCTAGCCCCAGCCCGCCACAGCCGAAGACGGCCATGGTTTCACCACCCCGGAGGCGACCTCGGTTCCGGAGAGCGTTATAGGCCGTCCCGTAGGCGCACGACAGCACGCTCGCATCCTCCAGGGGAACCTCGGGCGGGAAGGGGATCACGACGTGCTCCGGGACGGCGACCAGCTCGGCTAGACCACCGGGACGGTCGGGAGTCAGCCCCGGATGCTCCAAGTATCTGCAGTAATTCTCCTCGCCTCGCTGGCACTCGGGGCAAACGCCACAAGAGGCGATCCAGGAGACGATCACAGGATCACCCCCGCTGAGGTCGTAGGAGTTCCTGCAGTCGGTGCCGAAGGCCTCTACACGGCCTGAGATCTCGTGGCCGGGGATGTGACCCTCGTCCAACGGTGCGAAGTGCTCCTGCATGGCGTGCAGATCGCTGTGACAGGCCCCACAGGCTTCGACGCGAACTAGGATCTCCCGCGACTCAGGTTCCGGGTCCTCGACGTTCTCGAGGGTCAGGGGCTTCCCCGGACCGTGGTACTGGACTGCCCTCAACCGCTTCCCCGGGCTCCATGGAAGAACAGAAGTATAAGTGTGGCGTCTTTCCGCGGGGAATCCCATGCAGTACCAGATGTTGATCGGAGATCAGTGGGTGGACGCGGCCTCCGGCGAGACCTACGACGTCCTCGACCCGTCCACCGAAGACGTCATCGCGACAGTGCCAAAGGCGTCCAGGGAGGACGCCAGGACAGCCATCGATGCCGCGAGGGACGCCTTCGACATGGGCCCGTGGCCCACGATGAATCCGTCAAAGAGAGGCGAGGTCCTGGAGAGGCTGGCCAGATTGGTGGAAGCCAACGCCGAGGAAATCGCATCCCTGGAGTCTCTAAACGGCGGGAAGCCCATCCGTCAAGCTAGCTATGCTGACATCCCCATGGTCATCGAGCATACCCGGCACTTCGCCCGCCTGGCAGCGAGACTGGGGGACGAGATCGTCGACCTCCCAGACATCGGCATCAAGAGCCGAGTCGTGCGGGAGCCCATCGGTGTCTGTTCAGGAATTCTCCCGTGGAACTTCCCCCTTCTCATGGCCGTGTGGAAGGTCGCACCGGCCCTGGCCGCCGGGAACAGCATGGTCCTCAAACCTGCCTCATACACGCCCCTGACGGCCTTGGAATACGGTAGGATGGCCCTCGATGCGGGAGTACCTCCAGGAGTCCTCAACATCATAACGGGTGCGGGGAGGGAGGTTGGTCGGGAGCTGGTCACCCACCCAGACGTGGACAGGGTCGCCTTCACCGGCTCCACCGAGGTCGGGAGAGAGGTCATGGCCATGGCCGCACCGACAGTGAAGAAGGTCACCCTCGAACTCGGCGGGAAATCCCCTATGGTTGTGCTGGATGACGCGGACTCTGAGGAGACCCTCCAGGGGACCCTCTTCGGGGCGTACCTCCACCAGGGTCAGATATGTCTCTCGGGGACCCGCCTCATCCTCCCCTCACACCTCCATGACTCCTTCGTGGAAGGCCTTGTGAATAGGGCCAAGGCCATGCGACTCGGAACTCCGGCCTCGTGGGAGACCGACATGGGGCCTCTGATCTCTGAGAAACAGCGGGAGGAGGTGGAGGGCTACATCACCAGTGGCGTCGAAGAGGGAGCCCATCTTGTCCTGGGGGGAAAGAGGCCAGAGGGATTTGAGAAGGGCTTCTTCTTGGAACCGACGATCTTCGACGGCGTGGAGAACGACATGCGGATTGCCCAGGAGGAAATCTTCGGCCCAGTGCTTTCTGTTCTTACCTACGACGACCAATCAGAGGCCCTGGAACTCGCCAACGGGACCTCCTACGGGCTGGCTGCTTCGGTCTGGACGGGGGACCTTCAGCGTGGAGAGGAGTTCGCACGTAAGATCAAGGCGGGCACGGTCTGGGTCAACCATCACCACATCCTCAGCTGCGCGACACCCCACGGCGGCTACAAGCAGTCAGGCGTCGGAAGAGAGCTCGGGATCTACGGGCTGCACGAGTACACAGAGTTAAAACACCTGTTCATGGACGAGACGGGTGAGGCGATGAAGGAGGCCTTTGGACTCGTCCTTCCCTAAGGAATCGGCCCTAGAAGTTGAGGTAGGCCTCCAAGGCCTTGAGGGGTATCTGCGCCTCGACCCCCTCCCGATACGGCTTGAAACCTAGCCTCACGTTAATGGACAACATCGCCTCGTTCGAGGTGGCGTTGCCTGTTCGGACCACCTTCACCTGGGGGTACTCCTCTCGAACCTTGATGAGCATCGCCGCCTTGAGCCATTTTCCCAGACCCCTTCCACGGTGAACGTCCTTGACCCCTGTCATGAATTGGCGGATGTGCGTTCTCTCGGAGGGGAGGTACCCCATGTTTGTGAGACCGCTGAGGTCACCCTCGCCCTCCTGAGTGATTGCCCTTAGGATCGTCCCGCCGGCGTTGTTGAAGTTGGCCACCCGCTGCCTAAGGATCTCCGGTGTCAGGAATTCATCACCGAGATCGAGATCTCCGCGAGGCTCCTGATTGGACACCTCCTGAAGGAGTTCGCAGTACTCCTCGATTACGGAATCATTGGGGATGTCGGTGAAGAACAGTAACGTGGTCTTGGGCGACCGTTGTTGCCCGTCCCGGACCCACTCCTCCATCATATTCCAATCCACTCTGTCAAGGTAAAGTCTGCTCTCCCGCCAACACTGGGCCACCTTGGCCCCCACGGCTTCGATGAAGGCTTTGCCTTCGTCCTCGTCGCTCCCGCCTATGATGAGGGATCGATTCCTCTCCTTGGCAAGCTCGGCCGCCTTGGCCAGCAGGCGAGTGCCGATGCCCTGTCTGCGCTCGGGAGCGAGAACCTCAATCTCGACCCATAACATATGTGCATTTGTCTCGTGGGCAAGGGAATCCTTCCGTGCTAGACCCAGCTCGAGCCACCCCAAGCACTTGTCTGGTGCCTTGTCTCCCTCAACGGCGGCGAAGTAGAGCTGCTCCCATTGGGGGTCCTGCCGCTTCATCAGCTGCTCCATCGCGCTGTCCTCCATGAGCGGGTCATCTGGCTCTCGCTCTTCTTGTCTCAGGCGGCGAAACCGGTGGTACATCGCCCACTCCGGCTCAGTGGCCGATCGAGGTTGGAACGGACGAATCTCTAAGGTCACTCCGAAGCAGACAGCCGTGACCCTATCTAACCTTACCGGCGGGGCGGTGGCTTCCACTCGCGATACAGAAAAGCCAAAATAGAGGCGCGGGAGTAGGCTGGCAGGCCGCTCCCGTGGTGTAGTCCGGTCAAGCATCGGGGCCTCTCGCGGCTCCTTGGAGCCAGAGAAAGCCCCTGACAGGGGTTCAAATCCCCTCGGGAGCACTCCACAAATGGGTCAGTATCCGCACTTGCGTGGATGCGCCCTTCCATACTTTGGACGAGGATCTTCCTGCCTCAACCTGCAAGCATGCTGCAAGCAGGGGGTCTCGTGCTAACATATCGCAATCGTTAACGTGTGTCATGCATATCGCCGACCGAGGGGTTCTCATGACACGCATGACAAGGAGGGGTTGGGGACTCGCTGCCCTTTACTCAGGCCTCGTGATCGTAGCTCTCATCTTCGCTGTGGCTGGGCTACAAGGTTTGTGGGTCATTGTTTTTGGCTGGGTCTACATTTCTTCTCCAGGACCTTCAGTGTGGACGTCGTGGGCGTGGTGGATTCCTCCGACTGGGGTCGTTGCCTTGATTCTGGTCTTCGTCGGCATTGCACTGCTCGCCTCTACCAGATTCAAGAGTGAGAAGAAGGCCCTCACCTAGACCTTCCGCAGCCGCAGCGTCCCATCCCCGATATGGTCAAACTCCAAGTGATCTCCGGCCTCAATCCCCACCATGGCGGCGAGCTGCGCGGGGATCGCGACCATGAGGCTGCTCCCGACATTCCGGACTTTTTCCTTGTCAAGGCCTCGTTTCCACTTTCATATCCGTAGGGATACGGTTATAGAAACACGTTTCCATGCGTTTGTCAGGGCTTAATCGAGGGATTGAACCCTATGAGGATGACATCCCCTCCGGAGCACTTCCTGAGCAGGATTTGCGGAACATTCAGCAGAGGGCTCAACCAGTGATCGTTTTGGTCTCCCGCCTCTCGAGAATTCTCCTTATCAGGTCCTCGAAGGCTTGAGGAACGTTCTGCCCCGTCTTTGCACTCGTCAGGAAGTAGGGACTGCCGTAGGTCTCCGACATTCTCATCATGTCCTCCTTCCGGACTTGGCGAGCCGTCTTGAGGTCCCACTTGTTCGCCATGATAACCACCGGGACGAGTCCGACCGTGCTGAAGAGCTTCACCAGCCATCCGTTAAGCTTCCCAAGGGTGTCTGTACGGGTGATATCACACACCGCAAAGACGCCCTTTGCCCCCTGAAAATGGGCATCCTGGATAAGGTCTGAGAAGCTCCGCTGGCCCATGATGTCCCAGATGATGGCGTCCACCTTGATAGGGCCGCCGTCAAGGTCTTCTAGCCTCACAGTCTTCTTGCTCAAGTGGGTACCGACGGTCTTGATGTACTCCTCGCTGAACTTGTCGGCCACGAAGCGGCGGATCAAACTCGTCTTTCCGACCGCCTCCTCTCCTACGGCGCAGATCTTCAACTTCGCATGGCTCTTGCCGCGGGCACGGAACACATCATGGGTTCGCAGGATAGGAGCTAAAAAACCAGCGTCATCATTATCTCAGACAGTAACACGACAAGGAGGCGGTCATCGGGGGGCGCGAAGGATTTCTCGTCTGGATATCTCCAATGATAACGACGTAGGAGGATATTTCAGCGGGCGTCAAAGAAGTGCAATCGTGTGCGGTCCAGGGTGGCGCACAACAGGGTTAGGCAAGCCGCTGAGCGCAGCTCTTGCCCTCCCAGGGTTTCTGAGCCGACGCCGTAACCTCCCTTCGCAGATCGCGTGCAGCGCTCCCTTCCCCTCCAATTGTGTAGAGCAATCCAAAGGGGGGTTCCACCGAGACAGGTGAGACCGCTATGCCACGCGGTACAGAAGGCAACCCGCTGATCGTCTTGGCACTGGCGTTCGCCTTGCTCCTGACACTCGTAATGCTCCCTCCCATCTTGGGCCTGGAGTCGCCTGTGGGTTCGGCCGCCGCGGTGGAGACTCAGAGAAATCCCACGTCGTGTGTGGCGGTGGGGAACAACTGGACCTACTGTGATCGTGCCTCTTCATCTGACGATGCCTACGCCGAAGCAAACGAAGGATACGGAGGCGAAGGAAACATCACTCCAATCACTGCCTTCCAGGATACAGAGCAGAGCACCACGTTAACCCTTCTTCAAGATGCCAACGCCGAGACGACTGCGCTACCTGCTGGCAGCGACTACCTTGTCATCTACTCCGGCAACCACGGGGCAGGTGATACTTCGACCCTCAGCGAGTTAGTACTAGAGTTCGGCTCGACTGTGATAGCTAGGGGCATTGGTGAAGGCCTCGGTTCGGGAGCCCACTGGGCCTCCGGACAGACTAGTGGATTCCATGTCGTCACCGGGGACGGCACAAGCACTCTAAGGTTCAGGTTCAGGTGCGTGTCGGGCCTGCTTGCCACCTGTTACGCGGGAGCGATGGCGATCGTCGCAATCCCTCTCGACCTTTTGACGGAGGGCAAAGACTACTGGCAGGTGGTCCGCAATGGGGACGGTTTCAATGTGACGGATGCTGATGTTGCGAGCTGGACGGTCCTGCTTACGACGACTTTCAACCTCCCCGAAGCTGGGAACTACATAACCCTCATGTCGGCAGAAGGAAGGACGGATGGTGGCAACAGTGACGATGCGGCTACGGTTCGCTTCCTCGCCAACGGAACTGTCCTGGGTTCAGACTATCACCAGGAATGGGAAGACGACGCTGACTCGATGTCGTTCATGAAGGCCCAGGTCGCCAAGCTCGATGCCGGCGATAGGCCATTTACCATAGAAGTCCGGTCCCGCTCAGACCCGACCGCAGATTTCCGTCGCGGTCGAATCGTCGTCCTCAGGGCTTCCGTCTTTGATCAGGTGGTTCAGTCGACCGACACTAGCGGTGCATCGACCACTAACACAGGCTTCGTAGACTTCTCCGGCCTAGACACGACCTATACGCCCAACCTGCAAGAGTATGTAGTCGTCCTCGCGAACGCGGTGATGGGATCCAGCTCCGAAGTTGCCGTAGCCGAACTCAGGGATGATACTGCTGGAGTGAGCTATCGCATCGACAGCGGGGAGGCCGAGAACAACAATGGCTTCAGTCCCGACCGGGACCAGCAACCCACTCTCGTGGTCCACGCAGAACAGATCTCCTCGAGCACCACCTGGAAGCTACGTTTTCGTGAGGCACTCTCGGGAACTGCCGTCATAGGTCGCAACCCGGACAACACTACGGGCATACGAAGTGACCTGATTGTCTGGGGGTTGTCGCTGCCGGGTCCAGGTAAGAATGACACCGCCTGGTCCAACTTCGGCTACGGCCTCGACCCCACAGATATCGTGAATAGGGTCGAGGCGGGAGTCGAGTGGTTCAGGACGAGCCAGAGGCCTATCCTTAATCTGAGTGTGTCCTGGGACGGAGGATCAACATGGGCTCCGAACCTTACGGCCACCAACAAGTCCTCAGATGATGACTCCGTTGAGTGGCTTGACTTCTCCGCCGCCACGGCTTGGGATGCCTCCAAGCTATCCGATGCCAACTTCATGGTCCGAGTCGCCACCAACTTCTCAGGCGCCCGCCTTGACCACGTCGCCGTGAGGATCAATTGGGTGGGCTCTCCAAACCTGGACTTCCTCGTCACCGCTTCGACCTCGACCATTCAGCCGGGACAGACCAGTGTGTTGAGGGTGGAGTTCACTAACTCCGGGCAGGGGCCTGCTGAGGACATCTGGGTGAATGTCAGCTTTCCGGCAGAGCTGAGCTACGTCGGCGACGACGCCGAGTCCATAGGCGGCGTCCTGACCGGCGCCTATTCCTACGAGTTCTCAAGCGTGACTCCAGGAGACTACTCCTTCAACATCACCGCCTCGGCAATGGGTGGCACTCCAAATGGGACCCTAGTGGTGACAAACTTCACCTTCGAGGCCACCGATCACAGGGGAGTTCCCTTCATCCAGACAGGGCAGGACGTAACCATCACAATAGTCAGTGGCGTCATAGACCTCTCCCTGGTCTCGAGCATGGACGATGTGGACCCCGGGGATACACTGACTCATAACCTGATGGTGCGGAACGTGGGTTCAGGGATCGTCCAGAGACTCCTGATTGAGACCTTCATAGACCCGAACGTGACCTACATATCCTCCTCCCCAATGGGTAACTATAGCCCCGTCCAACGAGCTCTGAATTGGACCGTTGCCGCCCTCGACGCCGGAGATACCACCTCCTTCGAGTGGTCGATGGTGGTTAACGTCGGGACCCCGGACCTCACGGTGCTAGTCTCCCCAGCTCGAGTCCATTATGAAGACTCCAATGGGACTCGCCTGGAGGCGGGGCCAGTGGCTGTTCCGTCGACTGTACGAGTGGCCTCCTTCTCGCCTCAACTGGATTCCGACGCCTCGACAGCTGAACGGGGCGATGAGGTCGACATCACGCTGTACTACAACAACACTGGCACGGGAACCGCCCTCAGGGCTTGGGCAAACTGGAGCCTTGGGGGCGACTATCGGCTTGTCTCACTTACCCCCACCGCCTCCTACGAGGTTACCGCCGGAGGATTCAGCGTCGTCCTTGACAGCGTGACGCCCGGAGACCACTCATTGGTCGCTCGTCTTGAGGTGACACACGGCATGGTAGATGGCCTCGACCTCGGGCTGACGGTCTCCTGGAAAGCGACAGACGGTAATGGGAATCCAATCTCTGAAGAGAGCCTTCCTACCGCGATGGAACTCTTGGCCCCAGAGGTCACCCTGACCCTGGTTTCCTCGAAGGCCAGCGTAGAAAGCGGGTCTATCCTCCGCCTGAACGTCACCATCTACAACTCCGGTGGCGCGCCCGCCACTGGCTGGCTGAACCTCACCCTTCCCCCAGGCGTAGAATTCGTAGACACCAATGCGAGCTTCGACATGAGTTCCACCGATGGGCTCCTCTCCTGGGCCGTGCCCAACTTGCCAGAGAGGTCATCCACCCACATCGGCGTTCAGCTCAAGCTGAGTGGCGACCCTCGGACTGTAAGCCTGCGCTTCGCCATGGACTTCACGGAAGGAAAGGGAAGCCCGGCAGAGTCGTCGATGAGCGATCCCGTCTTGGTGGAAGTTGTCTCGACCGGAATCGATATCACCTCCTGGCCATGGTGGCTATGGACCCTGATTGTGACAATGTCCGTGGGAACGTTCGCTGTAGCGATGCGCTTCAGAGGAGGGAAGGTACACGTCGAGGAGGTGTTTGTGATCGATCCGGCCGGCACGCTCCTGGCCCACCGATCTAGCACCATCCTCCAACATAAGGATGAGGACCTTGTAGCGGCGATGTTTACCGCCATCCAGAGCTACGTGAAGGACGTATTCAGCGGCGGCATGGATGAAGAGATGCGGCTGCTCGAATTCGGCGAACGCAAGATTCTGATGGAGGGCGGGAGGCACCACCACGTTGCTGTGATCTACCGCGGAAGAGACAGCGGGGGACTTGCGAAGAGGCTGCACGAGGTCTCGCAGCGGATTGACGAGAAGTTCGGCGATATTCTGGCGGATTGGGATGGAGCTATGGACAAGGTCCACGGCATTAGCATGCTCCTGCCCCGAGTATGGAAGGGAGCAAGGTGATGGGCGAGTACAGAATCGGGACTCCCTCGAGACGAAACTCCGCTCGACGCCTCACGACTTCAGGCTCGACTCGGATGGTCAACGACCGTTCTGGATGAAACTGGTCCAGAGTCCACGCACACTCGCGACGGTAAAAGACAGAGGTCCCTGTTGGTTCTTCTATGACATCACGAACTATCGGGCACCTCGCTTTAAAAGCCGGTTGCGATACTCTCAGGGACTCCTGAGCGGGGTGAGAGCATAGGAACGACCTTTAAGACCGCCCTAATCCAGGCCGCACCCGAGCTGGGCAACAAAGCGGCTAACCTGAAGAGGATGCGAAAGCTCGTGAGCGCGACAGAGGCGGACCTCTACCTCTTCGGTGAGCTCTACCTCACGGGATACATGTGTAAAGATCTCTTCCCAGAACTGGGGGAGGACCTTCGTGGGCCGTCTGTGAACGAGGTACGGAAGATTGCTGAAGGCCGCAACGCCAGCATCATCTTCGGCATGCCTGAGAGGGATGAAGAGACCGGAGTGCTGTACAACAGTTCTGTTTACGTCTCCAGCGACGGCGACGTAGTGGGCTATCGCAAGCTCTATCCCGCGAACTTCGGGCCCTTTGAGGAACTGCAGTACTTCCGCA
>CAYFYA010000008.1:0-97779 GCA_964347325.1 uncultured Methanomassiliicoccales archaeon | reverse complement strand
AGGGCCGAGCCACGTATAACGCCTCAGCCAGTACGGCGACCGCTATCACCAACGGCTACGAGTTCAAGCTCGCCCTGAAGCTCGGCTACCAGGTGAAGCAGGCGAACGATCCCACCGACTCCAGTGCCGGGGGGTACAACGACATCAACTCGTGGAACGCAGAGACCTTCGCCACCGACGGTGTCGAGACGGCTACACTCCAAACGGCCTCCACCGGCGAGCACTTGGAGTTCGGCGTGTACATGTACACCTTCGTCAATATCAGTGCCAACTGGGTCGTGACCCTGGGACCGGGGGACACGCAGAACACGAACACAGTAACCGTCTACTACCGGTCCAACGACGCCTTCCGGATGCGCCTCTGGTTCGTGACGGACCTGGTGGACGGGTCGAACACGATCGGCATCGACAACGTCACCATCCTGGCCGCGGCGGACCCCAACGACAACATCACGTCGGACACCGCCTTCGCCGGGCTGGGGATCGGGAACGCGGTGTACATCTTCGGGTCGGCGTCGTGGTGGTTCGCCCACAGTACGGACAGCGACGAGAACACCGTCGTGGTGCAGTTCAGCGTGACGGTGCCCTACGGGACGCCCAACGGGACGTACACTGCGCAGCTGACGATCAGGATTCAGCAGGTGCCGTCTGGCTGAAGCTCTCAGCTTGACCTTCTAGACCGGAGCTTCTCCAACACCAGCTCGTACATCTCGCCCTCCTCGCCGTGGTTGAGGGCCATGAGACGCTGCAGTATGAGTTCCGGCGTTGACCTGGCAATGAGGCCCCGCTTCGGAGTCCTATCGACGATGAGGTTGTACCTCTCGTCAAGCCCCCGAGCCTCAATTCCATCCACCCTAATATCGGTGGTCTGCAGGATCGACCTGGCGGCATGGGTCACGACAACGGCATAGCTCCCGCCCCCTCTCAATCGGTCTAGGAAGGTCGCCATGAGCGCCGCGGCAGCCTCCGGCTCCGTCATCGATTCCAGCTCATCCGCTAGGACCACCTTCCGAAGGTCGTTGAGGGCGAGAGGCATGAAGGTTGTCAGGAACCCCTCCAGGGCGCCTGCAGTCATGGAACCCTGACGCGAGAAGAAGTAACACGCCTCCACCGGCTCCAGGACGGCTTCTCTGGCGTTGACGGGTAGCCCCATGGTCGCCAGGATGTACGCCTGAGCCACTGTCTCCAGCAGGGTGGTCTTACCCCCACTGTTCGCGCCTGTGAGCAGTGCTACCCTGTGAGGCTGACACAGTCCGTAGTCGACCCGCTGGGAAGCTCGGCTGTTGTTCAGAGCCAGGTGCAAAGCGCCCCTCAGCTGGATCTCTTCACCCCACCTAGGTGGCTGCAGCTCGTAGTTCAGCGCAAAGGAGCCCAGGGCCTGTTCGAAGTCAAACTCCAGGGCTCGGCCGTGGACCTCCCTGACCTGCGCGGCCCTCTCCACCAGGAGTCTCGCTGCCCTTTGCAGGCCTTCGAACGCCCTCATCTTGGCGACTCGGCGGCTCTCCCTGAGGGCACGGTCCAACTCCCCGTCAGGCAGGGAGAGGGGGTAGGAGGGGTCCAACCTAACCCTCAGCCCTGTCACTTCAAGGATTCGTTGCTCTCCCTCCTCGAGCACCTCTGTGAACACCTCCTTCACCCGCTTCGGGAGGCCCTTCTGCAACAGCTCCAGGATCTCCGGGCCTTCGAGGGATAGCTTGGAAAGCCTCTCGCCCAGGCCCTCGTTCAGGTCCTTGATGAGATCGTCCAGGACATCCTCATGGTGAATGGGTGGTGAAACCTGGAGTCCCGAGAGGAGGTCGAGCACCTCGGCTGCCACGCCCATTCCTTCGATGAAATCTCCCAGCTCAAGCAGCCCCTCAAGCGCGCTCACGTTGGCCCGGAAGAAGTCCACCACCGACTCCGGAAAGACCTGCCAGGCCTCTGGCCGCCCAAGGATCACATGGACCTGGTCCAGCCCCTCGAACTCCAAGGATCCCGACGTGCACACGTAGACGACGAGATCATACTCCTCTGGTCTCCTCAGGTCGTCTGGGAGCAGGATCTCGCTGTAACCGCTGAAGGGTTCCAGTGCCTTTAGCGTGGCCTCGTCCTCGACGACCACCACCTTGGTGGAGTCAAAGACTGGCTTTGGGTACTTGAGAGCGGGAAGCCCCCTCAGAATGGAAGCAAGCCTCTCCATCGGAAGCTGCCTGACACGCTCTTTCGCTTCCATCACCCTCTTCAGTAGGGTCTTCCTGGCGTTGAGATCTGAGAGAGGCCTCAGGAGGAGGATCTTGTTCTTCGCGTAGGTAGTGTTGGCGAACTCCTGGATCCGGAGGATGATGTCCTGGTAGATGGCTTCGGCGGCATCCGTCCTCAGGAAGGGGAAGTCCTGGATGCCCCTCAGGTTGGACATGATGTCCAGAGCCTTCTGAGAGGAGATCCCTCGGATGGCGACGAACCGCTCCAACTCCAGGTCCTGGGCCGCCTGCCGAAGCTGCTCCTCGGATCCGAAGGCGTCCAGGAGCTTGTCCATGGTCCTGGGCCCCACCCCTTCCAACTCCCTCAGCACAGAGTCACCCATGGCCGCTCAAGGCGGGCTCCTTAAAAGGGCGAAGGGTGGGAGGTGGCCGAAAGTGACCCTCAGGATTATCACGACTGCGAATCACGGGCGATAACGTCCCCTAAAGGCTTATCCAGGGACCCATGGAAGACGTGGCCATGCGAGCTCGAGCACTTACGGTCCTCGGAACCCTCGTGCTCGCCTTTGCCCTCCTCACGCAGGCGGCGAGGGCAGACGAGTGGAGCCCCGGGGACGAGGCTGAGACCCTCGGCCACACCTTCTCTGAGGAGATGTGGACCGTCGACAACCTGACTCATGAGACCCCAGAGGGAGCTAACGCCACCTTCGTCGTCTCCTACGTCAACTACAGCGGTGCCCAGGCCTTCCTCGTGGCACTGAAGAACGTGACGGATGATAACTTCGTCTCAACCCTCCCGTACCAGCTCTTCGGGATGCACTACACGACTCCAGAGGGGCAGGAGGTGTTCATCGGGGCCGTCTTCGCGTTCCTTCTGGCCTATAGGGACACCTACAACGGCACGGGACCGGGTAGCAACGGCATGCCAGACCCTGGCAACGAGGATGTATACTACGTGATCCCCTTCGGCGTCGGCGAGACCTTGGGCGACCGCACCTATGCGCCCATCGTGGAGGCGCTCCCGGTGGAGAAGCTCGGCGACGGCCACTACCGCTTCGGCATGCGCTACAGGAACATGTACGCCAAGATCATCGACGCCAGCAACCCCCTGGCCCTCATCCTATCCCTCAACTTCCCCCTGTACATCGCCAAGTTCAGCGAGTTCAGCGTCGTGTACGACGTCACCATCGACCCGGAGGCCGGTACCATGAGGGCAGAGACCTTCTACACCCTCGGCCAGATCTCAGACCTCTGGATCTGGGGCGTCCACGGCGAGAGGGCTGACATCCCCGACAACTTCGGCATCAGCGTCGTCCACTACGTCGCCATGTTTACCTCGAACTACGAGATAGAGGGTGCAGAGTCTGGACTGGAGGTGGACACCGGGATCCAGCAGCCCCTCGATGAGGACCTGGACATCCGCATCGGAGACCGAGCGGAGAGGGCCCTCCGAGTGGGCTTCCGAGGAACCTTCGACCTGACGGACGAGGACACGGACGAGAGGATTCAGGAGGATGCCCCGGCCTACAACATCCTCGCCTTGGCTCGACCGTGGGACCTGCTTCTCATAGCGTGGCAGGCGGGCTTCAGCCTGCACCTCATGGCCCTCATGGCCTACGGGCTGAGCTCCGACATCCGGGCTAGGTACGACAATCCAAGGGACCTCATCGTCAACGGTAGCGAGGACTTCACCAGCGCAGCCTTCTGGTACGCCGTAGCCTTCCCCGGCTGGCGAGGGTACCGGGTGGAACACGACCCAACCTACACCGCCTTCTTCGCCCCGCCGTTCACCGAGCCCGGCGGCGTTAATGCTGGAGGACTGATCCTGCTGGGCGTCTTGGCCGTCGCGGTTGTTGTAGCGGTCTTCCTCTTCAGGCGCAGACGTCGGCCGAGCCCTGCAGAGCAAGTGACGCCGGAGGCGCCGGCCGCTGAGGGAGAGGCCGAGTGGGATGAGGGTGAGCTGTTCGATCGGACGCCGCCAGACGAGCCCGGACCTACGCCGGACGAGAGCATTAGCTGGTCAAAAGAGGACGACCTCGACTGAGCTTTCCCGCTTCAGCCTCTGGCCCGGGGGGATGACTACGTATCCCTCCCCCTCCGAGACACTGGTGATGCTCCCAGCCTTCCTGAAGGCCTTGTAGGCCTTGCCATCCTCCATGTGGACCGTGACCAGTTGGGTTAGGTTGTCCCTGACGGGCATGTCCTCCCCCAAGGGGAGTCCGACCTTCAGGGGCTCCGTCGGCAAGCTGGCCATCTTCCGCAGAACGGGGCGAAGGACGTGGTATGCCAGGAGGATGCATGAGGCCGGGAACCCGGGCATTCCGAACACGAGTCCCTTTCCTACTCGAGCCAGCAGGAGCGGCTTACCCGGCTTTGAGGCGACTCCGTGGAACAGGACCTCCCCCAGACCCTCCGTGGCTTCCTTGAGGTAGTCCCTCTCCCCCACGGAGGTGCTGCCAGACAGGAGAACAAGGTCGTAGTCTTTCGCTCTCCCCACGGCTTCCGTCATCTTCTCGAAGACGTCGGGGACGGGGTCCGAGACCGTGACCGATCCCCCATTTTCCTGCACGAGACTGGCGAGGGTGAAGGAGTTGGCATCGTAGACCTCCCCTGGCCGAAGGGGACCACTCCGACGGACTTCGCGGCCGGTGGGGAAGACGGCCACCCTCGGCCTCTCGTATACGGCAACTTCCTGGATGCCCAGGGAGGAGATTGCGCCGAGGTGACCCGGCTTGAGGACAGTCCCTTTTGGGACGAGCCTGTCTCCCACCACGATGTCCTCTCCCCGGGACGAGACATTCTTGCCAGGCTCCACTTCCGAGTCGATGACTACCCGGTCCGCCTCCACCTTTGTCGCCTCCACCTCAATGACGGCGTCACAATCAGAGGGCACCGGAGATCCGGTGGCCACCTCCACGCACTCGCCAGGCCCGACGCTACCGCTGAA
Organism: uncultured Methanomassiliicoccales archaeon; assembly: GCA_964347325.1. GTDB lineage: Archaea > Thermoplasmatota > Thermoplasmata > RBG-16-68-12 > JAJISG01 > JAJISG01. The sequence continues at coordinate 92,652 of CAYFYA010000008.1, read as the reverse complement.
GGGTTCCCCCGCGTGGGCCCTCCCCACGCACATGAGTTCGAGACGGTTCCCTCTTCGAGTGTCCGCCGACCGCAACGCGTAGCCGTCCATCGCCGCCTTGTCGAACATCGGGACATCTATCGGTGCGACGACATCCTCCGCAGCCACACGGCCACCCGATTCCACGAGGGCAATCCTCTCCACTCGCCTCACGGGGACTGCCGCCTGGAGGGCGATATCCATCGCCGCATCGAGCGGGAGAAGATCGCCGAAGGGTCGCATTGCCTGACCCTAGGTTGGGGACAGCATAAGAATCTCGCGGGTTGAGCACCGGCTCCGGGATTCGCGCGCCTTGGACCCCTCTCCATAGTAATTACTATGGACCTACTGCGACAGGCCGATGACCCCCCTCATGCCTCCTCTGTTCTAGACGGTCCGGAAAGGATCGCCAAGGAGGCAAGAAGAAATGCAGCACGAATACGGCAAGGCGGTCGTCAAGCACCGCACAAACCCGCAGCACTACGCGGAGCTCGCACGCTACCTCCGAATGGAGTACGGGCCTGGCACCGGACCCGGATACTTCCTGAAGGAGGTGGTCAACGGGACGAAGACCCGAAAGGGCCTAGCCGCAAGGGCCTACAACGCCCTCGCCAGTGCCCTGAAGGATCTGGCAAACGCCGGTCGGAAGTCGAACAAGTCGGCAGCTACGAGGTGAGCAGGTTGAACGAGTGCCGAGGAGGGGCGCTATACAAATACCCAAAGAGAGGGAGGTCGGGCCCATGCGTTCCATAGCCGTTTGGGTGACGGCAGCTGTCCTGCTGCTCCGGGTCATCCTGTTCTTCTGAGGGTGGCCTCGCCCCCCTCTCCTTTTTTACTTACGATTTAGTGTACCGATATCCCAGAGCTAGGCCAGGATCTCGAAGCGGTCGAGCCGCCTAGAACCCGGGCCTCACTTCTTGACCTCCCAGATGAGATGCGATAGCTCCGGGAGTAGGAGCTTCTCCAAGGCCAAGCGGGCTGCCTCTGGTGACCCGGGAAGGGCGATGACGAGTCTATCACGGCACGTGCCTGCCAAGGCCCTGCTGAGCATGGCGGCGCCCCCAATCTCCTGGAAGCTCAGCTGTCGGAAGATCTCCCCGAAGCCCGGGAGGATCTTCTCCAGCAGTGGCTCAATGGCCTCGAGGGTGATGTCGCGCTTGGAGATGCCAGTGCCACCGTTTAGGACGATGAGGTCGACGTTCTCCGCCTCCAGGGCCTCCCAAAAGGCGGTGCGCACCTCCTGGGCCCTATCCTTCGCGACGGCGTAGTATCCCCGCACGTGGCCAGCCTCCGTCAGGGCCTCGGTGAGCAACCGCCCGGTGTCGTCATCCTCCGGAGTTCGGCTGTCGCTGACGGTGATAACGGCGAATCCAACGGTCTTGGGACCGTGCTTCCTGTGCTCCTCAACCCCCACGGTCGACCCTCTTCTCCTCCACGTGGACATCCGTGATCCGCGTCGATGGGTACTGGCCCTGCTCGTCCTTCTCCAGGGTCTTAACCATGTCCCAGACGGTTAGGAGACCGAGGGTGACGGCCATCAGCGCCTCCATCTCCACACCGGTACGTTCGTGGGCGGTGACCGTGCATCGGATCCTGACCTCCTCCTGACCTAGGGTCACCTCGGGCTTCACAGAGTCCAACCTGAGGGGGTGGCAGAGGGGAATGAGTTCCCACGCCCGCTTCGCCCCCTGGATCGTGGACAGCATCGCGGCCTGCACGACATCGCCCTTCTCGACCTTGCCCGCTGAGATCGCTGCCACCGTCTCCCGGCTCAGGCGAATTGAGCCTCTGGCGGTGGCCAACCTCGCGACAGACTCCTTGCCTCCGACATCGACCATCTCGGCCATGGGAATACCGACTCAGCCCCGGCTCTCGGCCTCGAGGTGGCGGTGCCTCACCCAGGCCTCTCCGTCCCGGTAGATCTCCTTCTTCCAGACCGGGATCTCCGCCTTCACCCGCTCGAGGGCTTGGCGGCACGCGTCAAAGGCCTCCTGTCGGTGGCGCCCCACGGCTGCCACCAGGATTGTCCTCTCTCCCGGTTCCAGGTCCCCGACGCGGTGCTGGACGAGGACGCGCCGCACGCCGAACTCCTCCTGCACCTCCCCCTCTACTTTCCGGATGTAGGATTCGGCCATCCCCTCATAGGCTTCATAATGCAGGCTCTTCACAGTCTTTCCCGCGTTGGGGCTTCGTACCGACCCAAAGAAGAGGACGAGGCCGCCCTCCTCCGGGTTTCGAAGCTCCTCCAGGACGGCATCGACGTCGAAGTCCTCCGTGACAACCCTCTTCAAATCATCCCCCGCTCACGGGAGGCAGCAGGGCTACCTCGTCGTCCTCCTTCACTACGGTCTCTGGACCCCCGACCTCCTGGTTGACCGCCACCAGGACGGGGCCGAGGCGTCCCGCCTTGGGATAGCGGGCGTAGAAGGTCTCCGTGAGGGAGTCCACGGAGCACTTTGCCGGAACCTCCAGCTCGACGACCTCCTGCCCCACCTCCTCCCTGAGGGAGGCGAAAAGCCTCACCTTGACCTTCAAGCGTTCTCCTCCGTCCAGTAGGGCTCCCGGGACTCAATGGCTGCGGTGAAGAGGTCGACCAGCTCCTCGTGGGTGGCCCCGCTGTCTAGGGCCTCCTTCAGGTTGACCTCAGCCTGCTCGTCGAAGAGGCAGGTCTTAACACGGCCGTCGGTGGTGAGGCGGATGCGATAGCACCCCTTGCAGAAGGCGGGATTAAACATGGGTCCCACGAGTTCCACAAGGGCCGAACCCCCGTTGGCGGGGACTTGATAGCGGGGACGGTCGTGGAGCTCGTTTCGGCCCACCAGGACGCCCACCTTACGCAGCTCCGGCTCTAAGCTCTTCACTGCGACGTACCGCTCCCAAAAGACGTCGGATCTGAGCTGGTGCAGGGGTCCTTGGAGTTCGATTATCTGCAAGATCGCACCCCTTTCGGCCGTGAACTCCATCATGTCCCAGACCTCGGATTCGTTAACGCCCTTAAGGAGGACCATGTTGACCTTCACCGGGTAGAAGCCTGCCTCCAGAGTGGCTTCCAACCCTTCGACAACCTTCGGGAGTAGGTCGGTTCCCGTTATGGCCCGGTAGGTTTCGCGATTCAGCGTGTGGAGGCTGACGTTCACCCTATCGAGGCCAGCCTCCCTTAGGGGGCGCGCGAAGTCAGACATACGGGAAGCGTTTGTGGTCAGGGAAATCTCCTCCAGGTGGGGACGAAGTCTGTTGACAACTTCGACAAGGTCCTTGCGCAGCGTTGGCTCTCCTCCACTCAGTTTTACCTTCCGGACACCCACGTCCACGGCGGCCTTAACAATCTTCTCTAGACTCTCTGGAGATAGGTCGTTCTTGCTAAGAGGCTGGCCTTCCATGTGGCAGAAGAAGCAGTTGACGTTGCATGTCCTGTTGAGGGAGATTCTAAGATTGGTGGTCTCCCGACCAAAGGAGTCCCTCACGTCGTCGACGAAGGATTGGGCTTCTCATAAGGCTTTCGTGACCTACCTATTTACTTTCGGTAATCCCACTAGGCAGCTCCAGTGGGTGGCCTCGACATTTCATGTCTGAGACTAGATCTAGTCAATCGAAAACCACTGATCGTCTATGGCGTTGCAGCAAGACATTTGTATGCCCTCTCAAGATCTTCTGGAGTGTCCACATCCAGAAGGCAATCCGTTCCGAAGGGCATCTCGCTCAGCGTGTCCTCCTCCACAAGGACCATGTTCAGGTGTGAGAGAGCTTCAATGGGAGCTTGGCCGCCAGTGGAGGCTACTTCAAGGGCAGCGTGCAAGAAAGCTTTCCTCTGGTACACCCCGACGACGGGGTTTGGGGTTCCGCGTAACCTCGGGACGCAGCCATCAGCTCTCCCGGCTCTCGAAAGTAGCTCGCGAAAGAGCTCGACGGAGAGGAGAGGGGCATCGCACGGCGCCACCAAGACCCACTCCATCTTGGCTCTCTGAAAGCCGGCTAGGAGACCGCCCAAAGGTCCCGACTCATCGTCGCCCACGAAAAGGGCCTCAGGACAGATTTCGCGGAGAAGCGGTAGCTGACGCTCACCGCCATGGGCAATGATAACCTCCTCTGAGAGTTCCCGAAGGACTCGGTACGGACGAAGCACGAGAGGCTCTCCATTGAACGGTACGATGGCTTTGTAGACTCCGAACCTCTCTCCTTGACCTCCAGCGAGGATAAGACCCGTTGCCTTCTGCATCGATCTCAGGACCCCTCAACGGCACCCTACATATATTCTTGGTGGACTTATATAGACACCATATTTATATAGTTGATGTAGAATTTCGTTTTGTGCCCGCCTCCCTAGTGGAGCCTAGAAAGATCCAGGTACTGGGCGGAAGCACATACACTGTCTCTATCCCCAAGCGCTGGGTCGATAGACTCGGGATCGAACCCGGCGACTTTGTGTCGCTTCAGCTCACGAAGGACGGCCACCTGCTAATAAGGTCGAAGTCCGCCCCCCAACCGGTCGAGAAACTAGGAACGCTGGATCCATCAGGGCTTTCGCCAGATGAGATCCATCAGCGACTCCTCGGCCTCTATCTGGCTGGATTCAAGAGGATTGAAGTTCATCGCGATCCGAAGATAGCCCCCGAGGCGATGAGCGCCATCCGCGACCTCTCGCGTAGTGTGTCTGGTCTCGAGCTGGTGCAGGAGACCCAGAGCACAGCCATCTTGGAGGATATCGTCGATCCCACCCGATTCTCGATGAAGATGGCCCTGGAGCGGATGTACGCCCTCTTGCGATCTTCGATGGTCCGGATCGTCGACGGCTTCCTTGGCAAAGATACGGTCGGCTTGACGGAGTCCCTCGCCAAGTTGGAAGACGTGGAGAGGCTGTCTTGGATTGTCATGAAGCAACACCGGATGATCGCCGAAGAGCCCGTCTTGGCGCTGGACCTGAATCTGGATGTGGCTGACTCCCCCGCCTATGCCCTGACCGCCCAGCACCTGAAAGCCATGGCCTGGACGTGTCGCGACATCCTCGACATGTTGGCGGAGCTCGACAAGTTGAAAGTCCCGAGGTCCGCCCTCTTGGAGTGCGTGGAGATCGGAAACTCGGTCATCTCCATGTCCGACAAGGGCCTCTTCGCCTTCACGAGAGGGGATCTGAGGAGCGCCACGGACTGCATTTCTTCCCTCCCGATCCTTGAGGAGAGAATCAAAGAGGTCCGGGAGTTCGTTGCCAAGCCGGCTACGGGCAAGCTGGGATGCGCAGCATGCCTGGCTGTCGGCAACGTGCTTGAGTTGCTGCGAAGAATGGCCCGGCTCGTCACCACTGTGGCAGAGATATCCTTCCAGGGGTCCACAACCCAGAAGTGACGGCCCTCTGCAGGCCTTCTGCAATTTCCATACTTTCTACAAACAAAAGCCAAGAGGACGGCTCCGCATCGATTTCTCGTGTGCGGAAGCCTAGCATCTTCTGATCATGAGGTCGCCTCACCCCATCAAGCACTACTCAAGCTCACCGAAGACTGCGGAATCCAGTCGCTCGCCACCATCTGTGACTATCTGAAGGACAGGGTGGAGGATCCGCAGATCAGAGGCATGCTGGAGGATGTTCTCAGGGCCTCCGTGAGGCAGACCAGTCTCACTCTCAAGCAGGTCCGGAGTGCCCTGGAGGGTATGGATGACAGGTAGCCAAGAGGAGTTGGCAATGTTGAGATCAGTACTGGAATCGAGGATGTCTGGACTCAAAATCTGCAACGATGTCCTCGAGGGGGCGGTTGACAAGCCCCTGAGACAGCTGATTGAGACACTCCGGGACGAAGAGGCCGAACTCATCTCCCGGCTCCAAAGGACGATTGCCACGGTGATGGAGGAGGGTTGATCGGCGTGGGCGTTCCCTTCTCGTATCCCCGCCAAGACCTTATCGTCTTCCCATCCCAGATCTTCGGCACGCTCCTCTCTTATGAAGTGGGCCTCTATGCCACCTCTTTCCCCTCCTCCCAATTGAAAGAGAGTTTGAGTGAAGGTGACTGAAATGCGCAAAACGTATGCCTCATGCATGCTAGTCATCGGCGCTGTTCTCGTCGTCGTCAGCTTCTTCGTCCTCGCAACACCGTGGGGTTTCCCCCCAAGCGGCGTTGAGCACAGTGATCCACGGCTCCCCTTCGCCCCCCTCTTGTTCATCATCGGGGGAGTCCTGATGTGGCTAGCGGCTGTGGCCTTTGAGGTCTTGCCGGGAAAGAGGCCAGCATAAGCGGCCTTGGAGGGCGAGGTCAGGCGATCCGGGGATTCATCGGTCCCTCCAGAGACCGCCTGGCCAGTGAACTCTTCGCCCACTGGAGGCTCTGCCGCGGAAGGCTGTACGTAATCTTCGCCAATTATGGTTACATAATTTATATAAATTCCATACGCAACAGCAAAGACCCTTTCTACCTTCCGCGATTGTATTGAACGGGGATACAGTTCCAGCTACCCACAAGGTGCTGGATTCGACGGCGGCCTTATCGCGATTTCTCGAGGAGTGTGAGGTTCAGTCCCTCTCCATCATCTGTGCATACCTAGGAGACAGCATCGAGAACCCAGAGATAAGAGAGATGACAGCGGAGATCGTTCGAACCACCCTTTGGCAGACGACCCAGATTCTCCAAGCGTTGGAGCAAATCCTGGAGGAAATTGCCCATGAGCAAGGAAGTTGAACTCCAGCTGCTGAGACAACTCCTCGACTCAAGGATGAGGGGGCTAAGTGTGTGCAACCAGGCCCTGGAACGGGACGTCCCGAAAGGCATGGGAGGGCTGATTGAATCCTTGAGGGATTCCGAGGCGGAACTGATTTCCCAGTTGCAGAAGACCATTGAGGCGGTCATGGAGGATCTCTGATGTCTCTAGGGTCCAAGCGCCGTACCCATCCCACGCGCATACACGGGGCCATTACGATAGCGGGAAGACGGCCGTGTCACGTCTTCCTTCACAATGCAGCTGAGAGGGAGGTCGGATTGTGAAACATTCGAGAAGAACGTTCCTGAAGCTGAGTGGAGCCACCGCCGCGGGCGCCGCGATCGCAACCCAAGTCTCGCCTTGGAACCTGGGCATTCCCTCGATTCTGAGACCCACCACCCCCAAGGATGCCGCCCCTGCGACCGAGGATTTCGTCCCCACAACTTGCTGGATAGGGAAGCAGGAATGCGGCATGATCGCCCGGAGACTCAACGGCAGGGTGGTGTCCCTTGCGGGTCACCCAGACCATCCGAGGAACCTCGGCACCCTCTGTCCCAAGGGCCAGGCACAGATTATGGCGTTCTATGACCCTAACCGGGTCAAGACCCCTCTCATCCGGACGAACGAGAAAGGCGTCACCGGCCAATGGCGGGAAGCCTCCTGGGACGAAGCCCTCGACCTCGTGGCGCAGCAAGTCAACACGGTAAGGGATCGCGACCCGAGTCTCGTACTCTGGCAGAAAGGAAGGAGCAAGGCCGGTGCCTTCTACGATACGGCCTTTGTCGGGGCGATAGGCGCCAGCAAGCTAGGCCACGGCGGCTACTGTTCCGACGCCGGCTATCGAGCGGCGGAGTACACCATTGGACCGCATGGGGTGCTCCATCCCGATTTCAAGTATACCCGCTACCTCCTCTCCTGGGGATGGAACATCACCAATGCGGGCGGAAACAAGTTCTGCTGGATCACCTGGCCTCAGCAACTCATGGAGGCCCGGGAGCGGGGCATCAAGGTGGTTCATATCGACCCGCGACTCCGGAGTGCCGGCCACTTTGCGGACGTCTGGCTTCCCATCAAACCCGGGACTGACATGGCGCTGGCCCTGGCTCTCTGCAACGTGCTGATTGCGAACGGGTATGTGGACACGGACTACCTCTCGACCTACACTAACGCGCCCTTCCTGGTGGGGGAGGACGGCTCCTTCTATCGGGTTGGCGACAAGGAGCAGGTCTGGGACACGGTGACCTCAGCTCCAATGGACCATGATGACCCGGCCGCTGTGCCCGCCCTAGAGGGTGAGTACACGGTCGGCGCCGAGACTGTTAAGCCCGCCTTCCAGCTCTTCACAGAGCACGTGGCCTCGTACACCCCCGAATGGGCGGAGGGAGTCTGCGACGTCGCGGCGGCGCAAATCAGACAAGTGGCCCTCGAAATGGGCGAGAACGCCCTAATCGGCAGCACGATTAACCTGGAGGGGGAGGACATCCCCTACCGACCCGTCGCCATCATGGCCTATCACATGGCGCAGCAAGAGCTCGGATTCCAGGCGCTTCGGGCCATGATCCTCGTCGAAATGCTCCTCGGAGCCATGGGAGCGGTAGGGGGCACCATGATTGACTTCACCTGGAAGATTCACAGCAATTATGCGGGCCTAGATGAGATTACGATTGGGGACCCCCCGTACAACTTCTACCTCAAGAATAGCAAGTTCTACCCGATCAACTCGGCCCTCCCTGGCGTCGCGGCCAAGGTCATGCTCGATCCCGCCAAGTACGGGGTAGACGACCTGCCGGAAGTGATGATTCTGCACATGGCCAATCCCCTCACCTCCTTCCTCTCTCAGAAGGACTTCATTGACGCGTACAAGAAGCTCAACTTCGTCGTCGACATCAATCCGTGGCTGTCAGAGACCGCAGACTACTTCGCCGATGTCGTGCTGCCAGCGGCGACCATCGAGAAGTACGAGGGCGTCAGCTCCGTATCGGACCAGTACATCGACGCCAAGACGCTTCGTCTCCCGCCGATGGATCCCCTCTTCGAATCGCGGGGGGAGATCGACATCTATCTGGATCTCGCCGAGAAGATGGGTGTCCTCTATGGAGTCGGAGGCTACATCGATCGGATCAATGCTGCGGTAGGGCTCGAAGATCCGTATCTCCTCGACCTCGACACGAAGCCTTCCGTCCGCGACATCTTCCATCAATGGTCCTTGATGGAAGGCTTGAGCGGTGGAATCGAATTCTTCGAGAACAACGGCGTGTGGATCAAGGGGCCCCTGTCCCCCTCGGCGCGATACGGCTACGCCGCCGGCCCGCCCTTCGGGGGCGCCCTGCACCGCCTCTACGGGGAGAGCCTGCTGCGGTACCAGAATGAGATGAAGGCGAAGGGCGTGGAGCAGATCTACTGGCAGGACTACACGCCGTTCCCCGTGTGGCGAGATCCCACGATGGAGGGGTCCCCGTCGGCCTACGACCTCTACCTGATCAGCTACAAGCTCATCGAGCACAAGCAGTCCCGGACCAGCTTCATCCCGCTTCTGGCGGAACTGACCCCGGAGCAGCGGCTCGACATGAATCCGGAGGCCGCCCGGGCGCGGGGCATCCGCGAAGGGGACCTGGTTTGGGTCGAAGCCCAGAACGCTGTGACGGGGGAAACGAGGAGGGCGAAGGTGCGAGCGACCCTCGTTGAAAGCATTCGACCGGACACTGTGGGCATGCCCCACCACTTCGGAATGTGGAGGAACCCCACGAACGACGGGCAGGGTCCCTCACCCAACGAGCTCTTCTTCACCGGCGAGGGCTACGTCTCCAACACGGCGGATCAGTCATATCACGTGAAGGTTCAGGTCTCCAAGGCAGGGGGTGAGGACTGATGGCCAAGTACGTCATGACGATCGACCTCGATCGATGTACCGGTTGCCGCGCCTGTATGGAAGCGTGCAAGGTGGAGAACAACACCCCCCAGGCGAACTTCTGGATGTACGTGTGGCGCCTTGAGGAGGGGACCTATCCAGACACGCGCATCTCGTTCTTCCCCAGGCCTTGTCAGCACTGCGATAACGCGCCCTGTGTGAAGGTGTGTCCCGTCGGGGCCCGCTACAAGCGAATCGACGGGCTCGTGGCCACGGACTGGGACCGCTGCATTGGCTGCCGGTACTGTGAGGTGGCCTGTCCCTACGGCGTGAACTACTTCAACTGGAAGGAGCCTGTGAGGAGTTACTACTTGGCATGGGACGATCCCGATCTGGCGGGAGTCAGCGAGGGCGCGGTCCCCCCTTACAAGAATCCCGATCTGGACACTGCGTTCGGCCCGGAGCAGCGGCGCATCGCGGGTGGCGGCCACTACAAGGGTGTCATCGAGAAGTGCACCTTCTGCGTGCAACGGGTCGAGAAGGGACTGTTGCCCGCCTGCGTGGAGACCTGTCCAACCCACGTCCTCCACTTCGGAGACGCCGAAGATCCGGACAGCGAGGTGTCCAGGTTGCTCGTGGAGAAGCCGCACTTCCAGCTGCTGGAGGAGGTGGGTACTGATCCCAGCGTCTTCTACCTCGCGGGGTCTCCGCCTAATATCGAGATGAGACAGATTGAAAGGGTGAAAGAGGAGGTCACACTATGACGGCTGAAGTTGCTGTGGCACGTTTGCCGTACGGCGTCGGCAGGCTCACCTGGCGTTGGATCATCTTCATGTTGGTCTCCGCCGCGGTTGCCCTGTTCGGTTTCATTGCCTGGTTGGTCCAGGTCAATTTCGGATTAGTCGTCACTGGTCTGAGGGACACAGGAACGATGGGAGGTTCCCCATGGGGCCTCTACATATCCTTCGACATCTACTTCGTCGGGATCAGCTTCGCGGGCATCACGATGGCAGCCATGATCAGGCTACTCGATCTGAAGCATCTTCGCCCAGTGGCCCGGATCGCGGAAGTGCTGACTGTCGTTGCTCTAATCCTCGCCACCTTTGCCGTGATACCCGATCTTGGTCGCCCTCTCGTCGGGATCGTCAACCTCTTCACATACGCTCGCCCGCAGTCCCCCTTCTTCGGGACCTTCGTTCTAGTCATCGCCGGCTACCTTCTGGCAAGCCTGACTTACCTCTACCTTGACAGCAGGAAGGATGCCGCCGTTCTCGCGAAGACACCAGGTCGTCTGCAAAGACTCCATCGCTTCTTGGCGGCTGGATATCGCGATACTCCCGAAGAGCAGAAGCGACATCGTCGGGTCAGCTTCTGGCTCGCCGTGGCCATCATCCCCATTCTGGTGGCCGCCCACTCTACGCTGGGCCTCGTCTTCGGGCTTCAGGCGGGACGACCAGGTTGGTACAGCGCCCTGCAGGCTCCTGCGTTCGTGGTGTTGGCGGGAATCTCCGGGCTCGGGGCACTCATCGTTCTTATTGCCATCGCGCGCTGGTCCATGGGCGAGAAGAGAAACATCAATGGCGACGTATTCAAATCCCTCGGAAAGTACCTGATGGTCCTCATCGCGGTCTATCTGTACTTCATGCTCGTCGAGCTCCTTACGGCGACCTACCAAGGGCACGCTCAAGAAACACTTCTGGTGAACGCTCTCCTCTTCGGCGAGTATGCGGGGGTCTACTGGCTCTCCGTCGCATTCTTGGTCATTCCGCTCTTCCTAATCGTCACTCTTGCCCTGACTGGCCGATGGAGCATCCCCGTGCTCGTGGCGATCGGACTGATGGTCAACGTCGCCGCCATCGCCAAACGGTACATCGTTGTCGTACCCTCGCTCACTCACGGGAGCCTTCTCCCGTACCAGATAGGCGTATACACGCCCACCTGGGTGGAATACGGGATCATTGTCGGTCTCTTCGCCTTCGGAGCCCTCCTCATCGGCCTCTTCATGAAGCTCTTCCCGATTATGCCCTTGCCAGAAGAAAGAACAACCATGTCAGATGGAGGTGATAGTACAGATGCGTAGACTCCTCACTGCTCTCCTCATCGTTGTCGGTGCAGCGCTCATGATCGTGAGCTATTTCTACTTCGCAGCCCCTTGGGGCTTCCCCCCAAGCAACGTCGATCATAGCAACCCAATCGTTCCGTTCGCTCCAGGTATTTTCATCCTCGGCTTCCTAGTCATGTTCCTGTCAGCGGTGGTCTATGAAATCCTACCGGAAAGTTCTGGAGAATGAGCTGGATGGGGGAGCGCTAGCGCAGCTCCGCCACGGACTCTACCGTTTCCTCGCGACTAGCCTCCTCTACCCTGAGGGGAAGCGTGTAGCTTTGCTTGAGGACGCCCTGCAACGCCTCGATGATCGCCACTTGGCTGACTTCGCATTCTATCCGAGCTGGGCAGCGCTAAGAGAAGCGTTTCAGGGCCTGAACAGCGCCAAGAAAATCCAGCAAGAGCATGTGAGGCTCTTCTCCGTGGGTCCGCGGGGTCCTATCTGTCATCCCCACGAGTCATATTACCGTGCCCCGCCCGGCCTACGAACAGCTATAATCACCCAGCTGGATGGAGAGTATGCCAGGATGGGTCTCGACCTGCCCACCGATTACAAGGGTCTGCCCGATCACGTGTCCATCGAAATGGATGCGATGGCCTTCCTCTGCGAGAGGGAGGCGGAAGCCTGGAAGGATGGCGGCCTCGGAAAGGCCCAGGAGACTGTGAAAGAGGAGCTCGTTTTCTTGGAGCAACACCTTGGCACCTGGTTCTCCAGGTTCGCGGAGATCGTCGTGAATGCCACGAAGGAACCGTTCTACAGGGCAATCGTCAAGACCGCCGACGCCTTCATAGGGCACGACCAGGACTACTTGAGCTTCCTAATCAAGGAGGCTGACTACGAACATCGAGACGACCGTACTTCTCTGTGAGGAGAGCGAGAGCAGCTCTCGTGTGCTTGAGTGGGGAGGCGAGAGCCACACAGAAGTCCAGGTTGTGCCGAACCTATGCGAACGTTTGGGGACAGCCAGCGAGCTCCTTGCCGGCAAGGAAGTCGATCGTCTGGTCCTTGGCCTCTGCTCGAAGAACTACTCACTGGCGGAACTGCAGCCGGAGGTCAGAAAGGCGGGTCTCGATCCCCTGGGGGTAGAGATCGTTCACCTGGGGGAGGCCACCCCGGAAAGGGGCAAGGTCCTCTTGGCAGCCGCCGTGGCGAGGGCGAGGGCCTTCGCCGGCAGCCGCCCTGAACACTCCAAGATTTACAGATCCTCCAGGATCGGCAGGAGGTCCTTGTTCGGACTCAGGTGGACCGAATATCGGGCAGTCCCGTCCGTAGACCGTACCGCTTGTGCGGCCGGCGGCGGATGCAATGTATGCACCCAGGTGTGTCCCCAGGGTGCCCTCAAGTGGTCCGAGGGGCGGATTCGATTCGACAAGTCGACCTGTGAACCCTGCGGTATCTGCGTTACTGCTTGTCCGTGTGGAGCCGTTCACGACCCCACGACCACGCCCGCACAGTTGGAGGCACAGGTAGGTGCCCTCATCTCTGGAGAGAACGGGCCTCGTGGCATCGTGTACCATTGTGCACACTCTCCCGCACCGCAGGGCGCAGAGGGATGGATGCCGCTCAGACTCCCTTGCGCGGGCATGGCGACGCCGGGTTGGATGCTCGCTCCTCTCCTGATGGGGGCGGGTACGGTCGGTATTCAGGGATGTCCCATCGAGTGCCCCGCAGGTCAGGCGGACAAGATCGCCGAGACTGTGGCCTTCTGTCGGGATTTCCTCGCCAGTCTCGGGGCCCCGGAGGATCTCGTATTGTTGGGCCCAGACCTGAGTCAGGACCCGCCGCGTGGCGTGACCCCGGTATCTTTGGATCGGCCCTTTGGTCATGAAGCGATTCCGGAAATCCTGAGGGTTTTGGCGCACCTGTTCGGCGGGGAGGAAGTCACCGTCGCCCACGAGCGATCGCCCCTGGGAGTGGTGGAAATCGGGGAGGCTTGCACAACTTGTGGCATGTGCGCAGAAGCCTGTCCCACAGACGCCCTGGTCTATGGGAGCGAGGTGGAAGGAGTCTTCCTGACGTTCGATGCCATGAAGTGCGTGGCCTGCGGTATCTGTATCCCACCGTGCCCGGAGAGACATCGCGGCGCGATTCGACTCGTCAAGACTGTGGACCTCGGCCGATTGAACCAAGGCAGAATCGCCCTCCATCGCGATGCCACGCCCACGTGTGAGAGATGTGGGGCTCCGATAGCACCCCAGGCAATGCTGGAGAGGGTCGGCGAGCTTCTAGGAGAGGAGTATACCTCGCTGATTCCAGTGCTCAACCGCTATTGCTCCGACTGCCGTGTTTTGACACCAACTCAGTAGGCCCACCTCTGGATTGCATCGAACTCCCCCAGAGCGCCGTCACAGGGCGTGCATGAGGCAGGACCAAGGTGGTCTCCAAGTGGGCCACGTGGGTCGTGCTAAGGAAGTCATGGTCACGACCACGAGGTCACCCTGTTCGACACCGGCCCCACCGCCGTTTAGGTTTCGACATTTCGACGTGCGAGCTGCGATGTGGAACACCTTGACCAGGCTGGCTTGGTGGTATTGGGCGGAAGGGCTAGCAAGGTGTTTCGTGGAGCATCGAATACGGTTATGACGGCGACTAACACCTCGGTTGCCATCGTCGGCTACCCGTCGAAGTGGGGAAGCTCCCCATAAGGAGACTGGTGGGAAGGCCGTCCTCGAGTCGTGACCCAAGGAGGACCTCGATATTATTAGAGAGGAATCCATCGTGGACTCCCGTGACCGCGGCTCCCCAGGCACCTCGGGTCCTGTTCAACCGGGGAGAGATCGCCGGCGCCTTCGGCGATATCGGCACGGACCTGCCCCTCATCCTGGCGATGGTGGCGATCAACGGCTTGGACGCGGCGAGCACCTTTGTGATGTTCGGTGTCTTCCAGATCCTCACGGCCCTCCGATATGGCCTCCCTATGCCCGTGCAGCCCCTGAAGGCGATGGCCGCCATAATGATAGCACTGGGCCCCGGCGCCTCGGCGAGTTGGCTCTACGGAGGCGGCCTCGTGGTCGGGGCGGTGATGCTAGCCCTGGTGCTGACACGTTCCATCGACTGGATTCACAGGGTCATCCCGCCAGGCGTCGTCCGAGGCATCCAGTTGGGCCTGGGCCTGACGCTCATGCTCATCGCCTTCGGGTTCATACTGCAGCCCGGGGCTCCCCTGGGGGAGGCGATCATTGGCTACGTCGTCGCCTTCGCCGGGATCCTCGTGGTGCTCTTCCTGGGACGGGGGAGCAGATTCCCCCCTGCCCTCATACTCATTGCCGCCGGAGTCGGCCTCGCCTTGTTCCAGGGATTCGACTCCGGCGCCGTCCTGGGCGGGGTGGGATTCGCCCTGCCCAAGTTCAACGTCCCTTCCATCAATGACATCGTCCAAGGTGGGATCCAGCTGGCCCTTCCCCAGATCCCGCTCTCCATAGCGAACTCCATTGTGGCCACGGCCTACCTCGTCCGCGACTACTTCCCGCAGAGAGTGGACGTAACGCCACGCAGAATCGGACTCACCTACTCCTTGATGAACCTGGCAGCGCCCTTCGCCAGCGGTGTCCCCGTCTGCCATGGCTCTGGCGGCATGGCCGGACACTACCGCTTCGGCGCCCGGACCGGCGGTTCGGTGGTAATCTACGGTGCGATCTTCCTCGTCCTCGGCCTCTTCTTCAGTGGGGTGATTTTCGAGGTGGTGAAGGTCTTCCCCTTCCCGATCCTCGGGGTGCTTCTGGTCTTTGAGGGCTTCGCCCTGGTGAAGCTGGTGGCTAAGGTGAAGGACAGCAAGCTGGACCTAACCATCGCCCTCCTCGTGGGTGCCATCATCATCGGGCTGCCGTACGGGTACGTCATTGGGATGGTGGGAGGGACCGTGGCTTACCACCTCCTCCGCCGGCGGAGAATCCTCCTCTAGAGAAAGTGGGCACAAAACTCATAGGCTACGGTCCACTCAGGACAGCCCGAATCGGAATTCGAGCGGAGGAATGAAGCGATGCCGGAATTACCCAAACCCTTTGAAGACTTCAAGGCCGACTACCCGAGGCTCTACGAGGCGTATGAGAAGCTTGGCATAGAGGCCCTCGAGGCGGGCCCCCTGGACGCGAAGACCAGGGAGCTGGTGAGGCTGGGGATCTCCTTCGGCGCGGCCATGGAGGGAGCTGCCCACTCCCACGTCCGACGGGCGCTAGAAGCGGGAGTTACCCCCGAAGAGCTGAGACACGCGGCGCTGTTGGCAGTGACAACCTTGGGCTTCCCCACCATGATGAGGAGCCTCATCTGGGTCGAGGAGGTCCTGCAAAAGAAGTAGTCGGGCTCGGGATCGGAGACTACGAGCCGCGACCGGCTGGGGTAGGCGGATCGGAGGACCCAGTTGCGGTTGAGTGGAGCGTCTCAGCCAGACACTGCTCTCTGGTTTCGAGGAGATTAAGATGGGCCGTGCGGGAGAGGGCCTCGAAGGCGCTTGCCGCCGCTTTCAGGTGCTCCGTCGCCTCCTCCTCCCGCCCCAGTGCCCGTGAAAGGGCTGCGTGCACAACGTGGGGAAGAGCGGGGTCAAATGCGAGCCCGCCCTCATCGGCCACAACTGCCTCCTCCAGGGACGTGCGGGACGCTTCGAGGTCGCCGCGGAGGAACAGGTCAATGGCACCAACCACCTTCATCATCATCGGCCTAGCCTCAGCGCCTTGGGAGAGACTCTGGTCCCTCAGGGCCACCAGAATTCGACGGAACTCGTCAACGTTACCTTCAAGCAAAGCACACTCAGCGGCCATACACAGAGCCTCCACTGCTGACGGTTGAATACCGCGTTCTCGCATGTCGTCAGCGAACTCCCTGAACATATCCATCGCCTTGCCGAACCTCCCCTGGTAGTAGTTACTCCAGCCGAGTAGGTATTCCGCGAAGGCTGCCCTACCCGGGCTGCGGAGTTTTCGGCCCAACGACGCTGCCTCCTCGAAGAGAGCCTCCGCCCCTTCGAAATCGGCCCTGATGTGAAGGTCGAACGCCCCTTTCATCGAGAGGAAATTGATTCGCTTGAAGGTGTCTCCCAGGTCGTCGACTAGGGGGCTGACGGCCGTCAGATGATCCTCTGCCTTCTCCACATTTCCCAGGGGGAAGGCGTAGAGACTGCTGAGGAACAGATGGACCGTCGCTACGGCGGCAGCATCGCCAAGGGCTTCTGCCAGGTCCAACGCCCTCTTGAAGTATCTTTGGGCCAGAGAGGGCCTCCCACCAGGCATCCCCGTTTCGATGTGTCCGAGCAGGAGATAGGCCTGGGCCTGGCCACTGAGCTCTCCGAAGGCCTCGAAGGTCTCCAAGGCGACAATGCCGTGCTCCTTGGCTTCCTCCCAGCGCTCAAGCCACTCAAGGACCCGACACCTGGTCAGGTTGAGCCAACCGAGCTCTGCGCAGACCCTTTGTCCAAGGGCCTGGAATCCATCCTCCACGGCCTTAGCGGCTGGAGGGATCTCTCCTCGAATGACCAGAGCCGTGCCTATCTTCCTGTAGAGCCGTGCCGAGTACTCAGGGTCTCCGGCGGCAACCATAGCCATCCTGTAGGACTCAAGGCCTCCTTCGACGTCACCGATGCGCTCCTTGACGTCGCCGAGGGCCTCATAGACGGCTAATCCTTCCGATCCCGATGGGGAGAGGTGTAGGGCGTTTGAGAGACAGCTGATACAGTAGGAGAGATCTCCCTGGTCCCAAGCCTTGGAAGCTAGTTCGCGTAGCTGTGGGACTACGAAGGCCCTGAACTCCGTCTTCTCGACCTCCGTGAGCAATGCCTCGAAGAAGTCCCGAATGGTGTCGTGAACTTCCACGTCCTCCTCGCCAACTACGGTGAGAAGGGCTCTTTCCATCAGATCGTGCATGACGTCGCGGGACAAGGTGGCCTCGAAGAGGAGGGCCTCTGGGGGGATTGGGACTCGGTATAGAGAGGCAATCTTCATCATCCTCCTCCCAGGCTCCGGCAACTCCGAGTAGATCGCCTCTTGGATGAAGCGGTGGAAGTCCCTTAGCGCCTCTCGACGCGCTCTCCTTCCGGTTGAGGCTCGCATTAGCTTCAGGAAGAGGGGGTGACGAAGCAGGTCGATCGGCAGACTACCCCTCTCCTCAGCCGAGGTTGTTGCTTCGACGACCTCCGGCTCGAGACCCTCTAGATCTACCTCCTGAACCATCTCGTCGAGGACCACGTCGCGTCTGTCGTAGAATGGAAGGGACCGTCGGGTGATAACCAGTGCTGTTACCCCCGGGGTCTCCGCAATCGCATCCTTCAGGAAGCGGAGGAATTCCAGCACATCACGACTCGCGTCGTGGGCATCGTCAATCACTATCACCGCCTTCACGCCGGGAAGATCTTCTCTGAGTACCTCGGGAGCCATCTCGGGCCTACCCTCCGCCAGGACAGTCTTCAGGCCGGGCCTTCCCAGGGCCGAGAGGAAGGTGCCGAGGGCAGCGAGGATCGAGTGGGGGGTGTCCCACGACCTGATTCTATGCCAAAAGACATTCTGGCGGCTTCTTCGGAGCCCGCATACCCTGGCTGCCAGTGTGGACTTGCCGATCCCAGCCACACCCTTTATGACGAAGATCCGTGGCCCGTCACCTTCCCGCATGAGAGTTTCAAGTTCCCTCTCACGTCCGAGGAACTCGGAGACCTTCGGCGCGTCAGCTAGCATCTCTACGTATCTACCTGGGGAGGGAGCCTGGAGGGCCGTAACATCGACTGCCCCTGAGTGAACGAACTCGCGTATGACTTCCAGAACCGAGGTCTCTACACCAGGCCGCTGAAGAACTTCCGCAACCGTCTCTTCACGAACACCCTCAGCGTCTCGAACGCGCACGGTTTCGGAGGCTAGGCTCTTCTGGAGCTGCAGCGCTCTTGATTTCCCTCGGTCCGTGAGACAGTAGACCTTGCGCCTTCTCCTCCCACCCTCTATATGTGCCATCCGTTCCCGGACGAACTCTTCCTCCATGAGGGGACGGACGTACTGAACCACATGACGGACATCAATCCATACCGCCCGGGCAATTCCTTCCTGTGTTATCACCAGAGGGACTGCGAAGTCCTCCTCGTGTTGCCTATAGCCAAAGAGGTGGAGCAAAATCCGGTCCTTCACAGTTGGAGCTTCTAAGGTCGTTGCCAGGGCCCCCGCTCTTGTTGGACCGTCATGCATCTAGATAACAGTTCGCAGGCACAGGAGATACCGTGACTCCTGCACCTGTGGCTGGAGGCTCTCGGAACCGTTGGCAAGGCCCGGAGACGGCTTCCGGCCGCAGCCCACGTCGACATCTAGACGGAATTCGACGGTCGGGCAGGGAGTCTGCGAAAGCTAACAAAGTTATTTATACGATAGAGGTGGCTATCGGCACGGGGGAGGCTAATTGAGCAATAAAGTAGCTGGAGCATTGGACACAGTAGCTGGTGGTTCTAACCTGGGGACCTCGGCGGGTTGCATGGGACATCCTATCGGACTGAGCGGTGAAGAGCCGATGCAGGTAGCAGGCATGCAGGGTCCTTACGCTGGGTCTGCGATGCAGTTCGGTCCGTTCATATTCGTGGACGCTTCGATCTGGGACCTTCTGGTCAACATCCTGCGGGGCGTCGGGGTTCTGGTTCTTGTCTTGGCGATCCTTACATTCATCAGTCCCAGGTCCGCGCGGATCGGTGGAATCGTCGTTATCGTCCTTTCCATTGTGACCTTTGTGATTGGAGGGACGGACTACGCACTAAGCATCATAACGGGCCTCGCGGGTGGAGGCCTCGCCATCGCCTCTGGTGCATCGAGGGTAGCCAGATAGAGCTCGCAAGCAGCCTTGCGATACGGTTGGTGCCTAGCACGCCCTACGTCGGCCAGCTTTGACTGCATTCTCTGGGTGTAGGCTGGCCTTTGGAGTACGCCGAGAGATCTCCCATCATTTCGACGGTGTCTACTGCTGCGGTCGGGCGACAACGAGTTAGTGAACTGCCTAGTGAGGCTGCGGATTGCCGCAACATCGAGGCGTGACTCCTCTCCGATCGGCTTGCCGTATTTCTGCCAAAGCGGAACGGATACCGCTCCATAGTAGTTACTATGGACCTACTACGGCAGGCCAATGACCCCCCTCTCACCTGCCTCCTCCTAGGTGGTCGGAAAGGATCGCCAAGGAGGCAGAAAGAAATGCAGCATGAATACGGCAAGGCCGTCGTGAAGGAACGCGCAAGCCCGCAGCAGTACGCGGAGCTCTCACGCTACCTCCGGATGGAGTACGGGCCTGGCACCGGACCCGGATACTTCCTGAAGGAGGTGGCCGACGGGACCGAGTCCCGGAAGGGCCTGGCCGCGAGGACCTACAGCGCCCTCGCCAAGGCCATGAGGGCTCTGGCAAACAGCGGCCGAAAGACCGAGAACCCAGCGCCTACGAGGTGAGCCGGTTGAACAAGTGCCGAGGAGGGGCACTATACAAATACCCAGGGAGAAGGAGGTGAAGGCCGTGTTCAGGGGCATCGCAATCCTGGCGGTGGTCGCCTTGGCGGCTCTCCGCGTCGCAGCCTTCTGGGTCTCCATCCTGTGAGGGAGGCCCCCTTCCCCTTTTTCTTTCTTTTCTGGACTCTTGAAGTGCGCTCAAAAAACGCCCACAGAGTGGATTCGCCGTCCCTAGCTGACCAGGCGAGCTTGAATCGAACCGCGGAACGCGAGACCGATCGCAATGCCGACAACAGCGCCTACGGAGAAGCCCAGGAGTGCAACGGCGACTAGGTCCACGTCCATGCCCGCAAGCATCGTGAACAGCTGGGTGATCAGGCCTCCTCCCAGGAGGGCTATCACGAAGTCCCTGCCCGCGTTCTGCTGCTTGCTGAGGCCGGTCACGAGGCCGACAAGGAAGCCGAAGGCAGCCATTCCCGCCCCGAGCAGCACCAGGTTCGCCATGTCCGCTTCCCCTTTCGCGTTGGATGATTTCCTCCGCCGTAAAGCTTGCGGTGCCTCCCATCAGCGGGCGACGATCTCGGGCACTGCTACAGACGCCTCGAAACTCGGGTGCAACTCCGACAGCTTCGCTTCCAGCTTGCCGATGGACCACGTCGCCGAGGCCCACATCATGAAGTGCCTCAAGGCGCGACCCCAGGTCGAGTGGATGTCCCTGCAGCCGACCAGCCTTCCAGGCCCGCTCTCAAGCATTCTCTCCGTCTGCAGGAAGCCCCGGATGATGAGTTCCGCCCGCAGTGGGTCTGCCAGCACCTCGTTGTAGATCGTCTGGTGCCTCCCGCGTAGCGCTCCCATGGGGATAAAGGGCAGCACGTTAATCAGGGCCTTGGAGCTCTTGAGGCGGTCCACCAACTCCAGGGCCGCGATGACGTCCTCCTCCGTCTCACCAGGCATGTTGGTGATCATCGTGGCACAGACGATCCAACGGTGGTCGTTCAGCAGCCCGATGGACTGCTCCACCACCTCCCCGTACTCCTCCGGTTTGAAGGGGAGGACCTTGCCCGGCATTATCCTTATGATCATCCTGGGGCTGGGCGTTTCGATGCCCATCTCGATGTAGCTCCACCGACCATTGGTCATGTAGTCAGCAGCCAGGGGCACGACCTCCGGCTTCGTCATCACGGTGGCCGCGGTGGTGAAATCCGTCTCCAGGTACACGTCGTCCCCGGTCAAGCAGTGCACACGCTGCAGAAGCCTCTCCACCTTCTTCGGGTCGGGTGTCAGCCCGCGCACGCCGTAGCGGAAGAACTCCTCCGAGTGGAGGCAAACGGCCGGCGCCCCGTGGTCGATATTGAGCTGGACCTCCTTCTCGATGGCCTCCAGGGGCATGGAGCGGAAGGAGAGCAGCGTTGGGTGGCAGAACTTGCAGCCCCGGCCGCATCCTCGAGTCACCTCGACGATGCCTCCTATGGAGGGGGTCGCGATGGTCGGTATGTCCTCCGCCGGCGGCGGGGGGCCATGGACCACCGGGGGGAGCTCCTCTCCACGGACGGCCCTCCGGAATACGTCCTGGACGACGGTCTCCCCCTCGCCCTCGATGATGCAGTCGATGCCGCTCTCCTTCGGGTTCGTGAGGTCGAGGAACTGCCAGGCCGCCGGCCCTCCCAGAATCACCTTGGGCCTGTACCTCTCCAGGGCGGGGTGGTGCAGCACCCGCAGGAAGCTGCGGGAGATGTAGGAGCGACCCTTCGGCTGGTAGCCCATCAGGCGCATCAGCATGTAGATGACGCCACTGCCGAAGCTGACGCCCAGCGGGTCCATAGTCGTGAGACCGACTGCCTTGGTCTCGGGTCCGACGACTCGGTCCAGCTTCCGAGGATCGGCGATGATGACCTGGTCCCTGGTGAAGCCGTCCCGCAGGAGGGAGGCTTCGATCTTGCAGAGTGCCAAGGGGGCTTCCCTTGCTCGACCGTTCCGGTCGGACCTGGTGGGGAAGAGACGCTTGTCCACAACGGAGGGGAAGAACTCCTCGGGCAGGGCGGAGGCGAAGCCCCATAATGGAGTTCCACCATAGTCGCTCATCAGCGCAGTCCCGCCCGTCAAGACAATTTCGAAGCCCTCGGATGCCATCTCCTCGGCTCTCCCCTCACCAGAGTACGATATGCTATAGTGGCAAGGAATATTCGAAGTTTTGCGCTGGTTTCTGCCCTGTTAGCCATCTCTCATAATTAAGATGACGGTAGGCCGGGAAGAAGAGTTATATAACCGTACCCAATGCCAACCTCGTGGCACAAGAAGGAGTCGCCCCTCAGCAAGGAGCCCAAATCTCCAGAGTGCTCGCAGTCGGTCTGGCCATCGTACTCCTCGTCGTCGGCATTGGCGCCGGCTACGGCATCAGCCTCGTCATTCAGCCCCCTGCCCGCACAGCAGACACCCTCCTCGAGGATATCTACCTTCGCGGACACATCATCGTCGGAACAGACGCTGCCTTCCCGCCCTTCGAGAACGTCAACCCCGATACACTTGAAATCGAAGGATTTGACATCGACCTAATTACAGCCATCGGAGAGGTCATGGGCCTCGATGTGGAAGTCCGGAACATCGGTTGGGATCCCATCTTCGAGGCTGTCCCTGACAAGACCATCGACCTGGCCATTTCCGCCATGACTATCACCGATGCAAGGAAGCAGACCTTCCTCTTCTCGGACCCGTACTTCCGCAGCAACCTGACGGTCGTCATCCGCGCCGGCGGTCCCCAGGTTGGAATTATCAACTCCGTTGATGATTTGAACGGAACCAGGGTAGCCTACCAGGAGTTTACGACCTCAGAGGCCTGGATCGAGGAGACGTTCGAAGGCGAGTGGGGCGGAACCGTCACGAAGACGGCGACGACCCTGTTCACGGACGCCATACAGCTACTCCTCGCGAACGAGGTGGATGCTGTGGTCATCGACCAGCCGGTGGCGGAGGGCTACGAGGGCGCTGGTAGCGTGGTCATTGTCGACACCATCATCACTAACGAGGAGTTCGGCATCCCCATGCCCCTGGGCGAGGTCGCCCTCAAGGGAGCCGTGGACGCGTCACTGGCCAAGCTCATTGCTGACGGCACGTACGACGACATCTTCGACGAGTGGTTCGGACCGTAAGTATAAGGGCTCCGAGTAGCTCACCTCCCGTCCATAACGGAGGCCTAGCGTGCGTAAGAGGCAACTCTACACCGTCCTCCTTCTGGCCGCCATCCCAGCGGGCATCGCGACCTTCATCCTCCTGTGCGCGGCGGGAATCCTCAGCGACTACATCTGCTTCTGGGGGGTCACAGTCGGGAACACCGTCATGCTCTTCCTCGGGTCGGCCATGCTAGGGCTCCTCATCGGATTCGTGGTCGGCTGGGGACGCTCCACGAGGCATCCGCTGGCCTCCGTGCCAGCTGGAGTGTATGTGGAGACCCTACGGGGAATTCCTCGCATCATAATTGTCCTGCTAGCCATCGTCATCTTCCCCCGCATCGGCAGGTTGACCCCACTTCTTGGGTGGCTGGGCGACGTGGACAGCAGCTTCCTCTGGGGAATCATCGCCCTCGGGATCAGCAGCGGGGCCTACCAGGCAGAGGTCTTCCGCTCCGGATTCGAGTCGATCGCTCACGGTCAGATCGAGGCAGCCCATAGTCTCGGCCTGACATACTGGCAAACCATGAGACACATCACCTTGCCCCAGGTCGTCCGAACCATTCTCCCACCGCTGGGCAACGAGTGGATCATCGTCCTGAAGGACACGTCGCTCCTGGTGGCCCTCACTGGCATCCCGAGCCAGTTCCCAGGGGTATTCGAGGTAACCGCCCGGGCCCGGTCGCTGCAGCTTTCCATCTTGGACCCCTCCGTCTGGCCCTTGATCTTCTTGGTGGCGGCCGCCGTCTATCTCGTACTGACCATCGCCATCTCAAAGACGATTCAGATCGTGGAGGAGAACTACAAGGTCCCCGGATTGGGGGTGGTGACTGCTTGAGCATCATTCAAGTGGTAAACGTGCACAAGAGCTTTGGTGACCAAAATGTCCTAAGGGGGGTCTCCCTGGAGGTCGACAAGGGAGAAGTCGTGGTCATCGTTGGACCCAGCGGGTCCGGCAAGAGCACGCTGTTGCGGTGCGTCAACCGCCTAGTGGACCCTGACGAGGGCGAGGTCTACATCGATGGCGCTCCCATAACTGGAGTCAAGAAGGGCGTGGAGGGTCTCCGCCGTCAGGTGGGGATGGTTTTCCAGAACTTCAACCTGTTTACGCATCTGACCGCCCTTCAGAACGTCACTGTCGGGATGACAAAGGTACTCCGGATCTCCAACGCCGCCTCCGACGCCGCCGGACGTCAGCTGCTGGAGAAGGTAGGGCTTGGGGACAAGGCAGACAGCTACCCCGCCCAGCTGTCAGGAGGACAGCAACAGCGGGTCGCCATCGCCCGGGCTCTTGCCATGAATCCTAAGGCCGTGCTTTTTGATGAACCCACGAGCGCCCTAGATCCAGAGCTGATCGGGGAGGTTTTGGAGGTCATGATCCAGCTGGCTCGAGAGGGGATGACCATGCTAGTAGTCTCCCATGAGATGGGGTTTGTCCGAAGCGTTGCCCACCGTGTCCTGTTCCTGGCGGAGGGAATCATCTTGGAGGAGGGTCCCCCGGAGGATATCTTGGAACGCCCCAAGCATGACCGAGTGCGAGACTTCATCAGCAAGATCCTGACGTGAGGTGGCATACTGGTCCTCGAAGTCGTGGCACAGTATCTGAGGGATGTGGCGCCTGCGGTTATGCTAAACCTTCAGATGGCCCTCACGTCCATAGGCGTAGGGGTAGTCATCGGTTTCATGGTCGGCTGGGGTCGAGTCTCCCGCTTCGCCGGCGCTCGCGCGGTTGCCCGCGGCTACACGGAGCTGATCCGGGGGACACCACTGCTAATCCAGATGTTCATTGTCTTTTTCTCCTTCCCAGCCCTCAACATACTCTTCAATGAAGCGGGGATCGACGTGTCGCTGAACATCCCTGCAATCAATCGTATCATCATCGCCCTGACCATCAACACGAGCGCCTATCAGGGGGAGATCTTCAGGGCGGGATTCCAGTCCATCGCCACCGGGCAAATCGAGGCTGCCTCGTCAATCGGAATGACTCGCGGGCAAACGATGAGACACGTCATTCTCCCCCAGGCCTTGAGAACGATCTCGCCGCCTCTAACCAATGAGTACATCATCATGTTCAAGGACGCCACCTCTATCGCTTTCTTGGTAGCGGGCACCGCCGTTCCTGATCTCATCAGCGTCACCCGACGCTTTGGACAGACCCTCGGAGTCACTTTGGAGGCCTTTCTGATGGCGGCCGCCGTCTTCCTTGCGCTGTCTCTATTGTTGACGCTCTTCCTGAGGCTCGTGGAGGCCAGGTTTGCAGTTCCTGGCCTCGGCATCGCCGTACGCTGAAGGTAGGATTACCTCAGACGCTTCCAGACCATGAGGCTGTCAGTCTCGCGGTCACCTCCTTGGCCACCGACCACCTCATTAGCGGAGGAATCGGGATTGTAGCCTCCCTATCGAAGACTCGATACATCTTTTACGCAGAGATGGGGGATGACACGGCACTTGACTTCCCGCCACTAATCACACCATCATTACCGGGAGAATCGAGGCAAGCGCTCGCCCTTGGGGGATCCCAGGGCCAGTATCTCCCAGAACTTGGAAACGGACCCCCTATCATACTGAGGCCAGATCATCGGCTGCGTTATTCTCCCCTAACCACGCGAGCAGCTTACCACTGCTGATCGATGAGTGGATGGTTATCAAAGGTGTCGGTTCCACATCGCCTGCGGCCGACACCGCTCTCTGAATCACCGTTCACAATCCAGGAATCGCCATGAGTCGGATCTGGAACCGCTCGTTCAGGTCTGTGGTAGATTCGCCACTCAGGCAATGCGTTCGGCGGTGATGCCTTCCAGCACCGTGTCCGCAATATCCTGGAAGGCCTTCTCCACGTTGTCCCCCTCCTTGGCGCTGGTGAGGAGATAGGGACAGTGCCACTCTTCGCAGAAGAGCTTGAGGCCTTTCTCGTCGATGACCGTCTCGTCCACCAAGTCGGACTTGTTGGCCAGGACGATCACTGGCACCTTCCCGACTACCTTCTCAATCGCTGTCTTCCAGTCCTCTAAGTCGACAAGGGTCTCCGCCCTCGTGACGTCGCAAACCGCGAGGATTCCCTGGGCGCCGTAGAAATAGGCTTCCCGGAGCAGTTCTCGAAGGAACTTCTCGCCCATGATGTCCCAGATGGCTAGGTCCACCTCGAGGTCGCCCTTCTTGCCCTTGAAGGTTACCGTCTTCTTAGTCACCTTGGCCCCCAGGGTCACGGTGTACTTCTCGTCGAACTGGTCGTAGACGAATCGACGGATAAGGGAGGTCTTCCCCACGGCGGCCTCACCGGCGAGGCAAATCTTGAGTTTCGCCCTATCGGCCTTCTTAGCCATCTAGGTCAGAAGGTGCTGGGGGAAGAGGGCTATTAAGCCTTCCTCAACCATTATCATCCAAGGGACTCTAGCCAAGGAGACTCCTTTTCCTCCGGCTCTACTCTTAGGCTCATCACGGTCGGCCAATGGCCCAGGCCTCGTGTAGACACCGCTTAAGTACGACCGGGTCTTCTCTCCACAAGGAGGTAGTCTTGGCGAAGGACCCAGTGTGCGGCATGTACGTGGACGAGACGAAGGTCAAGCTAGTGGCCACTGTGGATGGCAAAGACTACTTCTTCTGCAGCGAGACCTGCCTGCTGACCTTCAAGGAGCCGGCGAAGGAGCTCGGGCATCTCAAGCGGCTCCTCGTCCTGAGCTTCTCCCTCTCGATACCCATACTCATCCTTAGCATACTGCCCATCCTCGAGCCCGCCATCCGCAACTTCGTCCTCTTCGCCCTCGCCACCCCCGTGCAGTTCGTCGCAGGATGGCGATACTACCGCGGTTCCTTGGACGCCCTCAAGAATCGCGTCGCCAACATGGACCTCCTCATCGCCGTGGGGACCAGCGCCGCCTACGGGTACAGCACCGTCGTCACATTCCTCCCGACCTTCTTCGCCAGCGAGGCGGTCTTCTTCGACACGGCGGCCTTCATCATTTCCCTCATCCTCCTGGGCCGCTTCTTCGAGGAGAAGGCCAAGGGGAGAGCCTCGGAGGCCATCCGCCGGCTGATGGACCTCGCCCCGAGGATGGCCAAAGTCATCCGTGATGGGGAGGAGGTCGAGGTCCCAGTAGAGCAGGTGGAGGTGGGTGAGATCGTCGTAGTCCGTCCGGGCGAGAAGGTCCCCGTGGATGGGGTCATCCTGGAGGGTCAGTCAGCCCTGGACGAGTCTATGATTACTGGCGAGTCCCTTCCGGTGGAGAAGGGGCTGGAGGACGAGGTCATCGGCGCCACCATCAACAAGACCGGGATGCTGAAGTTCAGGGCCACCAAGGTGGGGAAGGACACCACGCTGGCCCAGATCATCCACCTGGTGGAGGAGGCCCAGGAGTCCAGGGCCCCCATCCAGAGGTTGGCAGACGTCGTTGCGGGCTACTTTGTCCCGGCGGTCATCAGCGTTGCCATCATCGCCGCCCTGTTCTGGTACTTCATAGGAACCGGGCTCTGGACTCCCCCTGTCGAGCTCTCCTCCTTCACATTCAGTCTGACGGTCTTCGTGGCCGTCCTGATTATCGCCTGTCCATGTGCCCTGGGAATCGCTACCCCAGCCGCCATCATGGTCGGCACTGGCATGGGGGCCGAGAATGGCCTGCTCATCAAAGGAGGGGAGCACCTGGAGAAGGCCCGCAAGCTAGACATCGTGATTTTCGACAAGACCGGAACCCTCACTAAGGGAAGGCCGGAGGTGATTGACGTCGTGCCCGTGGGCCTTCCGGTGGAGGAGGTCTACGGATTCGCCGCAGGGGCCGAGAAGGGTTCTGAACATCCCCTAGCCCAGGCGATACTGCGAAAGGCGGAGGAGGTCGGCATCGCGGCTGTGGACCCTGAGGAGTTCAAGGCGGTACCGGGCCACGGAGTCAGGGCCAAGGTGAAGAGCAGGAAAGTCCTCCTCGGCAACCGGAAGCTGATGCAGGAGAGCGGGGTCGAACTCTCCAAGATGGAGAGCACGATGCAGGGTCTCGAGCAGCAGGGCAAGACCGTCATGCTCTTGGCCGTCGACGATGAACTGGCGGGCGTCTTCGCCGTAGCCGACGCGCCCAAAGAGCACGCCAAGGAAGTGTTGGAGGCGCTCAAGGCCATGAACATCCGGCCCGTTATGCTGACAGGGGACAACGAGAGGACGGCCATGGCCGTCGCCGCTCAGGTTGGCATCGAGGAGGTCATGGCCGAGGTGCTTCCGGGGGACAAGGCGGAGAAGGTCAAGGAGCTCCAGGCTAAGGGCCACTCCGTCGCCATGGTGGGGGACGGGATCAACGACGCCCCAGCCCTCGCTCAAGCGGATGTGGGGATCGCCATCGGCAGCGGCACAGACGTCGCCAGGGAGGCGGGCGGCATCGTCCTGGTGAAGGACGACCTCCGGGATGTGGTGGCCTCCATTCAACTCAGCCGCAGGACGTACTCCAAGATACGACAGAACCTGTTCTGGGCCTTCGCCTACAACACGGCCCTCATCCCGGTGGCGGCCGGTATACTATACCCCCTCGTTGGCCTGCTGCTGGACCCTATCTTCGCCGGGGCCGCCATGGGGTTCTCCTCTACAACGGTTGTAGCTAACTCTTTATTGCTGAAGAGATTCCGACCCACCATCACGAAGTGGGAGGAAAGGAGGCCCACCATGGCGAAGGACCCAGTTTGCGGAATGGACGTCAATCCCGACACGGCCTACGGTAGCTCAGAACACGCGGGCGTGGTCTTCTACTTCTGCAGCGCCCACTGCAAGGAGACCTTCGACGCAGACCCCCACAGGTACGGTCACGGAGAAGTCCACTAGGCCCCCGAGTCATACTGGATAGGACCACGCTAGCGTAAGCGACGGCCATCCGACGCAATCGATAAGTCGTGGGGCCCCCATCGGCCTCCCGGACTGCATGACGAGATGGATCCGCGCCTTCAGCATCTCCTTCGGAGCCCTGGGCTTCCTCTGGTCCTTTCTGGTGCTATTCGCCTTCACGGCCTTCCTGCAGGCGGCCGCCGGGAGGGCAGCCATCCTCCTCCTCATCCCCATTCTTGGGTTCATTGCCGGAGCCGGCGCCGTCGCCGGTGGAATCTTCGTCCGTGAGAGGCTGATAAAGGCCGCATGGGTGGCTCTGTTAGCCGGGCTGCTGAGCGTCTTCGGGCCTGTGGCAGTACTCTATCTCGGGATTGCGGGCGTGACCCTGGACAACGTCGTTGCCCTCATGCTGCTCACGGGCTGGTGGGGATACGGCCTGATCCTCTCTGGTGCTATCGCCATCATTCTCAGCGGGGAGGCACCCCCTCAAGAAGAGGGACCGAGTGAGGAGACCCCTGCAGAGCCCTAGGACGAGTAGTTCCATCGGGGACGGTGGCCTTTAATAAACCGACCAAGATGGACTCGACCGTTGCTGGATGTCGTCATGCTCCTGTCCAACGCGTATCGTCCAGATGCTCGCGTCCGTAGGGAGGCACTGGTCCTGACGGAGGAAGGATACGACATACTCCTCCTGGCCTGGGACAGGGAGTCGAGCCTCCCCCGCCGGGAGGATGTCGACAACATCCAGGTCAACCGGATCTGGATGCGGGCGGGCTACGACAACTTTCTGGAGCTCCTCGTGAAGCTCCCCTTGGTGTGGTCGAGGATGCTGCGGCGGTTGCTCAAGGCCCGCTTCAGGCTTGTCCACTGCCACGACTTCGACACCCTTCCCCTCGGCCTCTTCGCCGCGAGGCTGAGAAGCGTTCCCTGCGTCTTCGACGCCCACGAGCTGTACTCGGAGATGGTGAGGGACAACACCCCAGGTCCTGTACTTCGTCTGCTGAAGTGGATGGAGAGGAGGCTTGCAAAGGGGCCAGAACTCGTCATCACCGTCAACGACGTGCTGCGAGAGGCGTACCTTGGCATGGGGTCGAAGCGGGTCGTCGTCGTAATGAACAGTCCAATGCCCGAAGAGCTTGAGGTTATCGACTCGGTGGTCATGCGGGAGCGGCTCGGCCTGTCGGGGAAGGGCGTGTGCGTCTACATCGGCATGCTGGAGAGGTCCCGGAACCTGGACACCATCATCGAAGTGTTCGACGGGATGGAGGATGTGGCCCTCATCATCGGAGGTAGCGGGACTCTGGCGGAGACCATTGCCGCCAGGTGCTCCCGGATGGAGAACGTGGAGTTTGTGGGCTGGATCCCTCCCGAGCAGATTGCCTCGTACGTCGCAGCCGCCGATCTCGTCCTCCTCCTCGACGACCCCGCCTACGGAATCAACCGGGTGGGAACCTCCACCCGCCTGCTGCAAGCCATGGCACTGGGCATACCGGCACTTGCGAGCCACGGGACCGCCAATGCCGGGCTTGTTGAGAGGGAGGGTGTGGGTATCTGCGTCAAGCACGACGATGTCCGAGAGATCCGAAGGGTCATCGGGGAGCTGTTGGGAGACCTCAAGGGCCGAAGCTCTATGGCGACTAGGGGTTCCCGCGCCTTCAGCGAGAGGTACCAGTGGGAGTCCATGAGAAGGAGGCTCGTGGAGGCATATCAGAACCTCCTACTGACCCGCCAGCACTAACACAGAAATGTTTATGTGGGGTATAATGTGAGGCCCGAGAGGTGTGAAGGATGACTGTTGAGAGATTCGAGCACGTCCTGGTGCTGTCACCCCACACTGACGACGGTGAACTGGGACTCGGCGGGACCATCGCCCGCCTGGTGGAGAGGGGTGTCGAGGTCTACTATCACGCCTTCTCCAACGCCGCCAAGTCCCTCCCCGCTGATCTCCCGGCCGACACCCTCGAGAGGGAGCTACGGAATGCCATGGACGTCCTGCAGGTGCCCCAAGAGCGTGTTCACGTTCTCCCCCACGAGGTGCGGACATTCTCCTATCACCGTCAGGAGATCTTGGAGAGCCTGGTAAAGCTCAAGAAGGATCTCCACCCAGATCTCGTGTTCCTGCCTTCCACTCAGGACGTCCATCAGGACCACCAGGTTTTGAACAACGAGGGCGTGAGGGCCTTCAAGACTACGTGCCTTCTGGGGTATGAGCTGCCCTGGAACAACATCTCGTTCCCCACGAACTGCTTCACCATCTTGGAGGACAAGCACGTGCAGAAGAAGGTCGAGGCCCTCTCGTGTTACAAGTCCCAGCGCCACCATCCCTACCTAAAGCCGGAGTTCATCAGGTCCCTGGCAGTAACGCGTGGGACCCAGATTCAAGTCGAGTACGCCGAGGCCTTCGAGGTCATAAGGTGGGTCTGGCCGTGAGTGTGCCGCGAGAACTAACGGTCCTCGTGACGGGGTCGGACGCCCCAGGGTTCTCCAGCATAGTCCGCTCCTTGCGGCTCAGCGACAAGTACCGTCTGAAGATCGTAGGCACCGATTGGAAGGAGAACCTGAAGGGCCCCTACTATGCCGACGAGTCCTACACCCTCCCCGACAACAGGAGTCCTGAGTTCGCAAGCGAGCTAGTGAAGGTCTGCCAGAAGGAGAAGGTGGACGTTATCCTGCCAATCCGGACGGACGACCAGGTTCCCATCTGCCGTC
Source organism: uncultured Methanomassiliicoccales archaeon (assembly GCA_964347325.1). GTDB lineage: Archaea > Thermoplasmatota > Thermoplasmata > RBG-16-68-12 > JAJISG01 > JAJISG01. The sequence continues at coordinate 60,949 of CAYFYA010000008.1, read as the reverse complement.
ATCTGCGGGAGTTCGAGGAGGCGGGGACCGTGGCCGCCGTCGTGACTCCCGATGCTGACCTGATGGAGACGGCCATCAACAAGCTGAGGATGCTGGAGTACCTAAGAGAGGTGGCGGGACTGCCTGTACCCGAGTATAGGGTGGCAACCACTAGGTCCCAGGTCGAGGAGGCCGTGGAGGAACTCGGATATCCTGAGGTGCCCGTCGTGGTGAAGCCCGCCCACGCCAGCGGGAGCCGCGGCTTCAGGGTCCTCGACTCCAAGGTCGACCGACGGAGGCTCTTCTTCGAAGAGAAGCCCACCTCCACGTACATGACTGCGGACGACCTCCTTGCCGTGCTAGGAGAGGAGTTCCCGGAAATGCTCGTAATGGAGTTCTTGGGTGAGCCGGAGTACACCCTCGACGTGCTCAGCTACAAGGGGAGGACCTTCGCCATCGTCGCCCGGCGAAGGGAGAGGATGGTGGGGGGCATCACGGTGACGGGCGTCGTGGAGCAGCTATCGGACTCTACGGCAGATTATGTCAGGAAGGTAATCGAGGCCTTCGGATTTTCGTACTCGGTGGGCCTCCAGTTCCGTCAGTCCTCCACCAACCCTGGGACCTACTACCCCATCGAGATAAACCCCAGGCTCCAGGGAACGACCGTCATTTCGGTCGGCGCAGGCGTCAACATACCGGAGCTGATCCTGGACATGGCCTTGAGGAAGTTCGACTTCAACTTCCGGCCGCGGATTCTATACGACCTCCGCCTTGAACGGGTCTACTTCGAGCTTTTTGAGCACGAGGGACGCATCTTCCCACTGGAAGACAGCGCTGCGTAGAATGATGCACCATGTCTAACGAAGGCCCCGCGAGTCTGCGCGACTTGCTCATCGTGTTGGACCTCGAGGACACCGTTGTGACCAGCGACCCGCCCCGGGAGTTGACTGAGGATAAGATCCCCGTCATGCTGAGGCAGCTGATCCGCCGTGGGGTCTTGCCGTTCCTCTGCAGCCGAAACCCCCCTCATGTGGTCCATGGACTTCTCGAAGGGTTCCAGCTCACGGGGTACTTTCAGGGGGTCTTCGCCGACTATCGGCCCAGAGACTATCAGGTCCGGCATGCGCTATGGAAGTTGAAGGAGCGCGGGATCATACCTCCCGCAGTACTGTTCGTCGACGACTATCCCGAGAACTGTCGACGCGTCGCCGCCCTGAGGGAGCACCTCGATATCCCCCTCTACTCCATCGTCTATCAGGGCCAGTCGCCCCACAATCTGGAGACCACATTCACTTCACTCATCGAAAGTGACTTCCAGTTTCTGCGCTCGATCAGCCTCTGAGGGGAGGTGTTTCGTTCCAACACCCGCAGGAGAACGGAAGAATATTGGGGGGGGCGACGATACACCAGGACATTGCGCAGTGGCCGCAACTGAACTCCGCCTTCCACAGCGAGACCCATAAGGGCTCATGATGGAAAGGCACCCAGAGAGGGGATAGGGCTTGGGCGTGCCGGGAAGCGTTCACGAGAGGGTCGTGGGTGTCCTTTCAGATGCTGCCATTTCCGCCCCCCGCTACATAGACCTGGGGGGGCGAGATGGTCAGCTTGCCGCCCGGATCTCATCCGTGGTGGGAAGCGAGGAGGTCTACTGTGTCGACATTTCGGACACGCATCTCGCCAGGTTGCCGACGGGGATTCGCGGGATACGGTTGGATCTGGGAGCGGAGGATCTCCCGTTCGATGACGACCACTTCGACCTCGTGAGCGCCGTAGAGGTTGTGGAACATCTGGTCAACGGTGACAACCTCATCAGGAATAGCTACCGCGTCCTCAAGAGAGGGGGTCACCTCATCCTCTCTACCCCCAATCTGGCCAGCTGGATGAATCGCCTCCTACTCCCAATGGGCTATCAGCCCGTCCACATGGAGCCCTCATTGGAGTTCGCAGTCGGCTCCTTGCTGGGCGTGAGGAGGAAGGAACGTCCCTTTGGACACGTGAAGCTCTTCACGCCCCGCGCCCTCCTTGAGCTGTTGACCTCAAACGGATTTCGAGTGAAGAGACGCGAAGGGGCCTCCTTGGGCGACTACGGTTTTCGAGCGGTCACGTATCTGGATCGAGCCGTCTTCTCGAGGTTCCCGACGCTCGCGACGGACCTCATCGTTCTCGCCGAGAAGTGACTACTAACGGGTCAAGGGCGCGCCCGATGCATCTGACAAGGTTTATAGGCGCTATCTCTCATCGATTCAGCCATGAAGATCCTGGTCGTCGGGCTGGGATACGTAGGCGTTCCCGTCGCGGCTTCGTTGGCCAATGCGGGCCACACCGTAGTCGGGGTTGACATAGACCCAGGAAGGGTCGAGACCCTCAACGGCGGCAACAGCCCCTTCCCCACGAGGGAACCCGGTTTGGAGGCAATGATCGCGGATGTAGTCGCAAAGGGCAGGCTGAAGGCCACCGAGTCGCTCGAGGCGTCGGAGGACGTCGATGCCATCATCGTCGCCGTCGACACTCCCGTGGACCCTGCCACCCACGAGCCTGACTTCTCAGCCCTGAGATCTGCCCTCGAGACCGTTACGATCCACATGAGAAAGGGTGTACTCGTCTCCGTTGAGTCGACCCTGGTTCCCGGAACGATGAGGAACTTGGTGTGCCCTCTTCTCGAAGAACGCTCCGGACTCAGGGTCCATGAGGACTTCCACCTCGTTCACTGCCCCGAGAGGGTGACAGCTGGAAGGCTCCTCCAGAACCTGACCACCCTTGACAGGGCCATCGGTGGTGAGGATGAGGAGAGTAGGCGTCGTGCCATCGAGCTGTATGGCGACATCTGCACGGGCCGCCTCCACGAGACAGACTGGCTTCATGCCGAGCTTTCCAAGACGGTCGAAAACGCCTATCGAGATGTCGAGCTCGCCTTCGCCAACGAGGTGGCCCTCATCTGTGAACATGCGGGAGCTGATGTGCTGGAGGTGCGGCAGCTCGTCAACACCTGTCCAGGAAGGTCCATGCTGATGCCAGGACCCGGCGTTGGGGGACACTGCATCCCGAAGGATACCTGGCTCCTGGCTTCATCCGTGGGAGATGAAGCTCGATTGATGCTTGCAGCCAGGGAGGTGAATGATGGGATGCTCGACCACGTCACGCGCCTCGTCACTCAGGCCGTTGGTGGTGAGGGATTGAAGGGCGCGCGGATTCTGTTGCTGGGAGGTGCCTATAAGGAGAACGTCGCCGAGACCAAAAACTCCCCCGGAGTGAGGCTGCATCGAGACCTTGAGTCGCTTGGTGCTACGGTGCGCCTCCACGACCCCCACGTGGTGGCGATCGAGGGTGTCGACTTGTGGCAGGACCTCGAAGAAGCTGCTGAAGGGGCGGATTGCGTCGTTCTGGTGACGGCTCACGACGACTATCGCGAAATCGACTGGGAGGCATTGGCGACGAGAATGAATCGTCGCGCCCTAGTGGACTGCCGGGGAGTTGCCCCACGAGAGGCGTTGGAGGGGAGGGGCTATCGATTCTTCGGCCTAGGGAGGCCGGGCCCCGCCTGAGAGATCTCCACAGGCACTCCCTTGGCCCGGGACTCCACGATCGCGTCAACAACAGTGAGATTCAGGGCGGCCTCCGTCCCATCAACAAGGGGGCTGTGACGTCCCTCGACGGCTCCCAGGAAGTCCATGATCTCCCTCCTCAAAGGCTCCTGCTTCTCGAGTGCAACCTGCCGTACGTCGTACTCGAAGGGTGCCTGATACAGGTCCGAGGGGTCGTACTTCATGAGCCTGGAAGAGGATATATCCACCGTCTGATTGATGTAGTCCAGCTCGACGAAGTTCTTGAGGCACGTGAGGGAGAGTTTCCTGACCTTCATGGGGGTCAGCCAGTTGACTTCGACCACGCCGCTGACACCATTACGGAACGTGAGGAGGGCTGTGGCATAATCCTCGTATGACTCGTGGCGCTCCCTGCCTCCCACACTGTAGACCCCCACCACCTCATCGCCGACGAGGTACCGCATTACATCCACGTCGTGAATCCCGAGGTCCATCATCACGCCCACGTCGCGAATGCGGGTTGGGAAGGCGCTCACTCGCCTGGAGGAGACAGTTATGAGCTTCCCGAATCGCCCCTCCCGAAGAGCCTCGTGGGCGAACTCCACGCAGGGGTTGTGCCGTTCGACCATCCCCGCGGCGAGCACGAGCCCTTGGTCCGCCGCTATCTCCGCCAGGGTCCTTGCCTTTCCAACATCGCCTGTGAACGGCTTCTCCAGGAGGACGTGGACACCCCCCTCGAGGGCCGCCTTCGCCATGTCGAAGTGGAGAGTCGTCGGTGTGGCGATGCTGACAGCCGTCAGGTCGAGTCTCAGCAGCTTCTCGAAGTCCTGGAAGAAGGTGGCGCCGAATCTCTTCGCTGTGGGTTCACCGACGGCCGGGTCCGAGTCACACACTCCCGCAAGTTCCGCCAACTCGGAGTAGACGCGGGCGTGGTTCTGGCCCATAGATCCCGTGCCTATGACCCCAACTCGCGTCAACAACCTCGCCGATGGGCGAGCCAGCGATAAAGGCTTCGCAGGACTACGAGAGGCTAGAGATTGCCTCCACGATGGTCTCCAGGTCCTCCGACGTCAGGCTGGGATGGACCGGAATTTCCAGCATCTGCGGTAGGACCGCCTCTGCGACGGGACAATCCGCGGCCCGGCCCACGCCCTCGAAAGCTCTCTGCCGGTGGATGGGCATCGGGTAGGAGGGGCGGCTCTCCACCCCCTTCTGCCCAAGACGAGCCATCACCTCATCCCTCCCCAGCGGGTATTCCTCCGTCACGCGGATAACGTACTGGTAGAAAACGTGGGTTCGACCCACCTGGACCTCCGGCGGGGTGAGTCCGTCGATACCTGCGAGGCCGTTGCTCAAGAGGGCTGCATTGCGGGTCCTCGCATCGATAAAGTTATCGACCCTCCGAAGCTGTTCGATGCCCAGGGCGGCCGCCAGGTCCGTCATTCTGTAGTTGAAGCCGAGAATCTCGTGGCTGTACTTCGCGCGGGCACCATGATTGCGAAACATCCGGGAGTGTTCCGCCACCTCTTCATCGTTCGTGACCAGCATCCCGCCCTCCCCCGTGGTCATGATCTTTGACGGGTAGAAGCTGAAGCAGCCGACGCTCCCCATGGACCCCACCATCGAGTCCTCGTACCGCGCTCCATGGGACTGGCAACCATCTTCCAAGACGGCGATGTCGTGATCGCTCGCCAGGTCCAGGATCGCCCCCATATCCGCTGGCTGTCCGTAGATGTGGACTGGCATCAGAGCCTTGGTGGCCGGGTTCACGGCCACCGCCGCCTCCGCGGGACTCATCGTGTAGTCCTCCCGTTCCACATCCACCACGACGGGGGTGGCCCCGCAGGCCGCCACCATTGCGGCGCACGAGAAGAATGTGATAGCGGGCAGTATCACCTCGTCCCCTGGTCCTACACCCAAGGCAGTGAGGGCGGTGTGGATGGCTGACGTCCCGGAGTTCGTCGCCACTGCGCCCTTTGTCCCGACAAAGTCAGAGAAGAGTGCCTCGAACTCCTCCACCTTCGCTCCCTGTACGAGGTGACCCGACTCGAGGACTCGGAGGACGGCATTCTTCTCTTCCTCCTCCAAGACGGGCCTCGCGATGGGGATCAGGCTACACACCTTCTACGAGGACTTCCTTCTGACAATGAGAGCAGTACATGTTCTCGTCCAGGGGCCTCCCGCAGTCACATGCATAGCCCCGCAGCTTGGCGGGAACCCCGTAGACGACGGCGTAGGCGGGGACATCGCGGGTGACGACGGCGCCAGCCCCCACGACCGCGTACGACCCGATGGTGACGCCACAGAGAATGGTCGCGTTGGCCCCAATGGATGCTCCCCTCTTCACGAGGGTGGGCACGATCTCCCATTCATCGGGTCTGGCCCTGGGGCGCAGGTCGTTGGTGAACACGGCGTGAGGACCGACGAATACCTCGTCCTCCAGGGTTACTCCGTCATACACTGTCGCCCCGTTCTGGATTTTGCAGTCATCTCCCACGACGACGTTCTTGTCGATGTAGACCCCTTTGCCGAGCCTGCAGTTACGACCGACTTTCGCCCTCTCGCGAATCTGGGCCTGGTGCCACACAAAGGTCCCGTCTCCGACCTCCGCCTCGTCGGAGACTTCGGCCGTCTTGTGTATGTAAATACCCATCGAGTCTCACGAAAGCTGCCCTCGCCTTAAAGAGATTCCGAGAGGCTCGGAGCGCAGCGATAACGTTACATTGGTCCCGGGTGATGCTTCCGAGTCCCGACTGGTGAGCTAGTGGTCGACGATTCAGTCTTGATGATAGTCGCCAATCCCGTGACCCACGATCCTCGAGTGACCATCGAGGCTCAGAGCCTCTCTCGGCACGGGTATGATGTCACCATCATCGCGTGGGACCGTCTCTCCCAATTTCCCCGTGAGGAGACCGATGGCGTGAGCATCGTTCGACTGCGCAACACGCCCTACATGCGGTTCCTCCGCCGAGACCTCCTCCGCCTTAGGCCTTGGTGGCGCCTCGCCTACGCCCGCGCGATGGAGCTCCATCGAGACTCGTCCTTCTCAGTGGTCCACTGCCATGACCTGGACACCCTTCCCACGGGAGTTTGGCTGAAGCGTGGTGCGGGGATGCCCCTCCTCTACGACGCCCACGAAATCTGGGGCTACATGGTGGGGAGAGACGTGCCCGGCGTCATCGCCAGCCACTTCCTTCGGAAGGAGAAGCGCCTCGTCAAGGACGTCGATGCGGTGATAACTGTCAGCGAACCGATCAAGGAGTACTTCGAGGAGCTCACCTCTGCACCCGTGAGCCTCGTACTAAACGCCAAGCCCCCCATGGTTAGGGAATACACCCCGCCGAAAAACGACGTCCTCACGCTTGTCTACATCGGGACGCTGAATCGCGCTAGATTCATCCTGGAGCTCATCGAGGCTGTGGACGTACTTGAGGGGGTGAGGCTAGTCGTGGCAGGCTTCGGGAAGGACCACTACCTCGAGGCGGTCCGGAAGGCGTGCTGGATCGTCCCCAACGCAGAGTTCGTCGGGAAAGTGGCCCAGAGAGACGTGCTTCCAATGACCCTCGCGGCCGACGCGGTCGTGTGTCTTACCGATCCACGGGACAGGAACAACTCCATCGGGGTGGGAAACAAGCTCTTCGAGGCCATGGCGTGCGGGCGTCCCATTCTGGTGTCGAAGGACACTTATCTGGCTGAGTTCACTGAGAAACATGGAGTTGGATTCGCTGTGGAGCATTCCCTGGACGGTGTTCGGGACGGTCTCATCAGATTGCGGGATGACCCAGGTCTCCGTGAGACACTCGGAAAGAGGGCTTTGCAGCGCGCCCTCGAGGAGTTCAACTGGGGGGCCCAGGAAGAGAGACTCCTCGGAATCTACAAACGTCTTGGTCTCGCTTAGGCGATAGAGGGCGCGGCGGAGTCCGATGTTGGTTCTAACCGTTCAGAGCCTGCTCCACAACTCCGACCACCTTATTGGCGGCCTGCCCGTCACCGTAAACTTCCGGTCGAGGACGGCCCACGGGGGAGCTTCTTATGGCCTTGACAATCCTCTTAGGGTCGGCACCCACGATCGTATTCCAGCCGTCATCGAGTGTCTCCACCCATTCGGTCTCCTCCCTCAGTGTTATGCACGGGACTTCCAAGACGTAGGCCTCCTTCTGCACCCCGCCGCTATCCGTGATGACCTTCTCCGAGTCTATGAGGAGCGAAAGGAACGTGAGATAATCAACAGGGTCCACAATCATCATCCTATCGCCAAACGCTCCGGAGATTCCAGAGGTCTCTAGGACCCTGCGTGTCCTTGGATGGGCCGGGAAAAGGGCCTTTACTCCTGTGGAGGCGATCGAATCGAGGATTGTCTTCAAGCGATCAGGCTGCTCCGCATTCGCCGGTCTATGGATTGTCAGGAGAACGTAGTCCTTTCCGCTTAGGCCGTACTGTCCGCAGGCATGCCTCGAACGCGCCGCCGGCGAGTAGCGGAGAACGCTGTCGTACATGACATCGCCCACTAGATGGATCCCATCGGTTATGCCCTCACCGTGGAGGTTCTCCACCGCCTTCTGCGTAGGACAGAAGAGGGGGTTCGAGATCCTGTCCGCCAGTAGCCTATTGATCTCCTCTGGCATGGTCCAGTTGAAGCTTCTTACACCAGCCTCCACGTGAGCCACTCTCTGACAGAGCTTCGCGGCGGCGAGGGCTCCTGCGAGGGTGGAGTTGGTGTCGCCGTACACCAGCACCATCTCCGGCTCCTCCTCAATGAGGATTGCCTCCACAGCCTCCAGCATTCTCCCCGTTTGGGCCCCGTGGGGTGCCGAGCCAATGCCTAGGTTGATGTCCGGCTCTGGAATGTCCAAAACCTCAAAGAAGACCTTGCTCAGATTCTCGTCGTAGTGCTGACCCGTATGGATAAGACACTCCTTGTGGCGGCGACGCAGGAGCCTGGAGACCATGGCCGCCTTGACGAATTGCGGCCGAGCCCCGACGATGCTGGCCACCTTCATCAGCGCCACATGACAGAGGCCGTATTAAAGCATGAGACCCCTGCCACGCGGCAGCCATCCATGGGCCCTCTCGTAAGGCTTGGAGGGACCAGCTGGGGTTCCCGCCCCAGAGGGTCCGACGTCGTGAGCAACGAATATAAATGGACCATACTCCTGTCCGCCACCTGAGAAACATCCCCCACCCCGCCCAGGGGCGCAACCCTGAGACAGTTCACACCTCATCCCGGAGATCGCTCCCATGAGGATAGTCCACGTCAACAACATAGCCAACGTTGCCTGGTACCTAGCCAGAGCTCAAGAGTCCTTGGGTCACGATGTGACCGTTCTCATTCGGAAGGACATGGAGTCGGTGTGGCCTGGGGACGTGATCCTGCGAACGCACGGGGACCCTCTGTCCTGGAATGTGGAGGTGCTGAGACGCTGGAGGGTTTTCCAGCAGGCTCACGTGATTCACATCCACGGTGGCATCTGGTTAAGCCAGGTAGGCTACGGACTCCTCCGAAGGGTGTTCCCAGAAACGGCGATCCTTGTCCATCTTCACGGCACTGAAACACGAACCGGCCGCGGTCTGCACCATGTTGGATGGGCGGACGCAGTCGTCTGCTCAACTCCGGATCTCACGCAGTTTGTGCCGCAGGCTCAATGGATCCCCAACCCGTTTCCATTGCCTCGGGAGCTAATGCCGCCGGGACGTGAACGGAAGGTCATTATTGGTCACTTCCCGTCGAGACGGGCAATGAAGGGAACTGCGGAAGTGGTCCAGGAGTTCGACAAGTTTGTTGGTGAGAAGGGCATGTCGAACATTCAGGACGCTGAAGTAAGGAAGCACGTGTCGGAGGACGCGGAGCTGTGGGTTGTTGAAGGGGTTCCTCACGAACGAGCTCTGGATCTGATGAGCCGTTGTGACATCGTGGTAGATCAGATAATGCCGTATGGTATCTACAGCATGGTCTCTGTCGAGGGCATGTCACTGGGGAAGGTCGTGGTGAGTTCCTTTAACCCCGACTTCTACGGAGAGCTTCCCATCGTTCGTGTCTCTCCGCAAGACCGGCTCAGCAGCGTTCTTCGGGACCTGATGGGACGGCGAGAGGAGTGGCCCGAGATCGGGATTGCCGGCCGCGACTACGTGAAGCAGACTCACTCAGACCTGCGAGTTGCAGGTCGATTCCTCAAACTCTACTATGACCTGTTGTCGGGCGGCTCGTGGGACAGGGCAGCTGCGAGCAGATATTGGCTCAAGAGAGGAAAGGGCTACCTGGATGAGTTCCGAGGTCATCCGAAACGAGACGACCTTCCGAGCAAGCGCGATCAGGAGGGGAGCCTTCGGAGAATCCTGAATACTCTAGAGTACCAAGACTTTATCGAGGTCGGGTGTGGCTTCGGTCGGATAACGCGGCTGCTCAGCGAACGGTCTGGGGCGGCAGGGTGCGGCGTCGACATAAGCATAGATCAGCTGCGATCGGCCGTTAGATTCCTGGGGGACAATGGAGCCTCATTCGTCCAGGGTGATGCTGGTTTCTTGCCCTTCAAGAGTGGAAGCGCCGACCTAGTCTTGGCATCGGAAGTTCTCATGCACCTGCCGCCCGAAAGCTTTCTAAACGCGCTCGCCGAGATGGTTCGGGTGGCGAAGCGGCATGTCGTCAATTTGGACTGGTACGAGAGCTACGCCACCGGGTCCAGCGGCAGGAACGCATGGATTCACGACTACCCCTCTGCATACGCATCTCTGGGCCTTCCCGTCTTGACCTTCTCCCCCCATCCGCGGACCCTTCAGATGATCTTTGTCGCGAGCAAAGACACCAGCGAACCCTAACCAGGGCTAGACCCGGGATCAGTTCCCCCGTCTCGGCTGGAACATCACCTCCCTCAACACGGGGCGGCGTTAGTTCGTTGGGTGAGTCATCTGGCGAACGAGAACTGGTGAGAAATCGTTTTCTACCTCAGGAGATTGACGCAGACTAGATAAAGAGCACGCCTGTATCGTAGAGGATGATCAGATGTCTACTGTTCTTGTGACCGGCGGACTGGGTGCCATCGGGAGTCGAATGGTGCCCCTACTGCGGGAGGGCGGCCATGACGTCAAGGCCTTGGATAACAAGATCATGCGTCACGAGGACTACATTCGTGCTGACGTAACCTCCGTGATAGAAGTAGTGGAGGCCTTCAAGAAGTGGGACATCGATTACGTCCTCCACCTGGCCGGTGAAGCTGGTCGCGAGAACGGTGAACTCTTCGCCAGACGCACGGTAGACATCAACGTCAGCGGCACGCTGAACATGATTCAGATGTGTAGGGAATACGGTGCTCGACTGATATTCGCTAGCACCTCGGAAGTCTACGGGGACGTGAGTGAGGCTGTGATGAGAGAGGACATGGTCCCTGTCAAGCAGACGAACTGCTACGCCATCTCCAAGTATCAGGCCGAACAGTATATTAGCCACTTCGTGGAGAACTACGACCTCGAGGCTCACATCATTCGCATCTTCATGTGTTACGGACCTGGGGAATACCCCTCTTACTTCCGGAGCGCTATCGCACGCTTCGTCTACAACATCCTGCACGATCGACCCATCCACGTTCATTCAGGAACGTCTCGCAGCTGGTGCTACGTCGATGACATAGTGGAGGGGTGGCGTTCGGTCATGGAGAACTTCAAGCCAGGATCAGCCGAAGTCTACAACATCGGCAGGCATCACCCCAGTCAGATGTCGGAGGTTGCAGAGCTGATTTGCGACCTGGCGGACAAGCCGAGGGGCCTGATCCGCTATGCTGATGTACCTCGGTTTGTCACGCGCGTCAAGAATGCGTCCTTCGAGAAGGCCAAGCGAGAGCTGGGCTTTGAGGCCAAGACACCCCTGGATGAGGGCCTTCGCCGCACAATAGAGTGGCAGAGGGACTTCATTAGGGATCCAGACATCGAATGCTGAGAGACCATGAAGCTCCTCATCGTAGGTGCCAGCGGCTTCATCGGCAGGAACCTAGTTAGGGCGGCCGCAGACACGCGGTGGGAGGTGTATGGCACGTACTGGCGAGCTGAGGACTTCCCTCGATTCGCAAGGGAGTTCGGATGTTCGGCCATTCGCTACAACCTCCTGGGCGCGACGAAGTCTCTCGACGCAGACGGGTGTATCTACGCGGCCGGCAACTCAAGCCACCTGAAGTCCGTCCAGTCACCCCTCGAAGACCTTGCGATGAACCTGGAGGCGCTCAATCGGTTCCTGACAGGCTTCTCCGGAGGTCTGGTCTTCATGGGCTCTGCCGCTGTCTATGAGGGGAATTCCGGTAAGGTGTCACCCGATACCAGAACCGATCCTCAGATGCCTTATGCTATCACCAAGCTGGCGTCGGAGCAGTACATCCGACACTATATGAAGAGGGGTACCCTCGAGTGGGGGACCATCCTCCGCCTCTACTACACCTACGGACCGCACGATCATCCAAATCGGCTCATTCCGCTGCTGATTCGTGCTGTCGACGAGGGTCGTGAAGTCTTTCCGGTGACATCTGCCGAGGGTTCGCTCCTGGATCCCTTGTACGTGTCGGACGTAGCTGGAGCCGCCATTGCAGCCGCCGACGGGCGGGCAGCCGACAGATGCCTCGATCTCTGCGGTGGGAGTCCCAGGACGGTCCCCGAGATTATCAAGGAGGCCCTGGATGTTCTCGACTCAGACATGGATGTGACCACTCAGCCGCGTGAGGGAGAGGTCCCAGTTCGGTTCTTCTCATCCCCCGATGCCTGCCGTTCAGAGCTTGGGATCGGACCCTTCGTGCCCTTTGCCACCGGCCTGCACCGATACAGAGAGTGGCTCCGAATCTAGAGGGTTTTCATGGTCCATATCAGCGTAATCATCCCTGTTTACAATCAGGAGCGTTACCTAGGGGACGCGATCGACTCTGTGCTAGCGCAGACCTATACTGACTATGAATTAATCGTGGTCGACGACGGGAGTACTGATGGGACACCTGAAGTCATCGCTTCCTACGGATTAAGAGTCCGCGGCTTTCGGAAACCCAACGGAGGCGGTGCATCCGCGCTGAACCTCGGGATTTCACAAGCTCAGGGAGACTGGATTGCCTGGCTCTCCTCAGACGACCTATGGGAACCGCACAAGCTCGCTCTTCAAGTGGAGGCCATAGGGCAATCGCCAACGGTGGGACTAGTCTTCTCAGACGACCTCCGGATCGATTCCCATGGGAGGGTGATAGGGGAGTCCTACGCGTGGTGTCCCCGAACCAAGCTCGCCCAACAGGTTTGGCTAGCCCGCAAGTGCTTCATCAACGGCAGCACGGCGCTGATTCGCCACGACGTCTTCGACAACGTTGGACTCTTCGATGAGACCGAGCGGTTCGCGCCAGACTATGACCTCTGGTTTCGTATCGTGCAGAGGTATGACGTCCTACACATCCCGGAACCTCTGGTCAGGTATCGTGTGCACCCCGGGCAGACCTCCACCAACGTCAGAGCGATGAGACAGGCTGGCAAGCGGGTTCTCATCAAGGGGCTCCGCCGCATGGAGGCTACCGCCGCCTTGTTTGGTGTCGCTGCCTACCTCATGTACCAAGTAATGCAGCTCCCTTGGCGGGTCAAGAACGCCTCCGATCCTCGGGGGACCTCCATGTCCCAATTCGTTCTCGAAATCCTAGGTTTCCTCAAGCTGCTAACTCATGGCGAGGGTGATGCATAGTTTCCACTCCTCGAACCGTCCTTGAAGAGGGGATGTGGGGCAGGGCTAGCATAGCGGTTTCCAGAAGGATTATCTCTAAACGTTGCTCTGGATGGCGTTGAGGCAATGATAGCTAGGCGGTCTCTGCTCATCCTCCTGGCCAACACTCTTGGGGGTCTCCTGGGCTACGTGGGAGTCCTAGCAATCGCGCGATTGTTGCCTAGCCCCGCGGAGACACTTGGGATCGTAGGCTTCGGCGTTGGCTTCGTGGGTTCCTTCTTCATACTTGCCGGACTTGGGGTGCAGGCCGCTCACGTGAAGAGGATCTCGCAGGGGGAGCCCCTTGATCTGTGCCTAGGCGCCTTCGCGCTGATCAAGGTCGTGCAGATCGGACTTGCGGTTGCCACTACCTTCCTCGCTCTCTTCGTCTGGAGCGAGGTCTTGGGTAGGGGTTTCGAGACTGCCCTCCACCTCCGCGTCGTCTACATCATGATCCTATACTTCGTTGCGATCTCCGTCGCCGACTACGGCACATCGACGTTCAACGCGCGACTGCAGACGGCGAAGACTCAGACGGCGGCGCTCACGGGCACGGTTGTGAGGGTTGCTGGGATGATTGTCGTCGCCGTAGCGGGACTAGGGCCGCTTGAGATCGCGTGGGCCTACGTCGCAGGGGCGCTAGCCCTGGCGGGGGGTGCTCTCTTCTTCCTTCGTCGGTATCCCCTTGGTCCTCCGAGACTCGGCCGCGTGAAGAGCTACATGAAATTCGCACTCCCCCTGGCGGTGCCCGCCGCCCTCACAAGTCTCTCGGTCTACATCGACAAAGCGGTCATACAGCTCTTCTGGGGCGTAGCAGAGGTGGGTTACTACTTCACGACTCAACTGATCTTCCGCCTTCTTGCCAGCATTGCCGCGGCCGTCTCTCTCCTCCTGTTCCCGGTACTCTCCCGACACCACGCCCGAGACGAGATCGATGAGCTTCGGAGCAGATCGAGGCAGGCAGAGAGATATCTGAGCATGATTCTGGCGCCTGCCTCCGCCTTCCTGATACTCTATCCCGAGGGCGTCATCCACGTCTTGCTCGCCGACGACTTCCTTCCAGCTGTGAATGTCCTCCGACTCTTTGGGGCCGCTGCCTTCGTCTTCGGCTTAGGAGTACCCCGAGGAACGATCCTCCAGGGAATGGATCGAGCCGACCTGGCCGGTTTCGTATCCCTGTTGGCGGCTCTTGTGATCTTAGCACTCTACTTCGTGCTCATCCCCACGTCCATCTTCGGCGTCGGCCTGGCGGGTCTGGGAGCCCAAGGCGCCGCTGCTAGCGTGCTGGTAGGGTACTCCGTCGCCCTAGGCATCGCGCTGTTCTTTTCCCACCGGCTCGTGGGCGACCGCGTGCACCGCCCCGTCGTATTCCACGTCGCCGCCGCCGCATCCATCGCAATCATCTTCACACTCGTCCTCTCTCCAGAGCAGGCGCTCAACTGGCGATGGTTCCATCTACTGGCCGTCGGGGCCGCGTTCTTGGGAGCCTACATAGCCGTCCTGACCGTTGCGCGGGAGTTTCGTAGATCTGACGTCCTCTTCTTCCTAGACATCTTGAATCCGAGGAAGATGGCGCTCTACATCCGAGACGAGCTTACGGACACCGAGAGCAAGGAGTCTAGGCGTAGTCGGTAGCCATGCGCTGACGTCTTGCGAACCGGAGTTTTCTCACCGTTATGACAATGAGGAGTCCCACGGGCAGTGCTGCCCCCGCGTAGACGATGAAGCTGGCCGCTATGGGAAAGAGGAGCGGCACGAGTGCTTGAAGGCCCGCGAAGGCCAGGAAGAAAAGGGCGAACACAGCTGCATAGAGCAGCAGATACCTCAGGGAGCCACGGCCATCGAGAGGGTCCGAGATTGGCAGTGCAGTCTCTCGAGATGCCCGGAGTACATTCGATGCGAGATAAGCGAGGCCGGCGTAGACTGACAGCACAGTAACTATAGGAATCCCGAAAGGGATGAACTCCGGACGGAGGAGAACACTGTAGCCCACGTAGACACCAAGGAACGAACTGATGGCCAGCTTCCGACCCGCGCCTCCGAAGGCGAGTTGGTCTGGACTCGTGAATCCCCAGCGCTTGAATCCCCAGATGACGGCTGCCGCGAGGACCGAAATCACAAGCAGCGACAGCAGGACCGAAGGGAGCATCACCTCAATGCCCTGCCCGAACCCGTAGCCCAGCGTGGCTCCCATGAAGGGTCCGACGATGAGAATGGCCCTCAGGTCACGCGCCTTCAGACTTGTTCGCCCTCCCGGCGTGAAGAGGCGACTCATCAGTGTGAATGGAATAAGGAAGCTCATGAAGGCGTGCCACGTGAAGCCGATCCAGAGAAGCTCTACCCAGGCCACGCCCAAAGCTGTCACAGCCTCGGGGTTCCAGGGCGGTGACCAGTAGACCTTGGTTATAAAGGTCTCGTACATCCCCGTCAGGCAGCCAAAGACGTACAGGACAGCCTTCTTGTCCCTGTAACGCCCCATCAAATCCCCGAAGAGGATGTAATGCACCGCGTAGACCGGTGTGACTAACGCGAAAGTCGCCGGTTCGATGAGCACACCGGGCTGGCTCCAACTCAGGACCTCGGCATGGAAGACCCCAAGGGCCGAGAGGAGGAGGTACCACAGGATCTTGATCTTCGTATCGTTGGACAGGGTCACGGTGAAAGCCTGCGTCGGTGGCCGTATAAAGGTGTAGGGAAGAATCATTCCTCAGTTATCTGGCCTTCAGAACAGGAGCGGGGCTGGAGCTGTCTACGGCCTCGAAGGATGTGTGACGAGCGACAAGTGAGAGACTACCACGCCATCCTCATTCCACCTCTCTCTTGAGAACCTACCTTATATGACCAAGGGAATCTAGAATCGTGCTCCCCCAACGGGGCCCCCGCTTCCCGGATTGGCGGCCACGTCGGCCAACCAGGATCGCGACCGTGCCAGCCACCCTGCCGACCGAGGCCGAGCGGGAAGCGTCGTCCGCGGAGGGTTTTGCGGTGGGGGCGTTGCTCATTCAAGCGGTGACTGCATTCATACTCATAGGAGGTGGACTCCTCGTCCCTGACGTGCTAATCACCCAGGGGTTCTTCCTTTCCGACCTACTCCTCATAACCGGTGTCCTAGGGCTCGTCTTCATCTACATCATCTACGCATGGGCCATCAAGCCCTTGCGGTCGAGGAGGGTCGGCGCAGCGGCGATCCAGTGTCTGATTCTGGGCGTTGTGGTCATCCTTCTGGCCAACATCATCGCCGGAATCCTCCTGATTGTCGCCAACATCAAGGCGGGCAAGGCGTACAGGATGGCCCTCCAAGTGGACCGACAACAGCGGGTATCCAGATCACACTGACGGGAGACCTCTACAGCACCTGTCTCAGTGCCTCCGCGGGCGGCATCTTCGAGGCCCTGAGTGAAGGAGAGAGCGTGGCCAGGACGCTGGCGACGAAGGAGAGGACCAAGATGAAGGCGAGGTTAGGCCAAGGGATCACGAACTCAGCACCGTTGAAGATATCCATCGTGGTAAAGAGGTTGTAGGCCAGGGCGATGCCTAGGGTCAGCCCGAGGAGGATTCCCAGGACCGCCACGAAGGATAACTCGAGGAGGAAGGTCTTCAGGATCATCTCCTTGCGGAAGCCTAGGGCCCGGAGGGTCCCGATGATGGAGCGCCTCTCCACCACGTTGCGAACCGCCAGGACACCCAAGCCAGAGATGCCGACAGCCAGGCCCAGGGCCAGGAAGGCCTGGATGAGCTGCATGACGTTCAGGGTCACCTCCATGGCGTCCCGCACCTCGTCCATGATGACCGTCGTCTGCAGGCCGTAGTCCACGAACTCCCGCTCCAGGGACTTGGACAGGGTGGACTCGTCTTCTCCTTCGGTAATCTTGAAGTAGAAAAGAGTGGGCTTGTCGATGAAGCCGAATTCCTCGACCCCCTCTCCCGCCACGAAGATGCCAGGGACGAAGCGGGCATCGAGGATTGCTATGACGGTGACGTCCTTCTGCTCCCCGATGACGTTCTCCAGACGAAGGACGTCTCCTACCTCCGCTCTGAAGTCCGTTGCCGGTCCGAAGTCGACGGGCTGGGCGGACCTGTCAACCACAGCCAGGCTGGGATCGGCCGTTAGTGCTTCCCACACATCCCTGGAGGTCTCGTAGCCCTCGGCCATCCTATGGAAGCTGAACTCGTTCCTATCAGCGAAGTCCTGGGATACCCCCACCAGCGGGTAGTTCATCTCCCCCAGTCGTGGCCCGCTGACCAGGACCCTGGCCTGCAGCAGCTCCTCTCTAAACTCGATTGATTCGGCGAGACCGGACTCATTGAGCCTCTCGTCGAAGTCGTCCAGGATGGCGAAGGGGCTTGTCCGTCCGATGACTTGGTATCCTCCCGACTCCATGCGCCCGAAGACGTCGACGGTGGAGCCCGTCATGGCCATGACCATGCTCATGACGGTGATGGTGAACATGATAAGGGCGAACATGGCCAGGATGACGCCTGTCCTGAACTTCTTCGCCAGGGGGTAGGCGATGGCAGCCTTGATCACGGGAAGGGCCTTTCTGTCCTTGGTAATCTTCGGTCCCAGGCGGAGAATGAACGCGCTGTTGGCCATGATGGTGAGGACGCCGCCCGCCACCAGCAGGATGCCTGCGATGATGAAGTTCTCGATGTTGGGCTCCACCTCTCCGATGAACCTGAAGGGCATCAGGATCCAGGCGATGGTGAAGGCCCCCGCGATGGTGAGGGGGAGCCTAGGCCCGAGTCTGTGAACGGCCGCCAGGCCCAGACCCAGGGCGATGAGGGGGGCGCCCACAATGTAGAGCATCTCGTTGGACTCGACCAGGCTGTAGTATAGGCCGAAGGCGCCACCGCCGGCAAGGGTCGCGGCCGCCAGCAACTCCAGCCACGTGGCCCCCTTCTGCAGGGGCTCGGGCAGGTCCCGTATGGCCCGAACGATGTTCAGCTTGCTGATCCTCCACGAGGCCAGCGCTATCGTGACGAGCGTGAGGAGGAGTCCCAGGGAGAAGGCCGTCATCAGGCTGCCCAACTCGAAGACTATCTGGAGGTCTCGGGCGAAGAAGGTGAAGATCTGTCGGAAGGCCTCCATGATAACGGTTGCGACGCCGAGGCCCGCGAAGGCACCCAGGACAGCCGAGGCCAAGGAGTAGATGAAACCCTCGAATATGAAGGCCTGGACCAGGTGGCTCCTGCGCATGCCGAGGGCTCTGGCCATACCCATCTCAGTCTTCCGCTCCTCCGCCACCATGGAGAAGATGTTCAGGATGAGGAGGATGCCCGCCACCACGGTGAAGGCGCTCATCAGGGTGAAGAGCTGGCTCAGCTGGTCCATCAGGTCTGTGAAGAGGTCGATGGCGTCCCGCTTGATGGCTTCGATGACGAAGGGATGGCCCTCCCCCAGGACGGCGTTGAGGTCCTCCAGGGCCCCGTCCGTCGCCTCGTGACCATCCGCCACGCCGCCAATATTGGAGACCGTGATGAAGTTGATCTGGCCCGAGACGTTCAGGGCCTGCTGCACAGCGGACAGTCGAAGGAAGATGCCATCGGTGGTTGCCCAGCCCCCTCTGCCTATGTCCTGGACAACGTCCCTCACGCGCATGTCCAGGGACTGGCCGTTTACGAAGACCTGGACGACGTCCCCGCCTTTGGCGTCGAGCTCACTGGCCAGCGCCTCGTTGACGTAGACCTCGTCCTCCTGCAGGGCAGTCCCGTCCACAGAGCTGCCGTTCAGAAGGGTAAAGGAGCCCATGTCCAAGGCGGGGTCGAAGGCGATTAGGGTCGTCGACGGCTGGACCAGATCGGTCCTCTCGTCGCTCACGGCTGCCGGCAGATGGATCCGTGGGGCGACGGCGTCCACGTTCTCCATAGTCGAGAGGTTCGCATGCAGACGCTCGTAGACGGAGTAGTCGAAATAGCTGCGGAGTCCCGCCTCGTCCTGGAGATATACAACCTCATCGACGTGGTCGGTCCCGCGTAAGACTATAGCGAGGACAGTCGCGTCGAAACTGTCGCTTATGACCAGGGCGCCGGAGATGATGGAGGTGGCCACTGTGAGGCCCGCCACCGCGAGGATCACCTGGGTTTTCCGCCGGACAACGTTGCGGAAGCCGACGCGCATAAGGATCCTCTTCCTGAGGCCCGCCAGGAGGATGATTAGGAAGGCGACTCCCGCCAAGATGAAGGAGACAGTGGCGAGGTTGAGCTCTACCAACTCACGCCTCCTGGTACCTCTTCTCCTCCACTATCTCGCCGCTCCGCATCGTCAGGATGCGGTCGACATATGGGCTGACGGCGGGATCGTGTGTCACCATGACCAGGGTCAGACCCCGCTCGCGGTTGAGCTCCCTCAGCAGAGAGACGACCTCCTGGCTCGTCTCCTCGTCCAGGTTGCCCGTGGGCTCGTCGGCGAAGACCACCTCCGGGTCGTTGACGATAGCTCGGGCGATGGCCACCCGCTGCTGTTGGCCCCCCGACATCTCCATGGGCGTCCTCAAGGCCTCCCCCTCCAGGTGGACGGCCGCGAGGGCCTCCAGGGCCCTCCTCCGGGCGTCCTTGGGGTTGACGCCCAGGATGAGAAGTGGGAGCTCCACGTTCTCTACCGCCCGCAGGACCGGTATGAGGTTGTAGGCCTGGAAGATGAAGCCCATCCTGGCGGCCCTGTAGTCTGTCCTCTCGTCATCCTTCAGATCGGTCAGGAGCATGCCCCTGATGTAGACCTTGCCGTCGGTCACGTCGTCGATGCCAGAGAGGCAGTTCAGGAGCGTGGTCTTGCCGCAGCCGGAAGGGCCCATGATGATCACCATCTCGCCCTTCCTGATGTCTAGGTCGATGCCCCTGAGGGCCTCCACCTGCACCTTCCCCGTGTCGTAGATCTTGGTGATGTTCTCCGCCTTGACGAGGGCCTGGCCATCCGTCGGTGCGACGATGACCTGCGGGGCCCCCGCGACGGCTCCGTGGTTTATGAGGTCGAGACGCCTCCTCTCCTCTATCTCCTCCTTGAGGTTGGAGACCGAGTGGAGGAGGTAGAAGACGCCCGCCAGGATGAAGAGCAACGAGGAGATGAGGAGTTCCTGGCCGACGCCGTCGTAGAAGGGGTCGAGGTATTCCGACCGCAGTTCGTAGAAGTAGTCGAAGAAAGTCAGGAGGATGGCGGCCACCCCTATGAGGGCGAAGAAGGCGGCTAGAGGCTTGTAGATCTTCATGGGACACCCTGGGGCAGTTTACTTTCGACACTAGGTTTCATATGTATAAAAGGCCTACAGTGTTCTTATCACGCAGTAGTAACCGCAGGTAAAGTGGTTGCCATGTCACGCGAAGAGGCGGAAGAGAAGTTCGCCCAGTTCGCCGACCTCTGCATCGGATTCGTGGAGGAGATGGGCGGAGCCCTCGGCGAGGAGGTCGACCCCATCGAGGAGGCCCAGAGAAGTGCAGAAATCATCGGCTCCATCACCAAGAAGTGGACGGTCCCCATAATCTACCTCCTCTACCGATCGGGGAACCTCGGGTTCTCGGAGCTGGCCAACCTGCTCATGGGCATCAGCTCCAGGACGCTGTCCCTCCGGCTGAAGTCCCTGGAGAAGAAGGGATGGGTGAGGCGGGAGGTGATGAACGATAGACCGCCGCGGGTCCGCTACTCCCTCACAGAGTCGGGAGGCCTCGTAGCCAAGATGGCTGCGCCCATGTACCTCTATCTAAGGTCATCGGCGGAGCGACAACGCTGACCACTTCACAGTGGTGGTGCTACCTGCCCTTCTTCAGGATTACGACGACGTCCTCGCCCTGGAAGGGCGTTCCATCCCATAGGGTGCCGGAGATCTCCAGAACAAGGACATCCCCGTGTCCCACCTTGCCGAGAGCCCTGAGGATCTGCAGAGTCCTGAACTTGAGGGTCAGGTCGACTATTCCGTCTGGGCCCTCGTCAGTACAGTCATCCGCATCCTCCTTACCGATGAAGGGCTCGTAGGGGGTCGCGACATCCTCCGTCGACCAACGCAGCGGGGCAACGCCCTCCAGTCTAACGGTCGCCGGGTCGATCTCTGAGACGTCGAGGTCTTCTGTGCCCAGGATGGCGACCGGGAGGACCCCACGCTCCCTGACGTTCAACGGATTGCGACACGATCCGGGCTTGATGTCCAAGGGGACCGCAATGGGTTCAAGGTCGTCGTCATCGTCGTCATCGTCGTCATCGAACTCAGCAAAGACGGTGGCTGCCCCCGTGTCGTCTCCGACGGTCAGCATTACCTCCACGGGGTTCACGATTCCGCTGAGGTCTGCGTCCTCGCCCTCGACTTCGAACTCAAAGGTGCCGTCTCCCTCGTCCTCTATCTCCACTTCCAGCTCCACGCCGTCGATGACCCCCTCGAACTCGTACTCGTCATCATCGTCGAGCTCGAAGGAGCCCGCCGGGATGGTCACCTCGTAGGGTCCAAGCCTGAAGGTCACGTCCTCGTGGAGGGGGTCTATGCCATCGCTTCCCGCTCCGAGGGTGCAACTCCCCTCGACCTCGAACTCGTCTTCCTCGATTTCCACCTCAGCGTCGAAGACTTCGCAGGGGATGAGGGAAGGTGCGATGACGGTTATCCAGATCAACTGTTGCTCGAATACGGCTCCTCCCTCAGGATCGGCGCTGGATAGGAAGTTAACGATGCAGTGGTACTCGCCCAGATCAGCGTTCGCGGGGACTGCGATAGTCTCGTCAAACTCGACTGTCGTGCTGAACGGAACTCCGGAGTGCATCTCTGGCGTGAGGGTGACTTCGATTCCGGGGGTCTCACACTCGACCTCCCACCAGACGTCGGTGAGCTCCTCGAAGGCGAAGGGGAGGGTGTCGGGGAGCGAGATCTGTTTCTGCAGGTCCAGCGACTCCCCCGGATACATCGTCGCCTCGACGCGCTGAGGACACGGAACCTCAAAGGCGCTCAGGGGACTTCCAATGCTGTTGACCCACACGACACAGGCTGGGGCGAAGGTGACGTCATCAAACGCCAGGTCCTCGGGGAATAGGAGGCCAGTATCCCTCACGTAGACGCCGAGGGGAACTCCACCGGTCGTGAACTCCACGAGGATCACGCCCGTGGGGATGTCGTTCTCACCGTCCAGGAAGCTGCCTGTGAGTAGCGAGAGCCAGAGGTGGTTCCCGTCGAAGGCAATTCCCGAGTTCCAGATGTCTGGACCGAAGGGGAGTTCAAAGGAGGAGATCAGCTCGCCGAGGACGCTCACCTCGTAGATGTGGAGAGACTCCAAGGGGCTGAACCAAAGCGTGTCGCTCCAGCGGTCATAGGCGAGGCCGTCAATGACGCCTGAGAAGGGCTCCCCATCGGCCTCAGTAATGGGGCTGGTAAGGAAGGATGATGCGACACCCGGTCCGGCTGGATCGATCTCGAAGATCTCTCCCCCGCCGAAGGATCCTTCCTCAATTGCGGTCAAGTTGAACATCGTCGCCACCCAAAGGTGCCCCCGGGTGGAGTCCCACGCAAGTCCACCTGGGACGATGGCTACGTCCTGGACCAAGTCGGCCATGTCCAGGGGCGTAACGGACTCGCCCGTCGTGGGATAAATCCCGTAGACCTTGGTGTCGGGAGCCTCAGGGTCCCACGGCAGTGTGTACCACAAGACGCTGCCATCGAAGGCCGCACCAACCCCCAGGGATGTATCGCCTACGCTAACTCTCCCGAAGGCGTCCCTCCCTTCGACCCCAGCTTCTGTAGTCAGCGGAGAAGACGGCCAAAACAGCGCGAGGGAGAGCGCGAGCACTATTACAGTTGCCGTCCGAGCCGAGTTTCCGATGATTCCGACCATTGCAGATGCCCCTGAGACCAGTCCTCGATATGCGAGGTTACCCTCCCCTTTTGAACGTATTCGTAGGATTATCAGTTAACCCGGCCCGGGGAAGGTCGGGCGGAGAGCGGGGAGTGGACTCCAGTCGCCCCTGGACTATCCCGCCGCCTTCCTCTTGAACACTTCCAGGAAGAGGATGAAGAGGACCACGATCCAGACCACGGCGGACACCGCATGCACCCAGTCTGGGAAGACGATGAGGCCGCCCGAGATTCCCGCCAGACCTCCGAGGGTCTCGAAGCCTTCGGGGGCGACCAAGACAAAGAGGTTGCTGTATATGTTGTTGGGGTTGAAGAGGCCTGTGTAGGAGCCGAGAACTATGTATTCCCTCGAGCCGAAGGGGATTCCGGCCGCCGCCCCCACAAGCAGCGACACAGCGCTCCAGAGCACAGCATAGGTGAACCAGAGGATGACGCCGAATATCATGGCGGTTCCGGCGGTCTTCGCAAACGACGAGAGCGTTTGCATGAGGAGGATGTAGACAGCCAGGAGGAAGAGGGAGAAGCCTATGAAGCCCAGGATCACGGGGGTACTGGGCATTATGCCCGTTACGGCCGCGATAATCATTGCTGCCACCAAGTTGACAGCGGCAACGGGCAGGGCTATGGCCGTGAACGTTCCCAGGAACTTCCCCACGGCAATCGATCTCCACGAGGCGGGCCTGTAGAGGAGGAGGTCCGCAGAGCCCTGCACCTTCTCCTTCGAGATGCTGTCATAGGATAGGGCAATGGCGACAATCGGGAGGAGGAAACCCCCGAAGCTCATGGCGATCAAGAACAGGACGAAATCGGGTCCCTCGGCGAAGGGATTGAAAGACGCGGGGTTCTCAAACACCTTTACAGTGAGCTCGTGTATCTCTTGACCGTAGACGAACGTAAGGTTGTTATCTCCTTCGTTCGGGAGCTTCAGCGCGAGGAAGCCCCTGGCGTCCGGACCCTCTACCTCCTCGCCCTCCAGAAACACCCTCACACCGTCCGGGAACGCCCCGGTGATGTCCAGGAAGTGAACGGCTAGGTCGTCCAGGAAGCCCGAGTCATCCCGGTCGAACGTGTCGAAGTCGTAGCTTAGGTTGTCGTAGAGAAAGCTTCGATTCAGAAAGGCGCCTTTCTCCCAGGTGATGATTCCGATGGCGGCCGATACACTGTAGAAACCCTCGTCCAGAGGGAATCGCGCGAAACCATCGCTGTCAGTCGTCCCACTATCGACCAAGCGACGCAAGCCTGAGTCCGGGTCCTGCCGCCAAACTTCCACCTCGGTACCGGGATAAGGGTCACCCCAGGCGTCGGAGACGAAGGCCGTCACCCCCAACTCGGTATCCTGCACGGTCTCGTGGACCCATACGACGAATTGCTCCCTGCTTAGCGTGATTGCGGACAGGCCAGCAAACCCGTATGAGATCCCGATGACGATTAGCGCCAGGATGGAAACCAGGATTATCATCCTGACGCTCAGAAGGTTGGTCCTGAACTCCTTCTTGGAGACTACGTAGAGGGGACGGAGGAGGCCGGAGGCCACCTACTCACCCCCCGTAAGGGCTACGAAGACATCCTCCAGCCTCACTTCCTCTTGCCTGAGGGACCTAACCCTGGTCCCGTGAGCCAGGAGGGTGGCGTTAATCTCAGACGCGAGGTCCTTGCCCGCTTCGAGCCTGACGGTTAGGTTGTCCCCACCAACCTCCACCTCGCGGACTCCCTCGAGGGATTGAACGGCCTTCACAGCTTCCTCCCCGAGGCCACCGGTCTCTACCAGGATAGCGGTCTCCCTGGAGTCGGCGATCCTTCTCTGTAGGGTCCTCAAGTCGCTGACCTCCACCATCTTCCCGTGATGGATGACCCCTACCGTCTTGCACGTCTGCTCCACCTCGGAGAGCAGGTGGGAGGAGAGGAAGATGGTCTTGCCCTCTCCGTTGAGGCGTTTCATGAGGTGGCGGAAGGAGCGCATCCCGGCCGGGTCGAGGCCACCAGCAGGCTCGTCGAGGATGAGGATCGGCGGATCGTTCAGGAGTGCCTGGGCCACAGCGAGGCGTTGCCTCATTCCGTGGGAGTAGGCCTTCAGCTTCACCCTCGCCGCCTCCTCCAGCTCCACCAGCTCCATGAGATCGGTCACCCGCTTGGACCTCTCCGCCTTGGGCAGGCCGTAGAACTCGGCCCAGAAGTGCATGTGGTCCTCGCCGCGCATGGTGGGGTAGAAGCCAGGGCTCTCGGGGGTGTATCCGATGATCTCTCGAACTGCTACTGGGTCCTTCAGGGCATCGTGCCCGTCGATCCTTGTTGTACCCTCTGTGGGCTTGAGGAGCGTTGCCAAGATTCGGATGGTGGTGGTCTTCCCGGCGCCGTTCGGGCCGAGGAAGCCGAAGAGGTCTCCCCGCTCGACGGTGAAGCTGATCCCATCGACCGCCCTCGTCCCCCTGCGTCCATCGTACACCTTGACTAGGGAGTCGATCTCTATCATCGTGGACACTAAGAACTGCATCTATATAACACGAGCAGAGCACCGGCTACAGGCAGCCTATTCTTCAAAACTATCGCTGGGAAGACGGAAAAAGGGAAAGGGAGGACTGGATGCCCCTCCTACCATCCAGTCCTGAGATCCTCTACGGGTCGCACCACCAGTGGTGGTGGTACTTCATCTTGACCTTCACCAGCTCTGTCTGGTCGTGACCGGCCTCGTTGTTGTAGTAGAGCAGGAGCAGCTTGCCCTTCTCGTCGCCGAGGACCTGCACGTTCTGCCAGCCGCCCACGGGCAGTGCAAAGAACTGCGGGTCGGCGTCCAGCCCTGGGGTGATGGGGTTGAAGCTAGCACTGTCCGTGAAGTCGAAGGAACCCGTCTCCAGGTCCCAGTTCACGGCGAGGTAGTCGAAGTCCGGGTTGGCTGCGTCGATGATTGGCTGGCCGGTCTGCACTCCGATGAAGTTCAGGTCATCCAGGAATATCGGGATGGTCTGTATGGCCGTGTTCATCTGGTCGAAGACGAAGAACTCCAGGAAGCCACCGCCGGTGACGGCGTCGAACACACCGGAGACGATGCGGCCGTCCGGGAAGGTGCCGAAGTACAGGCCGAGGTCGGCAGCCTGCACCAGGTAGTCTATGGTGCCGTCCTCATCGGCGTCGATGTAGACCTCCGCCAGCATGTTGTTGGCGACGCTACGCATGCCGTGGGTCACTATTGCAAACTCCACGATTCTCCATGGACCCAGGTCCCAGGCGTGGGCTCCGGTCTGGTAGATGTCAAACCAGTTGTCGGGGTCGTTGGGCAGGAACAGGCCCTCGGAGATGAGGTCCTCGTTTCTGTCCTTCACGCCGAACTGGTAGATGTCTACCAGGGTGTCTGCAAGGCCCCTGTTCCGGACCTTGAACTCGTCCTTGTAGGGCAGTTTGACCTTATTGGGATGCGCGTCGGCCTTCGCCCTGGCGTAGGGCACGATGTGTATCGGGACCCTCAGCACGTCGTCCCCGGGCCAGACCTCCGTCAAGGTGAGGAATAGCTCGTACTCCTCAACGAGGGACTCGGGGGCTAGCATGTCGAAGTCGACTACCAGACGTAGCTTGAAGGACTTGCTCTGGTGAGGCTTGAGGACCAAGTAGGACGGATGATGGACATGGATGCTCCCCTCGTCGTCGGCAGCGAACAGGAACTCCGTGTCGAGGGTGAAGACCCTCCAGGAGTGGTCCATGTTGCGTAGCTTGAGCTTCTCCTTGTAGACCTTCTTGCCCCGCCAGTCCTCCTCCACTACTCCGAAGGACGCGCTGGCGGGCATCACCAGGGAGGTGGTCTCCAGGGCCTGATCGACCTGAATCCGGCCCGCGCCCATGTGAGAGAGCGGGTAGGGCTGTCCGTCGACCAGGGCGTCTGTCGCGGTGTTCATCAAGGCAGCCTTGATCTTCGCCGGACTCCACCATGGGTGCGCCTCCCGCAGAAGCGCCGCGGCGCCTGCAACGTGGGGCGATGACATCGAGGTACCGGATATGCTGAATCCCTGGTCACCGCTCCCCGCCAGGACCGATTCTATCACGACGCCAGGCGCTGAGACGTCCGGCTTCAGATAGGAGTCGCCGAAGCGGGGGCCACGGGACGTGAATCCTACGAGGTTGTTGTCTGGTACGTCCACTTGGCCGAGGGTAGCGGTTCCTGGCATGTTGGATCGAAGCTCTGCGCCGTCGGTCTGGAGTATCATCACCAAGGGAATGACGATGTCTCCCCCAGTGCCGTCGTCAGCCATCGTGGTGAGGCCAGGCTGGTTGTTGATGATTATGGCGCCTTCAGCGCCCGCCGTCTGGGCGTTACGCGCCTTGGTGACGAAGGTGCAGGTACCACGGTCGATGAGCGCGATCGTCCCGGTGAGGTCGTCGCCGATGGGGGTGCACCCCACACCCGCAACGTCAAAGGCAGGGGCCGTGACATCCGTCTCGAGGGACGCTCCGAACAGAGCAGGAGTACCCACGTAGTCGAACGCTCCTCCGGCGTCGGGCTCGAAGTGGACGCCTGGCAGACGTGTTCCGGGGTCGTTCATGGCGGCCACACTGATGGCCTTGTCGGCTACGGAAGGCCCGCCCGTCACGTAGGGCAGATTGCCATCGTTGCCGGCTGATGCCACGACGATCGTGCCCAGGTTCACGGCGGCGTTGGACGCCGCTGCCAGAGGTTCCGTATTCCTGCTGTAGGGCGAACCAAGGGACATGTTGATGACATCCGCCTTGTCATCCGTCGAACCATCTCCGTTCGGGTCGACGGCCATCTCGATAGCAGCCATAATCACCGAGGTGGACGCAGATCCCAGTGCGAAGACCTTCAGAGCGTAGAGCAGCGCGTCGGGAGCTACGCCTCGAGACACGAAGTCCGTGCCGGCACCTGCGGCGATGCCCGAAACGTGGGAACCGTGGCCATGAGAGTCAAGGGGATCTGGGTCTGGGAAGGGAATGCTACTGCACACCGCGGGGTCGTCAACGGCCGGACACCCGGCGTGGTAGTTCTCCCCCACCAAGTCGTACCCAAAGACAACCTTGGCCGTCGGGAATGTCCCCGCCTCGATGATCGTCGGGTCGTCCGCGGCGTAGTCGGCCGGGTCGCCGGATCCTCCGAGGCCCTCGTGGTAGTAGTCGATGCCTGTGTCGATGACAGCGATACTCACGCCCGCCCCGGTTACGCCGAAGTCGGCCCACGTCTGGCCTCCGAAGATGAAGGGGACGCTGCCGTCGAGGGCAATTTCAATGGGTTTGGAGGCGGCGATGCTCTGGACTCCGCCGACGCCCGCCAGATCATTCAGCTTCTGGGCATCGATGACGGTGGCCAGGCCGTTGTAGACTATCTGGTAGTCGTGAAGTATCGAGGCACCAGCTGCCTCGAGGGCGGCCCTTAACTCAGCCTGTCCGGCCCGCAGGCTGGCGACGTAGTCCATCTGCTCCTGGGAACTCAGGAGCGGGAGGCCGTTGGCCTCCCTGTACGCTTGCTCGGCCGCGAGGGATCTGTCCTCCAAGCCGATGATCACTTCTATGCGGTCGGATGGGTTCAGTTGAATTGCCTGGAACATTCCTGCGTCGGGGCCGATGTAGCCGGAGTCCAGGCTTAGCCTGTCGGATGCTCCAAGATCGGCCGCTGACGGTGAGGCCCCGCCCAGCAGTACGTCGAACGTCAGTAGGTTGCTCTCTGCCATGGCATTCCCGAGCGCCTGGGCGGGGGCGGCGCCGAAGGATACGACCATGAGAGCGGTCAGGAGAAAGGCTCCTAGCATGCGGAGTGTTGCTTTCACAATTCCTCCTCCCGTACGGTGTCTTGGGCATCGCAAGCGCGTATAAAACGATATCTGGTGTTATCAACCTCGATAATAGAATAACCTCCTTGGAGCGTTGCGGCACCTGGGGAACCTCCTTATAGGCGGACTAGGTGAGAGACAGTGTGTTGCGTCTATACGCCACCGTGATCGCCGTTCTCTTCGGGCTTTCGGGACTCAGTGCGGCCGCCCAACTGGCCGCCCTTGAGGGGCCCACGTTCTCCTCAGGAGACCGGTGGGAGTACCTCATCAACGGTCGCCTGGCCCTTGAAGCGCTCGGCAACATCTCGGGAGAGGCCGTGGCGACAGGCCTAACCGTCGCCAGGGTCTCGTCCATCACGGGAAACGCAGCCACCCTGACGTGGAGTACCGACTTGACGGCGAGCGGGAACCTGTCGTTCCCGAACGGAGAGGCCGGTGGAATCCCCTTCGAGGGATCCATCGTCATGAACCGAGAGGAGGAACTGCAGACACCCTACCACCTGCCGCTGGAAATTCGGGACACGACCACCTTCCAGCTCTCGATCAACATCGGGATCTCGGTGGAGTACGCAGCCACCCTCGCGGTGGAGGCGTCCGTGACCCCGACGGAATCCTACCCCTCCTATCCCCTGGCGGCCGGGGAGCTTCAGGTTGACTTCCCTGTCCAGGTGACCTCAAACCTGAGTGTTTCCTTCCTCGGGGCGGAGATCACCAACCGATCCACGGCCGACTTTGATACCGAGCTGAGGATCGATGTCGGACCCACAGAGGAGGTTGTGGTCCCGGCGGGCATATTTGAAGCCGTGCCGGTGCGGACGGTGCTCATCGAGGGACTGGCCCCGGGACCGTTTCAGCTCCTCTTCCCGGGATCGGAACAGGTGGCATATTACGCGGAGGAGACGGGCAATCCCGTCCTCTTGGAGGTCCACGCCAACGGGACAGAGATCGGGAACGCCCAGTTGAGGAATTTCTCGCACTCCTCGCAACCCCCCTTCTGGCAACAGCCCGTATTCCTTGGCCTCCTGCTGGCCGTCCCCGCAGCCATCCTGATATACCTGTATTGGCGGGAGCGCAGGAAGGGGCTGTAGTAACCACCCCCAAACGTTTTTCCCTTGGACCGGGTAGACCCTCTGATGGCGATCATCCAAGCCGAGGGGCTGACCAAGAGATTCGGGAACGTCGTGGCCCTGGACGGGCTGACGGCGGAACTGCCCGAGGGCCCCATCGGCCTCCTGGGTCCCAACGGTGCGGGGAAGACCACCTTCCTCCGCGTCCTCTTGGGCCTGCTGAAGCCCACTGCGGGGCGAGCGACCATCCTGGGATTCGACGCCCTCTCCCGTCCCATCGACATCCGGGAGCGGATCGGCTACATGCCGGAGCACGACTGCTTGATCCCTGAGCTGACGGGCGTCGGGCTGGTGGCCTACATGGGCAGGGTCAGCGGCCTGGATGCCAACACGGCCCTTGGCCGCGCCCACGACATGCTGGACTTCGCGGGCGTGGGTGAGGAGCGGTACAGGAAGATCGAGGAGTACTCGACAGGGATGAAGCAGCGGGCGAAGCTGGCCCAGGCCTTGGTCCACGACCCCGAGCTCTTCCTCTTCGACGAGCCCACGGCCGGCCTGGACCCCGAGGGCAGGTCCGAGATGCTGGACCTCTTGAAGGCCGTGTCCAGAATGGAGGGGAAGAGCATGCTCATCTCGAGCCACCTTCTCCCGGATGTGGAGGACATCTGCAGGCACATCGCCATCATCAACGATGGGAGGGTGGTCGCCCAAGGGGAGCTGGACCAGCTCCTGGCAGGGGATCCGAATACCCTACGAGTACGCGTTCGCGGCGATGCCGAGAGCTTCGCCTCCTCCCTGCGGGAGAAGGGTGTGGGGGTGAATCTGGACCCGTCCTACGTTTTGGTCAACAAGAGGGAAGGCGTAGAGGAACTGATCTTCCGTGCTGCTATGGAGACCGGGGCCCAGGTCCGCTACCTGGGAACCCACGCCAGAAGCCTGGAGGAGGTCTTCCTGCAAATCGTGGAGGGGGGTGGTTAGTGTGGTGACCATAAAGCTCCCGACCTACGTCAGGAGGGAGGAGCCCCTCCGGGGTCGCTACCGGCGATTCCTCGCCATATTCGCCTCAGGGATCAGGAGGGAGCTGAAGAGGTGGTACAACATCATCGCCCTCTTCCTGGCCATCGCCTTCGGGATCATCTTCACCATCTTCACGATCTTCCTCGCCTCCTTCGCGGCGCCCCTGGGGGCCGACATCGATGCCTCCTTCTTCTTTGGCACCCTCGCCAGCCCGGTTATCCTGTTCTTCATCCTAATCGTCGGAGCGGCCGTGGGCTCTGGCCTCATCGCAGATGACATCCGCCACATGTCCCTCACACTCTACCTTAGCCGTCCCATCACGACCTTGGACTACCTCCTCTCCAAGGCCTCCATAGTCGCCTTCGCAGTCGTCCTTGCAGTAGCCATCCCCACAGTCCTGGGGCCCATCGTCGCGGCCATCCTGCTGTACGTAACGTGGGACGTCGCCGTCCTGGCCCTCCTGTCTGGAATCGCGTTCGCCGCCATCGCTACGGTGCTTCTCTCGATGTTGGTCCTGATGTTCTCCGCCCTGACGCCCAGAAAGGGCATCGCCGCCGCAGGGGCCTTCGCGTCCGTCCTAGCCCTTCAGGGAATCACCTTCCCCCTCAGGGAGGTCGTCGGCTCAGACCTCATCTTCCATCTCTCGATCTACGAGAACCTGCTGGAAGTGGGCCGTCTACTCTACGGAGTCGGACAGGGGGTCCTCGCGTGGCCGACGTCCCTGGCCATTCTCGTTGGCATAATCCTCGTGAGCAGCGCCATCGCCTTCCTCCGGATACGCTCCATGGAGGTGGTTGCCCCCTCATGACGGTCATCCACGGGGAGGGGCTGACGAAGTGGTACGGCGAGGTGCTGGGGCTGAACCGCTTCGACGCCACTTTCGACAAGGGCATCACGGGCTTGGTGGGACCGAACGGGGCCGGGAAGAGCACCTTCTTCAAGCTGGTCACGGGCCAGCTGCTCCCCGACAAGGGCACGCTGGAGGTCCTGGGAGAGCGCCCGTGGAACAACCGCGAGCTCATGGCCCGTATCGGTTACTGCCCCGAGCACAACAACGTATACGGCTACATGACCGGCCTCAAGTTCGTCGTCACGCTCCTCCGTCTCAGCGGGTTCTCCAGGACGGAGGCGAACCAGCGGGCTCGGGACGCCATGGAGGTCGTCGGCCTGGAGGAGGATATGAACAGGCCCCTGGTGGGATACAGCAAGGGGATGAGGCAGAGGGCGAAGCTGGCCCAGTCTTTGGCCCACGAACCCGACTTGCTGATTCTTGACGAGCCCCTCAACGGCACGGACCCCGTCGGTCGCGTCCGGATGATAGAGGTCATCCGAAGCCTGCCAGAGATCGACATCAGCGCCGTCGTCAGCAGCCACATCCTCTTCGAGATCGAGAGGTTGACGGACCAGGTGGTGCTCATCAACAACGGAAAGGCCATCGCCTCCGGCCGGGTGGAGGAGATCAGGGCGCTCATCGACGAGCATCCCCACACCGTCCTCATCCGGATGTCGGAACCGAGGGAGCTCGCTCAGATACTGGCGCCGGAGGGGCACGTGGCCGAGATCAACTTCCACGCCGACGGCAGCCTGGTCGTGAGGACCAGGGACCCAGAGAGGTTCTACACAGATCTGCCCAGGATGGTGGTGGAGGCGGGGCTGACGGTCCAATCCATGGAGAGCGCGGACGACAACCTCGAGGCGGTATTCCGGTACCTGGTGGGATGAAAATGTACGCGGAAGTGGGTAGGTTCACGACCCTGACGGGACTCACCGCCAAGACGACACTGAGCTCCCGGAAGGGGGCGGTGACGTGGATCGTGGCACTGCTGCCCCTCTACGTCATCGGAGGCCTCCTGGCCTACGGCAGCCAGGTGAACATCGACGACTATCAGGACATCATCGTCCCTCTCACCATCAACATCGTCCTGATCGTCACGGCCCTCATCCATGGCTCCCGTCTCCTAAAGGAAGAGGCAGACGACAACACCCTGGTCTACCTCACCACTAGGAAGATATCGAAGGCGAGCCTCGTCGCCTACAAGTTCATAGGATACTACGCCGCCAGCCTCCTGATACTGTTGCCGCCCTTGGCTATCAGCTACCTCCTGTTGGCGTCCAGCACAGGCGTGCCCTTCGACCAGGACATCTCGGTGCTATGGGCCCTTATGTCGATGGCGGCCGTGGGGTCTGCCGCGTACGGAGGCCTCTTCCTCATGATGGGGTTCCTTCTCAAGCGGCCCCTCTTCGTGGGACTTCTGTACGGCTTTTTCTGGGAAGCCTTCGCCCTGGAGCTGCCGGGGGACGTCCCCCTCATCAGCGTCTCCCACTACCTCCGGTCCATCGGAGCCAACCTAGTGGGTTTCGGCATGCTGGGCGAATACCGGACGAGCCTGGACCTGATGTGGTCCGTGACCGTCCCGCTCCTCATAGCCCTGGTAACCATCATCATCACCTACCTCCTCGTGCTCACCAGGGAGGTCTCCTCCCGGGATTAGGTCCTGTTCCTCGGGGCCTCTTCGCGTCCGGAAGGGCACCTCATGGTCAAATAAGGTCCCGCATATCCTCCATCGATCCGGTTGAACAAGCGGCTGTGGCACCTCGTGGTAGGCACCCGGGGGGGCATCAACAGGGCGCGCATTCTGGTCCGCCTCAAGGAGCGCCCCTTCAACAGGAACAGCCTGGCGAAGGAGCTGGGTCTGGACTACAAGACTGTCGTCCACCATCTCAGGGTCTTGGAGAAGAACGACATGGTCATGGTCTCACGGGAAGAGCTGGGGACCCTCTACTTCTTGACACCGCGAATGCTCAATGAGTGGTCTGACTTTCAGGAGATATGGGATAAGGTAGGGAAAAAGTAGAAGTGTAGGTGTATCGGATGATAGGAAACTCCTGGGGCTGAGAGGCATGGTTGGGACCGTCTGGCTCATAAACATCGTACTGTCGAGCGCGAGTGTGGCCTTGCTCGCGACTCTCCTCTTCATCTATGGAAGAAACCTGAGGGAGGTGAGGTCCGCCTTCGCCCTCGGGCTGACCCTTTTCGCCCTGCTCCTCCTGGCAGAGAGCGCCATGTCGATATGGTCATTCTTCTCCATGGACGCGCAAGGAATCGGCGCGGAGGTCGCCCTCCCCATGCTCTACCTCAACGTCGCAAAGGTGTCAGCCTTCAGTATCCTTGCGGCGATCAGCTGGGGCTAGACCCCTGGTTGAGAAGAAAGGGGAGGGCCTCTC
The DNA here is from genome assembly GCA_964347325.1 of uncultured Methanomassiliicoccales archaeon. Taxonomy (GTDB): domain Archaea; phylum Thermoplasmatota; class Thermoplasmata; order RBG-16-68-12; family JAJISG01; genus JAJISG01. The sequence continues at coordinate 26,830 of CAYFYA010000008.1, read as the reverse complement.
GTGGGGGCCCTCCGAGGGCGGGATCATATCGATCCTTCCGCCCGATCGCGCCGATGGTCCTCTGCCTAGGGAGGGGCTATGGGGGTAATCTGGCCGCGGACCTCGCCGCCGGGGAAGGCGGTGGTGTGGACGTTCACGTAGGTGTTTTCGGCCCTCATCTCGTCCACCAGGTCTGAAAGGCTCATGCCCTGAAGTGGTCCCGTCAAGTCGGCATCCGTAATCGTGCCTCTGGCGAGGACACCACTGAAGCGCCCTGGGATGAGCATCGGCGGTGGGCTATCTGGATATAACCAGACGACGATGGGTCCGTTGACACCGGCCGGAGCCAGGTGGATGTGAGCCATGAGGATCTCGTCCAAGCGGACCACGATCAGGATGAACCTGAGTTCTGTGCCGGCTCTGTTCAGCTTGAAGAGGGCTATCCCCCTTCCATCGCTCTCAGCGGGCGGCACTTCCTGGTCGCCCTCAAGGGTTGTCAGGAAGACCCGGGTCGCTGGTCGATGAGCGGTGGCGGGGCTAGCCACCGCAAGCATCATGAGTAGGCCCAGGACACCGAACACCGCCACCACTCGAAGCTTTCTCACCTTTGTTACCCCCTTTTGAGGAGCGCCAGACTGCAGGGGATACTTCATGATTTTCCCAGGCCACGCCCAAACGATGCCCGGGGCATGCAGACGAGGCGGTGGGACCTTCCCGATGGCACAAGGCTTATCACCTCAACCCTGCGTCGCTAATCTCTGTCCCCTCCTTAGGACTGGATGAAGATGGAGTTCATTGAGACTATCGGCCTCAAGAGGAAGTTCGAGAACGTCACGGCCATCGAGGATCTCAACCTTCAGGTGAGGAAGGGAGAGGTCTTCGGCTTCCTGGGGCCCAATGGAGCTGGAAAGACGACAACTGTCCGGATCCTCTGCTGCCTCATTGCCCCCACTGAGGGCAGGGCCTTCATAGGAGACAACGAGGTGGGCCGCGATCCCGACTCCATGAACATCAGGGCCATGGTGGGCCTCCTACCAGAGACCCCAGGCCTGTACGACAGGCTCAGCGCCCACCGCAACCTCGACTTCTACGGCCGTCTCTACGGGGTCGAGGATGGGAGGCGGAAGGAGAGGATAGAGGAGCTCCTCAGGTGGATCGGTCTGTGGGGTAGGCGGGAGCAGCCCGTGGCTACCTTCTCCAAGGGCATGAAGCAGAAGATCGCCATCGTCCGGGCCATGATCCATGAACCCTCCGTCCTGTTCCTCGACGAGCCGACGGCCGGCCTGGATCCATCGGCCGCCAAGACGGTGCGCGACTTCCTCCTGGAGATGCGGGGAGAGGGAAGCACCATCTTCCTGAATACCCACAACCTGTCCGAGGCGGAGCGGGTGTGTGATCGGATTGGCGTGGTCAACACTCACCTGCTGGCTCAGGGGACCCCCAGGGAACTCTCAGCCCGGTACATGAAACCAACCTCCGTCTTCCGCCTCAGGGAGGCCACTGAGGCCGTGGTCCATGCGGTGGACTCTCTGGACTTCGTAGAGAATCTCAAGGTGGAGGACGGGGAGCTTCACGTGTCATTTGACGACCCCAAGAGGTTCAACCCCATCATCGCTCGTACCATCGTGGAGGCCGGGGGGGAGATTGAGTACATCGTCGAGAAGGAGATGGGCCTGGAGGAGGTGTACCTCCGGCTCTTGCAGGAGGCATCATGAGGCTGGAGAAGGCCTGGATCGTCGCCGCAAAGGAGATGGCGGAGTTCAGGAGCAACAAGTACGTCGTCATCACCCTCCTCCTGCTGCCCCTAGGCATTGCCGTGATCATGCCCCTCGTTATGATCGTCCCCATCGCTTCCCAGGCTCCCTCCGCAGAGCCCCTGGTTCTGGACCCTCCCGTTGACGCGACGATACGGGGAGAGGTCGTAACCGACCGCATCCTCGTGAACTACAGCATCGAGGACTCCACCGTGCGGGACTCGGTCATCCGGGACTCCCGCATCTCGAACTCCACCCTCGTGGGCGTTACCGTACAGGGGAGCATCCTCCGGGGCGTGACTCTGAAGGACTCGGTGGTCCGACACTCAAACGTCCACGAGCCGGGGGAGATGCAGGGCGTCAGCCTCATCGACAGCCCCGTCCTCGGCGTCCCCGACGAATTCACCACAGTCTTGCTCGTGATCCTGAACTCCTTCCAGCTGTTCTTCGTCATCATACCGGCGGCGATTCCCGCCCTGCTAGCCAGCTACAGCTTTGTGGGCGAGAAGCTGAACAAGAGCCTCGAGCCCCTGTTGGCCACGCCGACGACGGATGGGGAGCTGCTCATGGGGAAGTCTCTCTCCATCTTCCTCCCCACAATGGGGGCCACATGGCTCTCCGCCGCCATCTTCATGGTGATGGCCAACATGATCCTAGAGCCCGTCCTGGGCTTCGCGCCCCTGCCCACGCTATCGTGGATCGTGGCCATCGCACTCATCGCGCCCCTCGTCTGCACCCTCAGCATCACCGCCAACGTGATGATCTCCAGCAGGGTCAGCGACGTGAGGGCATCACAGCAGCTCAGCGCCCTGGTAATCCTCCCCGTCCTCTTCCTCTTCATGCTCCCGCTGTTCGGTGTCTTGGAGCTAGGAGGCATCGCGATCCTCCTCTTCGCTGGAGGACTGCTCGGCGTCAATTTGTTCTTGGCCTACGTCGCCCTGAAGCTCTTCCGAAGGGAGAAGATCCTCGTCGCCTGGAAGTAGGAACGGAGTCCCCACAACCGGGGGGGAGAGGCCCTACGTCCTAGCCTTCTGACCCGAGAGAGGCAGCTCCTATCGAAACTCGAGTGGTGCGTCAGCGACTACTCGGCTGCCTGCCCCCAAGGGCTCTCGCCAGACAATCCGCAGTGAACTTCGCGAGATCCCAGAAGAGGGGCTCGGCGCTTCCCTCCCTTTTCTCCTCGCTGAGGCCCAAATGTGCCTCAACCCGGGAGGCCATCTTCGACAACTCCTCCTCCTTTGCCAGACCCGACAGATGGCGGAAGAGGAGCTTATGAGCGCCCTTCCGCTCCATGGCCTCCAGTCCGTCCAAGATGTGTCGGTGAGAAGTGCCTTCCCAGATTGCGAGGACCATGGCTTCGCGCAACCACCGCTCCACTGAAAACTCCTCCAGGACGCCCATCCCCCCATACACCTCGATGGCCCACTTGGCCGTCAACGCCGCCATCTCCGCCGTCCAGTACTTCGCCAGGTGGGCGACCAGCCGGAAGAGGTGGTATCTCTCCGAGTAGGGATAGCTCTCCCTCCACACCTCGTCAAGGAGCTTGACAGCCTCCCAGGCCAGGGCGAAGGCTCTCCGCAGTCCCGCGACACGTTCATCGATCTGGCTCCTCAGCAACGGGTGCTCCAGAATCTGCCTTCCGAAAGCTCCCCTCTTCTCCGCGAAGTCCACCGCATCTGCCACGGCCCGCTGAGTCAGGGCTACGCACCCCACGCTGTTGGCTACCCTGGAAACGTTCAGGACCTCCAGGATCAGGTAGACACCGTGCTCCTCCTTCCCCAGAAGGTAGGCCTCGCTCTCCCGGAGCTCCACCTCGCCCGTCGGCACGGAGCGGGTGCCCGTCTTGTCCTTCAGGCGCCGGACGGTGTAGTTGAGACTGCCATCCCTCCGGTACTTCGGCAAGAGGAAGAGGGCGAGGCCCCGTACATTCATCGGCGACCCCTCGGGACGGGCGGCGACCACCGCAAGCTCCGCCCCGACGTTGCTGGCGAAGTACTTATCCCCCGTCAGAAGCCAGTGGTCCTCCGACGGGATCGCCGCCGTCTCCACGGCGCCCCCAAGGTCGGAGCCTCCCTTCACCTCCGTCATCCAGGTCGCCCCCTGCCAAGGCATGCCCTCCCTCTTCAGCAGCTGGGGCAGGTAGGCCTCCTTCAGCTCTTCCGTACCGTACTTCTCGAGGGGGATGGCGGTGGAGAGGGAGACGGTGTGGGGACAGCCGAGACCGGGATCGTGGAAGGCGGTGACGTAGCCCAGGAGGGAGAAGGGTAGGATGGAGTCCTCCTCGAAGACTCGCCACACGGCCCCCGCTTCGTACCCCTTCTGCAGCATGGTCCAGTACTCGGGCGGATAGAGAACCTCATCGATCCGCTCGCCGAACCGGTCGAACATCTTCAGCCAAGGGGTCCCGGCACGGTCGATGTTGGCGGAGACCCTCTGCCCCTCATACCACCAGGCTTCGTACTCCCTGAGGACGTCCTCGTGGGGGAGTCTGCCCAGCATAGTCTCCAGGAAGGCTACCGGCGAGCGAAGGTGGTCGAAGGACATCGTACCCGCCTGAGGCCGGGCAGACTCCGGGCCCCGACGCGCCATCGAGAGAAGTCTATAGATAGCTTTCGTACGGCCTGGCTACTTGAAAACGGAAATCACGTCGAAGCCTATCTGGTTCCCCAGGGCCAGCAGGTCCGCCCAGAGATCTTCGTACACCTCAAAGCCCCTATCGAGGGCGCGCGCCTTCTGCCTGAGGGACCTCTCTCCCGGGATGAGAATTTCACCGAACCCAGACATAGCGGCCGACCCCTTCATGTCATTGAAGTAGGCGCTCACTTTCGCCTTGAACTCGGCCAGGGGACTGAAGCTCTCGATGTCGATGGCCACGAAGAAGTCTCCCTTGTTGGCGGGCGGGTCCACCTCCACCGTCCCCTCCACATCCCTGCCAAGGGCCGAGCCGCTGAGAGCGGATAGGAGTGAGACGGCCAGCCCCAACCCGTAGCCCTTGGCTCCTCCCAAGGGACTCAGCACCCCACGAATGGCCTCCTCCGGGTTCACTGTAGGTCTCCCCTGAGCGTCGAGGGCCACCCCCGGTGCGAGCTGAATTCCCCGACGACGGGCCTCAATGACCTTCCCCATGGAGGTCGTGCTGGTCGCCATGTCAAGGATGAAGGGGTCTCCCAGGGTGGGAGCGGAGACAGCGATGGGGTTGGTACCGAGATACGGCTCAGTGCCGCCGTAGGGGTGTACGGCGGCATCCGCCGTGCTTGTGGCCAGACCGATGCAGTCCCTCCTGGCGGCCTTTTCAGCGTAGTATCCCAGGATTCCTACGTGATTTGCGTTCCTGACGGCGACGGCCCCGATGCCCGTCTCCTTGGCCTTCAGGATCGCCAGGAGCATGGCCTGGATCCCCGCGTGCTGCCCGTAGCCACCGCGACCGTCGACGACCGCGATGGACGGGGTTTCCTGGATGACCTCGGGAACCGTCCCGGTGGTGATGGCCCCAGTCCTGGTCCTCTGGATCAACATGGGGAGCCTGGCGAGGCCTTGGGATGGAATCCCCCGCAGGTCGGCCTCCACCATGACTTCGGCCACGCTGGTAGCCTCGATGGCGCTCGCGCCCACCTTGGTCAGCATGCCGAGGACGAGGGCCCGCTCCTTCTCGGCCTTCAGCCTCATTGAACGACTATCGGCGCGAGGAGCATAAAAAACGTTTGAGGCGGGTCTCAAGGGTCGTCATCATGTGGCTCGTCACTCCTTACCCTTGGCCAGTCCACGGAAGTCGCCCAGAAGCGTAGCCCACCAGTCCTCCCGGGCGTCGAAGGGGAGGTAGAGGGACACCCTGTCGAGCACGCCTTCGTATCTGTCCCGTACGGCAGCGGGCAGCTCATCCAGGGTTGCCTCGACTGCGAACTCCTCCAACATCTCGTTAGAGACCTCCTTGGGCATCTCATCCCATCTTTTGGCCACGGACAGCTTGTGGAGCCTATCGCCCACCTCTCCCCACTCGTGCAGGTCCAGGACCGCACGGTATGTTCGGGTGGAGGCGTAGAAGGCGATCTGATGGCGCATGATCTCCCGGGTGTTCGCCGCCTCCTTGGAGGTCTCGCCGGTCGCTGCGAAGAAGGGGGCCGCGAAGGTGATGTCGGATGCGGACCGGCCCGACCGCTGAGCACCCCGCTCCACAGCGGGTCGGAGCACCTCCCGCACATAGCGGACCGTGTGGAGGGGGTGGACGTGGATGCCTTCACAGAGCTCTCCAGCGAGGCGGGCCATCACCCGGTTGACGGCGGCTAGGTAGATCGGGATAGCGGGGTGCTCGATGGGCCCGGGGTTGAAGAAGGGCGTCATGAGGGAGAAGGAGTAGTGCTCACCCCGGAACTCCAGGGGTTCTCCAGTCTGCCAAGTCGACCAGATGGCCCTCAGGGATTGGATTACCTCGCGCATCTTGGGAACCGGTGCCGTCCAGGGTATGCTAAACCGCCTCTCCAGGTGCCCCTTCACCTGGCTGCCCAGACCTAGAATAAAGCGCCCCTTTGCCAGGCTTTGCAGGTCCCAGCACGTGTACGCCAGGGCCATGGGGCTCTTGGTGAAGGCCATGGTGACTGCGGTCCCGATATCCACTCGCCCTGTGTGCTCGGCGGCCAATGCAGCTGCGAGGAGAGCGTCGTGCTGGGTCTCCCCAATCCATAGGCCGTCAAAACCCAGCTCCTCGGCTCCGCGGGCCAGAGACGGGATGTCAGCGGGGGAGGCGGGATTGAGGAGCGCGTCGAGTTTCACGCGCCCCCATGCGTGGATGTCTCAAAAAAGGGTATGGGGCTGACTACGGCTTTCCACCTTGCCTCCCCGACCGCCGGAGGGAGGATATCCACCGGGCCAGCGGGTTCTCCGTTGGCCTCCTGGCCTCTCGTTCTTCCTCGGAAGATGGCGCTGGTGGCTCCTTGCTTACCGTTAGCACGGTGCCATCACGCTTGAGGATGTACACCTCCTCTTCCTCCTTGATCTCCTCCTCTGAGACCGCTCGCCAGAGCTCGCCGTCGTACCGCACGTGGCCCCGCTTGCCGGGACCTATGGGTTCTGTGGCTTCGGCTTTGCCGCCGATGATCTGCTGGAGGTAGGGCTTCTCCCGCCGCGCCTGCAGGACCTTGTAGAGGGCGAAGAGCAGGAAGACGCCCATGACCGCCGTGGGGATCAGCAGGAGGATGAGAATCTGTAGCTGCTGCTCGGGCGTGATGAGGAAGGTCGGCGGGCTGATGGGGGCAAGGAAGATTGTGCCCAGGATTATCGAGATGATTCCTCCGGCGCCGATGATCCCGAAGCTGGGCGTCGCTATCTCCACGATAAGGAGCGCCACGCCCAGGCCCAATAAGAAGATGGCGACGAGATTCACGTTGAACCCCAGGCCTATGATTCCCAGGGCGATACCGATGGTTCCCAGAATCTCCGCTCCGTGACCGGGCGTCGAGATGCCGAAGATGACGCCGTATATCCCCAGGAGGAGTATGATGGAGGCTAGCACCGGGTCGGTGATCACCAGGAGGAACTGGAGGCGCAGGCTCGGTCCCTGGACGCGGACTGATGGGTTGGAGAAGTCGAGGCGGATGCCCTTGTAATAGGTCTCGAGTCCGTCCGCCTGGGCCAGGAGGTCATCGACGTCGTCGGCCACTATCTCGATGGCTCCGGCCTCAAGGGCGCCGTCTGAGTTGAGGTTGAGGTTGTCGCGGACGAAGGCGTTGGCGAGGCTCTCGTTCCGGCCGTGGGCCGCCAGGTGAGACTCGATCTTCTCCACTAGGAAGTTGATGGTCTTGTTGTCCGTGACGGGCTCGGAGCCCGTCGCCGTAATGATGACGGGCTGGACGGAGCCTATGGTCGTGGCGGGGGTCATCGCCGCTAGGTCCGTGGCCATGAGGATCATCGTACCGGCGCTGGCGGCACTCGCCCCGCTGGGATGGACGTATCCGATAATGGGAATGTCCACCTCCGTGAGGATAAGCTCTGTTATTTCCAGCGTCTCGGCCAGTCCGCCACCTGGGGTGTTAAGGCGGAGGATAATGGCGTCGGCTTGGTCCCGCCTGGCGATGTCCAGGACCTCTTTGAAGTGCTCCAAGGTGGCGAAGGTGATGGTGCCCTCGATGTCCGCCTGGATCACCAGCTGGCTCCCGACCTGCGCCTGAGCGGATCCCAGGGGCAGGGCCAGGAATGACAGTGAGAGGACTGCCAGCAGGAGGAGCAGGCACCTGCGGCTGGCTCCGGGGGAGACCCGCATCATTCGGTGCCCTTCTTCTTCGCCTCCATCATGGCGGCGGCCATTCCTGCCATTTGGCCCATGCCGAGACCCCCCGAGGGCGTGACGACTATGAGGTTCTTCTCCCGGGCAATCTCCGCCAGGTTCTGCAGCTCCCGCAGGCGCAGGGCGGGCTCGGCCTGGATGTAGAGTTGCGCCGCGTCCAGCATCTTCTGGGCGGCCTGGAACTCTCCCTCCGCCATGATGACGCGGCTCCTCCTCTCCCTCTCAGCCTCGGCCTGCTTCGCGATGGCCCGCACCATGGACTCGGGCAGGGAGACGTCCCGGATGGTAACGGCCTGGACCTTGATGCCCCACGGATCTGTGGCCACGTCCAGCAGGTCCTGGATTCTGCGGTTGAGCTCGTCCCTCTTGGAGAGCAGGTCGTCCAGCTCCACCTGGCCGAGGACGTCCCTCAGCGTGGTCTGGGCCAGCAGGTTTGTGGCCTGAAAGAAGTCGCGGACCTTTATCACGGCCTTGATGGGGTCGTCGACCCGGTAGTACACCACGGCGTCCACCGCCGTGGAGACGTTGTCCATCGTGACTACCCGCTGCTGCGGGACATCGATCGAGAGGATGCGTAGGTCGACCACGACCCTGCGGTCGACGATCGGGATGATGAAGTAGAGTCCAGGCCCCTTGGGCGGGATTCTTAACCGTCCGAGACGGAAGATGACGGCCCGCTCATACTCGCGAGCTACCTTCACGGCAGCGGCGATGAGTATGAGGACGAAGAAGACGACGACGACGAGTACAGGAATGAGGATTCCATCGACCATTTCGTTCCCCCATGAATTCAATGAGGCGGCTTATTTAACGGTTTGTGGGATTCTAGCCAACGACGCTGACTCCCAGAGTGTACGGTGTTCAAGCGAGCCTATGACCGCAATTGTTGCAGAAGTTGTATTCGGGTCTGAGCTTCACTCCGCACGACGGGCAGTAGTTCGGTGTTTCGGCGTCCGCTGCCTCCTCCATGGCCGAAGAAGACAGCGCTCCCGGTGTACTCTCGACCGCTGCCATCGCGGGTGGCGCCACTCTTCGGGCAGGGGCGAAGGCCCTGTAGGCTGAGTTGGCCTTGGCGTACGCGACGATGAGGAGAATCCCTGAGATGATTCCGCCGATGAAGATCGAGATGATGCCGAGGGCCAGGGCAAAATTCCTCGCCTCGGCCACCATACCCTCCGAGAGCGGTATGTAGACGGTGACGACCGTCAGGATCAGTAGGAAGAAAGGAAGCGATCCAAAGAATATGAGAACCTCACTTGCCGCGGCGAGGCCGATGAGCAGGGTGAAGCCGCCAAAGATGGCGTAGAGGATTATCGCAGCCAATGCAAGGTACTTGGCGCTTCTCCTGTCTGCTTCCGCTGCTGCGGCAGGGGGTGTCTGGTACAACGCGACCGTCCCGGGCGGGACCGTGGGCTCGGCAGATAGCCTTTTCGCAGATCCATCAATGGATGACCAGGTGGACCTCTCCCAGCGGGTCGTGAGACTATCTGGCAATGGGAATCTGGTGGCTCCTCAGCTCGCCCACCGCCACCTCCCCGGGGAGCCTTCCCGCATAGGCCTGTACGTAGGGGAGAAGGTTCCTGAGTATCCGCGTCTCCGCCTTCCGAAGGTGCTCGCTGATGGTGGAGGTCGCAACACCGGCGGCGTGGGCTAGCCTGTCCACGCTCGTCTCGCTGGGCACGGAGTAGTAGCCGCTCTCAAGACCCAGGATGAGGGCAGTGAGCTGGCGATCGGTGACATCCGCGAAGATGTCAGAGGCAGGCATCAGCATCAGCCGTTCCATGCGGGGGTTCTCGATGGGATGGAGAGACGTGAGCCGCAGCTCACCCAGGGAACGAAGCTCCCTGAACAATTTCTTGACCGTGGCCTCGTCCCAGGCAATCACCCTCCACGACTCCCAGCCGTCCCGGTAGACGATGGGAGGTATGTCCCAGGCTCCCAGTTCACCCACCAGACTCAGGATGCCGGCGATCTTAGGACGGATGCAACTGCAGTCCCGCGTCACCAGAAAGGTGCTCCCGCTGAAGGTTGAGCGATGCTTGATTCCGTACAGATCATCGACGAACCTCTCGAAGGAACCAATCTGGTCCTCAGGGCCCGAGATCTGGAAGATGTCTCGACTGCCAAGGCACCAGTGGAGGATGCGGGTGTCAGGAAGCCTCTCGGACTCGCTGCCTACGACGCAGTCATGGCGCACCTCGAAGGATGCCGCATACATGGTCTCACTCCTGTTCAGTGGGGTCGCTTCGGCCATGCTTCATCTACCTCCGGCTTGGCGGGCCTGTCCAGCCCCCAACGGGTTAATAAGACTTGACCCGGCCCACGCCGGCTGACCACGCCGGCTAAACTGAGTTACCAAGGGGCGTCCATGCAGACGCGAGGTGACGAGAGTGTGGTCGTTGTTCGGCTGGAACCACCGTGAAGAGCCCCAGGATCAGAGGGAACTCCGTCGCTACCTCCGGCTCGAATATGGCACCTTCGAGACGGCCTGGTTCATGGAGCGCCTGGCCGCAGAGCGACGGTCTGAGGATGGGGAATCACGGGCGAGGCTCGAGAGGACACCCAGCACGGGGAAGAACGTGACTGTGTTCCAGAAGCGAGTCGTGAACAGGGTAACCCAGTGAGTAGGTTCAGGTGCGGTTCCTTGTCCGCCGCTGAGGGGAAACACGTACTGTGGGTTCGATAGTGTAAACTAGCTAGCAGACCTAAGAACCACGATGAGGAATTCCAGAATCCCCCTGTGGATTGTGATAGCAGTCGTCCTGGTGGCCGCCGCGGCGATTGCTGCCGTCGTCCTCGTGCCCATGCTGTTTCAAGCCCCGTGGGAAGTCCACCGATACTCCTTTGAGGCGAGTATGGACGGATGGGCTGCTGCGGGGACGGACCTTGAGTACGATGGGGGCACGCTGAATTGGTCCATCGCCAGGAGTGAAGAAGATTCCAAGGATGGCGTCACCTCCCTGAGGCTCTACCTGGAGAACTGGAACGACGCAGGAAAGATATGGGTAGAGAAAGGATTCGAGGTCGAGGTCGGCAGGACCTACGCGGTGAGAATCGAGTTCGCCTTTGCGAGTGCGGACTTCGGGATGGCCAACCTGTGGACAATCATCGCGGGGGCTATGTCGGAGAAGCCGGAGACCGGGGACGACTTGGAGCCGACGTTTCAGGACAGCACCGGTAACGGCATGGACTCCGACTCGGGATTCATCTGGATGGAGAAGTCGTACGACGCCACTGTGGATCCTAGGTCGGACGGTGTGCTGTGGGTCGTCATAGGGGTGTGGGGTACCTGGGAGACCCCCCGCACCTACTTCGTCGACGAAGTGAAGATCTCCGTCCGTCCCGTGTAACCTACTCCGGACTGTCGGACCGTGACCTCGCTGGCGGCGGGGATGTGCAACGGGCTTACGGCTCGCGTCACCTAGCCTGTCCTCGCCTTGGGCCTCTACTCCGATTCCACAGTGTAGAAGGCGTACCGCTGGGACAGGGCCACAACGCCGGCGATGAAGAGTAGGCCGGCGCCCGCGAGGAGGAGCCACGACCCGAATGCCAGGCCCCACACGACCTGAGCGCTCCCTCCCTCGTATGCGAGGTCGACGGAGCCCCCCAGGGGATTCTCGGCCACCGGCTCGAGGAAGACCTCTGGCTGTATCCCCCCGATGTCCAGACCCGCAAGACCTACGAGCAACATGCTCGTGAAGATGTAGATCAGGATGAATGGGAGAATCCAGATGATGGCTCGCCCGATGAATTCGCCGCCCAGGCCGCGGGAGGTCTTCGTCCCCGCAGTGCGGATGACGAAGTAGACTGTCAGGATGACGAACATCGTGGCCAAGGGCAATGGGACGAACTTCACGAGCTCCGCGGAGCCGGGCCTCAGCGGGTTCACCAGAACCCCCTCCGACCCTCCGATTTCGAGGAAGTCGACGGGGCCATCCGTCACGAGGAAGCCCGGAGCGTCGACGTCGAGGGTGACGACGTACCACGGGTAGAAGAAGCCGGCCAGGCCCACGGCCAGGCCCACTACCGCCAGGACCATGGCAACGCTCTTCCGGTCGACGGGACTTAGATGGGCAAAGGGCCAGAGCTTGAGTCCTGCCCCAGTCTTCCGGTGGAGTCGCCAGAGGCGTACGATGGTTACGGTGATCGACACGATCAGCAGGACGATGAAGACGAGCCATATGTTGGCCAGGATCCAGTCGACGACGAGTTCGTAGATAGCCGGAACGTGGAGGTCGCTACCCCAGGCCGCCGGCGAGCCGAACATCGCCCCGTCAGAACGGAAGGCGGGCCCCGGCGGACCCGCTTCAGCGCGAGCGTAGGCCTCCAAGGAGAAGTCACCCCAGAGGCCGGCGAAGGCCAGCCATTCATTCCCTGGCGAGGGACTGGCCAACTCGCCCACGTTGACCAGGGTATAATCCGTCGGCAGCCAGACGTCGCCCTGGTCAGAGACCTCATCTCCCGCTATCCCCAGTCGACCTTGATACGGCCTGGGGTAGTTGGAGTGGGAGCCCCTCGCGACGTAGGTCTTGGGATGGTCTCCCTCCTTGTGGGCGCTGCCCCACGACATCCGCTGGCCGTGTTGATGCTGGGAGTAAGCGACTCCCTCCGGCGACTCCCCGCTCAGCTCCACCTGGATCATCTCCCAGTCGCCCTGGTGGTGGTTCCAGCGTCCAGGATTGAAGGCGTAGAAGAACCAGTACTGGACGACGGTCAGAGCGCCATCGGTGGTCACGTGGGCGTACACCGTGTCGGTATAGCCTCCCGTCTGGTACTCCGCCAGAATGCCGGAGTCATCCAGAATCGACCCAAGGGTACTGCTGAGGTAGTAGACATCTCCAGGGTTAGTCTCTGGATCTGCCCAGGCGTTGTACGCCGCAATGCTCGCGGCCGTGGGGTTCGGATCGACTTGGATGGGAGGGCCGCTGTCGTTGTACCTCAGCAGCCCGCTGTTGTCCAGGGCGAACTCGACGGAGACGGGGAAGTACTCCTCGTCCGGGTGGAAGTAGAGATACGGGGCGTAGGTCTGTATGAGGTCGGCCTCGTCGGCGTCCTCGATGCCGTCACCATCGCTGTCCTGCGCGAGAACCGTCGGAAGGGCGAGGACGAGAAGCAGCGCGAGGGGGACGAAAGGCAGGGCGCGCATGGCAGCTCGGATGTCCCTTCGAGTTGATAAAAATCTCGGTCTGCTGAGAACCAGCTCGTCGCCGTTGGATGTGGCTAGTCGAAGCCGAGGCGATAACGCGCCTCGAGGAGGTCCGAACCCCTGACCGTCAAGGTCCGCTCAGTCCCGTCGGTGAGCCAACCTGCGGCCTCGTAGAAGAGGCGCGTCCGAAAGTTCGCTGCGAGTACCCAGAGTGTTGCAGCCCTGAAGCCCTGCTCCCGCAACCCCTCTACGGCCCTCCGGAAGAGGCGCCTTCGAATGCCCTGGCCTTGTGCCTCCGGCTCCAGGTATATCGCGTAGATCTCCCCCGTATCCTGTGGGTCTTCATCGTCATCCCTCGTAGGTCCCGCGGAGGCGAACCCCACGATCCTTCCCCTCTGCTCCGCCACCCACACGCGGTCCGCCGTGGAAGCAGGTCGGGAGATGGCCTCCCTCCACATCTTCTCACGCTGCCCCACGGAGAGGTCGTCGAGGACCGGGTCGGGTATCAGGCCACGGTAGGCCTTCAGCCAGGAGCGGACGTGGACCTCGGCGATGGAGCTGACATCAGCCACGTCGGCCTGCCGAATCACCAATTCCTGGCCTCCCCCCACACCAGCATCTCCAGCCATGACCGTCTACCTAGCTCGTTGGGCAGAATGGGCCTCGCTGCGCGCAATCCTCCCGTCCTCAAGGACCGCTCGGCGACGGACGCCCGAACGATTCAGCATTGGCTCCGTCAAAGTTGCGTGGTCCGCCGGTGGCGATCCCCTATAGCTTCATGATGGATTGCTTGAGGGCGTCCTGCAGCCGTAGGGAACGCCGCTCGTACCCCTTCAGGCTCTCCTCGAGGCTTCGGAGGAGCTCCCTCTCCCGTTCTCCGTAATCTCTTAGGGTGGCGTCGAGCGCATCCTGCAGCTCTCTCTCCCGCGTCTCGTACGTCTTCAGCGCGGCGGTGAGACTCTGACTCAGCGCCTTCTGCCGCTTCTCCAGATCCTTGGGACGGGAAGCCACGGCCTCGTTGAGCTTCCTTCGGTCCTTGTCGAACTCCTTTAGCCCAGTCACTAGCCCCTCCTGGATCTCGCGCGCCATCTTCTCGTAATCCCTTAGCCCCTTCCGAAGCGTCTCCTGGAGCTTGCGCTCCCGCTTCTCGAAGGCCGCCATATGTTCCGTCAACGCCTCCTGAAGCTCGTCCTCCCTCCTATCGTAATCCTCGAGGTGACCCTTCAGTACCTCCCGAAGTCTTCTCCCCTCGTCCATGGCTCTCAGGATGGCCGAATTGATACTTCTCACTTCTCATAGGTGGTCCCTTCCAGTGACGGAGGACGGCGATGGCGCAAGCCTCCGTTACTCATCGTCAGACCGGAGACTGATGGTAGGCGTTGGGTTGCGGCTGCCGAGCGGTGTTGATTAAGAAGTCGACGGCCGATGACCCTCTCCAAATGAGTAGACGGGGCGTCGGGGTCAGGTTCCGTCGAGACCTTGGCTTCCTGGACGTCACAATGATAGGTCTAGGCCCTACCATAGGGACCACCATCTTCCTCCTAGTGGGACCCGGCTTCGCAATAACGGGTCCGTCCCTTATCCTCGCCTTCGCCCTGAACTTCGTCATCACCCTCTTCACGGCTATGGCGTACATGGAGCTGGGCTCTGCCTTCCCTGAGACGGGAGGAGGCTACCTCTGGGTGAGCAAGGCGATGAAGGAGCCCTTCGGGTTCCTGGGTGGGTGGATGTCGTGGTTCGGCCACTCCATCGTGGCGGCGTTCTACATCTTTGGCTTTGGCCTAGGCGCCGTCGTGATGCTGAAGGCCTACACAGGCACGGATCAGCTCACACTTGGAGGGCTCGGTGAGGACGCCCTCATCAAGATCTTCGCCATCACCGCCGCTGCCGTCTTCATCGCCCTCAACTACCGGGGCACGAGGATAACCGGCCGATCGGAGGTCGCCGTCACTTTGGTCCTCCTTGGAATCGTAGTTGTCTTCATCCTCTTCGCCCTCGCCTTCCTCCTCAGGGGACCCTTCAGCTGGGAGAGCTACCAGCCCTTCTTCAGGGGTGACTCCGGCTGGACCCAGTTCGTTGCCCTTCTGGCCGCCATGGGGTTCACCTTCATCGTTTTCGAAGGTTACGAGATCATCGCGCAGACGGGGGAGGAGTGCAGGGATCCAGAGGTGAACATCCCTCGGGCCAGCTTCCTCGTCATCGGCCTGTCCACCGTAATCTTCGTCCTCGTCGCCTTCGTGTCGATAGGCGTCGGTGGAGGCTGCGTCGCCACGAGGCCGGAGGACCCATGCCTCTTGGTGTCCACCGGCGGAGGCACCGAGGGGAACGAGTCCGGCATTATCGGGATCGCCTCCCTCGTCATGCCGCTTGGCCTTCCCCTGGTGGTGCTGGGCGTCGTCCTCGGAGCCCTCGCCGCCACCAACTCCCTTATCTTCTCGGCAAGCCGCGTAAGCTTCGCCATGGCCCGGGAGGGAGCCCTACCGCGAGCGTTGAGTCGAATGCACCGGGAGAGGCGAACCCCCCACGTCTCCATCGTGGCTAGCGGGCTCCTCATCGTCACCCTAGCCTTCGTTCTGGACATCAGGAGCATCGCGGCGAGCGCCGACATCATGTTCCTCCTCCTCTTCCTCCAGGTGAACTGGGCGGCCATCGTCCTCCGGCGGAAGATGCCTCACGTCAAGCGGTACTACATGATGCCCCTCTTCCCCCTCATTCCCTTAGCGGGGATCGCCACCAAATTCGTCCTGGCCGTCAGCCTTTGGACGGTGGAACCCTTGGCGTGGTTCATCGCCCTTGGCTGGCTGGGCCTTGGGCTCGGAACCTACTTCCTTTATAGGAAGAGGGAGAGGGTGGCGGAGGTGGTCAAGGCCGTCGAGTCCGTGCTGCCGAGGCCGTTCCGGAGGTATCGGATACTGCTCCCCCTGGACGACTTCAGGCGTTCTGAACTCGTGGACTTCGCTTCCTTGGTGGCTCAGGTGGAGCAGGCGGAGCTCACCCTCCTACACGTCATCGAGATCCCCACGGGCGCACCCCTCAGGGCCGTGGACAGATCCCACATTGTTGAGGCTCGAGACAGATTGGCGAGGCTCAGGAGGAGGGCGGAGACCTTTCGCATCAGCGTGACTGCAAGGGTCGAGGTGGCTAGGAGCGTCCCCACAGCGATCAGGAGGATCACGAAGGAGGAGGAAACCAGCCTCCTGATCCTCGGCTGGAGGGGTGGGAGGCGGAAGGGTCGCACCCTGGGGAGGGATGTCGACAGCTTCGTCCGGAGAGCACCGTGCGATGTGGTCGTCTTCAAGAGCGCCAACATCAGGAGGAAGCTCAAGAAGATCGTTGTCATGAACGCCCCTGGGTGGCACGTCTCCTACGCCACGGGGTACGCGGTCCTCCTCGCGAGGCGCGATGGTGCAAGGGTCACACTACTCAGCGCGGCGAAGACCCAGAAGGAGCTGGACCGGGAGAGGGCGTACGGCGAGCGTCTCGCGGCCATATGCAGGACCCATGGTGTCAGATATGGGGAGACGTACGCGCTGACGCGCGACATCCCTCGGGAAGTGGTGAGAGTCTCGAAGGCCCACGACCTGCTGGTCCTTGGCGCTTCGGAGGCGAGAGTCAGGACTAGATTCGTTTTCGGGACACTGCAGGACAAGATCGCCCGAGCAACTCCGGCCCCCGTCCTCATGGTTAGAAAGGTGGTCTCGCGTCCTCTTCCGAGGCTTGGGTGGAGGAGAGTGTTGCTGGGTAGGCTCCTCCGCCCCACGCCCTCTTCATGAGGCCGTTAGGACCGGGGCAGCGGCGAGTCTACTCGACCCATTTGATGCTGCAGCCAATGGCGGGAACGAAACTCCGCGGCGGCTCCTTTCCCGCAAGGATAGCGTCCAGGGCATCTCGAAGGTACATCTCCTTGACCGCCGCTGGGTTCTGGTAGTTGTCATCGATGCGGCCCCTGTACACGAGCTTCCGCTCCTTGTTGAAGATGAAGAACTCAGGCGTCGCCTGGGCTCCGTAGGCGTCCGCTACATCCTGGGTCTTGTCCCTCAGGTAAGGGAAGGGGTACGCCTTCTCCGCTGCCCTCTTCTTCATGTTGTCGAAGCTGTCCTCCGGGTACCTCCTGGAGTCGTTGGGGTTGATGCCAATCAGCTGGAAACCCTTGGACGCGTAGTCGTTCTGGATGGCTATGTAGCGGTCCTCGTAGGCCTTGACATAGGGGCAGTGGACGCAGAGGAAGGCCACGCCCAGGACGTCCTTTCCCGCATAGTCCTCCAGCTTGTGGGTCTTACCGTCCACGCCCGGAAGCTCGAAGGCAGGAGCGGAGTCGCCAATCTTGAGTCCAATGTCCTGCATCATCTGTATCGTCGTGGACTACGGGAGGGTCCATCATAAGGTTTGGGGAGAGAGAGTCTCATGAGGAGTCCTGAGGGGCGCCATTTGGCGAAAAAGCCCTCTCCATCTCCGTTCGCAGGGCGCGACCAAGCTCCTCCCCCGTCCTGAAGTGATCCGCGGGCGCGACAGCCCAACCCCCCAGCTGGTGGACCCAAGCTACCGGTTTGGGGGGGAGTTCGGCCCACCTCTCGCCGGGGTAATAGAACAGGTAGACGTCCCATGCAACCTCTTCACTCCACCCCAAGCTCTCCGCAATTGCTCGGCCAGCCCGTCGCCTCGGGTCGTAGAACTGGCGCATCCGGGCATCCTGCATCGGCCGAGCGCGGCGGGAGGCGGCCTCCCGGTTGTCCTCCGGGAGCATGTCGATCCAGACGAGACCCGCCGCGATCTTGGCCTGTGGAAAGGCTTCCAACATGGACCGCTTCACGGCCCTACTCCCCTCCACGCAGGGGCCACAGGTCGGCGATACCACACCGAGGAATCGGACGGTGTCCGCGTTGGCGTTGAAGAACTCTTGGAGGGGTTCTAGGGACCGTTCTAGGGAGAGGAGAGACACGGTTTCCCGCCTCAATCGCGTACCAACCCCGGCCGGTAGACCGCGTGGCGAGTTATCTTCAGGGAACAGGATTGGTTTTCGGAGCAATAGGCTTGACACGCGTTGGCCAGGCGAGAGGTCTCGTAACCGAGGCCGCACTCGTCACAGACGTAGACGTGTCTCCCGCGGCTGGCCGAGACTCTCACCATTGCGGACGGCGCCCCCTTCAACAGCACGGCTTGGTGCAGCCTGGACCGCACCACAGCTCCCAACAGCAGAAACCTGTCTGCTCACGCATGAGTTCTTCACCTATGGCCTTCGCTATGAGTGCAATCATCCACCTTCACCTCCCTCTCTCTCTGATCGCTCGTCATCGGATCGACCCCGCCGACCTCAGGCATCGCAGCGGATACCCTCGGAGCAGAGGACCAGAGCGCCGGAGGGCCCTTCGCTGGCGGCCGCAGCCTTGTAGACAACGACAGGCGGGGGTGTAGGCTCCAACGTCACAGGCGTCCGCTTAAGGATGGACGTCATACGACTGAGGCCAGACTGCAGACGCTGGATCCAGTAGCGCAACAAGCTAGTGCGGCTCTCGGAACGATCTCTTCGCATCCCCTCCAGGAACCAACCGGCCTCTGGTGAGCCGTACTCCAGCCTGAGATAACGCGCAAGCTCCTCCTCTCGCCGGCTTCTGGTCTCCGTCTCCAAACTCACTGGCCAAGGAATCAGGTCACTCCCTCCCTGGCTTGAAGGCCCTCAAGGTTATCGCCGAGGCATCCACGCTGCCGCCCCGCACAACCGCGGGCTTGTCCTCCAGGAGCTCGAGCCCTGAGAAGCCGGCAGCCTCGATAGTCTCGAGGTAGTCTGCACGTACCATGGCTGTCGAGACGCAGCCGCAGTCGGTCTTCATGTTCAAGGGATGCTCCTGGACGATGTCCGAGATGATCAGTCGCCCCCCAGGTCTGAGGACTCGAAAGGCCTCCCGGAACACGGTTGCCTTGTCGGGACTGAGGTTGATAACGCAGTTGCTCAGCACCACGTCGGCGGACTCGTCCTGGAGGGGCAGGGCCTCAATCAGTGCCTCGTGGAACTCGACGTTTGAGTAACCGTCTCTCTCTGCCAAGTCGCGGGCTCTCCCCACCATCTCTGGCGTCATGTCGACGCCGATGGAGCGGCCCTCTGGGCCCACGAGCTTTGCGGTGAGGAAGACGTCTACCCCTGCGCCGCTCCCCAGGTCGACAACGACTTCCCCTTCCCTCGGCTCAGCGTGTCTGACCGGAGTTCCACTACCCTGTCCCAGGAAGGCTCCCGGGGGCACCTCCGCAAGCTCTCTGGCTGAGTAGCTAGCATCGCAACAAGCCCCCTCGGACTTGGCTACCCTGGCGTAGGCCTTTCGGACCTCCACACGCCTCTGCTCAGCTTCGTTCATATTACCTACTACCACCAAGTAGTAGACAACCTTATATACCTTCTCTTCCCATAACTTACCAGATGTCGGGAGCTACAGTCAGGGCCAACCTCTTGCTGGAGGAGGCGGCCCAGAAGGCTCAGGAGGAGATCGTCACGACCCTGCAGGAGATAGGCCTCACAGGGCCCGCCTCCAAGGTCTTCTTCGCCCTTACGAGAGTCCGCGAGGCGACGGCCGGCGACGTCGTCCTCATGACGGGGATACCGGACTCGAAGATCTACTACGCCCTCAGGGAGCTCGTCGAAGCAGGCCTCCTGGAGGTGCAGGAGGGAAAGCCTCGGACCTATCGGGTGGTCTCGCCGCAGGAAGCTGAGGAGCGTCTGCTGGGGATCCTCACGTCGAGGCACGAGCGGGAGCGTGGGAAGGTGAAGAGGATAGGCTCCCTGATCGAGCCCCTCCAAGCGGGGTCAAGGTCTCCGACCATGGACCTGGCCTACGTGGTGAAGGGCATGTCCAACGTGGTGGTCCGGGCCAACTCGATGATATCCTCCGCGAGGGTCGCGGTCCACCTCCTGGCCTCGGATGAGTCCTTCTTCCGCACGCTGGAGGAAAGCCTAGTGGAGACCGCTCGCAGGGGGGTCACGGTGCACCTCGCCATCCCCGAGGTCGAGGTGGCTGACGACCTGTTGAGGCTGGCAGAGATACGGCCCATCATCTGCTCCTGCCTCGTCCTCGTGGTGGACGAGCAGCAGATACTGACGGTGACGGAGGCGTCCCCCGACTCCGCGTATGCCATCACGTCGACGGACGAGACCCTCGTCCGCCTCGGCCTGGACTACTGGGACAGTCCTCGCTGCTGCGTCGTGGGAGGCTAGCGGCCCCCTCTTAGACGATACTCTTCTCGCAGAGAACCGCGCGGTTACCCCAAGAACCCTGCTGGAGTCCGGCCCTCTCAGCCAGGTCGGGCCACGGATCGTCCGCCGGCAGGAACGTTCCCACTCCGACGTAGTCACTTGGAGCGAAGGCCCCAGCGGCCCGCAACTGAGCGGCGATGTCGTCTCCCAACACCGTTACTTCCACCATCTTCTGGCCGAAGGAGCCCCAGACATGAGAATCGAGGACACAGGGCGCCCCCGAAGAGTCGAGAAACAGCCTGCCGGCATCTGCCAGCTCAGCCAGAAGGGGCTCCGACATCCGACAGAACCTCAACGAGAGGGGGGTGTAGCCCGCCGAGGCCTGGTACACATCCGCTTCGAGAACCCTGCGCCAGGCTTCATGAATGTCCCTCGCAGGCTCGGGCACCGGGAGGTCCGCCATCTCCGAGGTCCACCAGCGCGTGAAGACCCTCACAGTCCTGTATGAGAGCTCCCTAAACAGCGAGTAGGCCGCCTCATTGGTCTCCTCCGTCCAGAGGCGTATCACCGTTGAGCGGTTCTCCCTGGCCACGTCCTCACACGCTCGGCAGAGAACTCCGCCGATCCCTTTCCGCCTTCTGGATGGGACGACTCGGAGGGCGCTCAACCAACTCGACCCGTCCATGGCGACCGTGAGCCTGACCAGACCCACCGGCTCCTCCTCCTCAGCGCGGGCCAGGAGGACCGTCCCGGTGCTCAGGAACGCGTCTCCCATGCGAAGGATGTAGTCGTCTTCATAGCAGGCCTCGCAGACCTCTCTGACGGCTTCCCTGTCATGGAGCGTTCCCCTAGTTATCTCAACGCCCTTCTTCGATGTGCGATCCAAGGGTGACTCCTCCGACACTCCTCATTGAGAATTGGGAGGCCGATCCTCGGGAGCGTCCGCCCACTGGGGAAACACGTCCACGATCATGGCTAGGGGGAGAATCAGCAGGAGGCCACCTAGGAGGGAGAGCTGGGCCAGGTAGGTCGTCTGGTCCAACCTACCAGCAATGGCCACCAGCAGCAGTCCATAACCGAGCCATCGCTGACTCGGGTCCGTAATCATGTCCCCCAGGCAGTACACCAGGGCGCCGAGGGCCACGGCGTAGACGGCGATCGGGAGGAAGTAGGTCAGGTAGATGGTCCAGGCGACGATGAGGGGGACGAGAGGGTTGAGGGCGAAGGCGTAGAAGAGCGCGGCGGCCGCGATCCCTGCAATGGCCGCCCACGGCCGCCACCGCCGGCCGAGGATGAAAAGGATGGGGGTGGCCACGGCGAAGTACTCCCCAGCGTCGAAGACCTCCTGGGCGTACTCCAGCTCCCAGCCCAGGCCGGCGGCGTTCGTGGCCGCCAGCAGGTAGAGATTGGTGCCGATGGCCACCACGGCGGCGGCCGCGCCCGCAAAATCCCAGCTGCGCTTCCGCGGATGCAGCAGGAGTAGGAGGGCCAGCGTGGCCATGATGGCGAAGGGGTAGAGAACAATCAGGATGGTCTCACGGAGTATCGCGAAGAGGGCGGCCAGGGCCAGGACGGAGAGGATGAGAATGGTCAGGCCCCTCCTGGGACCGGGCCTCCAGATCAGGATGGCGACCACCAAGAGAACGAGGCCGCTCGTAATGGCCGCGGCGTAGAAGCCTATCAGCCCTACGGTCTGGAGGATCTCGAAGGCCAGGGTGATGATCTCTCCCGCGGGGGCGAAGGCTCCTCCGCGCAGGAGGAGGCGGAGTAAGATGAACTCCACCAGCGCCGCGGCCGCCGTGACCGTCACCAGGAAGGGTAGGAAGGGGGAGAGATTTCTCCGGAGGTCCAAGGTCAGCCTCCTCTCTGACCCCCGGGTATGGATAGGCGCCTCTTCTCAACTTCGATGAAATCCACCAGTAGGTCTGCGAGGAGGGGGTAGAGCTCGACCTGCGACTTGTCGTGGATGGCCGTCCGGAAGGTGTCCACCCAGCGACCCAGGTGGTCTCCCATGAACTTCACCTGTGCCGATCGAACCACCTCCAGCCCTTCCGACTCCTCCGTCAGGATGGCGCCGGACTCCTTCACGCATAGCAGGGCCATGAACTCCAGCTCCGAGACGATGTGGTCCGGGAGCTCCCCCTCGGGCCTGAGGCCGAAGGCGTTGTAGAACCCGGCTACGTCGGCCATGACCACGTCCTTCAGCGGGTCTGCGTCCTCTCGGTGGGAGGACTCGTAGGGAGGGCACTCCCCCCGGTCGAAGAGGCGGACCCGCTCCGCCGCGACGCCGGTTGCCTCGTAGGGGGCCCCGTCCAAGGACTCAGGAAGCTTGGAGAGAGACTCAGCAAGCTCCGACCAGTGGCCACCCACCTTGCGCAGGTCCTGGAACACGTCCCCATCGACCAGCGCCTCGTCCACGGGTCCGAAGGCCTTGGCGAGGCTGCCGTAGAAGGCGCCCCTGGCAACGGCCTCCTCGGCCTCTGCGGCGGTCATCCGTCAGGCACCCTTCCGCCGACGGACAATGTGCCATATGAAGAGGAGGGCAGCTGCGGGCGGCACAACCACCAATGCCCAGACCCAGAGGGGCGCGACCTCTGCGCCACCGGTCACCTGGAAGGTGACCCAGCTAGTCACCGACTTGCGGGCCCCTACATCACCTTCCTCTCCGTCCCACACCGCCATGCCCAGGTAGTACTGGGCACCCGGCGCCAGCTCCAGGTCCTCAGGGTCGCCGGTGTTCAGCCTCCTGGAAATGACGACCGACCACTCATTGCCGCTCCAGACCCCTCGGCCCAAGACATCCTGCCTGTCCTGGGTGGCTATGGTCCCGAAGCCCTGGGCCACGGCGTCCTCCACCGCCGTCAACTTCACGGGGTCGGAGAAGGGGTTGCCCACCGACCAACCCACCAACTGGTCTCTCGCGGCCCCCGGCGGGAAGGCGTCGGGAAGGACGTAGGGTGGGTCGCCCACCGCGAAGGGATAGTGGTCCACCCAGAAGTTGGGGAAGGCGTCCTGCAGGTCGTGGAAGCCCTCCTCCAGGTCCGACTGCCAGTCGGCCTTCCACTGGACTATGTGCACGAGCTGACCTCGGGAGCCCATGCAGATGCCCGGCAGGGTGGAGTCGACGAACATCAAGGCCACGGCATCCCGGAACTCCTGGCTGCGGGTGGTCCTGTTGTTCAAGCTGTCGTCGGACCACGAGATCTGGAAGGCTATGTGGGTGGTGTTGGTCAGGCTCCGTAACCGGACGTTCGGAGTGCTGGGCTGCAGCCTGACGGGCTCCGTGGTGCCCTGGCCCGCCAGGGGTATCTCCACCGGCGTGACCTCGCCCCACGTGGGGCTCTCCGGGTCTGCAACCGGCAGCGGTCCGTCAACGAAGACGCTCTCCAGCAAGGCTGCCGGCTGCGCGATGGTGACATCGGTGTACACCAGGGTGATCGAGATTGCCAGTATGGCCACCAGGAGCAGGACCTTGGCGTGTTTCGTCTTCATCTCACCACCTCACGTGACATTGTGCCGATACACCCCCACGGTGTCATCCCTGTAGTCGCGGACGATGGGGTCCTCCACCATCTTCACGCGGACGACCTCTTGGTTGTTGATATCGAAGCCCACAGCCTCGTCGGCCTCCAGGGTGAAGCGTGTGAGGATCCGGTCAGTGCTGGTGTTCAGCAGCAGTATGGCCCTCAGCTCCGGCTCCTGGCCGTTCATGATCCGCCTGTAGGTCGCCACAGCCTCCTCCACCCGGGGACCGAACATCTGCCGGTTGAACTCGGGCGGGACGTGGATGGGCGGGACGTAGTAGATGTTGGGCTCCAGGCCGAACTGGGGGTAGAGGGGCAGGCCGAGCTTCTTCACGTGCACAAGGTAGTCGATGGGGTTCTCGGGGTTCGCCTCCTCCGGCTTACTCAGGTATCCCACCATGCGGATCTTGCCGATGCAGTTCCGCATGCAGCGGGGCCACTGCCCCTGCTCGACCGCCGGGTAGCAGAAGATGCACTTCTCCGAGACCCGGGTTACGTGGTTGTAGAGGACCCGCTTGTAGGGGCAGGCGCTGACGCACTCCCTGTAACCCCGACACCGCTCCTGGTCCACCAGGACGATGCCGTCCTCCTTCCGCTTGTAGATGGCCTTCCGCGGGCAGGCGGCGAGGCAGGCCGGGTAGGTGCAGTGCATGCAGATGCGGGCCAGGTAGAAGTTCCAGATGGCGTGGAGGCCCTGGAGGTGGTAGGTGGCGGGCGAGATCGTGTCGCTGGTCTCGTCCTCACCACGATTGGGGTTGGCCCAGTCCTCGTCCTTAGGCATGTAGCCCAGGACCCGCTCCCCCGAAGGCGCTGCCTCGAAGACGGTCTTTCCCCTGTAGATCGGATCGGCGGCAATCTCCCAGGGCTGCGGCCCCAGCTTCTCCAGGATCTTGACGTCCCAGCCCATGGGGTAGCTGCCCCAGGGCTTGGTCTCGACGGAGTTCCAGAACATGTACTCCTGGCCCTTCCCGCTGGTCCAGAGGGCCTTGCAGGACATGGTGCAGGTCTGGCAGGCGATGCACTTGTTGATGTCGAAGACCGCGCTGACCTGCTTGGTCGGCCGCGACTCTGCGTAGACATAGTCCATGTCCCGGTTTATCTGCCAGTTGCGGACGGTCACCATCTAGCCACCTCCGTAGTACTCGCCCTGCAGGTACCGCAGCATCTCCTCGCTGGCGTACATGGGTCGGTAGCCCTCCTGGGCGGGCCTCCACAAGCCGAGGCCGTCGAGACCCCCGTCCTCCGCCTTGGTGATCCTCACGAAGGCCTCCTTGGGGGCTCCGGTGGCGCCGTGGACGTCCTTGGCGAAGCCCTTGCCGAAGGTCTGTCCGACGCCGTCCTTCCGCACCAGGGAGTCCGTGAGCAGCGTGGGCTTCAGCCAGGCCCGGGTCACCGACTGGTGGGAGCCGTAGCGGTACCCAGCCTGATACCCCGTCCGAGGACTCTTCGCCAGTCCGTCGGGCCTCGCCTCGTGGCCCTCCACGCTGCCGTGGGTCGCGATGAACATATGGAACCAGGCCCGCGTCGTTCGCCTGGGAATGCCGGGGTAGTAGCGGGCCCGCGCCAGCCAGCGGTGGACCTTGTAGTCCTCCGGCCTCCCCTGCCACCCGCGGAAGGGGCGGTCCGTCGGGTCGGCGTCGATCCAGACGTAGTCACCGTCCTCGATGCCGAGGTCCTGGGCGTCCAGAGGGTTCATGTCCACCGCGCCCTCGCCGACGTAGGGCATCCGCTTGTCGCGACGGTAGAAGTCCCCGAAGTTGCCGAAGTAGACGGCGGAGATGTCCTGTGATATCGCCATGGAGTGGCAGGCGTGGCGGAACTTCGGGGTATAGAGGATGAAGCGGTACTGGGCGTCCTCCTCTTCCAGGGGGTGCTTGGTTGCCTTCAGCTCGCTCCATGGCTTGACGACGTTCCTGACCTGGCGGGTCTCAACGTCCCGCGGGCCAGGGTCGCTACCCCAGTAGTCGACGGGGGTCTTGGGCTGGATGGCGAGGTGAGGCTGGGAGACGATGACGGCCGGCTCGTAGAAGGTGGAGTCAGTCGTCTCCCGCCACACGGGGAGGTTCTCACCCGCGTCCAGGAACTCGTCCTCCTCCCGGTAGAACTCCAGGCGGCCCGTCTTCGTATACCACGGCTTCGACTCGTTGATCTGCTCCCACCCCGTGGTCCGGGGGTTGGTGCGGACCATGACGTAGCGGGGGATGCCGTTGGAGGAGGAGTCCACCACCTGGTTGAAGTCGTATCCCTTCAGGGCGTTGGAGGCGTCCATGAGGCGCTGGCCAGGCACGTCCATCCGGTTGTCGCGGACCCACTTCCACGCGTCGCTGAAGCGGGGTTCGACCCTCATCTCCGCCAGCTTGTCCGCCACCCCCATGTAGGTCTCCAGGTCGTCCCTCACGTCGAAGAGGTAGGGGAGGGGAGAGGGGACGATGGCCTGGAGGAAGGGGTTGGTGCAGGCGCCGTAGATGTCCGGGAGGTGCCTCTCGATCCATGAGGGCACGCCGAAGACCACGTCCGCGTACTCACAGGTCGCCGTCCAGAACCACTCGTTGACGACTATCATCTCCATCTTCGGGAGGGTGTTGGCGATGACGTCGTGGGCCCACTTGGCGTTCCCCAGGATGGAGTTCCCGTTGACCCACCAGGCGGACTTCGTCGGAGTGGATATGTGGCTCATCCCGGTGAAGAGGGTGTCGTTGACCCGCAGCGGCCGGTCGCCGTAGTTGTAGAAGTGGGCGGACTCATCCTCCTTGTACCGGCGGACGTTCGAGGGCATCGCCGGGTCCAGCTGGAGGTTGAAGGGGTCCTCCGCGATCCAGGTGCCCACTCCGTTGAAGACCTCCAAGCGATAGTTGCCGGCGTAGCTCCCCATCTCGGCGCCGATCCTGCCCTCGCTCCCGGTGAGTGCCGCCAGGAGCAGGATGGTCCTGTCCTTCAGGTCGTTGTTCCAGTAGTGGTTGGGGCCCATGC
>CAYFYA010000007.1:0-103505 GCA_964347325.1 uncultured Methanomassiliicoccales archaeon | reverse complement strand
GCCCGCTGCCGATGTTGGCGTCGACCCACTCCACGGTGGCGTTGTTGTAGGCGTAGGCCCGCTTCGTGACCAGGTTGTAGACGTTATCGGACCAGTTCTGCAGTGTAGTGTACCTCACCTTGGCCCCGGGCTTCGCGATGACCTCCACCACGGCGGCGTGGAGGGAGTTGGTGCTGTAGCTGGGCGCGGTGCAGCCCTCGATGTAGTGGAACTGGCTGTCCTCGTCGCCGATGATGAGGGTCCTCTCGAACTGGCCTATGTTCTCCGCGTTGATACGGAAGTAGGCCTGAAGGGGCTGCTCAATGTTGACCCCCTTGGGAACGTAGACGAAGCTGCCACCGCTCCACACGGCCGTGTTCAGGGCCGCAAATTTGTTGTCCTCCGGAGGAACGATGGTGCTGTAGTACTCCTCGAAGATCTCAGGGTACTCGCGAAGGCCGGCATCGGTACCCATGAATATGACGCCCTTCTCCTCCAGCTCCTTGAGGACGTTGTGGTAGACCACCTCGGACTCGTACTGAGCACCCACCCCCGCCAGGAACTTCCTCTCGGCCTCGGGAATTCCCAGCCTCTCGAAGGTGTTCTTGATCTGCTCGGGAACCTCGTCCCAGGTGTGACCCTCCTTCTCCGAGGGCTTGGCGTAGTAGCTCAGCTCCTCGAAGTCGATGTTGCTGAGGTCGCCGCCCCAGTTGGGCATGGGCCTCTCGAGGAAGTGCTTGTATCCCCGGAGCCTCGACTTAAGCATCCAGTCCGGCTCGTTCTTCCTCCGTGAGATGTCCCTGATGACATCCTCGTTCAACCCCTTTGGAGCCTGATAGACGTACTTGATCTCGTCCCGAAAGCCGTACCGGCTGTAGTCCCTGTCGTAGACCTCCTGCTCCAAAGCCATCCTAAATCACCTCCACAGTCGTCTCTTCCTTTATCCATTTGTAGCCGAGCTCTTCAAGCTTTGCAGCCAGTTCGCTGCCTCCCGACTTCACGATCCTGCCCCCGATGAGGACGTGGACGAAGTTGGGGGTCACGTAGTCTAGGAGCCGCTGATAGTGGGTGATGAGAAGGACGCCGTTCTTGGGGGAGGCGAACCTGTCTATGGCCGCCGCCACGGTCTTCAGGGCGTCGATGTCCAGGCCCGAGTCGCTCTCGTCCAGGATGGCGATCTTCGGGTCCAGGACGAGCATCTGGAGGACCTCGGCCCGCTTCTTCTCCCCGCCGGAGAAGCCGTCGTTAAGGTAGCGGCCTCCGAAGCTCGCGTCCAGGTTGAGGAGGTTCATCCTCTCGTCCACATAGCCGAAGAACTCCGGCACCTCCATTTCCTGGTCCGGGTGCATCCGCTTGTAGGCGACGTTTAGGAAGCTGCCGAGCTTGACGCCGGGCACCTCCTGGGGGTATTGAAAGCCTAAGAAGAGACCTCGCTGGGCCCTCTCGTGAGGGCCTAGTTCGAGGATGCTCTCGCCGTCCAAGAGCACGTCGCCCTTGTAGACCTCGTACCTCGGGTGTCCCATGAGGATGTGAGATAGAGTGGACTTTCCGCTGCCGTTGGGGCCCATTATCGCATGGACCTCGCCCTCCTTAACTGCGAGGCTGAGGCCCTTGAGGATTGTCTTCCCCTCCACTCCTGCGTGAAGGTCCCTTATCTCGAGGACGGTCATCTGCTAGACCTCTGGGATCGAGTGCTCCCCGCTGTTCGGATATATTACAGTGTTATATATAAGGGTAACCGGGTGCCTCCTGTCGGCGATGTCCTGCACAACGTTAAATCGTCCGGTATCCTAAGAACAACGGAATGGACCTCGATGACCTGGAGGGACGGCAGTGGTGCGAATACGCCGTTCCGAACTTCCTTCCATCCCTGCGGGCAAAGATCGTCGACGCCCTCACGCGGACCTACGGAATGAGTCAGAGGCAGATAGCGGATCACCTGGGGATCAGCCAGGCCGCCGTCAGCCACTACACAAATCTCCGTCGAGGTAATAGGACCTCCCTGACGGGGCACGAGCGGTTGTCCAAGTACTCCGAGAAGCTGGCCGATCGGATAGCGGGAGGGCTCTCCGGTCCCCGTCTGACGGCCGCACTCTGCGGCATCTGCACCTCCTTCCGCCAGGGGGAAGGGGTAGATCCCTGTCTCTGCCTGTACTCAGGAGTCTCCAAGCCGGAGTTTCTCGAGAACCTGACAGATGATAGCGGGTTCCCCCGGCAGCCCTGTGAGACCTTCGTCGTTCGCAGGTTGCTGCCATCACTGCGCTCTGAGGTGGCCCACGGCCTGTCGGAGGGTCGGGGTCAGCACGAGGTAGGCGGGCTACTAGGAGTGAGCCAGCCAGCAGTGAGCCACTATATGGCGAACAAGAGGGGTGAGGAGCCTCTCCTGAAGGCTGCAGGCCTGGGTCGAGAGGTGTCTGATCTCAGCCAAAGGCTCGGCAATGGCCTCTCGCAGCCAGAGAGAAGGCACGCCATATGTGCCATTTGCGTGGAGTCCCGTAGGGTCGTCGCCACCGTGTCCAAGACGGCATAGGTCCTCTGACGGAGCGGCCCTGCCAGTGGCATACTTAATATATAACACCGTTATTGATTTCACCTGAGGTGGGCCATGCCTTCCCGACTAGAGATCATCGACCTCCACGCGGGTATCGAGGGCAAGGAGATCCTGAAGGGCATCGACCTTACGGTCCCGCAGGGTGAGATCCACGCCCTCATGGGGCCGAACGGCTCTGGCAAGTCCACCCTATCCTACGTCCTTCTGGGACATCCGAAGTATGAGGTGTACTCGGGACAGGTCCTATTCGACGGCAAGGACGTCCTCGGGATGGATACCGACGAACGTGCCCGACAGGGACTCTTCTTAGGGTTCCAGTACCCTCTGGAGGTTCAGGGAATCCGGCTCTCGAGATTCCTGGAGACGGCCCTGGACTACGTGTCCCCCGGGAAGCTCGACGGCCACACCTTCGAGGAATTTGTGAAGGACAAGCTGGAGATGCTCAGCATCGACGAGAGCTTCCTCCACCGGTACGTCAACGAGGGTTTCTCGGGAGGTGAGAAGAAGCGGGCGGAGGTGCTTCAGCTAGCCCTCATCGAGCCGAAGCTGGCGGTGATGGACGAGACGGATTCGGGTCTGGACATCGACTCGCTGAAGATCGTATCCGAGGCCATGAACGCTGTTGCGGGGGCGGGGACCGGCATCCTCTTGGTCACCCACTACCAGAGAATACTCCGCTACGTGATACCCGATTACGTTCACGTCCTCATCGACGGCTATATCGTGAAGTCGGGGGGAAAGGAGCTGGCCCTGGAACTGGAAAAGAAGGGCTACGATTGGTTAAGGAAGGTTAAAGGATGATGTTCACCTCCCGCAGCCCCAGGTAGTGTGTAAACCTCTAGGGTAAGGAGGCGGTAGTATGGCGGGCAAGACCAAGGGAAGCGGCGGACTGGACGTGCGGAAAATCAGGGCGGACTTTCCCGTGCTGGGTCGAGAGGTGCACGGCAAGCCCCTGGTGTACCTGGACAACGCCGCCACGTCCCAGAAGCCTATCCAGGTAATCGAGAAGGTCGAGGAGTACCTGAAGATGTATGCCTCCAACGTCCACAGGGCGATCTACGAGATCGGGGAGCGGGCGACGGAGGAGTTCGAGGACGCCCGGGAGGAGGTGATGCGCCTCCTCAACGTCGAGAGCCCATCGGAGCTGGTCTACACCAGCGGGACCACGGAGGCCATAAACGCTGTGGCCTACGGATGGGGGCTCAAGGGGAACCTGAACGAGGGGGACGAGGTCGTGACCACCGTCACGGAGCACCACTCCAACACCATCCCCTGGTACTTTCTCAAGGACCTGCGGGGAATCGACATCAAGTGGGTGGACATCGACGAGGACGGCAAGCTGAGAATGGAGGACTACGACGAGCTCATCACGCGCAGGACAAAGCTGGTCACCCTGGCCCATGTCTCCAACGTCCTTGGAACCATCAATCCCGTGGAGGAAATAGCACGGCGAGCCCACGAGGTGGGTGCCCTCTGCCTGCTGGACGCCGCCCAGTCCGTTCCTCACATGCCCGTCGATGTACGGGACCTGGAGTGCGACTTCCTGGCCTTCTCGGGCCACAAGATGATGGGTCCCACTGGAATCGGCGGTCTCTACGGGAGGGAGGAAATCTTGGAGGACATGGAGCCCTTCATGGGCGGCGGAGAGATGATTCGGGAGGTCCACCAGGGGTGGGCCAAGTGGAACGAACTCCCCTGGAAGTTCGAGGCCGGGACGCCCAACGTCATGGGGGCTATAGGTCTCGGGGCCGCTGTGAGGTACCTCCAGAGGCTGGACATGCATCGGATTCGGGACCATGAGATCGAGCTGACCAGGTACGCCCTAAAGAGGCTCAATCAGGTTCCTGGCATGCAGATCTTCGGCCCTCCTGTGGCGGAGGACCGCGGTGGTGTGATATCCTTTACTTTGGAGGGCGTCCACGCCCACGACATCGCCTCCATTCTCGACGCTGAGGGCATCGCCATCAGAGCGGGACACCACTGCGCCCAGCCCCTCATGGAGCGCCTGGAGGTCCCAGCCACCACCCGGGCGAGCTTCTACGCCTACAACCTGAAGGAGGAGGCGGACAGGCTCGCGGAGGGCCTGGAGAAAGTGAGAGAGGTCTTCGGGCTATGAGCTACGAGATGTACCAGGAGGCAATCCTCGACCACTACCGCAACCCTCGTAACGTGGGCGAGTTGGAGGACCCGGACATCGCGGCCCGCGGAGACAACCCTCTCTGCGGGGATGAGATCGCCCTGCACCTCAAGCTGGACGACGAAAAGAGTGTCACGGACGTGAAGTTCAAGGGAAGGGGTTGCGCGATCAGCCAAGCCTCCGCCTCGATGCTGACGGTCTACCTGAAGGGCAAGACCCTCGAAGAGGTGATGGCAATCGACAAGGACAGGATCCTCAAGATTCTAGGAATCCCCATCAGCCCCGTGAGGTTGAAGTGCGCCATCCTGTCGGTGGAGGTTCTAAAGGTGGGTCTTAGGACCGCCGGATATGGTGAGGGGTGAATGCAGGAGAGCTACCTTGGAAGGCGGCAGGTCGAGGCAACATCCATCTCCGACCTGGTCGGGAACACACCCCTCCTGAGGCTCAGAAGTGAGGCCTGGGGCTTGGAGGAGGTTGAAGTCTACGCCAAGGCGGAGTGGTTCAATCCCGGGGGGAGCGTCAAGGACAGACCCGTCCTGAACATGATCAGGGAGGTCCTGCTAAGGGAACCGCACCCCCAGGACAAGGTGCTCCTGGATGCGACCTCGGGCAACACGGGAATCGCCATCGCCATGCTTGGAGCCGCGCTGGGATTCAGGACAAAGCTCGTGGTCCCAGCCAACGTGACTCGGGAGAGAAAGGCCATCCTGAGGTCCTATGGTGCGGACCTGGTCTTCACCGATCCCCTGGCGGGCACCGATGGGGCACAGGTGGTGGCTCAGCGTATCAACCGCTCAGAGCAGAAGGGCCACATCTACCTCGACCAGTACAACAACCCTGCCAACTGGAGGGCCCACTATGAGACCACGGGACCCGAGATTCTGGAGCAGACTGGGGGATTGACTCACTTCGTATGCGGCGTGGGAACCGGAGGGACTCTCACGGGAGTCGGTCGCCGACTTAAGGAGCATGACCCCTCCATCCAAGTCGTGGGTGTGCAGCCGGCCACACCTATTCACGGCATCGAGGGGCTGAAGCACATGGAGAGCTCAATGAAGCCGGGCATCTTCGATCCCTCCCTGCAGGATATGGAGGTCTTCGTGGAGACGGAGGAGGCGCAGCTGCGTGTCAAGCAGTTGGCAAAGCGGGAGGGCATCCTGGCAGGGACGTCCTCCGGTGCTGCCCTCGCCGCGTGCCTGAGGCTGGCCCGGGGACTCACCGAAGGAAGGATAGTCACCATCTTCCCGGACGCGGGCGAGAGGTACCTTAGCGAGGCCCACTGGGGGGAGTAGACACGCTGAGAATCCCGGAGGACCTCTTCGCGAAGCTGGCGGCTCACGCCACAGAGGGTTATCCCTCAGAGGTGTGCGGCTTCCTCGTGGGCGTTGCGGGAGAGGAGCGGAACGTTCGAGGGGTCAGAAGGGGAACCAACCTTTTGGGAGGAGACTCCCGGGACCGGTACCTCATCGACCCCAAGGACACCCTCGACACGGAGAGGAATGCGCGGGAGAAGGGGCAGGAGATCTTGGGATTCTATCACTCGCATCCCGACCATCCAGCAGTCCCCTCCGTCTACGACAAGGAGAGGGCCTGGCCATGGTACTCGTATCTGATCCTGACCACCACGTCCCAGGGGGTGCTGGGCGCCAGAGCCTGGCGGCTGCAGGAGGACGAGATGGTCGAGGACTCTCTACATCTCATTAAGCGCGAAAGGATAGAAGGTGGATAAGATGGACAAGCCTAGGGTGACATTGCAGATTCCGACACCCCTCAGACAGTATGCTCAGGACCAGGACACCCTGGAATTGGCAGGGGGGACCGTCGGAGAGGTCATCGATGAACTCATCACCAGGTATCATCCCCTCAAGAAGTACCTCAGGGGAGACGACGGCCGGCTGCGCAACTTCGTGAACGTCTACGTCAACGATGAGGACATCCGCTATATGGAGGCGGAGGCGACACCCGTCCGCGACGGCGATGTTCTAGTCATCGTCCCGAGCGTCGCTGGCGGGGCCACACACTCAATGATGGGCGGCCCCTCCCCGGTCCAACACGACCTGACACAGGAGGACATCAAGAGGTACAGTCGGCACCTCATCCTACCGGAGGTCGGCCTGGAGGGCCAGCAGAGGCTGAGAAACTCCAGCGCCCTGATCGTCGGAGTGGGAGGCCTGGGGGCCCCGCTGAGCATGTACCTCACTGCGGCCGGCGTGGGACGGATCGGCCTGGTGGACTTCGACATCGTGGAGCAAAGCAACCTCCAGCGCCAGGTACTCTTCGGCAGCAGTAGCCTGTCGAAGCCAAAGATCTCCGTCGCCAGGGAGAGGCTGGAGGACCTGAACCCCGGGGTGCAGGTGGAGGCCCACGAGACGAGACTGACCTCGGAGAACGCGATGGATCTCCTATCCCGGTACGACGTAGTGGTCGATGGGACGGACAACTTCGCCACCCGATACCTCGTAAACGACGCGAGCGTCCTCCTGGGGAAGCCCAACGTCTACGGCAGCATCTTCCGTTTCGAGGGGCAGGTCTCAGTGTTCGACGCGAGTCGGGGGCCCTGCTACAGATGCCTCTATCCCGAACCCCCTCCGCCGGGCCTGGTCCCTAGCTGTGCGGAGGGAGGCGTCCTCGG
Source organism: uncultured Methanomassiliicoccales archaeon (assembly GCA_964347325.1). Classification (GTDB taxonomy): domain Archaea; phylum Thermoplasmatota; class Thermoplasmata; order RBG-16-68-12; family JAJISG01; genus JAJISG01. Next base: position 96,206 of record CAYFYA010000007.1, on the reverse strand, counting down.
AGTACTCCCGGGGGTCATCGGGAGCATGCAGGCCGTCGAGGCCCTCAAGGTCCTTCTGGGGAAGGGCGACCTCCTTGTCGGTCGCCTCCTGCTCTTTGATGCCCTCAAGATGAAGTTCAAGGAGCTCAGGCTCCGCAAGGATCCCTCGTGCCCGCTCTGTGGCGAGAACCCGACCGTGAAGGAGCTAATCGACTACGAAGAGTTCTGTGGCCTAACAGGGGACGACGGCATCGATGCCGAGTTTCAGATAGACGTCGAGGAGGCGGCGAGACTCATGGACGATGGCGAGGTCACCCTCTTGGATGTGAGGGAACCGGTTGAGTGGCAGATCTGCCACATCGAGGGTGCTAGACTCATGCCTATGGGGGAGGTACCCTTCAAGGCCAACGAGCTGAGTACCGCCGACAACATTGTCGTCCACTGCCACACGGGCGTTCGGAGCGCGCGCATCACCCAGTTCCTACGGGAACTCGGCTTTTCGAAGGTCTGGAACATGGCCGGAGGAATCGATGCCTGGGCGGCGAGAGTCGATCCGACGATGACTCGCTACTGAGAGCTCGCTGGCAGGTTGCGCCGTGGTCAAGAGACTCCTCTTCGTCTGTGTAGGCAATAGCTTCCGGAGCCAGATGGCCGAGGGATATGCCCGCTCAATGGCGCCCAAGGGGGTCCTCGTAAGGAGCGGTGGTCTGAAACCTGCTGAGGATGTCCACCCTCTGGCCATCAAGCTCATGGCCGAGGACGGCATCGACATCTCTCGCCACCGGCCCAAGGATGTGGACATGGCCTTCGCCAGACAGGCGGACGGAATCATCGTGATGGGATGCGACCCGGAAGAGGCGTGCCCCGCAGAGGTCCTCGACAGGGTCGAGGAGTGGGATCTTCCGGATCCGAATGGTCTGGAGGAGGAGGCCGCCAGGGCTCTGGGGGAAGAGGTCCGACAGAGGGTCAAGAGACTTCTGGCCGGTTTCTGAAGAGGCCTGAAGTCGAGACGCGGGAAGTATATAACCCGCCAGCCACCTACCAATAGGGAGGACCTGGCATGTCAGAGGATCTCGCGAACGTGGTCGACGTCTGCAAGGACTTCGTGCGAAGCATGTATGCCACGGAGGAGGCGGTCTCGAAGATGGACGAGACCCTCACGCAGGATGAGATGAGGCAGGCCCTGAAGGAGGTTCTGACCTGGATTCAGGAGACGAAGGAAATTCCTGAGAACTCCTTCACGAGAGAGATCGCCAGGGAGATTATTGGTCAGCTCTCCGGCATCATCGCGCTAAAGGATTACGAGGGATCGGCCGATTACTACATTGCCTGACGGTCAGCCCTGCACACGCAAGGTTGAAGAGTTCCTGGGAGGCCGGACATGGACCCTGTCGCCTGTCCCACGATCAAGAAGCGTACACTGGCGATGCTCCTCCAGAGATTGGAGGGGCTGTCAGAGCCCAAGGCCTCTCTGGAGCAGTACCAGACCCCTGCAGAGGTTGCGGCAGATCTGCTCTTCAAGGCCTACGGCAGAAGGGACATCCACGGAAAGGTTCTGGCCGACCTGGGGTGCGGGAACGGGGTGTTGGCCATCGGAGCCGCTCGTCTTGGGGCCGGGAGGGTCATCGCCATAGATGTTGACCCCTCAGCCGTCGAGACCACTCGGAGGAACGCCGCTAGCGTTGGCGTCGTGGTAGAACTTCACGCCATGGAGATTGAAGAGTTCGATGAAAAAGTCGACACCGTTCTGATGAACCCTCCTTTCGGCGGTCAGAGGAAGCACGCAGATATACCGTTCCTCAGGACTGCAACGCGTTTCTCTCAGGTGGCGTACAGCTTCCACAATGCGGAGACTCGGGACTTCGTGATGAGAGGGGTCGCTGAACTGGGGAGTTCCGCGGAGCTGCTGACAACGTATAAATTCCCCCTTCACCATGCACATCCCTTCCACAGGAAGGACGTTGAAGAGGTCGATGTGGACTTGTACAGGATTGTGAGGTCTGATTGATGAAAGCAAAGATAGTGTATCCTGGCGATCTTATCGCCGCGAGCGAGGAGTACCTGCCGGGGCCAGGGACCTACGAGGCTGAAGGTGACATCTTCGCCGCTCAGATCGGCGAACTCAGCCTCGACTCCAGGGAGAAGGTGGCCAGCGTAAGGGGGTTCAATCCGCCTGTTGAGCAGAAGGTGGGCGACGTCGTGCTCACCACGGTCCAAGACATCAAGAACACCATGGCGATGGTGAAGGTCGAAGCCGTGGAGGGCATCGAGAGACAAGTCACGGGAGATACGGAGGGGACCATCCACATCTCGAAGGTCTCGGAGAAGTACACCGAGGATCTGAAGAAGGCTATGAGGATTGGGGACCTGGTGAGGGCCCGAGTGGTCCAGGTGAAGCCGTCCCTCCAGCTCGCCACCAATGAACCCTCGCTGGGCGTCGTACGGGGACTCTGCACGCGCTGCCGCTATCCCCTCGTCAAGCGAGGACGGGACCTCTACTGCGAACACTGCGAACGGGACGAGCCTCGTAAAGTGGCCTCCGTCTACGACGCCATGATGACCTGAGTCCTGGGGAGAATGGCGCCTAGGAGCTCTACAAGGGATGTCTTCTCAATAGCCCGAGACCAGAAGGAGTGGCGAAGGGACCGCTGCCTCAACCTCATCCCCTCAGAGAACGTCACGAGTCCTCATGTGAGAAGACTCCTGGCCAGCGACTTCGGGCACAGGTACAGCCTCCCGCTGAACGCCGAGATCCACGGGGAATTCGTGGAGAACGCCTACCGCGGGACACGATACCTCGACGAGGTGGAGTCCCTGGGCGAGGACCTGACACGGGAACTTTTCGGAGGGGGCTATGCGTCCCTGAAACCTCTCTCTGGGCACATCTGCGGCCTCGTCTCTCTCACAGCGACCTGCAGACCCGGGGATAGGTTTTTGGTCATCAGTCCGAAAAATGGAGGGTACGACGGCTACGGACCTGCCTATCTGCCCTCGCTTCTAGGTCTTGAGGTCGAATACCTGCCCTTCGACGCTAGCTCCTGGAACATCAAGCTCGAGGAGGCCTGTGATGCCATCCGGGCCGTAAGACCCAGTCTGGTGCTGTTGGGGGCGAGTTTCATCCTGTTTCCCTACGACCTGGGCCCGATCAGAGATGCCTGCGACTCCGCCGAGGCCTTCTTGGGGTACGACGCCTCCCACATCTTGGGCCTGATAGCGGGGGGTGAGTTTCAGGCACCGTTGCAGGAGGGGGTCGATGTCGTATTTGGCAGTACGCACAAGTCTCTCTTCGGCCCCCAGGGGGGTCTGATGGTCGCTCGCAAGGGCCTGGCGGAGCGCATCAACGAGAGCATCACCTGGAAGGCCCTAGACAACGCCCACTGGAATAGGATAGCTGCTCTCACTCAGGCTTTGGTCGAGACGAAAGCCTTCGGAACCGCCTATGCGAAGGCCGTTGTCCAGAATGCTCGGAGACTTGCCCGCGCCCTTGAAGAAACTGGAATCCCCGTCAGGTTCCCGGATGAAGGGTACACGAGGTCCCCGATGCTCCTCCTTGACGGCCCTGCGGTCCGACGAGAATTCGGCCTCAGCCTCAACGACCTTGCTGCGACTCTGGAGAAGTGCGATGTCATCGTCGACGCGGTGGGTCGACTGGGCACCAACGAGGTCACCCGGATGGGGGCCACGGAGGGGACCATGGAGGAGATCGCGGACTGCATCAGAAGGTGCGCGGAGGGCGAAGATGTCAAGGGTGATGTTGCCCGGATACGCAGGTCCCTCAGCCTGACCTTCTGCTTCGAGGATAGGTGACGTCCTCTTGGGTGAAACGGAGAGGTACAGCAGGCAAGTACTCCTGCCCTCCGTTGGCAGAGAGGGTCAGCGAAGACTTTCCCGCGTCCGCCTCCTGGTCGTGGGCCTGGGTGCCCTCGGCTGCGTCTCTTCAGACCTGATGGCGAGGGCCGGCGTAGGACACCTGATCTTGGTGGATCGCGACCTGGTGGAGCTGAGCAACCTACAGAGACAGACGCTCTACGAGGAGAAGGACGTGGATGTGCCGAAGACGATTGCGGCCCAGAAAAGGTTGAGCAGCGTGAATTCCGACATCCGAATCGATGCCCTCGTGAAGGACCTCAACCCGAGAACGATTACGCCCGTGATGAAAGAGGTCGACATCGTCGTCGATGGGACCGATAACCTGCGCACGCGGTATCTCCTCAACGAGGCCTGTGTGAAGGGCGGGGTACCCTTCGTCTACGGCGCCGCCCTGGGGGTGGAGGGGATGTGTGCCATCCTGAAACCACCCGAGACCCCGTGTTTCAGATGTCTCTTCCCGACCCCCCCTCCGCCTGGGTCACTCCCCACCTGTGAGACGGCGGGAATCCTTAACGCGGTCGCCTCCATGGTGGGATCCGCCCAAGCTTCCCTGGCCTTGCACTACGTCCTTTCAGGGCAGCTCGCTAGTCACCTCTACACCGTCAGAGCGTGGGGGCCTGGAATGGAGAGTATCCAGATCCGTCCACGTCCAGAGTGCCCAACGTGTTCCCAAGGCAAGTTTGAGCATCTGGAGAGCAGGGGACGCGTTGTGACTCAGCTGTGCGGCGACCGCACGGTCTCGGTGGACCCACTCCTCGAGGAGGAGCTGTCTCTTGAGAACCTGGCGGCTAGGCTCTCAAAGGCGGGGCGGGTTCGCCTGACGCCCCATGTACTCCTTCTAAGCGCTCCCCCCTACAACCTGTCGATATTCCCCGATGGACGAGCCATCATCAAGGGAGTGCCCGATGAGAACTCCGCCACGGCAGTCTACGAGAGGTACATCGGCCTGTAGCGGAGCGCGGCGCTTTATAAGCGTTCGACCTGCTAAAGGAACCCGGTGACCAACAGGAAGGGCGTGCTGCTGCTCAGCGGTGGGATCGACAGCCCCGTCGCTGGACACGTGATGGCCAGAGAGGGCGTCGAGGTCCTCGGACTCCATTTCTCCTTGGAGCCCTTCACCGATAGCGCCCCGGAGGAGAAGGCGCGGAAGGTCTCCGACCTCTTGGGTTTCCCAAGCCTGTACGTGTCCAGCATAGGTGAGGCCCTCGCGGAGATCGCCAGGCAGTGCAAGCACCGCTACTACTTCGTCCTCTCCAAGAGGCTCATGTACAGGGTCGCGGAGGCCCTCGCGAGAGATAAGCAAGCCCGATTCCTCATAACGGGCGAGAGCCTGGGACAGGTTTCGAGTCAGACCCTACACAACCTGAGGGCCATAGATGACGCCGTCGGGATCCCGGTGGTGAGGCCCCTGATAGGGTGGGACAAGGTGGACATCATCGACGCCGCCCGGGAGATCGGTACGTACGATATCTCCAAAGGACCGGAGGTCTGCGACGTTCTCGGACCCACGCATCCCGCCACTCAGGCGAAGATCGAAGTTGTCGAATCTGAGGAGAGCAGGCTGGACTATGGCGACCTCATGAGGAGGTCGTTGGACGCCCTCCGGCAGGTAGTCTCTCCAGTCATTCGGGCCTCCACGCCTGAAGGTTAATTACACCCTCGGCCATGAAAGGTGCAAGATGGGATACTTCATGATGCGCCCCTGCAAGACCACGGCCGCCTACTTCGCGACCCTCAGGAAGCGCACTACCATAGACCTGGAGGAGTCGCGAATAGCATTGGAAAGGGGTGGCTTCCGGATCACGGACTGTGGCGTCCTCCTCATAATACACGACGAGCCAGAGAGAAGCCTCTATAGGACAGGACGCATCCTGATAAAGACGGCAGAGGAGGCAGCGGCCCGCAGAGCGGCGGAGGAGATCTACGACTTCCTGCGCATCGAGACGAAGCTTGCCGCCTGAGGCGACCCGGAAGAGATGATAGGGTGAAGCTGGTCTTGGACACGTCTGCCCTCCTTTCCGGGATGGACTTCGCCGGAGAGGTCTACGTCCCGTCGAGCGTAGTCACGGAGTCCGGAGTCCAAGGTCTTGACCCCCGAATCGAGTCCTTCCTCGAGGCCAAGGCACGGGTCCTGGAGCCCAGACGTGAGGACCTTGATGTGGTGCAGAGGGCTTCCAGAGAGACAGGGGACGAAGCTAGCCTCTCCTCCGTGGACAGGGATGTCCTCGCCCTAGCCCTACAGCTGGGAGCCACCGTGGTCACCGATGACTACTCAATTCAGAACGTCGCCGGCAAGTTGGGCCTCAAGTATCAAGCCGCCGTCCTCCCCGGAATCCGGGAGAACATGGGCTGGTCCCTTCGATGCAAGGGCTGTGGCCGATACTGGCGGACGGAGACGGACCTCTGCCCTGTGTGCGGTAGCAGGCTGCGTCGGTACCGACACCGCTAGCGTCCGAACCGCCTTCTCCGCATCTGAAAGGACCGTATTGCCCTCAGGAAGTCGATCTTCCTGAAACCGGGCCAGAACACATCGACGAAGTATAGCTCACTGTAGGCCAGCTGCCACAGCAGGAAATTGCTTATCCTCTCCTCTCCCGAAGTCCTGAGGACGAGATCGGGGTCCGGCAGGTCGGCAGTGTAGAGATGTTTGGAGAAGAGGCTCTCGTCAATCTCGTCGACCGCTATCCTCCCGTCCTTGATGTCGCCAGCGACCTGCCGTATGGCCTCCAAGATCTCCTCACGACCGCCATAGGCCACAGCGATGTTGAAGAAGTATTGGTCGTAGCCTTTTGTCCGAGACTCGGCATACTCTATCGCCTCCTGAACCTCCATGGGAAGAGCCTCCTTCTGGCCGAGGACCCGTATGCGGATGTGGTGCTCGTGTACCCGCTCGTCGTCCCCCGCCTTCCGGAAGTTCTCAGCGAAAAGAACCATAAGATCCCGGACCTCATCGTCATTCCGATTGATGTTCTCCGTGGAGAAGGCGTACACGGTAAGTATTCGGATTCCTGTGTCGAGGCACCACTCCAGGACCTCCTCGAGCTTCTCCCGGCCCTTGCGGTGACCATCCGCGGAACTCAAGCCCACCTCCTGAGCAAAGCGCCGATTCCCGTCCATGATGATGGCTAGATGGTTCGGGATTGGGCCTTGGAGTATCTCCCTGGTGAGCTTCCGCTCGTAGGCCTGGTAGGCTGCTTCCGAGATGAGTCGGGCGATCTCAGCCGCCATCGTCAGCTAGCCCATCGTTCCGTCCCTAATTAGCCTTCCTAGCCCAGCTCGTAGCTCTCTCCGGGGTCGAGGATGATGGCTTCAGAGGCGGTATGCTTGGCCACTCCCGCCTTGAACGCCATCGGATCCTGCGCTATGACATCAAAGGTGTTATAGTGCATGGGAATCGTCCTCTTGACCTTCAAGAGATCCACAGCTTTCGTTGCCTCGCGGGGACCCATGGTGAAGAAGTCACCGATGGGTATGAGAGCCAGGTCGGGCTCATACAGCTCGCCGATTAGGCTCATGTCGCCGAAGACGGCCGTGTCGCCCGAGTGGTAGACCCTCTGCCCCGAGTCGATGACGTAGCCCGCGGGGTTACCACCCGCCTCGACGGTCCCGTTGCCCACGAAGCACGACGAGTGGATCGCGTTCGTCATAGTGATTCGCGTGTTCTTCACCTGGGTCGATCCTCCGATGTTCATGCCGACGGTCTCGCAGCCCCTGTTGCCGGCCCGGGCGGCAACCTCAAGTATGCCGACGACCGGGGCTCCAGTTCGCTTGGCGATCTCCTCAGTATCGCCGTAGTGGTCAAGGTGGGCGTGGGTTACGCAGATGACGTCGCACTCTACCTCCTCGGGCTTCAAGGCTGCCTTGGGATTGTTCGTGAGGAAGGGATCGATGAGGATCCTGTCCTCGCCCTCCAGCAGGAACGCAGCGTGGCCTAGCCAGGTAGCCTTCATCATAGCACCTCGGCCGCCCAACGAGGCACACATCTTTACTGTTTCGACAACTGGCCCGGCACTCTTAAGAAGACGAGGAACCTATTCCAAGGAAAACGCGGGCACACCATGGACTACAAGACCTACAGAAGTCTCTACGACAAGCTTGATACCAAGGAGGCCCTGGAACGCCTGCAATCCTCCTCAGACTTCGATGATGAGTTTCTCATGGTCATCTACACCCAGAGGGTCGTCCGGGAGGCCACGAAGGAGTTCTATAGGGTGAAGCGCCACGCCGGTCGCCTCCACCGACACTGGAAGGAGGGACTCTCCATCGTGGAACTGTCGAAGCGCTACAACTTCCCTCCAGTCCTCATGGCCCTCATAGTGCTAGAGAAGGAGGGGATCTCGCGGCGCCAGTTCTGGAAGACCGTTACAAACCTAGACGAGATCGAGGACGAGAGGTTACAGCGAGAACTGCGAGAGGCCTGTGAGCAGGACCTCGTGTACTCTCCCGAGGGAACGAGGAGGCAGTACGAGAGGGGGGAGTGGGGAGAGGAGAGGCTCAGGACCTGGCTCCAGGGCGCAGGCATCTCCTTCAGAGTGGAGGAGGATCTCCGCGCTGAGTTTGAGAAGACGCCCGATGCCCTTCTCGAGGAACCGCTGAAGTTCGATGGGAGCGAGATCAGTTGGATCGAGAGCAAGGCGACCTTCGGCGACCCCGTGGAGGTCAAGAGACACGCCCGGCGCCAGCTTGCCCCCTACGTCGACCTCTTCGGTGACGGCCTCGTGATCTACTGGTTCGGATATGCGGAGGACGTAGAGCTGAAGCTTCCCGACGGAGTCCACATATCCGATGGCCGAATTCTCGAGCAATAGACATAGCCGAAGAGAATTAAGATACCTGCTGCTATGAGGTAACCGCAACGATTCGGACAGCCGCCGACGGCAACGCGGACAGAGGTGGGGGTGCAGTCATGAAGCGGGAGGATCTGCTCAGTCGGGAGGTAAGGCACATAGACATCACTGCCTTCGACGCGAGGCCCATCTTAGAGGGATTCAGCGAGATGGCCTTCCAGGCCAGGAATCTCGCGGCCGCGGCAAAAATCTTCGAAACCATGATCGCCGACGGGGACTGCACCATCATCCTCAGTCTCGCAGGTTCTCTCTTTAGCGCCGGCCTGAAGATGGTGGTTCACGACCTGGTAAGTCACAACATGGTGGATGCTATCGTTGCCAGCGGGGCCATCGTCGTTGACCAGGACTTCTTCGAGGCCTTGGGTTTCCGGCACTACCGTGGTAGCCCCACCGCAGACGACGAGTCCCTTCTGACGCTTGAGATCGATCGGATCTACGACACATACATCGACGAGAGGAACCTCCGGGAGTGTGACATGGTGGTGGCAGAGATAGCGGATGGCCTTCCTCCTCGACCCTACTCCTCTCGCGAGTTCGTGGTGGAGATGGGCAGATATCTGTCGGAGAGGTCCAAGGACTCGGATTCGGTGGTCCTCGAGTGTTACCACAAGGGGGTTCCCATATTTGTCCCCGCATTCTCCGACTGCAGTGCAGGCTTCGGACTCGTATATCACCAGCGTCAACGCGGCGACCAGCCGCGGGTCTCGATAGACAGCGTCAAGGACTTCTCAGAGCTGACCAGGATCAAGGTTGCAGCCCAGGAGACGGGATTGCTGATGATCGGTGGAGGCGTGCCGAAGAACTTCGTCCAGGACCTGACGGTGGCAGCCCACGTCCTCGGGGAGGAGGTGAACATGCACAAGTACGCAGTCCAAATCACCGTCGCCGACGAGAGAGATGGTGGACTATCGGGGTCCACCCTGAAGGAGGCACACTCCTGGGGGAAGATTGACCACGGATTGACGCAGATGGTCTTCTCCGAAGCAACCATTGCCCTGCCCTTGCTGGCGAGCTACGCCTATCACGCTGGAGGCTGGAAGAACCGCTCTCCTCGGGCCTACAACAGACTATTGGCGGAGGCGAGTGAGTGATACCGCAAAAGATGTTCTTCACCAAGGGAGTCGGGAGTCACAGGGACAAGCTCACTTCCTTTGAGGCGGCCCTGAGAAAGGCCCACATCGAGAAGTACAACATCGTCCAGGTCTCGAGCATCTTCCCACCAGGGTGCAGGATGATAACCAGAGAAGAGGGGACATCCCTCCTGAAGCCGGGACAGATCGTCCACGCCGTCCTGGCCGTAAACCAGACAAACGAGGCGGGGCGAAGGCTGACGGCTGCCATCGGCCTCGCCATTCCGAGTGGGAAGGAGGGATACGGCTACCTCTCGGAACACCACGCCTTCGGAGAGTCTGCGAAGCAGTCCAAGGACTACGCGGAAGACCTGGCTGCCACCATGCTCGCCACCACCCTGGGAATTGAGCTCGACAGCGACACGGCATGGGACGAGCGGAAGCAGGTCTATGAGGCGAGCGGGAGGATTTTCAAGACCCACGCTGTTTGCCAGGCCGCGGAAGGCGAGAAGGGGAACCGGTGGACCAGCGCCATCGCCGCCGCCGTCTTCGTCTAGATTCGACCATTCTCCGGCCAGATTCCCGCGAGGGAGGCTTTATACACGAGGCACCCTTTGACAGCATGTTGGCTGAGGAAGAGGAATACGTTCGAGTCCGGCTGCCGCGATCGGCGGACGGCGAGATGTTTGGCATAGCTGACCAGCTCCTCGGTGCCTCTCACATCAAGGTCATGTGCCAAGACGGTGTCTCGAGACTGGCCCGTATCCGGGGCAAGTTGAGGAAGCGGATGTGGATCAGGGCGGGAGACCTGGTGATTGTGAGGCCGTGGGAGTTCCAGGACGAGAAGGCCGATGTGGTTCATCGCTACACCAAGACAGAGTCGACTTACCTGAGTAGGAAGGGAATGATTCCCGAGAGTGTGGACATCTTTTAGAGGGTCTGAGGAATGGACGAGAGGACGCTCAGGCTCCTCGAGGCCAAGGTCGACAGTTGGAGGGTCCGGGTCAAGGACGCGGATGAGAGGAAGACCTACGATGAGGTCTTCGATCGGCACACCCTCTTGACCTTCCAGAAGCTGATCAGCGATGGTACTATCGGGACCCTGGACTTCCCCGTCTCCACAGGGAAGGAGGGCAATGTCTTCCGGGCGACGAGTTCGAAGGGCCCTCGAGCGGTAAAGGTGTATCGCGTCTCCACCGCCACCTTCAAGACGATCTCCCGCTACATCGAGGGGGATCCGAGGTTCCCACGCCTCGGCGGTAACCGGCGCAAGATCATCTACGCCTGGGCGAGCAAGGAGTTCAAGAACCTGAGCAGGATGGCCGACCACGGCGTCAGGGTTCCTAAGCCCTATCGCTGCATCGAAAACATCCTCGTGATGCGATACCTTGGCAGCAAGCTGAGAGCCGCCCCTGAACTGAGAACCCTGGAGGTGGGCGACCCAGAGCGCCTCTTCGACCTACTCCTCCAAGACATGAAGCGAATCCACCGGGCGGGCCTCGTCCACGGAGACCTGAGTGAATACAATGTTCTCATCTGGAGAAAGCTACCGTACATAATCGACGTGGGCCAGGCAGTCCCGCTAGACCATCCCCACGCGGACGAGTGGTTCGAGCGGGACATCCGAAACATGGCGCGATACTTTGGGAGGAATGGAGTGAAGGTGAGCGAAGAGGAGCTCGCGCAGCTAGTGCGAGGGGACTAGATGCTGTACTCGAGGATACCTCAGGAGAGAGTTGGAGTTCTCATAGGAACCGAGGGGAAGACGAAGAAGGCCCTGGAGGAGAGGACGGGGGTCAGCATTACCATCGACTCATCCGCTGGGGAGGTCACCCTTGACGAGTCCAAATGCGAGGACCCAACCATGGGACTGAAGGCTCAGGACGTCATCCGAGCCATCGGCCGAGGGTTCTCCGAGCAAAAGGCCTGGAAGCTGCTGGAAGAGGAGTTCTTCCTGAGGGTGTACGATATAAAGGACTACGCCAACACCAGGAACAGGCTCGTCCAGATTAAGGGGAGAATCATCGGAACCCGAGGGAAGACTCGGAACCTCATCGAGGAGCTGACGGGGGCTTCCCTCTCCGTCCACGGGCACACCGTCGCTGCAATTGGCACCCTCCTGCAGCTGGACATCGCCTGCCGTGCCGTGGAGATGCTGCTTCAAGGCAGTGAGCACGCATCGGTCTACAGATTCCTGGAGAAGATGCGACCCCAGCTCAAGGTTGAGGAGATGGGCTTCTAGGGCCCGCAAGGGTTTTTATCGCCAAGCCTCTTGGCAGGAAAGGCATGGCGAAGTACGTCTTCAGCTTCCCAGAGGCGGCTGGTAAGGACAAGAAGACCCTGGGTGGAAAGGGGTACGGACTGGCTGAGATGACGGGACTCGGACTCCCCGTCCCCCCGGGGTTCACAATAACCACGGAAGCCTGTCTGGAGTACATGAGGACGGATGATCTGCCCGAAGGTCTCAGGGAGGAGGTCAAGAGTCACCTTCGGGAGCTGGAGGAGAAGGTCGGGAGGCGGTTCGGCGACCCCGAGAACCCGCTCCTGGTCTCGGTGAGGTCGGGGGCCGCCGTCTCCATGCCTGGCATGATGGACACAGTCCTCAACTTAGGACTGAACGACGAGACCGTCATGGGCCTAGCCAAGATGACTTCCGATGGGGCCTTCGCGCAAAACTGCTACCGTCGTCTCCTGTCGATGTTCGGAGACACGGTCGTGGGTATCCACCGATCCACCTTCGAGGCGGAGCTTGAGGCGGTCAAGCAAGGGGAGGGCGTCCAGTTCGATGTGGAGCTGGATGAGCCTGCCTGGAAGAGAGTAGCAGACAGGTTCGCCGAGGTGTACAAGGCCCACGGAAAGACCTTCCCCCAAGATCCCTACGAGCAGCTCTGGGAGGCCATCCTTGGCGTCTTCAGGTCGTGGAACAGCGACAGGGCGGTGAAGTATCGGGAGGTCAACAATATCCCCCACGACATGGGGACAGCTGTCAACATCCAGGCCATGGTCTTCGGCAACATGGGAGAGGACAGCGGGACTGGTGTCGCCTTCACCCGGGACCCTGCCACGGGGGAGAAGGTGGTGTACGGGGAGTACCTCTTCAACGCCCAGGGCGAGGATGTCGTCGCAGGCATCAGGACTCCGAAGCCCATCGACCAGCTGGAGAAGGAGGTACCGGCGATCTACAAGGAGCTCAAGAGAACCTGTGACCTGCTGGAGCACCACTTCAGGGACGTCCAGGACCTTGAGTTTACCATCGAGCATGGAGAGTTCTTCATGCTCCAAACGCGGGCGGGCCAGAGAACGGCGGCCGCCTCCGTAAAGATAGCGGTGGATATGGTGAGGGAGGGCCTCATCGACCGTGAGGAGGCCGTGAGCCGAGTTACGGCCGAGCAGGTAGAGAGGCTCCTCCACCGACAGATCGACCCCAAGGCCGAGGTCGACGTCATCGCCAAGGGTCTTAACGCGTCGCCAGGGGCCGCTGTGGGGGAGGTGGTCTTCGAGCCAGATGAGGCTGAGGTGGCCGCGGAGGCGGGGAGAAAAGTCATCCTGGTCAGAACCGAGACGACGCCAGACGACATCCACGGAATAGTGGCCGCCGAGGGCGTCCTAACGAGCCGGGGTGGTCGCACGTCCCATGCAGCCATCGTGACCAGGGGCATGGGCAAGCCTTGCGTCGCTGGATGTGAGGCGATCCAGGTCGACTACGAAAGCCGATCCTTCTCGACCGCCGACGTCGTGGTGCACCAGGGGGACGTCATTACCATCGACGGGTCCACGGGGAAGGTCGTGCTGGGAGAGGCTCCGCTGGTCGAGCCCAAGATAGGGAAGAACTTCAAGACCCTCCTCGACTGGACCGACGACATTCGAAGACTAGGTGTGCGGGCCAATGCGGATACCCCCGAGGACTCCAGAAAGGCCCGGGAACTGGGAGCGGAGGGCATAGGGCTCTGCCGTACGGAACACATGTTCATGGCCCCAGAGAGGCTCCCACTCATGCAGCGGATGATCATGGCGGCGACCAAGGAGGAGCGCCTTGAGGCCCTGAAGAAACTCCTGCCCTTCCAGAAACAGGACTTCATCGACATTCTGAGGGAGATGGAGGGACTTCCGGTCACGATACGCTTGCTGGACCCCCCACTCCATGAGTTCCTGCCCAACCTGGAGGACCTCCTGGTCGAGGTGACGGAGCTGCGGCTCAAGGGGGACGGCGAGAGGCTCGCTGCGAGGGAGAAGATCCTCGAGCGGGTGCGGGCCCTGCATGAAGCAAACCCGATGTTGGGGCTGAGGGGATGTCGCCTCGGGCTCCTCTACCCAGAGATCAACGAGATGCAGGTCAGGGCCATCATTGCTGCCGCCTGCACTCTGACAAGTGAGGGTGTGGACGTTCTTCCGGAGATCATGATACCCCTGGTAGGCCACAAGAACGAACTGGCCGAGGTGAGGAAGCAGCTGGAGACCGTCGCCCGGGAGGAGATGGAGGCGTCTGGAGTAGAGGTACAGTACCACTTCGGGACGATGATCGAGGTTCCTCGAGGCGCCCTGGCCGCTGACGAGATCGCCCAGGTTGCGGAGTTCTTCTCCTTCGGCACCAACGACCTCACACAGACGACCTTCGGCTTCAGCAGGGATGATGCGGAGGCTAAGTTCATGGCCCGGTACCTGGAGCTCGGCATCCTGGACGTCAGTCCCTTCGAGGTCCTCGATCGGAAGGGCGTGGGAGAGCTCATGCGGATCGCCGTAGAAAGGGGTCGGAAGACGAGACCCGATCTCAAGATAGGCATCTGTGGCGAACACGGTGGAGAGCCTAAGAGCGTGAGGATCTGCCATGAGCTGAACCTGGACTACGTCTCCTGCTCCCCCTTCAGGGTCCCCATCGCCAGGCTGGCCGCCGCCCACGCCTCGTTGGAGGAGAAGGGTAGGAGGGTGGAGGAGATCCGCTGACGGACATCCTTGCCCAGCTTACAGGCATCTCCTTTCTGGTTTTGACGATCATCCTCTTCCTCGCCTTCATCCCTCCCATCTTCTTCGTCGTCTGGTTTCGCAACAGTGAGGCGCACGAGAGGGAACCTTGGAGTGAGGTCTTCAGGGCCTTCATCTGGGGAGCGGTCGTGGGAGTCTTCATTGCCGTCGTCCTGAGCCTCGCACTGGCTGCCCTCCTGGAGGTTGGAGGACTCCTTTTGGAAAGGTACTGGGTACGCCTGGGAGAGGCTCTTGGGACGGAGATTGACATGGGGCTGATCGTCCTCGTCGTCGTCGTCGCCCCCATCGCCGAGGAGTTCGCCAAGGGGCTTGGAGTGTTGCGAGTCCGGCCGAAGATCAACGAGCTGGAGGATGGAGTTGTCTACGGGGCCTCGGCGGGTCTGGGGTTCGGTGCCACGGAGAATCTGCTCTATGGAGGAGTGGCCTATCTAGCTGGAGGATTGGAGGCCTCCCTGGCCGTCATAGGCGTGCGGAGCTTCTCATCAGCACTGCTGCACGCCTCCGCCACCTCCGCCTTCGGCTACGGGGTGGCGAAGAGCACTCTCGTACCAGGAGCGAGCCTCCTGCCCTTCTACCTCCTCGCCGTGTTCATGCACAGTGCCTTCAACTTCTTCGCCAGCTTCGGGGAGATCTTCTCCGGGACCTTCGGCGACGCCGCGAGTCTCTTCGGCTTCATTGCGGCCGTGGGCCTAGCTCTTGTGGCCATCGGTCTGGCCCGCTCGGCCGTGAGAAGGCAGGACGTTCGGAGGACCGCCTAGGCGGGTGTAACCATAACGTGGATAGAGACCGCCACTGGAAGGCTGAGCGTCGGGAAGATTCTGTGCCTCGTAAGGAACTACAGGGCCCATGCGAGGGAGTCCGGGCAGGAGGCTCCGCCAGACCCGACCTACTTTTTCAAGCCGTCAACCTCGATCATTCACCACGGGGATCGGGTCATCGCCCCGCCTGCAACGTCCGACCTCCAAGTGGAAGCGGAACTCGGTGTGGTCATCGGTGCCCCCGCGAGGGGAGTCCCCGTCGGGTCCGCCTACGACTTCGTCCTCGGATACTGCGTCATCCTCGACATCACCGCCCGCGATCTCCAGCTCAAGGCAATCGAAGAGGGGCTTCCCTGGACCCTGGCGAAAGGCATGGACACCTTCGCCCCCGTGTCCCGAGTGACTTCGCGGGATGAGGTCGAGGATCCGCATGCCCTGGAGATTGTCCTGAAGGTGAACGGCGAGGTCAAGCAGAGGGCGCACACGGCGGAGATGGTCCATGGAGTGCCGGATGTAGTGGCCTCCATCTCTTCCCACATCACCCTGATGGAAGGAGACATCATAGCGACGGGGACGCCCGCGGGCGTTCCCCGGGTGGTTGCCGGCGACGAACTCGACGGGGAGATCGAGGGAGTGGGGAGCGTGGTCGTAAGAGTAGACATGCCATCCTGACCCAATGAGACGCCCTCACCCTCCGAGTTCTAGGAGGTCGAGGCAGTCAAAGCAGAAGCCCTGCCTCCTGTCATCGGGGAGGAGAATGATACGAGCGCCACAGCCGCGACAGAAACCGACGCTGTCTTCCGCCTCCTTGAACTTTCTCGCGTCAGGTCTCAATACGAGTTTCAGTCCTTGCCCCCTAAAACCCCCAGTGCCGACCGCGCAAACGGCCGAGGTTACTTTAAGGTTTGGTCAGGCCCGCGACACCCATTGTTTATGAGGCAAGAATCCATCGGCGGATTGTGTCCCTCTTCGTGACCCTGGAAGGAATCGATGGGTCCGGCAAGACGACCCTGGCGGAGGCCCTTCATGCGGACCTCACTAAGAGGGGAGTTCCCTCCATCCTTACAGGCGAGCCCACTCAGACGTGGCTCGGGGACGCGGTAAGACGCGGCATTGAGGAGAAGGTAGATCCGCGGGCGCAGGCGCTCCTCTTCCTCGCAGATCGGAGCCTCCACCTTCCGGAGATCCAGGGGTGGCTTTCGGAGGGGAGGGTTGTGGTGTGCGACAGATACCACGACTCGACGGTGGCCTACCAATCCGTCGCCCTCCAGGGCCACGTCTCGAATCCGACGGAGTGGCTGCGCAGAATCGCCTCCCCGCTGATCATCAAACCCGACCTGACGCTGCTCCTAATCGTGGACCCGGGAGAGGGGCTTTCTCGGGTGACCTCGGTCAGGGATCGCACGCCCTACGAGGATGTCGAGTTCCTCTCGAGAGTGCAGGAGGCCTATCTCACCCTGGCGGCGGAGCCGAGGTTTGTGAAGCTCGACTCCTCCCGCCCTGTGGGAGCCCTGCTAGAAGAATCCAGGGAAGCCGTGCTCTCCAGGCTTCAGCGGTAGTTGTTGTTCTCGGACCCTTCGCCCGTTAGCAGAAAGGCCTTCGCGAAAACCGTAGCCGTCCTTAGGTCCCCCTTGTCCAAGTGAATGAGAAAGGCCTTGCTGTAGACCTTCTTCAGGTCCTTTTGGCTGCCCGAGTTCTTCAACAGTCGGAGTCTGATGGCAGACTGATTTTATGGTATCGTCGTGGGTATCGGGCCTGATTCTGAATCTACGGCTGGAGAATGCTAATACGCCGGGAGCCCTAGAGGGTGCGTGGCTCAGCCCCTGGAGGAGAAGCTGGACAAGGATCTGGAGCTCACGCGGAGGGCCCTCGACAAGCTGAAGATCACCGCCCCGACACGCTCATACTCCCGGCGGATCGCGGAGGACTTCCTGGAGATGGCGAGGGCCTACTTCGAGGACGCTTTGCACTTCCGAACGGAGGGCAATCCCGTGAACGCCTTCGCCTGTGTCAACTACGCCCACGGATGGCTTGATGCCGGAGCCCGTCTCGGGGTCTTCGACACGGGGGAGGACGACCGGCTATTCACGCTCCTCTGACTACAGCGCCCTAGCTCCCTCGTTGTCCACCCGGACCCTGAAGACCTCTCCGTGCTCCAGGAGAGCCTCCTGGAGTCCGTCTGCATCACCGATGGCGAAGGTGGAGTTCCCCAGCATGCACATCGAGGCGACTCCGTGGAGACTCGCCTTCAGGACTGCCGCATGTACTTCGCTCGTGGCTAATACAGTCTGACGAGCGAAGAGCCAGGACAGAGAGAGGAGGTTCTCCAGGTCTCTACGTTTCAGGAAACGGTCCACGCAGCGTTTACCCACGCCGTTGATGCTGCGGACCACCATCTCGTTAGTGAGGATCGAGCGGGTGGCCATAGGGGGTCCCAGAACACACAGGATCAGCTCGGTGTCCAAGGGCATCTTGTGGACTTTCCCGTAGGGAGGCGCTCCCGCTCTCTCCCTGAAGTCCAGGCCCCCGAGGAGCTGTGGATAGACGTCCCCCAGGCCCGTCTTGCAGCGCACCTCAGCCACATGAGCGATGGAGGCCAGCTCCACCGGAGAGCGGTCATAGCCCATGGCCTCGTTCATGGCGAAGAGTGTACTCAGGGCGCCGGCGCCGCTCATGCCGAAACCCTGGGAGATGGGAAGGTCCACCCTGCTGTCCACTCTGACCTCTGCCGGTTGATCCAGGAAGGACCGCACGGCCATGTCTGTGACTTCAGCGGCCTCTACCTTGCCGTTGAGGAGGATGCCCACCGAGGCCTCGGCGGCCGGCTCCATCCGCACCTCCGTCGTCACCCCAGCGGAGAGGCACAGACCTGCGCCGCGGGAGCCCATCTTCAGAGGATCCTCATCTTCGCAGATCTGGAAGAACCCAGTGACGTGGCCTGGGCAGAAGGCCCTACCCTTCGAGGCCATGGAGGATGGCGCCCCACAGGTGCCAGGAGACCTCTGCCTTGGTACCCTTCAGCTCCTGCCACCTCCCCTTCTTGTCAATGAGGATAACCTCGGTGCGACCCCGCTTGACCCGGCGGATGTCGTTGGCCACGATGTAGTCCATTCCGGACTCCCTCAGCTTGGCCCGAGACACCTTCAGGAGCTCCTCCTGCTCTCTTCCCGCCTCGAGCTTAAAGCCGATCAGGGTCCCCCTGAACCCCTTCCTGAGGCTTTCAATGATCTTGGGTCCAGGCCTGAACTCCAGTTTCAGGGCCTTCTTCGAGGACGGTATCTTGCCATCCTCCCTCTCTGGAATGAAGTCGGAGACCGCCGCGGGAACGATGCAGATGTCGTGGTCAACCTGGGGGACCATCGACAGAAGGTTGTCGACGGTGTCAAACCGGCGAACATCGAGATAAGAAGGAATCGGCACAGTATGCCGGCCCATCCAGAGACTCACATCGGCTCCCCTGTGGAAGGCGGCCCGCGCCAGCTCAACGCCAGTCTCGCCGCTGCTGACGTTCGTCAATACTCGGACTTCGTCCAGTGGCTCCTCCGTCGCGCCGGCGATGACTAGGACTCTCTTGCCGTGCAGGTCTCCAGGCCCAAGCGTGCGGATCACGTGGGCGACGATTGTATCAACATCCGCCAGCTTCGCCTTCTCCTCCTCCAAGACCGGCTTGACGA
Source organism: uncultured Methanomassiliicoccales archaeon (assembly GCA_964347325.1). GTDB lineage: Archaea > Thermoplasmatota > Thermoplasmata > RBG-16-68-12 > JAJISG01 > JAJISG01. The sequence continues at coordinate 77,028 of CAYFYA010000007.1, read as the reverse complement.
AGTCAACGCCGAGGCGCCTCAGCTTCTCGATATTCTCCCCAACCACAGGGTGGTCGTACATAGATGCATCCATGGCCGGGGCGATGATGATCGGCTTGCGAGAACCCATGGCCGCGGTGGCAAAGGTTGTTACAGGAGTGTCGTCGATGCCAGCGGCCATCTTCGAGATGGTGTTGGCCGTTGAAGGAGCGATGAGGAGGAGGTCCGCCTCCCCCTTCGACCCGCAGAGGTTCACGTGCTGCACGGAGCCGTCCAGCTCCAACACAGGCTTCCTCCCGGTGGCGAACTCGAGGGAGTAAGGGTGTACTATGATGCGGGAAGCCTCGCTCATGACAGCGTGAACGTCGGCCCCGTGTCGGATTAGTTCGCGGGCGAGCTTGACCGTCTCCACGGCGGCAATGCTCCCGCACACTCCCAGGACAATCGTCTTCCCCAGGAGTTCGTCACCCTCAGAGGCCTTTATGGCCTCGCTAGGATGCATTGGCTCAAACATTCCTCTCTACCGATTTATACTTGAGGGCGCCAAAACCGGAGGGGGACTCGCGGCACCACCAACGAAGGTTTATCGTCACGGGCCAATGTCAAGAACCACCAATGGACTACGAAGACACTCTCTCGTATTTGTACGGCCTCGAACGCTTCGGCATGAAGCTAGGACTCGACAACATCCAGGCCCTGCTCTTGAGGCTGGGGAACCCACATGACGGCCTTCGGTTCGTCCACGTCGCCGGCACGAATGGCAAGGGGTCCGTGTGCGCCTTTCTGGACTCGATTCTCAGAAGCTCCGGTCACAGCGTCGGGCTTTACACGTCACCACATCTGGTCAGGTTCAACGAGAGGATCAGGGTCGACGGGAAGGAGATCACCGATGGGGACATCGTCAGACTAGCCAAGGAAATCCGACCCCACGCGGAGGCGCTTGGTGCAAGGGACAAAGCGTCCCATCCCACCTTCTTCGAGTTCACCACGGCCTTGGCCTTCAAGTACTTCCAGGAGAAGGATGTGGATGTAGTGGTCCTAGAAGTCGGCCTTGGGGGACGGTTGGACGCGACGAACGTCGTCCTCCCAGAAGTGGCCGTCATCACGCGTCTCGGACTTGAGCACACGGAGCACCTCGGCAAGAGCCTCCATCGGATAGCCCGGGAGAAGGCTGGCATTATCAAGGAGGGGGTTCCCACATGGTCCTTGGACCAGCCCGGACTCGAGGTGATAGCCGAGCGATGCAGCTCCGTTCACGCTCCATTACGCCTCGTGGGGAGAGACCTCACGGTCTCCAGGCAACCCATGGGTCTCGATGGGCAGAGCGTGCTGCTAACGTACGGCGACTCGAGAACGTATCGTATCGGGCTCCTGGGGACCTATCAAGCAGAAAACGCAGCCCTTGCCTTCGGAACAGTGCAGGAGCTCAGATCGCGGGGCTGGCGAATAAGCGAGAGGGCTGTCAGGAGAGGATTAGCAGAGGTGGGGTGGCCTGCGCGGCTACAGGTCTTCAGTCGATACCCGGCTGTCATACTCGACTCCACCCATACCGCGGAAGGTGCGGAGAGGTTGAGGGAGTCTGTCGAGGAACTTCTCCCTGGCAGGCCCGTCGTCCTAGTCGTTGGATTGCTGCGCGACAAGGATCTGGAGCGTATCGCGGGACATCTCTCTCCCCTCTGCCGCATGGTCATCGCCACGCAGCCTGACACGCCCAGGGCCCATCATGCGGAGGACGTAGGCAAGGCCTTTGGTGATGTAGCAAGCGTGAAGGTCGTGCGCCCCGTCGTGAACGCGGTGGAGAAGGCTATCGGCATGGCGACTCCCAAGGACGTGGTCCTCATTACTGGGTCCCTCTACACCGCAGGCGAGGCCTCCGAGTTCCTCGATGCTTGGACGAGGCGGCGCGCGCTGGAGGTAGTTTATCGACTCGAGAAGCAGTACCTCCAAGGAGAGTTCAAGACATCGGAGTTGGGCACCGCCCTAGGCAAGATCACCAGGAAGACGGAGGACCCCTTCGTTGTCCTAATCTCGACGGTGCTGTCTCAACGGACGGCAGATCCCACGACTGAGGCGGTGTCAGAACGGCTCTTCGCCCGCTTTAGCACCCCAGAGCAGTTGGCCTCCGCTCCGCTTCCGGAACTGGAGGATCTTGTCAGGCCGGTGAACTTCTACAGGACCAAGGCAAGGGCCATCAAGGAGATATCACGCAGGATATGCAACGACTACGATGCTGTCGTGCCCAAGGACATGAAGGCGCTCTGCCAGCTACCCCTGGTGGGACGGAAGACGGCCAACTGCGTTCGCGTATACGGCTACGGCATCCCCTCGATTCCCGTCGACGTTCATTGCCATCGGATTCCCAACAGGATCGGCATCGTCAGGACTAGGAGTGAGAGGGAGACGGAGGAGGCCCTCCGAGCGCTCATCCCAAGACGACTCTGGGTGGAGATCAACGAGCTCTTCGTTCGCCACGGGCAGACTACCTGCCTGCCCTCCAAGCCGGACTGCGTCTCATGTGGCTTGGCCGGCATGTGTGAATACAACCTGTCGAACTCGGCGACCTCGCGGGAGGACGTCTCGCCGTAGCTGCCTCGGTGTCAGGGGCTGGTGGCGAGCTTGGCCAGCGCCTGGACCTTGTCTCCCGGCTTAATCCTCATGATCCGGACTCCCATGGTCGGGCGGCCCTGCACCCTGACATCGTTGACGGGGAACCGTATTATCATGCCCCCCTCCGTCGTGACGAGAGCTTCGTTCTCCGGCTGGACGTCCCTCACGGTGACGACCGGACCGATCTTCTCGATGCCCTTGATGTTGATGACCCCCTGGGCCCCCCTGTGCGTCTTCCGGTAGTCTGAGACTGAGGTGCACTTGCCGTAACCACCCTCCGTGACAGTGAGGAGGTTCGATTCCTCGTCGACCAGGGCCATGCTGACGACCTCGTCGCCGTCCCTAAGACGGATTCCGTGGACCCCTTGGGTGTACCTACCCATGGGCCTCACCTCGGACTCCGCGAAGCGACAGGCCTTGCCGTACTTCGTCGCTAGGACGACCTCATCCATCGGTTGACAGGGTTTGACCTCGACCAGCTCGTCGCCCTCCCGAAGCTTGATGGCCCAAATCCCGGTGACTATGGGCCTGCTGAAGGCTCCCAGACTGGTCTTCTTGATCTGGCCCTCCTTGGTGGCGAAGAGAAGGTACTTGGAAGTCTCGAAGTCCTCCACGGACACCCACGCAGCCACCGACTCGCCGCGATCTAGGCGGGGCAGGAGGTTGACGATGGGCTTACCCCGGGCGTGACGGCTCCCTTCTGGCACCCTCCACGCCTTCAGCCAGTACACCTTGCCCTTGTTGGTGAAGAACAGGATGTTGTTGTGGGTCTTGGTGACGAAGAGATCGACGACGAAGTCCTCCTCCTTCGTGGCCATTCCGACGAGGCCGACGCCGCCGCGTTTCTGCTTTCGGTAGTCCTCCAGGTTCTGACGCTTGATGTAGCCAGTGTCGCTGATCATGACCACCGTGTTGACATTGGGGATGAGGTCTTCCATCACCAGCTCCTCTGGCTCCTCCTCCTCGATGTAGGTGCGCCGTTCGTCGCCGTACTTGTCCCGAACCTGCAGGAGCTCCTCCTTAATGATGGACATGCGCATCCTCTTGCTCTTGAGGATGGACGCCAGCTGATCGATCTGGGAGCTGAGCTTGTCCCTCTCCTCCTTCAGGCTCCGAACCTCCATGGCCGTGAGGCGCTGAAGCCTCATCTCGAGGATGGCTTTCGCCTGCTTGGTGGTGAGCTTGATCTCCTTCACCAGGGCCCGTTCGGCGTGCCGGGCCGTCTCGGAGGCCCTGATAAGCCTGATGACCTTGCTCGGTGCCTTCAGGGCAACCAAAAGGCCCTCGACAATGTGGATGCGGGCCCGAGCCTTCCGGAGGTCGAATCTGGTCCTCCGCCGGATCACTTCCTCGCGGAAGCTAAGGAACTCCTTCATGGTGTCCAGCAGGGAGAGGATCCTGGGCTCTCCGTCCACGAGGGCCAGGTTAATGATGCCGAAGGTGGTCTGAAGCGGGGTGTGGGCGAAGAGCTGGTTTAGGATTATCTCCCCGTGGACATCCCGCCGGAGTTCCACGACCACGCGGATGCCATCCTGATCGCTCTCGTCCCGGAGGTCGACGATCCCGTCCACCCTCTTCTGCTTGACTAGGTTGGCGATGGCCTCCACCAGGTTCGACTTGTTGACCTGGTAGGGAATCTCGGTGATGACGATGGCCTTCTTGTCCCTTGGGAGATCCTCGATGTGGGTCGTCCCGCGGACTCTCAGATGTCCGCGACCCGTCCGGTAGGCCTCCATGATGCCGTGGCGACCGCAAATGATGCCCCCGGTGGGGAAGTCTGGACCTAACACGATCTCCTCCAGGTCCTCGGGCCTTGCCCGGGAGTTGTCGATGAGATAGGCCAGGGCGTTGCAAATCTCTCTGAGGTTGTGGGGCGGGATGTTGGTTGACATGCCAACGGCGATGCCGCTGGCTCCGTTCACCAGGAGGTTGGGGAACTTTCCTGGCAGTACGACGGGCTCCTGCATGGTTGCATCGAAGTTGTCCACGAAGTCGACGGTCTCCTTCTGTATGTCCTGGAGGATCTCCTCGGAGTGTGAGGCAAGTCGGCACTCCGTGTACCGCATCGCGGCTGGAGGGTCTCCGTCGGTGGATCCGAAGTTTCCCTGTCCGTCCACGAGGGGATACCGGAGGCTGAAGTCCTGGGCCATCCGAACGAGGGCGTCGTAGACCGCCGCCTCCCCATGAGGATGGAGCCGACCTAGGACATCTCCCACCACCCTGGCGCACTTCCGGTGCGGCTGGTTCCAGCGAAGTCCCATCTGCGACATGGCGTACAAGATTCGCCGCTGGACGGGCTTCAGGCCATCCTTAAGGTCTGGCAGAGCCCGACCTACGATGACGCTCATGGCGTAGTCGATGTAAGATTGCTCCATCTCCTGCTCGATCGGACGATAGTCGACCTCTGCTGACGTGGCCATGACATTCCCTCCTCAGATGTCCAGGTTGATGACGTGCTCGGCGTGGTCCTGGATGAACTCCCTCCTGGGCTCCACAGCGTCGCCCATCAGGATGGTGAAGAGCTCATCGGCCCGCACGGCGTCCTCGATCGTGACCTGCTTGAGGACCCTCGTCGCCGGGTTCATCGTGGTCTCCCAAAGCTCATCTGGGTTCATCTCACCCAGACCCTTGAAGCGCTGGACTGTAGTCCCCTTCCCCATCTCCCGGAGTAGCGTCTCCATCTCCTTCTCCGTAAAGACGTAGCGAGTCGTGGTCCCCTTCTTCAGTCGAAACAGCGGGGCCTGGGCAATGTACACGTAGCCAGCCTCGATGAGGGGACGCAAGTAGCGGAAGAGAAGGGTCAGGAGGAGCGTACGGATGTGGGATCCATCGACGTCGGAGTCCGTCATCAGGATGACGTGGTGGTAACGCGCCCTAGCGAGCTCGAAGTCCTCGCCGATGCCAGTGCCGGCTGCAGTGATCAGGGTCCGAATCTCGGCACTCTTCAGCACGCGGTCCAACCGTGCCTTCTCCACGTTGAGGATCTTACCCTTGAGGGGGAGGACTGCCTGGAAGGAACGGTCACGGGCCTGCTTGGCGGAGCCTCCGGCGCTGGGTCCCTCCACGATGAAGAGCTCGCTCTTGGCGGGGTCTCTCTCCTGACAGTCGGCCAGCTTGCCGGGTAGAGAGGAGCCCTCCAACAGTCCCTTCCGACGGGTGAGTTCCCGAGCCTGTCGTGCCGCCTCCCGGGCCTCGGCAGCAACGATGGCCTTCTCTACGATGGACTCCGCCACCTTTGGATTCTCCAGGAGGAACTCTGAGAGTTTCTCGTAGGCCAGGGACTCCACGGCGCCCTTGACCTCGCTGTTCCCGAGCTTGGTCTTAGTCTGCCCCTCAAACTGCGGCTCGGGCAGCTTAACACTCAATACCGCGGTTAGGCCCTCCCGGACGTCGTTGCCCTGCAGAGTGATTCCCCCATTCTTCGCAGAGCTGTAGGTCTTGAGGTAGTCGTTCATCACCCTCGTCAGCGCCGCCTTGAACCCGACGAGGTGGGTCCCACCCTCTACCGTGGCTATGTTGTTGGCGTAGCTGTGGATGTTCTCAACGTAGCTGTCGGTGTACTGCAGAGAGGTTTCCACATAAATGCCGTTCTTGTTTCCCTCCACATAAATAGGCTCCGCGTGCAGTGGGTTCTTGTTGCGGTTGATCCAGCCGACGAACTCCACGAGACCGCCCTCGAAGTAGAGGTCCTGCCGCTCCTTGCCGGGGACCTCAACGCCAATCCTCGTACCCTTGTTCAGGAAGGCATACTCTCGAATCCGTGAGAGAAGGACCTCTGGGTCGAACTCTGTGTCTCCGAAGATCTGCTTGTCGGGCTTAAAGCGGACCGTCGTGCCCCTGGCTGTGGCCCTTTTCTTCAGGGCCTTCAGCTCCTGGACCGGGACTCCTCTCTTAAACTTCATGAAGTACTCCTTCCCGGCCCGTCGAACTCGGACTTCCAGCCACAACGAGAGGGCGTTCACTACGGAGAGGCCGACACCGTGAAGGCCGCCCGAGACCTTGTACATCTTCCGATCAAACTTCCCGCCTGAGTGGAGCGTGGTGAAAACCAGCTCCACGGCGGGCCTTTCGTAGCGGGGATGGATATCCACGGGGATTCCCCGCCCGTCGTCGACCACTGTGACGACACCGTCCTCCGCAACCTTGACATCGATGTTCTTGCAGAACCCGGCCATGGCCTCATCGATGCTGTTGTCAAGAACCTCGTAGACCAGATGGTGCATCCCCCGCTGGCTCACACTGCCGATGTACATAGCGGGCCGCTTGCGGATGGCCTGGAGGTCTTCTAGGACCTGTATCTTTTCAGCATCGTATGATAACTCGTCCGGCATCGCTTCCCTCAGCGACTGGTCTGAAACACTCTGTATCGACATCCCATCCCATCCCTTTACTATGGTTATGTCGGTGGCTTATTTAATGATTTTCAGGGGTCTGGCTAGGGTCCCATTGGCCTGCCTCCCCTATATAAGCGTTGCGGTCACCGCCTCCAGTCACTCCATTCCTGCAAACGGGCCTAGATGAACCTCCATCGAGGTCCTTGAGCCGTGTCCTCGATCTGTACGCCTAGCCGAGTGAGCTCCTGTCGGATGCTGTCGGAGGTCTCAAAGTCCTTGCCCCTCCTGGCCTCCTCCCTAAGGTTGACGAGGAATCTGACTAGACCCTCAACCAACTCGGAGGTGCGGGCCGTGCCGGGTTGAAACAGGCCGAGAAGAGCGCCGTAGGCCTCGAACCCTCGTACAAACTCCTTCAGCGAGCCTGCACTCAGGCCCTTCTCCAGCAGATCCCAGAAGGTGGTAGTGAGGCTGAACATCGCGGCGAGAGCCTCCCGTGTGTTGAAGTCATCGTCCATGGCCCTGTAGAAGGACGTCTCCGTCTCGGCGAGGGCCTTCCTAAGGTCACGGTCGCCCTTGCCCCTCGCCTTCCCCGCCTCCGACAGAGTCTGTCTTGCCCTCTGCAGCACATCGGCCAGTCGACGATAGGCGACTTTGGCCTCTTCCAGGGCTTCATAGGTGAAGTCGATAGGGCCCCGGTACTGAGTGTAGGTCAGGAAAAAGCGCAGGACCTCGGGATCGTACTCCCTGACAATGTCCCCTACGGGAACGACGTTACCCAGGGATTTCCCCATCCTCTCACCCTTGATGACCACGAAGCCGGTGTGCATCCAGTACTTCACGAAGGGTTTGACTCCCGTGTATGCCTCCGCCTGGGCAATCTCCGCCTCGTGGTGGGGGAAGATGAGATCATTCCCAGCCCCGTGGATGTCGTACTGGGGACCGAAGTGGGCCAGGGTGATGGCGGTGTCCTCGATGTGCCACCCGGGCCTCCCCTCCCCCCACGGACTGGCCCAGTAGGGCTCGCCAGGTTTCCTAGCCTTCCACAGGGAGAAGTCGCGGGGATCGCGCTTTCGCTCGTCCACTTCCACTCGGGCGCCGGCCCTCTGCTCCTCCAGCTTCACGCCGGAGAGCTTGCCGAAGTCCTCGAACTTCGCGACCTCATAGAAGACGTCGCCATCGATCCGGTAGCCGTAGCCTCCATCTACCAGACCCTCAACCTGCTCTATGATCTCCGGGACGTAATCGGTGGCCTTGGCGTAGAGGTTGACGGAGGTCACGTTAAGGGCCTCCATCACCTTGAGGTAGTCGGCGAAGTAGCGATCGCCGAGCTCATCCCAGGGCACGCTCACCTCGGGGGCGCGCGCCAGGATTCTATCATCTACGTCCGTGATGTTCTGAAGGTAGAACACGCTGTAGCCGCGGTGCCTGAGATAGCGGGCGACGATGTCGAAGGCGACGTAGGTTCTAGCGTGGCCCAGGTGGGTGTCGTCGTAGGGTGTAATCCCGCAGACGAACATCTTCACCCGGCGGCCCTGGAGGGGGGCGAACTCCTCCTTCTTCCGGGTGAGAGTGTTGTAGACTCTGATAGCCATGGCGCCAATCCATAGTATGAAGGGGTCTTAACCTTGGCGAAACCGGCAACAGGCCAGGATCGGGACGAGCCTCGCCGAGCGCTTGACGGTCAACCTCGTAGGGCCTCGAGTCCCCGTCCCAGGTCCTCCAGGAGGTCCTCAATCGCCTCGCACCCAACGGAGAATCGGACGAAGCCCTCGCTCACGCCCCTCGCCTTCAGCTCCCCCGGGGGGATGCTCGCGTGGGTCATAGACGCCGGGTGTTCGACGAGAGATTCCACGCCGCCGAGGGACTCACCGAGGATGATGAGTTCCAAGGACTCCAGGAAGGTACGCGCCGTCGCCTTGTCCGCCAGGTTGAAACTGACCATGCCGCCGAAGTCCTTCATCTGGGCCTTGGCAAGCTGGTGCTGGGGGTGGCTCTCCAGGCCTGGGTAGATGACGGAGGACACCTCCGGCACCTCGCTCAAGAAGCGCGCCACGTCGAGGGCGTTGCTGCAGTGCTTGTCCATTCTTAGGGGTAGGGTCTTGATGCCCCGGAGGGCCAGGAAGCAGTCGAAGGGACTGGGCACCGCACCCAAGGCGTTCTGAGAGAATCTCAGCCTCTCGTGAACCTCGTCAACGGAGGTGACCACCATGCCGCCGATTATGTCACTGTGGCCTCCCAGGTACTTGGTTGTGCTGTGGACGACGGCGTCGACACCGAGGCTCAGGGGCCGTTGCAGGTAGGGAGTGGCAAAGGTGTTGTCAACGACGGTGAGAACGTCGGAGTTCTTCCCCAGCTTCCCCAGTGCCCGGAGGTCAACGAGCTTGAGGAGAGGATTGCTGGGCGTCTCTGCCCACACCATCCGCGTGTTGTCTCTGATGGCGGCCTCCACGGCGTCCATGTCACTGAAGTCCATGAAGTCGAATCTCAGGCCGTACTTCTCCATGACCTCCCTGAACAGTCGATGCGTACCCCCGTAGACGTCCTCAGCCACCACGACGTGGTCCCCACTCCTGAGTAGGGTCATGACCGTAGTGATGGCCCCCATCCCGGAGGAGAAGGCAACTCCGTGGTCACCCCCCTCCAGGACCGCGACGCTCTCCTCCAGGGCCTCCCTCGTTGGATTCTGCGTTCGTGAATACTCGTATCCTTCCTGGCCGACGGCCTGTGAGTAGGTCGCGGTCACGTAGATCGGGACATTCACAGCCCCGGTCCGCGGGTCTGGCCTTTGACCCGCGTGGATGGCCTTCGTTGAGAACTTCACGCAAGGGACCCCCTGGAAAGGTACTCCACGACGTCGAACCTGGTCACGATCCCCTGGACCTCCTCCGCAGATCCCACGAGGACGGCAGGGGTTCCTCGAAGCAGGAGCTTGCAGACCCCTTCCAGGTCCTCTCGCTCGTCCACCACGGGGAAGGGCTTTTCCATCACGTCCCGGACCTGGGTCTCTCCGTGCCCCGGCTTCTTGAGGAGTTCGGCCAGAAGAGCCTCCTCTCGAAGGCTACCAACGACCCTGCCAGCTTCGGTGACGGGAAGCTGCGAGATGTTGTACTGCCGCATCAGATCGATAGCGGTCGAAACCGCCTCGGAGGCCTCCACAGTGACCACCGCAGGCAGAGAGGGATCCTTAGCTTCGATGATACTCGCCAGTCTGGGCTCCTCCTCCAGGAAGCCGTTTTCCCTCAGCCACTCTTCGCTGTGCACTTTGCTTAGGTAGCGCTCTCCCGTGTCAGCCAGTAGGACCACTACGACGTCCTTTTCCGACAAGTTCTTGGCGACCTTCAGAGCCCCCGCCAGCGCCGAGCCAGAAGAGCCACCTAGCAAGAGTCCCTCCTCCCGGGCGAGGCGTCGCGTGAAAGCGAAGGACTCCCGGTCTTCCACGGTAACGATTTCATCAATGTACTCGAACTGGGTCGTGCCGGGAATGATGTCCTCGCCGATTCCTTCCACTTTGTAGACCTGGGGTGTGGTCATCTCACCCTTGTGGAAGTAATTGGCTAACACAGACCCGACCGGGTCCACGCCAATGACTTGGACGTTGGGGTTTTGCTCCTTGAGGTACCGGCCGGCCCCGCTTATCGTGCCACCGGTGCCCATACCACACACGAAGTGGGTCACATCCCCGTCCGTGGCCTCCCAGACTTCGGGGCCCGTGGTCAAGTAGTGGGCTTCTGGATTCTTGGGATTGAAGTACTGTTGAGGGATGAACGAGTTCGGCATCTCTCGCTGGAGACGTTCTGCCACCTTGTAGTAACTCTTGGGCGAGTCTGGTGGCACCGCCGTAGGACAGACGACGACCCGGGCCCCATAGGCCTTGAGGAGGTTGATCTTCTCCTGGCTCATCTTGTCCGGTATCGTGAAGATACAGCTGTATCCTCGGATGGCGGCCACCAGGGCGAGGCCCACGCCGGTGTTTCCCGAAGTGGGCTCGATGATGGTGCCGCCTGGCTTCAGGAGGCCTTGCCTCTCTGCTTCCTCAATCATGGCCAAGCCAATTCGGTCCTTGACACTCCCACCGGGATTCAGGTTTTCCAGCTTCGCCAGGATGAGGGGCCGGTAGCCCTCGGTGACCCGGGTCAGCTTGATGAGCGGCGTGTCCCCAATTGCTTCAAGGATGTTGCTAAGGAAGCGCATGTCAGGATGACTACCGTCCGGCCGCTACTTATATGGTAGCCATCGGGCAGGAAGTGTGGAGGACCGGATGTACCGGATGGAGGGTGCTTCCTATCTCTCGACGCTGAAAGCAACCTTTACGTTGGCCCGGAACTCGATCAAGCGATCCCCCTGGACCTTCGCCGTCATGCCCAAGACATCCACTCCGGTGATGCCCTTCAGGGTCTTCGCCGCATCCTCCACCGCGTTGCGGACGGCCTCATCGAAGCTCGTCGGAGAGCTGCCCACCAACTCGATTACTTTCGCCACGGTCATGGTGATTCCGATGGGGCCATTGGGAGCGGCCTGTTAAACTCTTTCCGAGGGGTCTAACCGAGACTGAGGCGGGCACCGGGCAAAGGAAATGTCCAGAGTGTGGCGTATGGAACGGCACTTCCCAGGGGCGGTGCTGGAACTGTGGCTTGGAGAGTTCGATGTTGGAACCTGAGAGGCAGTTGAGCAGAGCCCAAGGCCCTAGCCAGGGGCGCGTCGACTAGTAACCAGTAATTACCGAGCGAGAAGCCAATACTGTATTTGCTCAAGGCTCTTATATAAACCTCCCAATCGAATGGAGAGGTAGATACGTGAGCCTGGGCAGGGGGAACCACAGCAAATGGGCTTCAAGGTTCATTTTCGTGGCGATAGTGCAGGGGACGATTGCGGCTGTCCTCATCGCAGCCTTGCTCTATTTAGCCGTCTTCGGTGACCCTCCCGCTTCAAGGATCGTGGCCTCGGGGAGCATCGGCACCTGGATGTCGATTGGCTACATCGGGTTTATCGCAGTCGCGGTGCTAGGTTCCGCCCTCTGCGCTCTCTTCTACCAGCACATCGAAGTCGTCCTGAAGAGAGCGTACCAGGGCTACAAGAGCATCCTCGCTTGGCTCCACTTGCTGCTAATGAACGTGGGGGCCCTTGGCGCCGGTGGACTCATGATATGGGCAGGTTACATCGGCGGAGCGGAACTCATTCAAACGGGCGATACCGGAGCGGTCCACAACCTGGTTGCCGCCTACCCGACTCCCATCGCGATCTTCATGGCCTTGGGGGCCCTCGGTGTGACTCTGGGCGGCTTCGGCTACCTGATGTCATGGATGTCGAAACCCGCGATGGTATCGACAGCGCCCTCCTGATCGTCAAGCTCCCCAATGGCACTCCCCGACGAGCCGAGGATTGGATCAGTACGATTCGGGACACGCCGTTTCACGAGCAAATACGAGGACTGGTTCAGGCCACCGGTCGTCAGACTTGGCGAAACCCACTTGCCCATCATGGGTCAGGATTTGTCCCTGGAGACTGGAAGGTCAGGACCCCGCCCCGAGGCCGAACGCCTTCTTGAGCCACTGCTCGACCTAGCAGACAACCCCCTGCCGGGAGATGCATTTAGGACTCTGACGATGCTCCACAGAGCCATGGTCATGTGTGGGAGGAACCTAACCAAAAGCACATGCCGGGGGAGGGAATCGAACCCCCGTAAAACCGCTCTGCAGGCGGTCACATGGCCACTCTGTTACCCCGGCCCTCTCAATCATCCGAGGGTTCGTATTTAACGCTGCGCGTGCAGGCAGGCCAGGGCCGCAGCCCGATCATGCGCCCTGCGTGCACCGCAAAGACATTTCTACTCGGTCACGGTTGAATCGACAATGGCCTTCAAGACCATCAATGACACCGTACACGGCTCGATACGGGCCGAGGGTGTCGCCCTGGACCTCCTCGAGACGCCGGAGCTGCAGCGCCTGAACGCCATCCGACAGCTCGGACTGACCTACCTCGTCTTCCCTGGGGCAAACCATACCCGCCTGGAACACAGCTTGGGCACCTATCATGTCGCCAAGCAGATCGCCTCCAACCTCGGGCTGCCGCAGGAGGAGATCGACATCGTGTCAACGGCGGCCCTTCTTCACGACGTGGGCCACGGCCCCTTCTCCCACACGCTAGAGCGGGTCTTCGAGCAGAAGACAGGTGTAGACCACATGGAGATCACCAAGCGCATCATTCTCGGCGAGGCGGACAGCGTGCAGGAGGGGGAGCGGGCCTCTATCAGCGAACCTCCTCGGGTTCCGATTATCCTGGAGAAGTGGGGCCTAGAACCGAGGGAGGTAGCCGAACTCATTAGAGGCTCACCGGATATTGGCCCCCTTGCTGCCCCAGGGGCGGAAGCCAAGGCGAGGGATAAGGCGTACCTGGGTCACATCATCCACGGAGTCCTTGATGCCGACCAAATCGATTTCCTGCTAAGAGACGCCCAATACACAGGAGTCGCCCATGGAATCATCGACCTTCCCCGCCTCCTGGACACCTTCCGGGTGGCGGATGGAGGTCTAGTTGTTGACAGGAAGGGATTGAGCGCCGTCGAGGGCACCCTCGTGGCTCGAGGCCTCATGTACACTTCCGTGTACTTCCACAAGACGGTCAGGATCGCCGAGACCATGCTCTCTCGAGCTGTCGAACGGGCGAAGGACGATCTGGGCCTGGTACGATTCATGACCGATGCAGAGCTTCTGTCGTGGCTCCTGAAGAGAGGCGAGCTCCAGAGGGATTCTGTTCTCAGACTGAAGTACAGAAGGCTGTACAAGAGGGCGGTCACGAGGGAGAGGAACGAGTTGAGCAGGGAGGAAGCCGAGCGCCTCGAGCAGTTGACCGATCCAGGCCGGAGGTTGAGGGTGGAGGACACAATCTGCCGTAGGGCCGGCATCCCCGCTGGAAAGGTCATCGTGGACATCCCAGCCCCCGAACTCCTCGTGACTGAGCCCCGGATATCCAAGGTGGACCTTAAGGTCTGGGAAGAGGGGCGCGTAGCCCCCTTCAGGAAGGTGAGTAGCCTGGCGAAGGCCCTCCACATTCGAGAGACGGTCGACTGGGCCTTGATGGTCGCCTGCGACCCCCGCCATACATCGGGGGTCCAAGACGCGGCCCCCAGGGTCATCTTCGGTTGACCAGCCTCTACCGCATCACCGTCGCCAGCAGGCGCGCCTGCGCACGTCGCAAGGTCTTGCTCACAGCGGCGCGACTAACTCCGGCCAGGTTAGCGATCCGACTCAGGGTCGTCCGTGCGGGCGTATCGTAGTACCCGAGTCTGTAGGCAAGCTGAAGGATTCCCCGCTGTCTCTCTGTGAGCATGGCCAGCGGCGCCTCCTCACCCTGGAAAGCTTGGACGGCCTCCACCTCGAAGGGTATGTTTAGGCCGTTTAGCAAGGCGTGAACCGTGCGGAGCCTCTCCTCCGAGGCGAAGAAGGAGGCCACGGTCTCCTCCGGTTCGACGACGAAGGGGCGTGCGGGAACGACCTCTGAACCCAGCTCTTGGAGGAGGGAGGCGAGGTCCTTCGGTATAGGCCTGGTGATGAGCGCTGTTACCTCGTTGGATCCAGCGTCTCGGCGAAGCACCTCGAACCCCTGGAGGGCGTAGCGATCAAGCAGCTCCCCCCGCCGCTCTTCGATCTCCCTATCTAGGGGCAGGGAGCCTCGTCGCTTGATGAGGACTATTTGGGAGACGGACTCCCCGGCGGTGAAGGTGGTCAGCAGCTCCAAGGACTCGTTGTGTTCGAAGAAGCGGTCAGAGAGCATGCCCAGCTGTACCAGGGCCTCCGTCGGGATTCTAATCGTCACCTTGCGCATGAAATGGGTTGATAGGTAAACCGCCAATCCCATATAAGCCCCGCGTCTGGACCCCCCGAGGGTTCATCGTGGGAACTGCTGCCGAGGGTTTCAGCCAGGAAGAAATGGAGCAAGCGACCTCCGTGATCACGTGTGACCTAGAGGGAATGGTGGAGACGTTCTCCAGGGGGGCTGAGAGGCTCTTCGGCTACCAACCGAGCGAGGTCATCGGCAAGCTGTCGGTGGCCGTGTTCCACCCACCGGAAAAGGTGGAAGAACTCGTCCCCCGCCTCCTCAAGACCGCTGTGGAGGAGGGGCTCTTCGAGGAGGAGGTCGTTCTCGTGAAGAAGGGTGGGTCTCAGTTCCCCGCCCGCCTCGCCGTTCGACCAATCCATCGAGGAGGTAACCTCGTCGGTTACATGGGCATAACCCGGCCTCTCGAATGAGGCGTGGAGATATGTCAGAGGCTAGCAGGGGACGGCTCTGGGTACAGGCTCTTCGGGCGCCGTTCTTGGTCGCTTCGATAATTCCGGTTGCCCTGGGGGCCACCTTCTCCCTCCTTCGTCTAACCGACGGTAGTGGAATCGGTGGTCTCTCGTTCCGCCTCGACCTCTTCTTCTTGGTTCTTGTCGGAGCTGTCGCGGCCCAACTAGCCGCCAACATGCTCAACGATAACTTCGACTTCAGAAGTGGGAACGACCTGCGGGTCCGGCACCAGAACCCTTTCGCGGGGGGAGGTCGCGTTCTCACTCAGGGTGTCCTGAGCGTCAACGCACACCTAGTCGTTGCCCTGACCTTCCTCATCCTGGCGTCTATCATCGGCCTCTATCTGGTGGCCCAGGTCGGTCTCACCCTCCTGTGGATCGGTCTCATCGGCGTCTTTGCCGTCTTCTTCTACGTCGCACCTCCGATTCGGCTCGCCTACCTAGGGGTGGGGGAGCTAATCGTGGGGCTCAGCTTCGGTCCATTGATAGTCATGGGAACCTACTTCGTCCTCACCCTGCGCATCGACTTGGGCCCGCTCCTCCTATCCGTCGCCATCGGATCCCTGGTGGCGGCGATCCTTTGGATCAACGAGTTCCCGGATGTGGAGGCGGATCTGGCGGTCGGTAAGAGGACGCTTATGGCTCGCCTCGGCTACGAGGCTTCGATTCGCGTCTACATTTCCCTCATCGCCGTGGCCTACGTGGCCGTCGTGCTCGGGGTGGTGCTGTTCGGCGTTCCGTGGCCCGTCCTCCTGACCTTCCTCACGATCCCCATGGCGGTGAAGGCCTGCCGAGGACTGAGGGAAAACTACGCGGATCCCATGGCCCTCATCCCATCCAACGCCGGGACGATAGGGCTGACGGTGGTCTTCGGCATTCTGGCAACAGCTGGCGTCGGAGTGGGAATCCTCATCTAGGGTCCAAGGCGCCGCCAAGGTAATAAGGACCCGTCGCCGTGAGGAAGTCAGATCCCAGTCCATGGAACCCAGCATACACCCGCTTCCCGACAGACCTGCCCTCATGGCCGGCGACAGCCTCGTCATCGCCGACCTCCACATAGGCAAGGAGGAGGAATTGAGGCAAGCCGGCTTCACGCTTCCCAGCCAAGCGAAGAAGATGGGGGACGAGGTGCTGACGCTGCTGGAGGAGGTGCAGCCGGCAAGGGTGGTCATCTTGGGCGACCTGAAGCACCAATTCCCGAGGTCCTCAGGTCTCGAGAGACGCGAGGTGCCCCGGTTCTTCGACCGATTGGAGGGACGAGCAAAGGAGGCCCACCTAGTCCTGGGGAACCACGATGGAGGCATCGCCAACTTCCTACCTCGGTGGGTCACCCTCCACGATGCCCAGGGTGTTCGCCTCGGCGATGTGGGACTGACCCATGGCCACGCATGGCCCTCAGAGGACGTCATGGAGGCCCCTACGCTGATCATAGGCCACAACCACCCGACCATCATGTTTCGGGATGGTCTGGGTTTCAGGAACATCCAGCGATGCTGGATTCGGGCCGGTTTCTCAGGCACCTTGGATCGTTACCCAAGGCTACCGGAGGAGCTGGTCATCGTCCCAGCCTTCAACGAGTTCTCCGGTGGGACCACGATGAACGAGACGGGGAGTCGACGATTGGGACCCATTGTCAACTCGAAAGTCGTCAGGATGGAGAAGGCCCAGGTGTACCTTCTGGACGGCACTCACCTCGGCAAGCTGCAGGACATGATGGTAGAGGGCGAGGGCGAGAGCCTCGAGATGGATTCAGACTGAGGGAGGAGGATGGGCCCGGTCGGGTTCGAACCGACGACCTCCACCTCTCCTATGCGGGATTGTAAGGGTGGCGTCATCTATGGGCCTCACAGGCAAACCACTAGACCACGGGCCCCGCAGGAAGGAGAGACTCGAGCCGTAAATAAGCTTCGCGACTAGGCCTCGGCCACTTTCTGAGCAATCTCACGCCCTACCCTGTCCACGGCATCCAGATCGCTCTCAGGCGGCAGAACCACCACCAGCATAGACTTCCGCCCTGCGGCGTATATCAGGATACGTACGTCTGAAGACCTCAAGGCGATACGATCCGGGGAGGTCTTCCCCAGCTCCGTCGTGGCCGTCATACCAGCACCCATGATGGCCGCGCACATGATGGAGAAGGTCTCCTGGGAAACCTCTTCGGGCAGGTCCGCCGCCATCACCAACCCATCCCTGCTGACCAAGGCCGATGCCAAGGCCCCATGATCCCTTTTCAACCCTACCAGCAGCTCTTGCATTGCCATCTCATCCCTCGATCTTGAAGACGCACTCAGGCGCCCCGTTGCTGACGCACTTGGCCTCGGCGAACTTCAGCCGCCTCTCCTTCTCCACTTCGTAGATCTTGGAGAGGATGCCCTTGAGGCGATGACAGGTCTCCGTTCCGGCCCCCTCGGACACCTCGATGGACCCCTTCACCTTAACCTCATCGCTCTCGAAGGATACGTCCTCGACCCAGCCTCGGCCAATGAGGATGCGGCGGCAGGACTGGAAGTAGTCTCCGGCCTGGGCGGCCATCTCAGCGATATCCGCCCCCAGGGACAGACCCTCGTGGACGAAGAGGCCGTGGCACGCATACGACATGACGCTCTCGTAGAGCCTCCTGACGGCCTCGATCTCGGGCTGAGAGATCTTGACAAACCGCATCCGGGGGCGCTCTTAGTCTCTTGGGTGCTTAAACCTTGCGAAGCAATTATTGCTTGGGGGGGGTCGCCTACCCTTCCAGGCAATCGGGGCAGAGCAGCTGGCCGTTGTCCAATGCAAGTTCCTCGGAGAACATGGAGCAGTTCTCGCAGTAGCCGACGCCGACTCCTTCTGCCGGTGCCGCGATGGCAGCCCTCTCGCGAGTGATCTCGATGAGGGCAGGCCACACCTTGAGGATATCGTTCTCCGTGATGAGTCCCACAAGGTTGTCGTCCTCCACCACGGCAAGACGGCGAATCTTCAAGTCCGCCATGGTCTTGGCAGCCTCGAGGATCTCCTGGTAGGGGCCGATGCTCACCACGGGCGAGGTCATGACATCCTCGACCTTGACCTCGGCAGGGACCCTGTTCTCCGCCACGATCTTGGTCACCAGGTCCCTCTCCGTGACTATCCCCACGGGTTTCGTTGCGAAGACAACGAGCAAGCTCCCCAGCTCCTTGTCCCGCATCAAGCCCGCGGCCTCCGAAACTCTGGCCTCGGGGCTTATGGTGACGGGGGTCTTGGACATTATCTCGATCACGGGGATGGCCTGCTTCAACCGTCCACCACAGTCAAACAAACCGTACGGCGAGTTAAACTTTTCTGGCGGGTTTCCAGGGCCGATTCCCGGCAACTCTATAAGGTCATCTCTCGTCCCTTTCCCGGGATGTACGGCGATGACGAGGGCGAGGCCGCCGTCCGACTGGCGCGGTGGACCATGGAGGGACACCTGGGGAAGGAGGACCTCGCAAAGCCCCGTCTGCCCGACAGGCTTTCAGAGAAGGCGGGTGCCTTCGTCACGATAAACACCTACCCGCAGGATGAACTCAGAGGCTGTATCGGATATCACGATCCAGTCTTCCCCCTTGAGCAGGCAGTGATACAGGCCACGCTCTCAGCCTGCCACGATCCGCGATTTCCGCCCCTGGCGTCGGAGGAGCTGCCCAGAGTGATTGCGGAAGTGAGCCTCCTGACGGTCCCCGAGCCCTTGAAGTCGGCCCGACCCCTCGACTATCCCAATCAAGTGGTCATCGGAAGGGATGGGCTCATTGTAAGGCGCGGCCAGCTGGCAGGCCTCCTCCTTCCGCAAGTTCCCGTCGAGTGGGGCTGGGATGCGACCGAGTTCATCTCCCAGGCGTGTGTCAAGGCGGGGCTTCTTCCCGACGCGTGGTTCGAGCCGGGGATGGAGGTCTACACCTTCCAGGCGGAGGTCTTTAGAGAAGTTTCTCCCCGAGGTCCTGTGGAGCGCAGATACCTGAGGACCGTCCATGATGGTCATCGAAGGTAGGGGCTACTACCGGGGCGAGCTGCAGCAGCTCTGCCTCGGAATCGAGGACGGCCTGATCAAGGAGATAGGGAGGACGCTTCGCGGCGACGAGAGGCGGAACTTCGGCAACATGATCCTCCTGCCGGGGGCGGTCGATGTCCACGTCCACTTCCGTGAGCCCGGCCTCACCCACAAGGAGGACTTCTATACCGGGACGGAGAGCGCGGCCGTGGGCGGCATCACAACGGTCTTGGACATGCCGAACACAATCCCGCCTAGCACCACCCGGACCGCCCTCCGAGAGAAACGTGAGACGGCATCCCACAAGGCAAACGTCGACTTCGGGTTGTACGCCGGCGTGAGCTCCGCCGATGGAGTTAGGGGGACGGTGGAGGAGTGTCACGGCTTCAAGCTGTACATGGCTGAGAGCTTCAAGGGCCCAAGCCTTTCCCGGGAGGACCTACCGACGGCTCTCGAGGTGCTTAAGGCGTCGGGAAAGGTTCTCTCCGTCCACGCCGAGGACCCAGGAGGCCTGGTGGATATGGAGGAGAGGAGTCTACAGGATCACCGTCAAGCACGGCCAGACACGGCGGAGGGAGCTGCCATAGAGAGGCTGATCGCCTCGTCTTCCGGAGGCAGAGTTCACATCGCCCACCTGTCCTCCAGAGCGGGGCTGGCTGCCGTGAACGGGTCGCCCTTCAGCTGCGAAGCCACTCCCATGCACCTACTCCTGAACTCCAGCTCTCCCATCGGATCCCTGGGCAAGATCAACCCGCCCCTCAGACTCCCGGAGGACAGAGAGGCCGTGTGGTCGGCCTTCACAACGGGTCGCATCGATGTCCTGGCGAGCGATCACGCCCCCCATACCCTGGAGGAGAAGGCGCACTTCCCCTCGGCACCGCCGGGAGCCCCCAACGTAGAGACGATGTATCCGATGATGTTCCAACTCTCCAGAAGGGGTAAGCTGGCTCTGGAGGTCCTCGTCAACGCCCTCTGCACGACACCCGCAAAGCTCTTCGGCCTCGGCGGAAAGGGAGAATTCCGCGTGGGAGGCGATGCCGACGTGGTCGTCTTCGATCCTAGGGAGGTTACGAAGGTGAGAGGCAAGGACCTCCACTACCGCTGTGGCTGGACCCCCTTCGAAGGATGGGAAGCGGTCTTCCCTCTAGCAACCTTCCTCCGGGGAGAGCAGATCGCCCGAGAGAGGGAGCTCGAGTTGCCTCGAAGGGGCCGCTGGATACCGCCCGACCGAGGGCCTTCCCTCGAGGCGTAGACTTTAGATTGGAGCAGTACAATGCAATCGACAGGTGGTTTAAGATGACTGAAATCGTAGACATTACAGAGGAGAACTGGCAGTCGGTGGTCCTCGAGTCGGAGACTCCCGTAGTTGTCAACGTCTGGGGTCCCGCCTGCATCTGGTGCAAGAGGCTCGATCCCATCTACGATGAGGTGTCGCGGGAGTACGAAGGCCGTCTGAAGTTCACGAAGCTCAACGTCGCCGAGGCACGACAGCTAGCCATGGAGATGGGGATCATGGGGACTCCCACGCTGAGGTTCTACTGCAGGGGGCGTCCCGTTGGTGAGATAGTTGGGTTCAGGTCTCGCGACCAGTTGAGGGCGGAGATTGACCACACCCTGGAGAACGCCCAGGATTGCTTCGATCAGAGTACCCCCGTGCCGTAGTCCGCTGACAGGTATCAGGCTCGGGACCCAGGGACGAAGCTTTAAGGGGACTCGACCTGCTTCCCGCGAAAGTGTCCATCTTCGTCGACATAGCCAACTTCATGTTGGACATCGTGTCCCAGTTCGGTTATGTGGGCATCTTCCTAGTCATGGTAATTGAGGGAGTCCTCACCCCAATCCCCAGCGCCCTCATCCTCCCCTTCGCCGGGCTCTTGGCGCAGGAGGGAGGCCTCAACTTCGTGCTCGTGATCCTCGTGGCGGCGTCAGGAGCAACGGTTGGCTCCACCGGAGCCTACCTCATCGGACTCTACCTGGGCAGGCCCTTCCTGGTGAGGTATGGTAAGTACATCCGCATCGAGGAGAGACACATCGACATGGTGGACCGCTGGTTTGGTCGCTGGGGGAGCTGGGCCGTCCTCCTGGCCAACTCCTTCACGGGCTTCCGATCGGTGATCGCCTTCCCAGCGGGCATAGCCCGGATGTCCTTGAAGAGCTTCATCCCCTTCACCTTCATCGGGGCCACTGTCTGGACCACGATTCTGGTCTCCCTGGGTTACTTCCTGGGCAGTGCCGCCTTCGAATTCGCCGAGAGCCTGGAGTCCTTCGATGTCATCGTCCTCGCTGGTCTGGCCGCGTTCCTGATAGGCTACTTCCTCTTCAGGAGGTGGCGAAAGGGTCAGGCCAAGCGGATCGCCGCGGAACCCTAGGCCAAGGCGTAGTAATACTCGCCGGCCGACTTCTGCCTCCTATCGAGCTTGGAGTCGGGATTGTTGATTCTGGGACGCCGAGTGTCGCGGTCCCGCCGGAAGGTCACCCCAACGTCCTGCAGGAACCGGTTCATGCCCTCTCGCATGGGGAAGGGGCCGTGGCCGTGCCCCTCCCTGGCCGGCGTCCCTGCGAAGACCATCAGGGAGTCGGAGACCATGTCTATGAAGTAGACGTCGTGGTCCACCACGAGGGCGGTTCTGCCGGTGTTCTCCATGGCCCGCCTCATGGCCTTGGCGGCCTTCATGCGCTGATTACTGTCCAGATACGCCGAGGGCTCGTCCAGTAGGTAGACGTCTGCTTCCCTCCCCAGACACAGCGCGATGGAGACCCGCTGCTGCTCACCGCCGGAGAGGGAGGTCACCTCCTTCTCCATGATGGGCTCCATCTCCAGGGGGGCCGACAGCTCCGTCTTGAAGTAGCTGGTGTCCACGGCCTTCCCCAGGCGACCCAGGAGGAGTTCCCGCACGCTGCCCTCGTACTCGAGCCGGATGTACTGGGGCTTGTAGGAGACATTGGCGGTCCCCTCGACCATCCCGCCTTTGGGCTTCAGATCCCCCGCCAGTACGCGGACGAAGGTGGTCTTCCCTGTGGCGTTGGGTCCTACGACGCCCACCACCTCCCCCTTCTTGATGCTCCCTCCCTCCGCACTGAGGATGAAGCCGTCCAGGTCGACCTGGACGTCGGAGAAGGACATGAGGGGAGCCGCCTCCCACTCGGCCCTAGGCGGGCTCGCCTCAAACTTGATCTCTCGGTCGCGGAAGCGTATGTTCTCCTCCTTCAGGTAGCCGTCTAGGTAGACGTTGATGGCCGTCCTCACCGGCCTGGGCTGGGCCACGACTCCGTAGGCCCCCATCTCGCCGTAGAGGAGGTATACCGTATCCGCCAGAAAGTCCAGAATGGCCAGGTCGTGCTCCACCACCACCGTCAGCTTCTCCCGCGACAACTGGTGAATAACGCGCGCGACCCGGAGTCTCTGGTGGATGTCCAAGTAGGAGGAGGGCTCGTCGAAGAAATAGGCGTCGGCGTCCTTGAGAAGTGTGGCGGCGATCGCCATCCGCTGCAACTCTCCGCCCGACAGGGTGCGCAGGTCGTGGTCCAGGAAGCTCTCCAGCTCCAAGGCCTGGATGAAGTGGTCCAGCTCCCCCCGCTCGTCCACCGACTGGAGGAGGTCCTTGACCTGGCCCTTGTGGACCTGGGGCAGGCGGTCGATGTACTGCGGCTTGAGGGAGGTCCGCCAGTCGCCGTCG
The DNA here is from genome assembly GCA_964347325.1 of uncultured Methanomassiliicoccales archaeon. Lineage (GTDB taxonomy): Archaea > Thermoplasmatota > Thermoplasmata > RBG-16-68-12 > JAJISG01 > JAJISG01. Next base: position 54,161 of record CAYFYA010000007.1, on the reverse strand, counting down.
GCCAGGCGGCTGAGGTAGTTGGAGACCTCCGTACCGGCGTAGCGCTCTAGGATCGCGTCCCAGCTCGGCTCCGTCTCGTAGTCGCCGAGGTTGGGGAGCATGTGTCCCGACAGCATGTTGATCAGGGTGGTCTTCCCGATGCCGTTGGGTCCCAGGAGGCCGATGACCTTGCCCTCCCTCGGGACGGGCAGGCCGTAGAGGCGGAAGCGGTTCATGCCGTAGCGGTGTACGACCTCGCCCTCCAGCTCGTCCGGTAGCCCTATGATCCGAATCGCATCGAAGGGGCACTTCTTGATGCAGATGCCACAGGCAATACAGGTCTCCTCGGAGATCGCCGCCCTGCCAGTCTCTTCACTGAGCCAGATGACCTCGGTGCCGGTGCGCATGGGAGGGCAGTAGGCCATGCACTCCAGGTTGCACCTGTCTGGGTGGCACTTGTCGTCGAAAACAACGGCGACCTTCACGCCGCAACTAGGGGTAGAGGCCTATATAAGGCTCCAGACGTTAGTCCAGATGATCTCCATGATACCAGGCATCCCGGGAGGCCGCGTCAACCCGCGCCAGGCGAAGATGCTGATGAAGCAGCTTGGCTATAAGGAGCTGGAGGACGTGGAGGAGGTCATCATCCGGACGGCGGAGAAGGAGCTTGTCATCAGGGCCCCGTCGGTGGCCGAGATGAACGTCCAGGGTCAGCAGATGTACCAGGTCGTGGGCACGGCGGAGGAGATGGCGAGGGGCGAGGGCGGCGTCGCCTTTCCCGAGGAGGATGTGCAACTGGTGGCCGAACGAGCAGGCGTGTCCCCCGAGGAAGCCCGAAGGGCCTTGGAGGAGTGCGGCGGGGAGCCGGCCGAGGCCATCATTATGCTGATGAAAGGCTAGGTCCCTCGTCGCCCCGACCGAGCCCCCTGCCAGGGGAAAGCCGCGCTCAACTCGCCCTCAGGTCTCGCAGGCGGTCCCGTCGAAATCGAAGTTGTGCTCACGGCGATGGAAAGAGGGAAAACCGCCTGCCACTGTAGACCAACCAGGCTACGATTGCCCCGAACAGCAGCAACAGGCCCATCGAGGTGAGAAATAAAGGCGTGATGCAGGGCCCGCTTTGACTGCAAACCGTTCTGTAGGCGTACAGGCTCCAGGCCGTGAAGTAGACGCCCACTGCGGCAACCACCGCAAACACAATAGTCGGAGATTTGCGCTTCGTTTGGAGATCGGGCCAAGAAGGTCGTCTGGTTGCATTCATCCTACCTGCACTCTCGACATCAAGTCTCACACCCAATCCCGTCCCCATCGACGTCGAAGTTGTGCGGGTCGGGAGGGAGAACCACGAAGTTCCGATAGGGTATGTCCGCACAGTCCAGGTCGGGCGGCGGAGGGGGTATGCACACGGTTGGGTAGGAGGGATCGCAGTCCTCCTCGGGCGGGGGTGGAGGCGAAGAGCACCCCGTCCATGTCTCGGTCCCGAACTCACTCGCAGAACAGAAGGCGTAGTAGGTATCCGCGTGGCCTGAGGAGATCATGGCCGCGTTCGCGTTGGTACCATCGCAGTAGACCACTGCCAAGACCCGGCCGTAGGGATCGTCACCTATCTGGAAGTCGTCCTCGTCAACGATGGCCAGGGTGCCCAGACAGAGATCTGTGAGGTAATCCCGTGCCGCTGCCCCGCCAATTTCACTGGACTCAGGCGCGTCGACAAGCACGAGACGGATTCGTTGGCCGCCTTCGACGTCGAGTGTGTCACCATCGATGACCCGAGTCACATTACTCTCGATGCAGAGGCCGTTCGATCGCGGACAATCTGGACCCTGCTGTGGTGGAGGTGGCGGTGGTGGTGGCGGGGGAGGAGGTGGAGGACTGGTGGGGGACTGCGATCTGGGAAGGCTGGCAAGGACAGCGACGATCACGATGACCGCAACTCCAATCACGATCACCGTCATCCAGGCCATCCTTTTGGGTCGCGGGCCGCGAGAGGATGGCGGTTGCGGCTCGGCCTTCATCGCACCTCCTGCAGGGGTAATCCCTCGGCAGGCCTAAGCGTTGCGGCCGCTCGTGACAGGGCCCACGACTCCCCTAAAAGCCACCCATTCTCAGAGGGAAAGAAAGTTAAATACCCAGAAACCCCATGAACAGACGCTAGGCTTGGGCGGGGGGTTCGGCGTCCCCTTGTACACCGAAATCGTCGATATGCGGGGCCGACAGCTGGGGAAGGCCCAGTCCCAAGGCCTCCAGTCCGGAGGGTCGACGTTGACGTCCTGTCCTGCGGGGCCGGAGCTGGCTCGGAAGCCGGCCGGAGGGCCGGGGACCTTGCCTTAGCCGTGGAAACCGGGTCAGGCACGGAAGTGAGCAGCCTTACCGCGGGCTACTGGCGCTCGTGGGGTCGCGGGATCGAGAAGACCCCTGGGTCGCTGAAGGCCCGTCGGACCGTCGACCCCAGCGGCCTAGCTTCCCTTTGACCCCTGGAGTCTCGTCTGCTTCGTCTCCAAGACGAGCTCCGTGGCCGCGAAACGCCCCACGACCAGGCTGACTAGGACCTCCTCAATCCTGGGGTCCCGCTTCTCCGCCACCCTGTAGGCCGGCTCGCTGATGGGGATCCTGATGCCCACCTTCATGAGCTTCTTCCTGGACTCCTCCCGCTCCTCCTGCTCCACCATCAGAGCATCGTATCCGCGTGGGAAGCCGCACTCCTGGACCTCTCTGAGGAAAATGGGGCGGCGGAAGAGGCGCTGCAGGGCGGCGATGGCTAGGTGGGCAGCCTTACGTTCGTCCCGCTCCAGGTCCCGGCAGGTGTCGCCCAGCATCTCGTAGAGGTTTCCCTCGCGCCCGCTGGCTACGACGTATACCTTCGATGGCGGAATCTCCTTCTCCCGCACGTAGCCCAGGTCGGCCAGGGCCCGGAGGTAGCCGGTGAGGAGGAGGCGGTGGAGCTTGTACCCGTCGGCCTCCAGGCTGCGGGCAAGGCCGCTGATGGAGGTCTCCGACCTCTTGAGGTAGGATAGAATAAGCTCCTTGAGGTTCTCCTCCGGAACGAACATTGCCCTCCCCGGCCCGGCTGATAACAGACCTGGTAATCTTAAGGGTTGCGGAGCACAGACGCCGATAGGGGTAGTTTCACTCACCTCCCCAATCTCCCCTTTTAAGGCGCCTGGCCGTGGGAGGAATGGCGATCGATATGACCGGATCGACGAGGATCGTGACAGCCCTCATAGGAGCCCCCGGGATTGGTCAGTGCCCGGACTGCGAGGGACCGTTGGCTAGAGAGGGGAGATGCCGTCTGTGCCTGTGTTGCGGGTACTCGACCTGCTTCTGACGAGCTCCGTGGATGAACGCGGGGAACCTGGCACTTCCAGTGGAAATGATGGGCTTAGGGTGGAGGAGCGCAGCGGAAGCGATGGCCGCTTCGTTAAATAGGGGGTGCTCGGCAGGGTGAGACTAGGGAGGAATCAGTTGTTAAGTCTCTCGACGGAGGAACTCGTTTTACGGTGGGAGGAGTTCTTCGACGAGGGGGATTTTGGCGGTCGGATCACAGCCCTCGCCGACGCGTACCCGGAGGAAAGGAGCCTCTACATTGACTACCCAGATGTAGAGCGGTTCGACACAGATTTGGCCATCCACCTCCTGCGCCATCCGCAGGCCGCGATCTACAGCGCGGAGCAGGCCATCGCCCGATTCGTGCCGCCGACGGAGGAGGCACACATCCACTTTCGGGTTCAAGGGATTCCACGTGACATCCGGGTGGAGATCCGGGACCTGCGGGCGAAACACCTCGGCACCCTCGTCTCTGTGGAAGGCCTGGTCCGCAAGGCGACGGAGGTTAGACCCCGTCTAACGGAGGCCGTTTTCCAGTGTCTTCGCTGCAGCATGATCATCAAAGAGGCCCAGGAGGAGATGGACTTCCGGGAGCCCCTTGAATGTTACGAGAACCAGGGAGGCTGTGGTCGAAGTCCCGGATCCACGAAGTTCAAGCTCATCGATGAGGGGTCCCAGTTTGTCGATACTCAGAAGATCGAGATTCAGGAGCCGCCCGAGGAGCTGCGCGGCGGGGAGCAACCGCAGCGGCTGGTGGCCTACATCGAGGACGACCTGACGGGGGAGGTATTCCCAGGCGATCGGATCGTCCTCAACGGCGTGCTCCGAGGGACGCAGAAGGGTCGGTTCCGGACTCGGTCTACGCTCTTCGACATCTTCACCGATGTCATCAGCGTGGAAATGGAGAAGGTGGAGTATGAACAGATTCTCATCACGCCCAGCGACGTGCAGCGGATTGAGGAGGAGGCCTCGAGTGGGGACGTGATCCGAAAGATCGTGGGCTCTATCGCTCCTTCGATCTATGGGCTTGATATGGAGAAGGAGGCGTTGGCCCTCCAGCTCTTCGGGGGAGTAACGAAGGAGCTTCCAGACGGCAGAAGGATTCGGGGGGACAGTCACTTGCTTCTAGTTGGTGATCCAGGTACCGGTAAGAGCGAGCTCCTGGAGTACATGACCCGGCTTTCCCCACGTGGCATCTACGCTTCGGGGAAAGCTAGCACGGCCGCGGGTCTTACGGCAAGTGCACAAAGGGACGAGTTTGGCGAAGGTCGCTGGACGCTTGAGGCGGGTGCACTCGTACTCGCCGACAAGGGCCTCGCCTGCATCGATGAAATCGAGAAGATGAGCGAAGAAGACAGATCAAGCATTCACACGGCTATGGAGCAGCAGACCGTTCACGTTGCCAAAGCTGGCATTACGGCGACACTCCAAACCCGGTGCGCCATTCTTGCGGCCGCCAATCCAACACTGGGGCGCTTTGACGAGCAGAAATATATCTCCGAGCAGATAAATCTCTCCCCCACGCTGCTTAGTAGGTTCGATGGCATATTCCCGATAATGGATCGACCTCACGCCCAGCATGACAAGGCCATGGCCGAACACATCCTGAGGGGCCACCTCACCGGCGAGAGGGTCCGTCGAGGGATGGAGGAGATCTCCGCGAAAGAACTCGAAGTGGATGAGGCGTTCCTGCCCTACTTCGCCCCGGACTTCTTGCGAAAGTACGTCGCCTACGCCAAGCGTATCTACCCTGTGATGACACCCGAGGCGATGAAGACGATCGAGGAGAAGTACTTGGAAATACGCAAACAGGGGGAGATCGAAGGCGGCGCCGTCCCCATCACACCTCGGCAACTCGAGGCATTCGTCCGATTGGCCGAGGCTAGCGCCCGAGCTCGCCTGAGTCCTGAAGTCACAGATGAGGACGCCGACCGCGCCGTCCGTATCGTCGAATACTGGCTGCAGAAGGTCACTGGCCTCGAGGGCGGCTTCGACATCGACATCGTCGCAACAGGGGTTAGCCAGTCCCAAAGAACCCAGATGATCGCGCTCCGCGACATTATCGCCGAGCTCTCGGCCCGCGACGGCGTAGCGGACCTGAAGGACATCCTGGAAGCCGCTGAAGAGCGAGGTATCCCGCCGAGTCGCGTCGAGGCCTGGTTGAAGCGGTGGAGTCAGGAGGGCGAGGTCTACTCGCCGGCCGCGAACAAGTGGAAGCTGGTTAGTCGCTTCTAGCCCCACACATACAATTAAGTCCCCTCGGACGCGTCATTACGCGTTGATACGTCTCAAGGTCTACAACCAGGGCAAGGAGGTCCTGGTGGCGGCGTGCGATGCCGACCTCCTGGGCAAGGTCCTCGAGGAGGGAGAGCTTCAGCTCGCCGTCAAGCCCGAGTTCTACGATGGGATGGCTGTCACAAGGGAGCAGCTTATCTCCCACCTGCAGGTGGCCACCATCGGGAACTTCGTTGGACAGGAGACCGTCCGAGTGGTCTTGGAGGAGGGGTTCATAGATGAGGACCACATCATCACGATCGACGGCGTCCCCCACGCCCAGATGGTGGTGATATGAGGACCTTCTGCGTCGAGTGTGGGAAGGAGGGTGTCGTCTACCAGGGGCTGTGCGAGGAGTGCCTGCCCAAGAAGCGGCGATTCATTGAAGTCCCCCGCAAGCTGGAACTCGGGCAATGCAAAAACTGCGGGGCCTACGACCTCCCCTCTGGGTTGCTCCACGGGTCGTTCAAGGAGGCAGTGGACGAGGTCCTTCGCGGCGCCGTCATCGTTCCCCGAGAGGTTCTGCGTTACGACATCGATTCTGCAGCCACGCCGAGGGATGAGCACCGATTCGACGTCGAGGTCTCCGCCCGCGTTGGCCTCGAGGGCATGACGATCGTCGAGAAGTCGTCCTTAGAACTCTTCCTCAAGGCCACGACATGCTCCGACTGCTCCAAGCAGGCAGGAGAGTACTACGAGGGAATTCTCCAAGTGAGAGCTGAGGAGCGGTCCCTTACGGAGGCTGAGCTACTGACAGCGAGGCAGATCATCGAAGAGAAGATCAGGACGAGCAAAGGGGTCTTCATCTCCAAGGAGGAGGAGATTCACGGAGGCCTCGACGTGTACATGAGCAGCAACGAGGCGGCTCGATCCATCGCCAAGGCCCTACGACAGAGGCTCGGAGGCACAGTCTCATCCTCTCCGAAGCTGCACACAAGGAGACAGGGAAAGGACCTCTACAGAGTCACCTACCTCCTTCGCCTCCCAGGCCTCGCCGAGGGAGACGTCGTGGAGATTCAGGGTCGGCCGCACCTGGTGCTCGCAACCGGCGAGCCCTTCCAACTCCTCGATCTGGAGCTTGGCGAAGGGAGGACGATTCAAGCGCAGGAGATGATTGATGCCAAACGGATGACGGTCCAGATCCTTCGCGGCAGCATCATCTCCCAGGACGAGACCGAGGTGCAGGTGTTGGATGAAGAGGGATTTCGTGTCCGGAACGTCACGCGGCCACCGGGGCTTTCGTTGGAAGGGGAGGAGGTCACGCTGATCGTTACGGAGAGAGGGGACTTTCTCGCGCCCCCACGGCAGGAGGAGTAGTGTGAGGAATCTGGCCATCCTCCTCTTCGAAGACGTGGAGCTCCTCGACTTCGCGGGTCCCATCGAGGTCTTCTCCGTCGCCTCAAGGCAACAGGAGCCAGAAGCTTTCCGCATTTTCACGGTGGCGGAGGCCGACGGCCCCGTCCGGACTAGGCAACGACTCACCGTAAACCCAGATTACACCCTCGGCCACTCTCCTCGACCCCACATCCTCCTGGTCCCTGGTGGCATCGGGACCCGCCGTCAAATGAACAAAACCGTGGTAATCGAGTGGATCCGAGACCAGTCGGAGCAGGCGGATCTCGTCCTATCGGTATGCACGGGAGCCCTCCTCCTGGCGAAGGCCGGTCTGCTCAGTGGTCTGCGGGCGACCACCCATCACGACACCTTCGACCTTCTTCGGGAGACCGCGCCCGATGCTGAGGTGCTGGAAGGTGAGCGTCTAATTGACAACGGCGATGTGATCCTGTCGGCGGGGGTCTCCGCGGGCATCGACATGGCCTTCCACGTGGTCGCTAGGCTGTTGGGAGAGGAGACTGCCCAGGCAACGGCACGCCACATCGAGTACGACTGGAACCCCCGAGGCCCACGGGGTCAGCATCGGGAAGACGACCCATAAATAGACCGAAGACCTTCTTCGGGGAAGTGAAGATAGCCATCGACTGCCCCTCCCTGGACGAGGTCCTCGACGGGGGAATCGAGACTGGTTGCATTACTCTCCTCTTCGGTGAGGCGGGCACTGGGAAGACGAACCTCTGCCTGCAGCTCTCAAGAAACGTCGCGCGTTCCGGGAAGAAGGTCATCTACTTGGACACCGAGGGCGTCTCCCTGGAGAGGTTCAGGCAGATCTGCGGCCGTGGCTACAACTCGGTCCTCAAGGACGTCCTCTTCTCCGAGATTTACACGCTGGAGGAGCAGGAGGAGGCTGTCGACAAGGCCTCATCTATGGCGGAGGTCAACAAGGAGATCGGCCTCATCGTCCTGGACTCCGCCACGACCCACTACCGGAGGAGCAGGGTGGTGGAGGACGAGTGGGAGGGACTCCACAGCCTCACTCGACAGGTCACCAGGCTGATGGAGGTAGCCCGCAGACGTGACATACCCATCGTCCTCACCTCTCAGGTGTACACCGACCTCGACACCGGCGTCTACGAACCCCTCGGCGGGCACATGCTCTCCCACAACTCCAAGGACATCCTGAGGCTGTCGAAAGTGGCGCCCAACCTGCGTCTGGCGGTCATCGCGAAGCACAGACACATCGAGGAGGGGACCTCGGCCAAGTTCAGGCTCACGGACCGTGGGCTGGAGTCGTAGACCTCAGATCTTCCTCTCGAGCATGAACTCCACGGCGGCGGCGAGGTTGGAGTTCAGGGGTCTTGGCAGCTCCCCCATCAATTCCCGCGCGTCCTCGAGCAGCCGCCGCCCCTCGCTCTTCGCCCCCTTCACGGCTCCGTACTTGTCGAAGAGGCCCATCACCCAATGAACGTCCTCAGCCGTCGTCTCAGGCCGAGGCTTATCCAGGATATCGAAGAGCTTCTCCCGCTCGTCGGAGGTGCACCGGCCGGCCACGTGGACCACCAGGAAGGACCGCTTGCCCTCCTTTATGTCGGAGCCCTTCTCCCCCCTACCCTTCCCTTCGGTTAGGTCGATGACGTCGTCTGCGATCTGGAAGATGGGGCCGATCTTCGCGCCCAGGGATTCCAGGGTGCTCAGGACCCCCTGCGTCGCTCCGGCGACAATCGCCCCGCCCAGTAGGGGAGCCGCGAGGTAGAACCCCGTTTTGAGGGTGACCACCTCCATATAGTCCTCGCCGGCCATGTCCCGTCGCGCGCGGCTGAGCATGTCCAGGGCCTGGCCTTCACCAGTGCGCTGCATCGTCGCGGTGATGAGTTCGACCAGCTGCAGTACCCTGGAAGGCTCCAATCCCCTCCCGCCCGTTCGGAGGGCCAGCTCGTAGGTCTGGGCCATCATGTAGTCGCCGATGTTGATGCCGTCGTCGAACCCGTAGCGGACCCAGACGGTCTCTCGGTCGTGGCGCCGGATGTCCTTGTCCTCGATGTCGTCGTGGACCAGGAAGAAGTTGTGGAGCATCTCGCAGGCCGCCGCGAAGGGTAGGGCAATCTCAATGTCGCCACCCAGGCTCTCGCAGGTCAAGAGGCACGAGACGGGACGCAGTCGCTTACCACGGTGCTTCTCACCCCCTGGGTCCAGGCCCAGGGCGTAAGCCACGCCCTCGTGGAGGTTGGGAACCTCCTTGGCCTCCCGCAGGTAGGCCTCCAGTTCAGCGTCGATGAGACGAGCCTTCTCCGCTAGGTAGGCTTCGAACTCTTCAAGATCCATGGCCTAGCTCCCGCAGAAGGTCGAGGGCAGTGGCCCACTCGAGGGTGGGGCCCGTGAGGACCACCTTGAGCTTCGTCAGCTCCTGGAGGCTTTGGCATCCCGTGAGGAACATCACCGCCTTAATCTCGGTGATGACGGACTCTAACTCCCTGACGACGGCGCCCGCCGAGTCTTCCGCTGCTCTGAGCATCTGGGAGGCCATTCCAGCGGCCCTGGCGCCCAGGGCAACGGCCCTCGCGGCATCGAGGCCGCTCCTGATGCCCCCGGTTGCGACGACGGGCAGGCCAACCCGCGCCAAGCGCAGAGATATGGGGGACGGGATCCCCCACTCCCAGAAGACTTTCCCGAGTCGCTCCTTCAAGTCCATGCCTTCCTTCTGGGCCCGATAGAACTCCACGGCGGAGAAGCTGGTGCCGCCGAGGCCGCCGATGTCTATGCCCCTGACTCCGGCCTTCTTGCAGGAGAGAGCGACATCTCTGGAGATGCCGGCACCGGTCTCCTTCACCAGGACGGGCATCTTCGAGGCCACGGCGGCTATGGCTGACAGCACTCCGCGAGCGTTCTTGTCGCCCTCGGGCTGGACAATCTCCTGGGTGTAGTTCAGATGGATGGCCAGGAGGTCTGCGCCCACCATCTCCATGGCCCTGCGGGCGTCCTTCTCGACCAGGGGCTCCTTAGCGCCCTGCGAGACGAGCTGGGGCGCCCCGATGTTGGCGATCATCAGGGGAACCCGGTGCTTCTTGACCACGGCCCAGGAGTCCTCGGAGGCTTGCCCTTGGAGGACTGGACGCTGGCTTCCCACGCCCATGCCGATGCCCACCTTCGCCGCCCCCTGGGCGAGGTTGTCGTTGATGCGGACGGCGTCCCTGAAGCCGCCCGTCATGGAAGAGATGATGAGGGGAGCGGTCAGCGTCTTGCCAAAGAGGGTGACCGTCGTATCGATCTCTTCCAGGTCGACCTCGGGGAGGGCTTCGTGTATGAGGTGGACGTCATCCCAGTGATTGTGCTTCGGGCGGACCTCCTTCCCGAGGACGATGTCGACGTGCTCTCGCTTCCTCTCTGACATGGGGAACGCTCAGGGAGTCATCAACGGAGGAAGTCTATTTAGACCCTTCAGTCGGCTCGCCGTTGGACTAGTCGGACCGTTGAGACTCCACGACCTCGGTGCAGGGAACGGACTGTCCTTCCATGGCCGCCTGGAGCCTCCCTGGAACCAGCCCGCTGAGCAGCAGGACGCGGGTTCCGAGTCTGGCTATCTGAAGCATGGCGCGGACCTTTCCACCAAGTCCCCCAGTGACATCCAGGCCCTCCTCAGCGGCCTCGAGCCCCGTCAGGGGAGCGGATACCACCGGGACCAGGGACTCATCCTCCCCCCGTATCCCCTCCACATCTGCGACGAAGATCGCCAACCCCGGTTTGAGGAGGCGAGCCAGCTGGTACATGAGGTCGTCTCCCGAGACGATTGCGCTCCCCCGGTCGTCATCGAGGACCACGTCGCCGTAGGTAACGGGCACGAGCCCCGCCTCCAGGTGGTCCAGAAGGGGCTGACCGTGGAAGGAGGTGATCCTCCCGTCCCTCATCTTGAGGAGGGGGAAGGGCGGGATGGAGACGGCGGGGATTCCCACTGAGTGGAGAGCCTCGAGGAGCCTGCCGTTGAGAACCTTCATGCTGGAGCGGACTTCGGCGAAGCCCATCAGCTCCCTGCGTTCCGCCCCACCGCGGTGAAGGCGGTAGCGATGCGCCAGGGGATGGCCGAAGCTCCCACCACCGTGGACGATGCACAGCTCGTCCTTGAAGGGGGCAAGCTGGGCCGCGAGCGACTCGGTCACCACCCTTCGATAGCGGGGGGTACGTCCCTTGTAGGTGATCACGCTGCCCCCCAGCTTAACTAGCTTCATTCCTAACTGCGCTGAGACGCAAGGCGACTATTATAGTATCGGACACCTCGTTCTCAAGCCTGGTTATCATTATCAATCATGCGACTCATGTCATAGTCTACTTAAGCTCGCAGAGAAGCCGACGAAGTATGGTAGACTTTAGCAGGGCGCTGCGAGTTCTCACAGTCATCATCTGGGCGGCCTCGGCCGCGACCATCGCTGTCTCCTTCTACGCAGCCAACGTGGTGGACTACCACTACCTGCCTGGCACCTCCTTCAACACCTACAACAGCATACTGACCGGCAGCGCCCTTGTACTGGCCCTTGTGATCCTGACCGGAATCGTGACCTTGCACAGGGTCGACACCTCATCCCAGCAGGTCCTCGGCGCCATCGGTGAGAGCCTCGACCTGGAGGGGGTCCTACCGCTGAAGGCCTCAGTCGTGCAGGGGGCCGTGGAGAGGGAGCTGCGGGAAGCACCAAACAGCTCGAAGACTGAGTGGCTGCAGAGGGCCTTTGACGAGTACTCCGGCCTTCAGAGGCTCCGCAGGGATGTCAAGTCGCTACTGGCGGCCCCCGTGGGCCTGCTGGCGGCCATCTTCGCCATCTCTGCCTGGGCCCTACCCGCGACGGAGGTATTCCTCAACACCTTGTCGGTCCTGAACACCACCCTGCTGTTCTTCGTGACCTACGGCATGGTGGTCGCCATCGTTGCGGTCATCGCAGCGACGCTGGTTCTGTTCTCCACTAGGCCCACGTCAACGTAGTAGGCGATGCCAGGGAGATCAGACCTCGGGTCACATAGCAGGTCCGGGTGACCAATCGTTATATATTCAGGGTCTCCTAGAGGAGAGGGCACATGGTCAGAAAGCCCGCCAGTATGTACAGAGAGGTCAAGGGCCAGGCCTACACCCGCAAGGAGTACATGGGAGGCATCCCCAACCCGCGGATCGTTACCTTCGATCTCGGTAATCCCGACGGGGAATTCCCGAAGAGGCTGGATCTCGTCGTCGAGGAGTCCTGTCAGATAAGGCACATGGCCCTGGAAGCGGCCCGAATCGCGGCCAACCGCTACATCTCCAAGAAGGCGGGACAGCAGTATCACCTCAAGATCAAGACCTACCCCCACGTCGTGCTGAGGGAGAACAAGGTCGCTGTGGGGGCGGGGGCCGATAGGATATCGGATGGCATGAGGGGCGCCTTCGGGTCGCCCGTCGGAACGGCGGCGAGGGTGAAGGCCGGGCAGACGGTCATGTACATAAGGACCACGCCCGGGAACCTTGACCACGCCAAGATCGCCCTCAACAAGGCGGCCTACAAGCTTCCGACACCTTGCAGGATCGTGGTTGAGGACACCTAGCCTGGGGAAGCAGTGAGGGTGAATGGACCTGCAAGGGGCCATCTCCGAGATCCGTTCACGGGGGTGCAAGACCGTCGGGCTCCAGTATCCCGACGGCATGCGGCTCCAGGCCATCGAGCTTGCTGAAGAGATCGAGCGGGAGGCGAAGGTCACCGCCATGGTCTCTGCGGAGCCCACCTTCGGGGCCTGCGACATTCCGAGGATGCCCGTGGACCTGGTGGTCCAGATCGGACATGCTCCCATGCCGTACCTTAACGTGAAGGATGTTCTCTTCCTGGAGGCTCCCATGCCCCTTCCGTCCCTGGACTTCCTGGAGGCCGCCCTACCGCTGGTCGAGAGCCCAGTGGGTCTGCTTACCACGGTCCAGCACATCCCGTGGCTGGAGGACGTCCAGATGTACTTGGAGGCTCATGGGGTCACGGTAGTCGTTGGTGAACCGGACGGGCGAATCGCCTACGCCGGGCAGCTGTTGGGGTGCGACGTCCACACGGCTCGTCAAGTGGCGGACGATGTGAAGTGCTTCCTCTACGTCGGAACGGGGGACTTCCATCCGTTGGGTGTCGCCTTGGCGCTGGAGAAGAGGGTGGTAGCTGCGGATCCCTTCACCGGGGAGGTGAGGGACATGGGAGAGCTGAGGGAGGCGATACTCAGGCAGAGGTTCGCCGCCATCGCAATCGCCGAGGAGGCCCAGAGCTTCGGTATCATCGTCTCCAGAAAGATCGGGCAGTACAGGATGGGGATGGCGATGGACCTTAAGCGGCTATTGGAGTCGGAGGGACGGAAGGGCTACCTGCTCCTCATGGACTTTGTCGGGCCGGAGTTCTTGAAGGGGTACAGAGTGGATGCCTTCGTCAACACCGCCTGTCCGAGGATAGCCATCGACGACCACGCCCAGTACGACAGGCCGATGCTAACCCCGCCTGAGCTGGAGATCGCACTGGGGCGAGGGGAGTGGGGGGACTATGCGTTCGACGAGATCACCGCCAGTCACACGCCTGCCGCGAATCGGGGATAGGTTGACTAGGACTCCTTCCCATGAAGCCCCGATGACGACCGCCCTGGTGCTCCTCAGCGGCGGGCTGGACTCCAGCACGACCCTAGCCATGGCCATCCAGGCTAACTCGGGAGGAGTGGACGCCCTGACCTTCCTTTACGGCCAGCGTCACAGCCGAGAGGTCGAGGCGGCCCGAGCCGTAGCCCATGCACTGGGAGTGCGGGAGCACATCGTGACCACGCTGGACCTCGGCCAGATCGGCGGATCCGCCTTGACGGACGCAGGAATCGAAGTACCAGCAGGACGAGATCTCCGGGAGATTGGCGTGGGCATTCCTGCAACCTACGTGCCTGCGAGGAATACGATCCTCCTCAGCTACGCCCTTGCATGGGCCGAGGTCAGGGACGTCGCCGCCATCTACATCGGGGCAAACTACCTGGACTACTCGGGATACCCCGATTGCCGTCCAGAATACTATCGGGCGTTTCAGGAAATGGCGCGCCTTGGAACTCGCCGCGGGGTCGAGGGTCGCCCTATAGAGATCAGGTACCCCCTCATCGACCTGCATAAGGCGGACATTGTACGCAAGGCCGTGGAGTTCGGGGTGCCCTTGGAGCTGACATGGAGTTGCTACCGGGGGGAGAAGAAAGCTTGCGGCCTTTGCGACGCCTGCCAGCTCCGGCTCAGGGGCTTCCAGGAGGCCGGCATTGAGGATCCGCTTCCCTACGTGAATCGCCCCGATTGGTATCGTGGGGGCGGCGGGGAATGAGCTGGGCACCACCTTATCCACCTCCAGTCGTCGGTCCCTCCAAGCTCGACCGTTGGTGGAGACGGCCGTGGCATGCTGGCAACGGACGCATGCCCACCTGGGAAGCCAGGGTCACAGCCCTTCTCCTGGCGAGCGGGAGCCTGCTGCTGCTGCCCGGCCCAGTCGTCTGGATGGCCTCGGGAGAGACATGGGCTGTAGTCGCCTTCTCAGTCCCCGCTCTCGCCCTTCAGTTCCTCGGCTGGATTCTACTGGGGGCCGACATCACCACGGTCCCACCCGAGGGCGGTCCCGCCTACAGGCGGAAGAGACAGATGTGGTTCGCCTATGCCGTTTCCTGGATTGCCTTTCTGTCGGGAGTGGCGACCCTTCACCTGACCCTACCAGAACTCTCCGGAGGGCCCTCCGTCGGTGGTCCCTGGGAATTGTTCCTTTACAGGCTGTTCCCGTACATCCCAAGCGTCTTCGGAGCTGTAGTCGTGGCTCACGCCATCGTATTCCTGCTGGGAAGCCGCTACATCTCCCATCCTAGAAGCGGTCCAAGGACTACCCTAGGGGCTACGCTGCTCATCGCCCTCTCCTTCGTGGGGCTTCTCTCCCAATTCTTGGGCCTAATGGGGTCGTGGGCATATCTCCTTGCAGGGACCGCTGGGTTTGGCTACCTGCTCATCGGCATGGCGTGGGTTGGCCCTCCCCAATAGAGGTGGCCCCATCGCCGGAGGCCGACACCGACGGATAGCATTCGCTGGCCCGTGGCACCTTGAGCTTTATCTAGCGAAGAGGTCATAGTATGCCCCTACCAGGGGGCGGGTCGCGTGGAGATCATAGAGATGTTCTTCTCCATCCAGGGCGAGGGCATCCACGTCGGCAAGCCGACATTCTTCATCAGAACCGCCCTATGCAATCTTCGGTGCTCCTGGTGCCTCCCCGCGGACGTTTCCGTAACTACAGACGGTGGCCGGAAGTTGAGCATCGAGGATGTGGGGATTGGTGACAAGGTCCTGGCCTATGACCTCTCTAAGCAGGAGCCTCGCTACACGGAGGTAGAGACCGTCCACAAGAGATTAAGCGGGGGCCTCCTGGAGCTATCCTTCGAGAGTGGGCACGAACTCACCCTGACCTCCGAGCATCCCCTCTACACATCCAAGGGGTGGAGGCTCTGTGAGGACCTCGATATGGGGAGCCGCGTCCTGGTCCTGGACAGACAGATGGGTGCTTCATGGGCCCGCATCTCTCAGATCGAGCCCCGCTCGGGGGTCCACAAGGTGTTCAACCTCACCTGTTCCCCCCATCAGACCTTCTTCGCCAACGACGTCCTGACCCACAACTGCGACACGGCCTACTCCTGGGAGAGGGGAGTGGAAATGAGCGTTGAGGAGATCGTTGAGCAGGTGGGGAAACAGAGGGCGGAGAGCATCTGCCTGACCGGTGGTGAGCCCCTCCTCTGGAAGGACTCCAAGGACCTCATCAGAGAACTCATTAAGCAGGGATTCGAGGTCATAGTCGAGACCAGCGGCTCCGTCTCCATCGAGGACCTACCCAGGAACGAAGGGGTTTGCGTCAGCATGGACATCAAGTGCCCCTCTTCGGGAATGGAGGATCAGATGAAGTTCGAGAACCTCCGGCTGCTGCGGGAGGGGGATCAGCTGAAGTTCGTAATCGCTGATGAGAAGGACTACGAGTACGCCAAGAGGGTGCTCCAGGAGCATGGGGCGGCCTGTGACGTCGTCTTTCAACCCGAGGGAGGCCGGAACCTGCTGCCGCTGGCAAGATGGGTGCTGAGGGACAACCTGCGGGTGAGGGTTCTGCCACAGCTTCACAAGCTCATATGGCCGGAGAAGGAGCGGGGGGTCTGATCCCCGACGAGGAAGCTTCATTAGTCCACCCCCCGATGGTCTCCGCGTGAGGTACGAGTTCCTCGAACACACGGCCGACATTGGACTGAAGGCCTACGGAGAGACACTGGAGGAGATCTTCGCCAACGCCGCCCTGGGGATGTTCGACCTAATGACCGACGTCAGCATGGTGGAACCCCGGGGGGAGTTGGAGGTCCTGGTGGACTCTCGGGATCCGGAGTCACTCATGGTGGACTGGCTCACCGAGCTGCTCTACGTCCACGAGATGGAGAACGTCTACTTGTCGGAGTTCGATGTGAGGATCCGGGAACTGTCCCTCAGGGCAGCGGTCCGTGGCGAGGTAGTGGACCCCTCCAGGCATCCCGGCGAGGTCCTCGTAAAAGCGGTAACCTACCACATGATCGAGGTGAACCCTAAGGAGGGGTATGCCGTCGTCATCTTCGACATCTAAGGGGGATTCGGTTTGAAGGCGAGTGCGGTGGCCCATCCCATCCAGGGCCTCGTAAAGTACCACGGTCTGGCTGACGAGGCTTTGAGGCTTCCCTTCCACGACTCCATATCGGTCTGCACAGCACCCCTCATCTCCCACACCACAGTGTCCTTCGAAGACTATGAAGAGGACTATCTAGAGCTGGACGGTACTAAGATCCACGGTCGCCCCCTGGAGAGGGTTGTTGCCATCCTGGAGGAGGTTCGCAGGCGCGCGGGCTTTGACGAAAAAGCCAGGGTGGTGTCCACCAACAACTTCCCCACCAACGTGGGCCTTGGTGCCTCCGCCTCCGGCTTCGCTGCTCTTGCCCTTGCAGCCTCCCGGGCTGCAGGACTGAAGCTCTCGCTGGAGGAGGTGTCCACCATAGCCCGCAGGGGAGCCGGGTCAGCCTCTCGAGCCGTTACAGGCGCCTTCTCCAAGTGGCAGATGGCGACGACCGACGAGGACTCGTTCTCCTACCAGCTGGCCTCCGAGGAGCTACAGATGGGAATCATCGTCGCCCTAGTGGAGGCCTACAAGGATACGGAGGCCGCCCATCGCGAGGTCCTCGGATCCCCCTTCTTCGCCGCACGCCTAGCGGAGGTTCCGAAGATGCTTGCAGAGATGGAGCTGGCCATCGCGGAGGGAGACATCGGGAGGATATGCCAGCTGGCGGAGCGGGACACTCTGATGCTTCATGGAATGACTATGACGGGACCCGGGGAGATGCTCCTGTGGACACCCGAGACCCTCACCGTGGTGGTGGCGGTCAGGAGGATGAGGGAGGACGGCATCCCGGCCTTTTTCTCCATCGATACCGGAGCCACCGTCTACGTCAACACCCTGCCCGAGGCCGTGGAGGAGGTCGAGGCCAAGATCGCGGACTTGGGGATTAGGACCGTGAGGTGTTGGGTCGGCGGGCCTGCCAAGGCCCTCGACGACCATCTCTTCTAGACCAGGGCAAGATTAAAGGTGGGAGAGGCCAGTATTGGGGCGGTCCCCTTGCCCCTATGGTCGCGCTCCCTCAAGAAGGGGTTTCTGAGTGCGAGGGCGGCCCTCCCGCTTATGCTCCTGCCCTTTGCCGTCGACGCAATCCTTCTTCTCCTCGACCCGGGACTGGTCCCCGAGAACCCCTCCGTCGAGTTCGCCCTGCCCCTGCCATTCCCTTCGCTAGCCCAGGTCATGGGGCAATCATGGGGGAATGTTCCGTTCCTACCCCTCTATCCTCCTTGGCAGCTGGGTCCTTTCACGACGCCCGTCATCCTGGCATACCTGGGGATCATATCCTTCGTGACGGCAGGATACATCGGTGCCCTGGAGGGGATCCGAGTCGAGGGGTCGGTCCGTAGTTTCCTGAGAAAGGCAGCCATCCTCTTCTCCAGGATCTTCGCCTATAACGCCCTAGTCGCCGTAATCGTCTTGGTCCAGGTCCCCTTCCTGATGGGTTATCCTGCCGGTCTCCTCGTGTCGCTCTTCGTCCTCGCGGCGCTCATCGTCATCTTCTACTTCATCTTCCTCATCCCCTTCGTCATCACTGTCGACGACCGCGCACTTGGGTTTGCTGTGAGGCGGAGCCTGGAGCTGGCATATCGCGGGTGGAGGGAAATCGTCCCCTACTGCCTTGCCTACGCAGGGATCACCGCGGCGGCCTCCGGCGCGGTCCTCCTCCTGCTCACTCTCCTCCCGTCGCTCCTCGGGGCGCTGCTCGCTGTGGGTCTCTATGGAGCCCTGGGGACAGCTCTGGTCATGTCCACACTGTACCTCTACGAGGGGCTCAGCCCAGTGGAGCCATTGCCAGCAAAGGCACCTGCTCCGAAGCCCGCGGAGGAGGCAGCACCCTCGTAGCCAAAGGATTTATCGTCGGTAACCCTAGGCCCATCGTGAAGCTCGCCATCTTAGGGCCGCCGGGAGCAGGGAAGGGCACTCAGGCGTCTAGGCTCTCAGACGAGTTCTCAATACCGAGGATTGCCACGGGGGACATGCTCAGGATGGAGGTCAACAGCGGCACCGACCTGGGCCACCAGGCTCAGCAGTACATGCAGAAAGGGGTCCTGGTGCCCGACGACATTATCATCGAGATGATTCGGAAGAGGCTATCGCAGGGGGACGTCAGGGACGGGTTCATCCTGGACGGGTTCCCCCGAAGCGTGGTCCAGGCCGAGGCCCTGGAAGGGATGGGAGGCATCGATGGGGTGGTCTACCTGGACGTCAGCGAGGAAGAGGTGGTGCAGAGGTTCTTAGGGAGGCGTGCCTGTTCGCAGTGTCAGGCGGTCTACCACTTGAGAACCAGTCCTCCCCGCGTTCGGGGCATGTGCGACCGGTGCGGGGCTAGCATCCGACACCGAGCAGATGACCGGGAGGAAGTCGTGAGGCAGCGATTCCGAACCTATCGCGAGAAGACTGAGCCCTTGGTGAGGCGATACGGAGCGAGATCTCTGCTGATGGAAGTCGACGGGTCCGGAACCATTCAGGAGGTCTACGACAGCATCAAGACGGCCCTGGCTTCAAGGGGCTTCACGTAATCTAGGTAACCCCGGTCAGGTACTTTCATATGGAAAACCTTTGTACATAGGGTCAGGGCCGATGGGGTAGGTGGACATCCCAAGGGCCTGCGGAGCCCTAAACCCGGGTTCAAATCCCGGTCGGCCCGTCTACATTGTTCCGAAACGATTTGCAGGTCGGGAACTACTTCCTCGCCGCGGCAAGCAATCGGTTGACATCGCTCGACAGGGGCTTGAGATCCCAACCGCTGAATACCTCCACCTCTCTCCACCCAGCACCCTCCAGGGTAGCCCTCAACTCGTGAGGGCTGTAGATTCGCTGAGACACGTCTGTCGTGAGGGCGTGTTCCAGGTCATCTCCCCTCCTTCGGTAGAAGATCCACCTGCTCCAGATGCGAGAGGTGTTCAGATCCAGCTCCCGGGTCTCCGCATATGTGACGTCACCGAAGGACTCCACGCTAGTGCTGTCGAAGTGACTGATGACGTAGTCCCGGTTTATCGTGTCCAGTACTAGAACGCCCTCGGGGTCTGCCAAGCCGTGAAGCTGGCGAAGAATCGAGAGGTCCGTCTCGTCATCCCAGTAGCCGATTGACGTAAGGATGTTTATAATGACGTCGAAAGGTCGCTCACACGCAAGCACCGATCCCACATCTCGGACATCGCCTACGCGAAAGGTGCAACGGCCTGTGACCCCAAGTTCCTCCGCCAGCTACCGGGCTCGGTCGACATACAGAGGGACGAACTCGATGCCGACGACCCGCCATCCGATGGAAGCGAGCTGAACGGTGTTTCTCCCGATGCCACAGGGCGCGTCGAGGATCTTGCCGCCCCGGGGGGACACAAAACTTCAGAAGGATCTGCTCCAGCTTGGCTGCCTGGATCTTTGCATACTTGAGTCCCGCCTCGTGAACCGCCATGAACAGCTCGGGCTTCTCCAGGAAGAGGCGATGGGTCCAATGATCATCCTTCACGCTGACCGAATGGGCCACCTCAATAAAGGTGGCACTTCCCCGAGGCGTACTCTGAGTCCTCAATCCTGGAGCTCGAGGCGAGATCTGTCTTTGTAGTCCACCTCAACCGGGACCCCGAAGATGTGACTGATGTTCTGGAAGGGGTGTCTTCCCCCTATGCTGACTCGCCCGAAGTCCTCGTCCCTCATGGTATCCTGGACCTGTCTATAGAGGTCCGACCCCAGGATGAGCCGACGTGCGCCGCCTCGCTCCCTGATGACTCTCTCGAGGAAGTCGATGATTCTCTCTTCCTCATCCATTCCTTCCTGGGACTCTACCATGGGACTTCCTCAGCCGAGCCACTCATCATCAGGTGCCGAGCGGTGGGCCTGACCACACTGCGGGCACTGATACTCACCGGCGTCGTCCGACCACTCGAATGGGCCCTCGTAGCTGCAGAACTCGCACAGGCCGCCGTACGCCTTCGGTTTCTCAGCCACCGAGGCCGACTATGACGCTCCAGGTTATAAAACGGAGGAGGTCGCGGGAGTGCTCCGACAACTGAGAAGGCCAGACAACGATATATATAGGGTTAGCTCGTATCATACTCCCGATGCAGTTTAGGGCGGGAGAGCTTTATGGGATGACCATCGTCTCCGGTGATGCGTGGCAGCTTGGCAAGATCCACATCGCCTACGTGTCCCACGACTGGAACATCCCCGCCCTTGAGATTAGGCCGGAGAGGAGGTTCGCTGACATCCTGGGCCTTCGGACCCGGAAGGAGCGAGAACGCTGTCTTCTCAGCACGGAGTCCATAGGCTCTGTGGGCAACTACGTCCTTCTCAGGCCGCCCGTCAACAAGATGTCCGATTACGTTATCCACCAGGACAGACGTCCTATGGCCCTCCCGTGGGTCCTCTGGATGCCGGTGGTTTCCCACGACGGCGAGGACCTGGGCATCGTGGAGGACGCATACATCGACACGAACCTCTGGAAGGTGGACACCCTCACCTTCATGATGGATAGGAAGCCATACCAGAAGCTCAGGACGCTGAATCCCGCCCCGCGCAAGAGGAGGATAGACATACCAAGCAGCCTTGCGATACTAGGCGACGTCATCCTTCTGAAGGTGAGGACCATGGAGCTCAACGGCTACCTCACGGGTCAAACTCCTTCCGAGGTGTCGACGTCCGGGTCTCCGGAAGGTGCCTAGACCGGCCTACCCTACCATCCCGAGCTGGGCGAGTTTTTCAGGAAGATAGGTCTCGGTAACGTAATCGAGGCCGTACCTCGCTAGCGCTTGCTGCTCCGCCTTCTTGCCGGTCCTCAGCATGAGTTCGACCTCGTCCTTCCATAGGGGGTCGTTGAACCGAGGATCGCTCTGGATGTCCTGAAGGGCCTTCACGTCCTGGGGGGAGAGCTCGTCGCTAGGCAGCTCGTAGTTGAGGATGTCGGAGGCCGTTATCCCCAGGTAGGTAGCCGTGGGCGTGGCGAGGTACTCCGAGATGTGGGCGGTCTTGATGGCGCCAAAGGCGATGGAGGCGTAGATTCGGAAGGACCATGGGTCGGCGTCGCAGAACACGATGCACCCGAGGCCCAGGTCCTCGTTCAGTCTCTTCAGGAACCTCCTGGTGGCCCTCGCTGGCTGGCCCTTTATGTGGACAAGGATCGCCCTGGCGTCCTCGTCAAAGCCGTTCTCCACCAGTCGGTCGAACATGCCACCAGTCTCGATGGCCAGGGCGAAGTCGGCGTTGCAGTCCAGAAACCTCAGCTTCTCCTCCTCCACGTTGTAGGGGATCGAATAGCCTGAGTCGCCGACGTCATCCTTGCAGTTGATCCGCTTCGGCTCTCCTCGACGGTTAGTCTCCTCCAGGGTCAGGTCCCCGATGACCCTAGCGCCGTCCTCCTCTGGCCGCAACCTGAAGTCCTCTCGAAGGCTTCCTGTGAGGATCTCCAGGTCCTCGGCGAGGAGGTTGCTCTCGTCCTGGGTGGCGAACTTCCCGGTTTCCCACCCCTCTGAGATGTAGTAGAGCTCTCGCAGGGTGGAAGACCGATTCTCGTCGATCATTCCCTTTATGAAGCCCAGGACATGAAGGGTCCTTAGGAGCATCTTGGCTCCCCTCAGCTTCTTCGCGGACCGCTGTCCGCGACCCTTGCCGTACTTCCACACCCCCTTCTTCTCATCGAAGCTGATATTCGACTTGGTTCGGAGCGGGATGGCCATGTGGGGTATGCGGCCCTTCTCGAGCTGGTCGTATATGCTCTCTGCGAGTCCGTGCAGGGAGTTCAGGGCCCGCTCTTGGCGAGCTCTCTGAGACATGTCAATCAACTCCCACCGCCTCCTCCTGGGCGCCATACTCCGTCACCAACTCCGTCCCCTCACCCACGTCGACCTCGAGGTCCCAGTCTCCTGGGAGGGGCTCCACGCCCACAAACTGTGCCGGGGTGGCACCACTCACGTAGAGCTCGGCCTCGTCGTAATCGCCCTCCTCGAGGCCCGGCAGCTCGAGGGCAATTGTGAGGCTCTTCGTAGCGGGGATGCGGGGCAGCTTCCACGCGATCTTACCGTCGGGCCTGACCTCCGTGGGCCCCGGGTTGGACATGAGGCTATCCACCGCCCTTGAGGGCACGGCGGCGTGCAACGTGAAGCTCTTCCCCCGGGAGGTGTAGTTGTGAATGTCCACCCTTATCCTGCATCGGCCAGCCTCGTACTCCACCTTGTCGTCAATCCAGACCACGTTCATTATCTTGGTAATGGTGGGGATTATGTCGGGGACCGGGCGGTCAACGATGCGGGAACTCTCCTCCGCGATGCGCGGGAGAATGGTCCGGACGATTTCAAACTTCTCCGCCGTCTTCGCCCTCTTCACCTTTCTGTTCATGTGGGACTTGAGGCGTCTTCCACACTCCTTGAGGGCAAGGGCAATCTCGCTTACGATTTCGGGGACGGGCGCTATGGCCTCCTTGGATTCCGATGTGAAGGGGACCTTTGTGGAGCATACGTGGACCAAGACTATCGCAGGTCCGTATGGAATTCCCTTGCCACCCCTCTGTTCGAGGCCATACCTCCTCCAGTCGACGGCCTCGATGGCCTGCGTGCAGGCGCACGCTCCCTGCTGATAGAGAAGCGGTACACGGTTGGCGTATCTGAGTATATCCACGGCCTGGTCGGTGGGCAGATTGCCGCCATACACTATGCCCACCTCCACCTGGAAGGGGTGACCCTCGTGGACCGACGGGGAGCGTGTTACTGGGGGGCTATAGAATTCGGGCCGGCGAGCACCCACGACGTTTCTCAAGCCCTTCCGAATCAGGAGCTCGCCGATAGGGGAGAGGCAGTCTGTGGGTGGGGCCATAATCTTGACCCCTTGGAAGGCCGAGAGGAGGCGCTTCGCACTCGCTAGCTTCAGGGAGCGAGGACGCATGTCCTCCGAGAGTTCGGCCTTGCGGCAGATGCTCTTCGCAACACGGCCACTAATCCTGCTGAACTCCTGTTGGAGGAAGGAGCTGAGCTTAATCGCCTTGGTCTCCTTGGCCATCTGAAGGAGGGTGCCGAGTTCCACACCGTGGGGATGGGGCTTCACCTCCACGGGCGCTCGCGGCAGCTCGGTGGAGATCCTCTCGAAGGCCGTCAGAGAACCGTCGGGCGCCCGATAGGTGATCTCCGCGTAGGGGTTGACTATGGCCGTGGCCCTGAGGTACTCCGTCAGGGACTGCTTCCCGTTGACGTAGCGCCCTCTCAGGTACACTTCAACCCTCGTCCCATGGGCCTTGTCCCAGACGACGAAGTCCTCCCTGGTAAGCTGGGGCTTGTTCTTCTTCGTGTCCACCATCAGCTCGATCTCGTATGCAACGTCGTCCCGTATCGTCTTGGAACGGATGACGGCCGGTTTGCCCGTCGTGATCTGGCCGTAGAGGATCGCGCCTGAGATGCCCAGGCCCTGCTGTCCCCTGGTCTGAGACCACGTGTGGAAGCGGGACCCGTAGAGAAGCTTGCCGAACACCTTCGGCACCTGACGCTTGACGATGCCCGGACCGTTGTCCTCGACGACAAGCCTGTATTCATCGTCCTCGATCCTCTCCAGCTCGACCATGATCTCCGGCAGAACTCCGTACTCCTGGCAGGCGTCGAGGGCGTTGTCCACGGCCTCCTTTGCCGAAGTGAGGAGGGCCCGAGTCGGAGAGTCGAAGCCGAGGATGTGCTTGTTCCTCTCGAAGAACTCTGAGACGGAGATCTCACGCTGTTTCTTGGCGAGCCGTTCGGCGGTTGAAACTGAAGACATCCCATCCCCTCTAGGCGCGGCCCTATCGGAGGTTCGTCTTATTAACTTTTTTGAGCTCTTCGGCAAGCCCACCACCCTCCGTTGGAGACTATAAAAGCTCCCCTCAGGGGGATGGATGAAAGTGACCCCAAGTCTGAGGGAGGATTCTCGCGCCAACATTATTATAATCCAGTACCGATGGATTGGTTTCCAGGTGATTCCACGAGACTTGCAGTCATGGCCATCGGCGGCAACCTAATAGCCCCCCCGCAGAGGCCACCCAGCTGGGAGCGGCAGGTCTCGGCTGTGAAGCAGATCGTACCCGGCGTACTGAGAGTTCGAGACAGGGGCTTCAGGCTGATTCTGACCCACGGAAACGGCCCACAGGTCGGCGCCATTCTACTGCAGAACGAAGCTGCATCCAACGTAGTCCCTCCGAACCCGCTCCACGTCTGCGTCGCCCAGTCCCAAGCCCAGATTGGGTACAACCTTCAGTTGGTCCTGCAGGAGGACCTGAGGAGACGCGGGAGCGACGGTCTGGTCATACCCTTTATCACCATGGTGGTGGTGGACGAGAACGATCCCGCCTTCGCCAGCCCGTCAAAGCCCATCGGACCCATCTACCAGGAGAAGAGGGTCCAGGAGCTGAAGTCTGCTGGATGGGCCATGGTGAAGGACGCTCGCGGCGGCTACAGGAGGGTGGTCGCCTCGCCAAGGCCGTTGGAGGTTCTTGGAACCGAGTTCCTTCGCAAGTCCCTCGAAAAGGAGGACAACATCCTCATCGCCGCCGGCGGCGGGGGTATTCCTGTGATCCGCACCCCGGAGGGGTTGCGCGGCGCAGAGGCGGTGGTCGATAAGGACCTCTCCTCAGGGTTGCTGGCTTCCAGCGCGATGGCGGAACTCCTAGTGATGGTTACGGACGTACCCTGCGCCTATCTGCGCTTCGGGAAGAGGGATCAGGAAGCCCTGAAGAAGATGACCGCCGATGAGGCCCGGACCCACCTGGAAGCGGGGGAGTTCCCTCCTGGAAGCATGGGACCCAAGATCAAGGCCGCAATCGACTTCCTAAAGGGCGGGGGGAGCCGAGTCATCATCACGGACCCCCACGGCATCGAGCTTTCTCTGGAGGGGGCGGCGGGAACCACCATCGTCCCGTGACTCGGGGCGACCACCAACAACGATTTCTTGCAGTGAGACCGTTGGAGAGCCGTTGACCACCTCCGAGGAGCGGATCAGGGAGATCGAGGAGGAGCTGCGTCGGACTCCCCACAACAAGGCGACCGAACGGCACATCATGAGGCTCAGGGCGCGCCTGGCAAGGTTGCGCGAGGCTGCCAAGAGCGCGAAGAAGGGCAAGGCCGTCAAGGGATTGAGGAAGTCGGGAGACGCGACCGTCGCCCTCGTTGGATTCCCTAGCGTGGGCAAGAGCACCCTGCTCAACAGAATCACCGAGGCCGAGAGCCGTGTAGGCGAGTACGATTTCACGACCCTGGCGGCGGTTCCGGGACTCCTGAACCACAGGGGAGCTCGAATCCAGGTTCTAGACCTCCCAGGGCTCACCAAGGGCGCCTCGGAGGGGAGGGGCCGCGGGAGGGAGGTCCTATCACAGGTTAGAATAGCCGACCTGCTTCTTCTAATGATCGACATCACCAACCCCGACGTGGAGGCTCTCCGGTCCGAGCTCCACAGCAGCGGTATCAGGGTCAATGAGGAACCGCCTAGGTTGACGGTCCACAGGAAGGACCGCGGGGGTATCGAGGTCAACTCCCTAGTCGAACAACGAGAGGTGGAGCCGGACAGCATCAAGGACGTCGTGAGGGAGTGGGGAATCGTCAATGCAGAGCTCATCATCAGAGAGCAGATTACGGTGGATCAGCTAGTGGACCACCTGGCCGGCAACAGGGTCTACGTACCAGGCATGGTGGTTCTCAACAAGATCGATCTTGAAGACGGGCACTCCACGGAGGGGGTGCTGCGCGAACTGGCAGGATGGGACGTGGCACCCATTTCCGCCAAGAGAGGGGATGGCTTAGAGGACCTCCTGGGGAAGGTCTACCGCAAGCTCTCCTTGATGAGGGTCTACCTGCGGCCCCCCGGAGGCAGGGCAAAGCGCGACGAGCCCCTGGTGGTGAAGAAGGGCTCCGACGTGTCCGAGGTGTGCAAGCTCATTCATCGCGACCTCCTCAGGACCTTCAAGCACGCGGAGGTGTGGGGCAGCAGTGCGAAGTTTCCGGGTCAGAGGGTAGGCCTGAAGCATATCCTGGAGGACGGAGACACGGTGACCGTTTCGGGGTGAGCGGACCGGAACCCCCTACCACCGTATGTTGTGCATCCGGGACAGGTCGTCCGAGAACGGGATGAGATCCTTCGGGAGGGCGATACCAGAGATCTCGTCCTTGAGGGCAAGACCCCTGGCCTTCTTCTCCTTCCACACCGACGAGTTGAACTCCACGAGAGGGGCAGTGAGTTTGCCCAGTTTACTCTGCCACTCTTCCCTCGCCTGCGGCATGGATTCTTGGTGGATCGTGCCGCCGTACACCTGCCGCCAGATTGCGTCGGTTATGAAGGGGGTGATGGGGGCGAGGAGGCGAAGAAGGGTCCGAAGGACCGTGTGGAGGGCGTAGAGACAGCTGGGGTCCCCCTCGTAGGCTCGGTGCTTGACCATCTCCACGTAGTGGGGGGCAAACAGGTTCCACAGGAAGTCCCGGGTCCTATTGGCGGGTACGAAGAAGTTGAACACCTCGTATCCGGGAGCGCAGTTCTCCAGCAGGGCATTCAACTCCGTGAGAATCCACCGCTCGGTGGGCTGAACCGCCCGAGGTTTCGCTTCTGGAAAAGCCGAGATGAAACGGGCCACGTTCCAGAGCTTCGTAAGGAACTTCTTGGCACCGGAGATCCTCTCCTCCGAGATCCTGAATTCCTCGCCTACGTTGGTCTCTGCGGCCGCCCAGAACCTGAAGGCATCGGCCCCTTCTCTCTCCAGAATCGGAATAGGATCGATGACGTTGCCCAGACTGTCGTGCATGGCTCGGCCTGTGGCGTCTAGGCCCATCCCGCTTATCCAGACACGTTGGAAGGGGCGCTTCCCCAGAAGGGCGTAGCTCTTCAGGAGGGTGTAGTAGAGCCAGTTCCGTACGATGTCTCTGCCCTGGGGCCGCAGCGATGTGGGGAAGTGATCACGGAAGAACTCCATATCCCTCATGTACTGGCAGGTCACGAGATTGCTGTTGCTGGAGTCCATCCAAGTGTCGAACACGCCCTCCTCACCCCGGAACTCCTTACCCCCACACTTCGGGCAGGACTCGAAGGGAGGTTCATCCTTCCAGGGCCTGTAGTATCGGCCCGGCTCCGGGACGAGAACCTCCTCGCAGGAGGCGCAGTACCAAAGCGGTATCTCCGTGTGGTAGTATCGTCGGCGGCCCACGGGCCAGTCGATGGTGATGGAGTCCATCCAGTCCAGCAGCAGCTGCTTGTGCCTTGCCGGGTGGAACTCCATCTCATCCACCAGACCCCTTAGCTGGGGGAGGAGGTCGAGCTGCTTCATGTACCAGTCGTCGGTGAGGATGAACTCGATTGGGTCTCCCGACCGCTGACAGACGGGGGTCCTGTGCTGGATGGGCACCACTTTCTCCACCAGACCCTCCCGTTGCAGGTCCTTGGTGATCGCCGCGCGCGCGGCGTCTACCGTCAAGCCCGCATACTTCCCAGCGGCCTCCGTCATCCTACCCTCCTCGTCGATGGCCGCTACTGGATCCAGATTCAACTCGCGGAAGAGCTGGATGTCCATGGTGTCTCCGTAGGAGCAGATCATGGCAGCTCCCGTGCCGAAGTCCGGCCTGGCTGCGAGGTGACCGATGGCCTTGACCTCCTGGCCCAGCGGGGGCACTATTAGGGTCGCTCCCTCCACACCGCGGTACCTCTCATCGTCGGGATGGAAGATTACCGCTCTGCAGGCGCACAGGAGCTCCGGCCTGGTGGTGGCGACGGTCAGCCCTTCCCCATCCTTCCCCCGGAACTCGATGTAGACCAGGTCGGAGGGTATCTCCGCGTGCTCGATGTCCGCCTCCGCCACGGGCGTCCTGCATCCCGGACAGTAGAAGTTCGGGCGAAGGCCTCGATAGAAGAGGCCTTTGTGGAAGAGATCGATGAAGATGGCCTGACTGACCGTCCTGTACTCGGGGGAGTCGGTCTCGTAGTAGTACTCGTCGAAGTCGGCGGAGAACCCGATCCTCTTCGCGAGGTTGACGTAGACCCGGGACCTCCTCTCCATCTCCTCCCGGCAGAGCTGGATGAACTCCTCCCTGTCGAAATCGTGGAGGCGCTTGTTGAACCTCCTCTCAACAGTGCGCTCTATGTTTATGCCGTTCCTGTCCAGGCCGAAGGGGAAGAGGACCTCGTATCCCACCATCCTCTGGGTCCTGGCAATCATGTCAATCAAGGAGTAGTGCGCCACCGCTCCGATGTGCCAGCTAGCGGTGCCCGAGGGGTATGGTGGCGGTGTGTCGATGGTGAAGACGGGCTTGCCGCTCTCCACGTCGAAGCGGGGGGGCTCCTCCTCCCACGCCTTGAGGAGCTCCGTCTCCGCGGATACCGCCCAGCTCTTTTCCCTCAACTTGGGCTCCGCCATGCGCGCCGACATCACCTCACCTCTCCTTAAATAGATAGTGACCCAGTTCTGGCACCACACTGTGAAGCCGACGGGAAAGTCACTTAACCGCGGGGGTGATGGAAGGTCCATGGCC
This sequence comes from uncultured Methanomassiliicoccales archaeon, assembly GCA_964347325.1. GTDB lineage: Archaea > Thermoplasmatota > Thermoplasmata > RBG-16-68-12 > JAJISG01 > JAJISG01. Next base: position 25,153 of record CAYFYA010000007.1, on the reverse strand, counting down.
CTGAGGCCGACCTTCCGGCCGGAGCACGTGGGAATCGTTGTCCGCTTCATCAGGGACTTCTTTCAGCAGGCCGCCAAGGAGCTTGCGGTGGTTGGTATGAGCGGTGGGCTAGACTCCTCCGTCGTTGCGCACCTCTGCGTGAAGGCCCTGGGTCCGCAGAGGGTCCAGGGTCTGTTCCTGAAGGACGAGCTAAGCTCCGCCGAGGATGAAAGGGACGTTCAGGAGATGGCCGAGGATCTGGGGATGTCCTTGGAGGTAGTGGACATAGCGCCGATGGTTGAGGCCAGTCGTCGAGCCCTGGGCGTCGAGGACAGGGTTGCCCTGGGCAACGTCCGAGCCAGGTGCCGTATGATCTCATGGTACGCCGTTAGCAACCAGCGAGACGGCCTCGTCGTCGGCACCGGGAACAAGAGTGAGGCCCTGGTGGGCTTCTTCACCAAGTGGGGAGACGCGGGGGTGGACCTCCTTCCGATAGGCGACCTCTACAAGACCCAAGTGAGAGAGATGGCCCGCGAGTTGGGAGTTCCTGAGAGGATCATCCTGAAGATTCCCTCGCCCGGCCTTTGGGAGGGACAGACTGACGAAGGGGAGTTGGGCATCTCCTACGAAGACCTCGACCGGATTCTCTTGGGCTTCGAGCTGGAGATGCCGGGGGAGGAGATCAGCGAGAGAACCGGGCTCTCCTTGGACCTGGTTCGCAGGGTGGAGGAGATGGTACAGCGGTCGATTCACAAGCGGAAGATGCCTCTCATTCCGAAGGTGGGGGTGCGGACCGTCGGACTCGACTGGAGGGAGTAACGGAGCGGTGGATTGCCCCTTCCCTGGGGGCAGCCAGAATACCCAGATCTTCCAGGAAAGTTGTTCGTCAATCGTCTAAGAAAAAGGCTTTAGTAGAGCCGCGAGATATGCCGTCGGCCTACTTAGGACGCAGCCCCAATTGCTTGCTGCGACCTCCTGTGGGGGAGTCCTTAATGGAGCAGAATGTCTTCCAACCGTACCTCAGAACAGAGTCCCTCTTCCGGGAGAACAGGGAGATTCTCCACCCCTCCTACATCCCCGACAAGTTGCCCCACCGCGAGAAGCAGATCGACCAGCTGGCCTCTGTCCTGGCGACGGCGCTCAAGGGGGAGCGCCCCTCCAACGTCATGATCTTTGGGAAGACCGGGACAGGGAAGACAGCGGTGGTGAAGTACATAGGCAACGAGATCGAGAAGGCGGATGCCAAGGATAACGTGGAGTACTTCTACATCAACTGCGAGATCGTGGACACTCCCTACGGGGTCTTCCAGAACATCGGCAACCGCTTCATCCACGACTTCGACGAGCGGATTCCCTTCACAGGGCTGTCCACGGAGCGTGTCTACAACCTCTTGCTGAGGAAGATCGACGAGCGCTCCCAGGTCGTTGTCATAGCGTTGGACGAGATCGACAAGCTTGTCTACAAGAGTGGGGACGACGTCATCTACCACCTCACCAAGATAAACGACGACCTGAACAACGCCAAGGTGAGCATCATCGGGATATCCAACGACCTGAAGTTTGCGGAGTTCCTGGATCCCAGGGTCAAGAGCAGGCTCAGTGATGAGAAGCAGGTATTCCCCCCGTACAACGCAGAGGAGTTGAAGGACATCCTGATGCAGAGGGCGGTCCTCGCCTTCGACAGCGGCGTCATCGAGAACGGTGTCATCTCCCTCATTGCGGCCCTGGCCGCTCAAGAGCACGGGGACGCCCGCAGAGCCTTGGACCTCCTGAGGGTGGCCGCGGAGCTGGCGGATCGCCACGGCGAGGTCACCATCACGGAGCACCACGTCCAGATGGCCAAGAACAAGATCGAACTCGACTGCGTCATCGAGGCCGTGAAGTCCCTGCCGACCCACTCCAAGCTCATCCTACTGGGCATCATCCTGCAGGATGAGGCAGGCAACGACAGGCTGACGACTGGGGAGGTCTACGATACCTACTGTCAGCTGTGCAAGCGGGCCGGTCTCAGCCCCCTTACCCAGAGAAGGGTTACCGATCTGATCTCGGAGCTCGACATGCTCGGCCTCATCAACGCCAAGGTGAAGTCCTTCGGAAGGGGTGGAAGGACCAAGGAGATCCAGTCGAGCGTCTCAGGGTTGGATGTGAAGAAGGTGCTTCACGCGGACGACGTTCTGATGGAGATTAAGAGCTATCGCCCCAGGATCCAGACGACTCTCATTTAGGCTCCTTCTCGTCGGGGTTGGAGCCGCCCTTCTGCCTTCTCGAAGCCAGGGCCGAGAGCACGACATCTATGGCGATGGGGCCCGCTATGAGCAGAACAATGGCGATCGTCAAGGAAGTCCAGCTGTTGGCTGGAACCCTAGAGTCCCCCCATCCGTGAGTCCCGCCGACCACGAGCTTCAGAAGGCCGAACCATGGGACCTCGCCTCGGGCCCTCCCCTGGATCCAGTCAAGCCTGGTCAGGTACTGGTCGGGGCCTTGGTTGTTGTCGCCCATGGTTACGAATCCGCAGAAGTTCTCCGGGCACGTCTGCTGGACCGCCCGAGAATAGTATGTGCTCATCTGTACCCGCACGTTGAGGTTCCTGTGGGTGACGTTCCTAAGCTCGACGTAGTCACCGCTCCGCAGGCCAAAGGGCTCGGCCTTGTTCGAGTCCCAATCAGCCCATCGCTCGAGGGCGAGGAGGGAAGGCACGTCGATTCCCTCCGAAGTCTCATTCCACTCTAGAGCTAGCAGGGCCCTGTGGATGAGGGGTATCACGTCTCGATTCCCCCCGGGGGCGAAGACTATCACATCGCCGTAATCACCGTAGGTTTTGAAGCCCGAAGACGCGGAGCGACCCTCCACGTAGGTAACGATGTCCTGCCTTCTGGGGGCGCTCTGCGTCAAGACGATGTCCCCCGTGTCGATGACGCCGATGAAGCTCTGGTCGTTGCTGTGCTGCATGCTGGAGCTTTCGACGACCACCATGGGGGGCCATACCCTGGTAAAGGCGAAGAGGGCCGCCATGACGATGGCGACCAGGAGAAAAGCTACGGCTATGTCCCGCAGAAGGTTACGCACTCCCCGAGGAAGCCTTCGCCTTTCCTCCTCAGCCATCTGGCCGTTCCTACCATAAGAAAGCTCTTAAAGGTTCCTCAGTGGCTCGGCAGGTCCAGAACGGTCACGTCCTCGCGTACCGGGAAGGCGACGTTGTACACAGGTATGACCCTGGTCTTCTCGAAGTCCTCCAGGGTCGCTTGTCCCGTCCTCAGCTCAGCAAAGGGGATGCCCTTATGAGCGTGCCCGTGAACCACCAGCTCTGGCCTCCTCCGGAGGACCACCTCCTCTAGCTTCCTCGAGGCCATCTGACTCCACCATCCCTCTCCCTCACCCACGAGAGTCCGATACGTCGGAGCGTAGTGGGTCAGAAGGAGACGGAAGCCGCCCATCGCTAGTAGACCATCCAAGAGCTTCACCCGGGAGGCGTACTCCCTGTGGATGTTGGGGAGGTTGGTGCGTTGCCACCAGGTGGGGGTGTCCAGCGACCCCGTACTTCCCACGATTCGGAGGGGGGATGCGCCCTCACTCCAGGTAATGGCCTCATCGTGAAGAAAGGTTATCGGGAAGTCACGTCGGTAGTCGTCATGGGACTCGGCCCACTCCTCGTTCCCAAACACGGAGATAATCGGCGCGTCGGTACCTTCCTGGATCGCCTCCAGGACTCGACCGAAAGCCGGTAGGTCGTTCCGCTCGGTAATGTCCCCCGCCAAAAGGACCAGGTCAACGGGAGGGCAACACGACATGCGTTCCTTCAGGGCTTTCAGGTGCTCGTCGCCGTGAATATCCCCGACGGCGAGAATCTTCATCGAGGGTTCAAGCGTCCGGGGCTAGAAGGCTTTTACGAAGGTCTCCCCCGTCTGCAAGTTCACCATGGGCACCATCCCTGCCCGAGGTGTGATGTTGTGCATACGTTGGTATGACGTTTGCGATTGCCACGTGGAGGAGTTCAGGATCTTCACTCCCCTATACTCCCCCACTCCCAGGCCGTGGACGTGTCCCGTTGCAAAGATGGAAGGTACGGAGTCGATGATCATGTAATCGGATCTCTCCGGGGCCAAGGGCGTCTTACTCCCGTAGAAGGGCGCCAGGTGTCGCCGTCGCAGCATCTCGATCATGGCTGCCAGGGGACGATCGTAGGACATGCCTGGGAGACCGGTCACAAAGTCGTCCATGCTCCTACCGTGGTAGCAGAGGACGTCGACGCCGTGGAGGCGTAGGGCCGCTGGATTTCCCAGGAAGATGTAGTCGTCGGGAAACAGCTCCTGGATACCTGCGGGAAGGGCGGGCTGGGGCTCCGCCGGACGTATGGCGTCGTGGTTGCCGGGTAGGATGATGACCTGGACATTGTCCGGGAGGCCTGCCATCTGTCTGGAGACCTCCTCGTACTGGAGGTACACGTCGTCGAGCACGAGATCTTCGTCCTGCCGGGGATACACACCGATCCCGTCTACGACATCCCCCACGATCACGAGGTACTTGATACGGGAAGCCTCCTCTCCGTGCATCCACTGAACGAACTTGGACCATCGGTCTTCCAGGAAGAGCTTGCTCCCGACATGAAGGTCGGAGACGAAGGCGGCCCACAGGGGGGCCTCCGCCCCAGCGTAAGCGTGTGAGGGCGACACGTCGGGCCTGATGATCGCCTCCCCGAGGATGATGCCGTCCTTCCAGGGCCGGCCGACGACCCCTATTACCTCGTCGGGAACTGCGTAGTCGTCACCCGCCGGACCCTTGCTTGGAACCAGAACCTGGCAGGTGTCCTCCTCATCCTCCACGACCATGAGACGGTGCCCGGCCCTCGTCTTCTTCACGGACTGGACAATTCCGATCAGGCGGACCTCCTTGGTCATCTTCTTGGCCCGCGCGATTGGGACTGCCCCCATCAGCTCCCTCCTGGTCCTGAGCATGGAGGCCAGGGCTCGGTATCTGTGTTCGAAGTAGCGTGAGAAGTCCTTCATCTCGCCCGTGCATGTGGAGTGGCCAGTGATGTCCTTCACCACTCTGATGTCGGCCTCGTACTCTCTACGCAGATCCTTCTCCTGCCTCTCCCTCACTGGAGGCGGAGCCTGAGGCTCGGCGGCGATTTCCGGCCCCGCCTTCGGCTGGGCACGGAGGCCAATGAACTCCTCGAAGGTCAGGACGAGAGGCCTGGGGTTCACCGACTCTAAGACCGCAAGGAGCCTTTCGAGGGAGTCCTCCCGATCCGCCAAGTAGTCCACTAAGCGAGGTTCCAGGAGAACACCGGACTGAAGGGCGGCTGAGAGAATCTCCTCACGCATCTCGGGGTAATGGCGGGCTTGAGAAAAAAACGTTTCTCGCCTCAGACCTACCAGGGCGGGCTAGGCGTTATCTGTCTCGTCGGGATGGGAGGGTGTGCTCCGAATCACCTTGGAGGCGCCCTGCAATCCTACGGAGAGTGCGGAAAAGGTCAGGACAGCTATCCTGGCCCTGTTCCCCGATGCTGAACTCCTTGAAGCGGAGGGCATCGTCTCCGGCACGTCTTCCGGTTTGGGCAAGCTGGCGGAGCTCTTGAGGGCTCAGCACATCCGAGGATCAGCCAGGGAGGTGCTCCTCGGAGCAATCAGGGACGATAGACTCGTGATCCATCTCAACAAGCAGGCAGCCCTCATGGGGAGGGTATCCTTCTCCGCCCAATCTCCCTTGGGTGATATCCGGGTGACCATCATTGCTGACGACCTCCGGGAGGTGGTGGACGAAATCGCTCCACTCCCGGAACGGGGCTAGTCAGAGGTTCGCACCGCAGTTGGCACACACAAGGGAGCCGTCCCTGTAGACCGCCTCCTGTCCACCGCAACTTGGGCATACGACAGAGTATAGCGGGGGCTGGACCCGGGCCCTCGGCGGTGCCCTCTCCTCAGCCCGTAGCTGTCCGACACCCCTTGGCCTCCCCACGAGGGACCGGAAGATGAACTTCCCGACTTCTTTGGCGTAGAAGAGGAAGAAGCCGAGGCCTAGGATGGCGAAGGCCAGCGATACTAATCCAAGGAGAGCGGTCGCCCCCAAGTTCGCCTCCCCCCCCACTGCCGTGAGAAGGACCGTCGAGGCGTTGATAGAGAAGTGGAGGAGGATGGAGGCGGCGAGACCTTTCCTCAGGAACAGATACCCCAGGGCAAGTCCGCCCACGAAAGTGTCCACGAACTTCCAGCCCACCTCCCAGGACAGGACATGCAGGTAGCCGAAGAGGATGGCCGACAGGAGGAGCAGGGCCGCGGCCGTCAGTTGGACGGGTCTGGGGGATTTTCCACTCACCTGGCCACCAAGAAGGTATCTCAAGGAGCCTAAGATGTGCCTCGACCTAGACCCCGCCTCGAGGGCGGACGGGGAGGAGGCTTGCGCAATCCTGACCAGAAGGGAGCCGATAGTCAGGGGCAGGCCGATGAACAGCAGCCGGACAGCGATCTCCTCCCAGATGGAGGCATCTATCAGGCTGTACATCAGGTACCAGGTAGGGGCCTGCTGGAAGAAGTCCGGCGGCGAGGGGTCAATGCCGAGGGCGGGGAGGACGAGGAGGAAGTAGAAGGTGTCGAAGAATATCAGGGCCATGAAGACTTGGCCTACGACTACGAGGGTACTCCTTGACCTTGCCTTTTCGGAGATGTTCCCTAGCGGCAGCCGGAGGTCTCTGTAGCTTGCCGGTCCATGAGCCACGAACAGGAAGACGAAAAGCCCAATGACGAGGGCGAACTGGAGTGCGAAGTATATCAGAAATCCACTGCCTCCGATGGCCACAACCTCAAAGAAGCTCTCGCTCAGGGGATTCACGAAGAAGATGAATCCAAGGCACCAGGCGCAAGTGCTGGAGAGAATCCCGTCTGCGATGGCCGGGGCGACGAGCAGCACGCCGACCAACAGGGACGCTAGATACGCCAGGTAGAGGAGGATGCCCCCCGTCCAGAACACGCCGAGGAACGTGTCAAAAGCTCCAGCCTCCGGTTGGTATGCCCTGCCCACCTGCCACCCGCAGTTGGGACAGAAGTTGCCGGCGAAGGAGGTCCCACATCTCGCACAGATCTCCGGAAGGCGGGCCTCGGTGCCAGGCACAGGTCTTCCACAGGTGGGGCAGAAGTTGCCCTCAAACTCAGTCCCGCAATGAGCGCAATGCACCAGCGTACGGACAACCTACTGCGATAAAAAAGGGAGGTTCAAGCTTCCGGACCCAAAGACTAAGGCATTGGCAAGGGGTTCCCAGTGACTATCCGAACAGAAACCCGACTCCCTCGGCCGCTTCCTGCTCCTCCTGCTTCAACAGACCGATAGTCCTCTCGGCGTCCTCCGCCTTCAGCTTCTCAACGCCCTCCCCAGCGATCTTCTCAAACCTCTCTACGGCTGCTACCTCACCCTCGATGACGACCAAAAGGCCCTCTAGGTCCAATCCCAGAGCCGCCGGGTCTCTGAGGGTTATACTCTGCCGACTGACTAGATCGTCCTCCAGGAGCTCGCGGGCCCTGGCTGCTGACTCCGAATCGAACAGGAAGACTGCGTACATGGTGCACTATCCTACCACCGTGTTGCTTAAAGCCTTTCCGTGGCGGAGAGCCAGTCAGACCCACCCCTGATAATGGCCACGAAAGGTTTTTGCCCGCACCCCAGGGATTAGCTGGCCGTTCATGTTCGAAGAGCGGGATCTCGGTGAGACCCAGATTCTTGCGGCCCTGATCGGCGTGTCGGAAATGGTCGGCAACCTCACCGACCTCCAGGAGGTGCTGAGGACCGTTGTCCGCATTGCACCGCAGCTAGTCCGAGTCGATCGATGTGCCATCTTCCTTTACGACAGGAAGGGTAGCTCGCTCATCCCCGCTGAGGCTTACTGTCCGAGGCCGGCCATGGCCGAGATGATACTGGAGGGTAGAATCGAGGAGGAAGACGCCCCGAAGCTCATCAACAAGGTCGTTAACCAGAGGCTCCCCTCGGTCATCAGGGACCTCCCGAAGGAGGATATGCTCCCCCAGAAGCTGATTCGAAACTGGGAGTTGAAGTCCATGCTGGTAGTTCCCCTGGTCTCGAAGGGGGAGACCCGTGGCATAATGACCCTTGACAGCACGACCTCCCGACACTACTTCACCAGCAAGGAGATCAACATAGTGACCGGCATCGCCAACCAGGTCGCGGTGGCCATCGAGAACGGGAGGCTGCAGGAGGAGCACCTTCGAATCTACCGCAAGATCGAGAACGTCGTGGACCAGCTTGCAGATGCTGTCCTGAAGGTGGATGGCGACATGAGGGTTACCGACGTCACTCAGAGGGCAGAGAAGTTCCTGGGCCTGAAGGGGGATGATCTGAAGGGGAGGCGTTGGACCAAGCTCCTTAAACCCAAGGACGCGGCGGGCAGGGCCCTGGAAGAGATGGACTTCGTGGGACCCAACCCCCTCATAAACGCTGAGATGTCCCCGGGGCAGAAGGCCTACATCCATCGAGGTGACGGCGGCAAGCATCACACCCTCATTAGGGCGCTACCCCTCAGAGGTAGAGCAGGAAAGCCCTCTCAGCTCCTCTTCGTCTTCCGCAAGGCCCCGATTCTGAAGAAGAAGGTAAGCAAGCCGAAGGTGGAAGAGCCGGAGCTCGAAACACCCCTCCCGACCGAGTGAGCCAGTCAGGTATCTTTGATGGTAATTGCTCAGCAACGGTTAAATAGCGACTGGACAGAGGATACCGAGCACTGGCCTGGGGAGCCCTATGCTGCGTAAGAGGCCCACCGCTCACTCTGGAGTTTCGGAGGTAGTCGGAACCATACTGATCCTGCTAATCACGGTAATCATATTCTCTGCCATCATCGTCTGGGTCTTCACCATTCCCACGCCCACCTCCACGGACAGGGTCGATATGGACGGCCAGCTATCGGGCGTCTACCAGGGCGGCGTCTGGTCTGGAGCCCACGTCAACCTCACTCACCGGGGAGGTGACAGCCTCTTCCAAGGCTCCACTCGAGTCCTACTCACCATCGACAACGCCACACACATCCTGACCGTCAGAGGAACACACTTCGACGGCATCAGCGTCAAGGACTACGGCATAGGTGGGTCCGACAGCATCTGGAACATCGGGGAGACGTGGAGCTACCTAAACGAGACCATACCGGAGGACGCCCAGGTTTCGGTGATGGTCGTTGACCTCGACAAGGGTCTAGTGCTTTGGGACAAGAGTCTCCTCGGACTCGCTGGTCCTCAGGGTGCCGTATTCCTGGATAAGTGGGTGGACTCCGACCCTGCGACTCCAACCAGGGATCGAGTCAACGAGGGAGACACCTTCACCTTGTACGCGCGCGTCTTCGATCCAGACTCCGACCTGAACGAAAACTCGGTGTGGGCGTACCTCACCTTCGGCACCGGCGGAGCGCCTCTGGGATACGTGCAGCTGGTAGACAACGGCGACCCCGGGGCAGGGGACAAGACCGCGAACGACGGTGTCTTCACCCGCTCCCTCAGCTGGGCGGCGAGGAAGAGCTGGGACGGTGGCATCATCATCCTGAACGCCACAGATGATGCGGGCCACAGGTCTCAGAGCAGGCTTGTTCTGAGCGTCGGTGAAGAGGGAGGACCAACAGGCCCCGCCGAGAGCGGCCCCGATGATCTCTCCCTGGGTAGCGACCTACAGAAGTGGGACATATTCGAGGCGAATGACTGGGACGCCAACACCTTCGACGCCAACTCCACCAGGACGTTCTCAAAGGGGCAGACCGTCGTCGTTGTGGTGGCCAGCCAGTACCTCAAGAACGTGGACCACCTCAACCATGTCTACCTCTACGATCCGGCCGTCTTGCCCGCCACCCCCATCGTCTATGGGAATCCTCCCTACAACGACCCCGTGACTCAGACCTCGAAGCCCTCGAGCAACAGGGCCTTTACGTACTTCGGCTTCGTCGGGGACTTCTATGTCTACGAGTTCAGATTCAGCACAAGCTCTGCCACCTACGGCTTCGACGGCGTCCAACTGTCGTATGGCCACTACTCCGTGGATATCGAGCTCCAGGCCAACGGAGTCGACCCTCCTAGGAACCGCTTTGCCACCGTGGACTCCATCACGGTCACTGACTCCGGTGGGAGCGCTCCTGCGTTCCCAGACCTGAAGTTCTACCGAGACGCGGGCCACACCCGGGAGGAGTCGCTCTTCAACTCCACAGACTTCATGTACGTCAAAGTTATCGTCAACAACACCGACCTGAACCATGACTTCGGCGACGTCGTCATCTCGGACTTCGTGGGACGTTCGCCAATCTGGGCAACTCCGGGGACGCCACCTATCTCCGTGGTTTCCGTAAACGACTCGAAAAGCTACGCGTTCTCGATAGACCTCTCCAACCCGAACTTCGACAACTGGAACTTCGGTCTCAACTCCTACGGATTCCGCCTCAAGCGAGTCGCGGATACCAACGAGGAGTACGCCCTAGCCAGCCAGGTCATGGTAAGGGGTCCACGATGGAACCTGGACGTAATTACGGCACTGAACGAGTACACCTTCTGGTGGTTCGGCGAGGACGAGACCTGGTACTCCACCTTCTACGATAACGATGCTACTTGGACACGGACTATCGTCGAGTCCTGGCGGGACAACACCTGCTTCTTCATATGGTGCTTCGACGACCCGCCTTGGGGCGGTGGCGACTTCCTGGACGTAGCCTTCGGAGACCTCGACGAGGATGGTGACCTGGACGCTGTGTTCGGGCTCCAGGTGGGCAGGGTGTTCTGGTACCGCAACCAGCAGGGCCAGGGCAAACAGTGGAGTCAGTACGAGGTTGACGCCCTCGGCGACGACGTGAAGGCCGTCGCCATAGGACTCCTCGACAGGGACACCGATAACGACATCGTGGCGGGTACTGACACAGGGGAGGTGTGGTACTACAACAACGACGGTTCCTGGACGCCCACCCTCATAGTCAACCTGCCCACGGCAGTCAACGTGATCAAGGTAGCTGACGCCACTGGTGACGGATTCAACGACATCGTAGTTGGAACGCAGAGCGGGGATGTCCGCATCTACATCAACGACGGGTTTGGCCGCTTCGGAACCCAGACAACCACGGACTACATCATGACCGCGGATCTGCCCGTGGAGGGCACCGTAACGGGAAGCGTGGCGAATACACATACCAGCGATGACGTCTACGAGGCGATTGAGGAGATTCTCGGTCCCGCAGAGCAGGTCGACTACTACGTCGCTCAGGACGAGCTTATAGCGGCCTACGACATCGTGTTCTCGGGCAGTTACTTCGACACCTGGGCTGAGGACCTCAACTTCGAGGTGCTGGAAGAGGAGGAGGAGCCGGACTCAATCTTCCCCTTTGGAGATGACAGGCACTGGTACATTCGAAACTCGTCTGGCGGCAACCCACCGGGACACCAATACTACCTTGGAAACGTTCCTGTCGGTCCCACTGACAGGGCCTACCTACTGGTTAGCGGCTACCTGTCCCAGGGCACCGAGGCCATGCAGATTGGATACAAGGTCGGCACGGGAGGCGTAAACGTCGTCGGCAGCATCTCAGAGACCCTCTGGACCAGGAAAGTCTTCGACCTCACGGAGGCTGGCTTTGGCGGTGGCTCGCTGTACGCCGTGATCCAAGACTCGGACACCTCGGTTAGCGATGGGAACAGTGACGGGATGGCTACTCGCATCTCCGTCGATGCTGTCGTGGTGGCGGTGGTCCGCCAAGTCGGACAGACCAGTCGCCTCGACCACGTTTGGCAATCGGGGGTCATCGGTTCTGGAGGCCAGGCCTACAAGCTCTTCGTGGAGGCGTACCACACGGAGAGCAACGACACCGACGACTTCGCCATTCAGTGGTCCACCACCCAAACCGGGCCGTGGAGCGACCTCATGACCGTGACCAAGATGGAGGATGATGACGCCTACCAGACGGCCAACCTTCCCACGGGCGTCGGAGGGTCACAGATCTATATCCGGGTGACCGACACCAACAGAACCGACGGCGGGATGCCGCTCGACACAATCTACGTGGATCACCTATTCGTCCGTCGCTACGTCACCAATCCCACATATGACACTATCCCAGTAGGAACCGCTGTGAACGACCTCACCTTGGCCGATATGGACGATGATGATGACCTTGACGTCATCGTGGGCGCTGGGTCCAACGCCATCATATACTACGGCACCACTTGGGGATCCTCAAGGAGTCTTCCAGCTACTGGGACGGTCAATGCCGTCGACGTTGGAGAAATGGACGGCGACGGAACCTTAGACGTTGTGGTGGGAACAGCCAATGACAGAGTCTACTGGTTCGCCAACGACGGAAGCTGGACGAGAGTGTTGATAGCGAGCCTGAATGACGATGCCACCTCCCTCAGAGTGGGTGACGTTGATGGCGACTACTGGGACGACGTCGTAGTCTCAACGGACGCGGGCATCATACGTTGGCTGCGCCACGATCAGGGCACATCCTGGGAGAACACCGTCATCGACGCCATCAACACGCGAGTCTACGCGATTGACATCGGTGACGTCGATCGGGGGGTCGTGATCGACCCTGCGAACCCGCCGGAAGCGTAGGGTCAAAAATCGCCCTGAGTCTGTTCTAACTGCCCCAGCACACCTGGGAACCTCTCGGTTTCCACCAGGGCTAGGGGGCTATTGAAGCGTGGGCAGAGCTCTCGCACGGAACTCGCGATAAAGGTCTCCCGAGCAATCTCAATCCGCGAGTATGCCTTCCTCCGGTTTATCAAGGCATCGAAGGCGACCACCAACTCCTCAGGGGAGTCGGCTTTGAAGGACATCCTCGGGAGCTTCTTCAGCCCCCTCGAGTAGGCTATCAAGTCCCACCCCCGAACCTCTTGAGTATAGAGGCTGGTATAGGCCTCCTCGTCCATGTCGAGAGCGACGCACTCAAGGCCCTCGGACTGGCAGACGTTCAAGGCCTCGACGAAGCAGGGCGGGGGTTTCTCCACCGGTCCGAAGCGGGCCAGCTCGCGCATGTAGACCTCTTCCTCGACGTTTGAGGGAGGAAAGCCCGTTCCAGGACCCTGGCGGAGGGCGTCCAACTCTTCCGGAGAAATCGAGACGCCCACGACATCGAAGGAACCAGACCTCATCAGGTCGCGAACTCTCTTGGCCTCGGATGATAACCCCCGAATGACGGGAACCAGGCTCACCAAGGAGGTGCCTAACCTGACTTCCCTCAAGCCGTCTTCCTCTCTTCGACGAGCTCCACGATCTCCTCCCGGCCCCGGATCTTGCGAAGCTCGGGAGAGTCGATGAGCGGCACTCCCAGCAGGCTGACCCTCGACTTCCTCTGTTTCACAAAGATAACTGAGTCCCTCTCAACGATGCGAGATAGGTTGGAGACAACCTCGGCCTTCCGCTGCAATCCCCTCTCGTACTCCTCCATCCCCGAGAGCAGCAGGAAGTCCTGATCCTTGGTTATGGCGTCGAAAGGGGACCTTAAAGCGAGGAGGACCTCGTAGCCCAGTTGGGTGAGGAGGCCTGCGATGCGCCCCCTGAAGTCCTCAGAGACCGACGCTGCAACGTCCTTGGTCTCAGCCTCTCGTCCGTGAGGGAACAGGTCCAAGGGGAGGACTAGGGGCTCCATCAGGAATTCCTCAAGCCTGAGGGCGGCGTCAACGGTCGCGCTCATCCCGTCGAGGTACATCTGGATGGTCCGGCGGGAGACGTGAGCCACTTCGGCCAACTGTCCGAGAGAAATCCCCCTCTCCCTCGCTCGTTCGAGGAGATCGGTATCCAGCTTGACGTAGAGGCCTCCCGGTGCGGAGAATATGAAGGGTGGAACGCCCTCCTCAAGGTACTCGCGGAAGGACGCCATGGAGACTATGGGGATGCCGAATCGGGAGTATACGACGCCCTCCATCAGATTGCCGCTGCTGCTCTTGGTCCCGACTAGGAGGGAATTGCCCTCCAGGGCGTGGGACATGAGGTGCAGCTCTCGAGCAGCAGACTCGCTGAGCGCGTCCACATTAAGTAGGAGCTTGATTAGCAGTAGGATGTCGTCTCTTCTGGCGACCATGTCGAAGCTCAGACCACGCCTCCAGTTCTCCGTGCTCACGAAGAAACCGGTCTTCGAGAGAAGAGCCCTGGCCTGAGCCAGAAGCTGCTGACGGTCCACGATTTGAATATAAATATCCTTCTATATAAAGGGCAATGCTTGACGACGCCTGAGGGGGTAACCGCTTCTGCTAGACACCAGCGCGACGACTTATAAACAGACTTCCCTTAGGTCAACGGATGCCAGGGAAGCCCGTCGAGGGGAAGGTGGTGGTTGAGGAGCCCTCCGAGGCTAGCCAGCTCTACAACAAGGGTTACTTCGGAGTGCCCCTCTCCGGGGGCGGGGTTGAGCTTGATCTCATTGAGGCTGCGTACTTGACGGAGACGGGACGCTTGGAGGTGAGAAGGGGAGGGAAGACCCTCCATCTCAGAGACATCCTTCGTGAGGGGGACTCCCTCCATCCGAACTTCGAGATCAAGTATCTCGTCTACAGAGACCTCCGTCAGAGAGGGTATGTGGTCAAGGAGGGCATTCCCCCTCTGGACTTCCGAGTCTTCTCCCGGGGGAGCGGCCCTGACAAGGGACCGACGAAGTATTGGGTCTTGGCCGTCTCGGAGAGGAGTGTGTTCGACCTTCCGGAACTCGAGGCAATTCTCGAGGATGTGGCGAAGGTGAGGAAACAGCTGATGCTCTGTGTGGTGGATGAGGAAAGCGACATCACCTTCTACAGGGTCACCAAGGCCGCACCCAAGGGAGAACTCGTGGTGGGAGGGGGAGAGAGCCGGGTGGAGGCCATCTTCCTTCGGGATAGGGCCATCGTACATGACCCCCAGGGTGCTAAGGACCTCTACGAGAGTGGGTTCTACGGAAAAATGCTCGGCGACAGCCTCCACCTGTCCCTGCTGGAGACCGTCTATCTCCTCAAGAGGGGGGTAATGGTGGTCAGGCGGGCCCAGACGGGGAGAGCCATGGGCCTGAAGGCTCTCCTGCGAGAGGCCAAGAGGATTCAGCCAGACTTCGACCTCAGGCTTAGGGTGTACGAGGACCTCAAAGAGAGAGGGATCATCGTGAAGACTGGATTCAAGTACGGCTCCCACTTCCGAGGCTACGAGGGTGACCCCGAGGGGCATCACGCCAAGTATCTCATTCACGCCCTCCCCCAAGATTTCAGGGGGATGTGGCCCGAGATAAGCAGGGCGGTGAGGCTGGCACACGGGGTCAGGAAGGAGATCCTTCTCGGAAGGACCGGACCGAGCGTCGAGTACGTGAGAATCCAAAGGATTCGGCCGTGAAAGCCCTAGGCACTCACATAGACTATCTCACCGTCGAAGATGGTCATGTGAACCTGCATGTCCTTCAGCCTGTCGGGTGCCTTGAAAGGATCCTGCTCCAGAACCACTAGGTCAGCAAGCTTTCCGGGCTCTATGGTGCCTTTGCTTGACTCCTCGAAGGAGGGACCGGCCGCGGTCTGAGTGTAGCATCGAAGTGCCTCCTCCACCGTCAGCCTCTGGTCGTCAAAGGGCGCGTTTACCGCCCAGTGAAGGCCGTAAAGCGGAGAGAAGGGCATGTGGTCGGATCCGAAGATAAGGGTCAAACCCTCGTCCAGGACGAGACGAAACGGGTTGTTGCCCTTCAGGCGCTTCGCCCCGAGCCTTCTTTCGTACATCCCTCCTGGCAGGCTCCATTGTCCAACGAAGTTGGGCTGCATCGACGCGACGATACCGAGACGCTTCCCGAGTTTCAGGTGCTCCGCGCGCGGAAGTTCGAAGTGTTCGATTCTGTGCATCATGCCCTTCGAGTCGACCCCTGCCAGGGCCTCTAGGCCCAGATCGATGGCTTCGTCTCCTATGGCGTGGAGGGCGAGCTGAAAACCTCCCTTCGCCGCCATCTGGACGAGCGACAAGAGCTCCTCCGGCGGCATCGATGCACCCCGGTTTCCGCCCTCATCGGAGTAGTCCTCTGCCAACGCGGCCGTGCGGGCTCCCAGGGAGCCGTCCAGAAAGGCCTTGATCGGTCCAATCCTCAAGGTGTGGCTCCCGAAGCTGGAGCGGAGACCGCCTTCCATCAGGGTCGGAAGGGCCGGGGCCAGCGGCATGAGGTTGACTCTGAGCTTCAGCCTCCCCTGACTGTTCAGTCGAGAGTAGGCAGCCGCCTCAGCTGCATCCACGACATCGTGGATGGAGGTCACCCCCAACCTATGGGCCAGCTTCACCATCCGGGCGATTCCCCCGGTTATGTCAGTGCCTCGACCAACGTCCACCCAGAGTCGGTCCGCCGCCTCCTCTCTGTAGATACCAGTGGGCTCACTGCGCGAATCACGCTCCGAGGCAGTGGCAACTTCGGAGGAGAGCCGCTTCAAGGCTTCGGAGTTCACGATAGTCAGATGGCCGTCCACCCTGACGAGGGCCACCGGATTCCGTGGAGCAGCCTCATCAAGATCTCCTAGGGTAGGGTAGTTTGGAGTCGGCCAGCGACTCTCGTCCCACTTCTTCCCCAGCACCCATTCCCCAGATCCAAGGGACTCGGCCGCTCGCCGAATGTTCTCCTTGAAATTCCGCAAGGACCGGGCCGTCGAGAGATCCAGATGAGAGAGACGCCGACCCTCCGATGCCAGATGGCTATGGGCGTCGGTGAAACCCGGCAGGACTAGCCTCCCCTCCAGGTTGACCCTCCTGGTCCCGGACCCGACGAAATCCTCGACATCTGACCGACTCCCGACAGCAATAATCACCCCTCGAGCCATCGCGACGGCTTCCGCCGTTGGCTCCTCCTCCGACCATGTTACGATCTTACCGCCGAGCAGGACGATGTCAGCGACCGGCTTCATGGGGCCTCGACGCCTGGATTTGAGAGATATCATGGATATATAGGTGTGGTGAGGTTTCCCACCCAGCCTCGCTGCGATGCTCACCTATATCTATCGCCTCGTCATCGCCGTTGAGCGAGGGCCATGGCGGCTGAGGTGCCCGGGAAAGGACAGGAACTCCTCACGACCGTCCCGCTTCTGAGGGTAGCCACCCTGAGCAGCAAGGGGGACCCCTTCATCACCCCCACGCGCTTCCACTTCGACGGCGAGAACCTGTACTTCGTGTCCCCGGAAGGCTCGCGCCTGCTACGCCACGTGAGGGCCAACCGACGGCTCGCGCTTCTGGCCGACAGCATGGAGGGTCGCGAGCTTGAGGGCGTGGTTATACAGGGCCTTGCCCAGTTCGTCAGGGGGCAGGCGGAGAGCGAGCGGGTCCTAGAGGCACTGCGGGAAAGGTATCCAGAACACGCCTTTGACGGCACCCTCGTGAAGGTTGTCCCGCTTAGAGTCCTCGATTCTCCTGGAGAGCGTTGAGTCGAGAGATTCCTCGATTCAGAGCTCCACGTCGATACCAAGCTTCTCCGTGAGCTCCTTGTATCGGTTCCTGATGGTGACCTCGGTCACTCCGGCGACGTCGGCCACCTCGCGCTGGGTCCTTCTCTCGTTGGAGAGGATGGAGGCCACGTAGATGGCAGCCGCGGCCACACCCGTCGGGCCCCGCCCAGATGTGAGCTCCTTGTCCGAGGCTTCCTTCAGGATGTCGAGGGCTCGGGACTGAACCTCTCCTGAGAGCTTCAGCTCGCTGCAGAAACGTGAGACATAGTCCTGTGGTCGGGTGGGCATCAGCTTAAGCTTTAGCTCCCTGGTCATGAAGCGGTAGGTGCGGCCGATCTCCTTACGGCTGACGCGGGAGGCCCCCGCAATCTCGTCCAGCGTACGAGGGACACCGCACTGCCGGCAGGCTGCGTATAGGGAGGCGGCCACGACGCCCTCTATGCTCCTTCCGCGGATGAGATTCTTGTTTACCGCCTTGCGGTAGATCATCGCCCCCGTCTCCCGGACGTTCCTGGGAAGCCCCATCCCGCTGGCCATCCTATCCAGTTCTCCGAGGGCATAGGCCAGGTTACGTTCGGTGGCGTTGCTGACTCGGATCCTACGCTGCCACTTCCGCAGCCTGTAGAGTTGAGCCCTGTTCTTCGTCGGGATCGTCTTCCCGTAGGAGTCCTTGTTCTTCCACCCGATGGTGGTGGAGAGGCCCTTGTCGTGGATCGTGTAGGTCATGGGAGCGCCCGTCCTCGCCCTCTTCTCCCCCTGTTCTAGGTCGAAGGCACGCCATTCCGGACCCTGGTCGATCATGCCCTCGTCAATGACGAGGCCGCATTCTTCACAAACCAGCTCCCCTCTAGCCTCGTCGAAGGCTAGGTGTGTGCTCTTGCACTCGGGGCACTGAATGGGCTCGTCTGCCCGCTCGACGTTTCTCTTCTTCACAACTACACCTCTACGAAGACTTGGGACTGGACCAGGCCCAGGCCTGGTTCCTGGAAGGGTTCCACCGCTACGTACGGAGACCTTACAGGCCCGAAGACGCGTCTAACCCGCCCCACGCGCCGTCCGCGCTTATCGAGGACCTCCTTTCCAAGGGGCGGAGCGTGTGATGCCTTGACTATGAGGTCACCCCGATATGAAAGATTATGAACCATCCCAAGCTTTTTCATAATCCCACCGATGGGGGCTGCAAGGCCCTTCGATGAGCCTTCCCCTACTTATAGTTTCCGAAAACTTTTACTCATTTGAACATAACCAACGTCAACCTTTCGCCCTCAATCGGCGTCACCCGCATATGTTTTAATAAGCGCCGCCGCTCTCTTTTGGCGATGCCGCAGAAGCTCCTGCAGCACAAGCACTGCGTCACCTGCGGCAAGGCGATTACCGTCTCTCAGGATTTCTGCTCCGAGGAGTGCGAGACGGACCATCGACAGCTCCTGAGCAAGAAGCGGAGACAGCTGCTGTTCCTGTGGGTCGGGGCCGTGGCCATCCTCATCATCGTGGCCTTCATTAGCTTCTCTGGGTGAGGCCTTGAAGGTCTGCCTTGGCGGCACCTTCGATCCCTTGCACGCGGGCCACCTGTTACTCCTCCGTAAGGCCTTCGAGATCGGGGAGGAGCTGCTAGTTGGCCTTACGTCTGATACCATGGCCAGCAGGAAGGGGGAGGTGGCGGCTTTCGAAGAGCGCAGGGCGC
The DNA here is from genome assembly GCA_964347325.1 of uncultured Methanomassiliicoccales archaeon. Classification (GTDB taxonomy): domain Archaea; phylum Thermoplasmatota; class Thermoplasmata; order RBG-16-68-12; family JAJISG01; genus JAJISG01. The sequence goes on along the minus strand of CAYFYA010000007.1, from coordinate 6,112 downwards.
GCTTGGAGGACCTCCTCGGTTCTTGGGGTGATAGGGAATTCACCGTGGAGGAGATTAACGATCGATTCGGTCCCGCTGCTTATCGGGGGGACCTGCAAGCGATAGTTGTGTCGGCGGCGACACAGGATACGGCTCGGGATCTCAACGTGGAGCGAGAAGCGCGCGGCTTGCGGCCCCTGAAGGTGATCACTGTGCCTCTCCTTCCAGCCGAGGACGGGGTTCCCATAAGCTCGACCCGCATCCGGAGTGGCGAGATCGATGGTGAAGGCAGAGCCCTCAGGAGGATGAGAATCTTCGTCGGGACGGGTAACGAACTCAAGGTGGACGCCGTGGAGAGAGTCCTTGGCCAGATATTCTCGGAGATCGAAGTCCGCGGCCGGAGGGTGGAGTCGGGGGTTCCCCCCCAACCCAGGGAAGACGAGGCCATCCGGGGCGCAATCTCCAGGGCTAGACAGGCGATAGGGGAGGGCGACTTCGGTATCGGGATCGAGGCTGGTCTCCTGAGCCAGGGGGACACGGGATCTCTCCTGGACGTTCAGTACTGTGCCATCGTCGATCGCACCGGACGTGTCACCCTTGGCGCCGGGCCGGGGTTCCAACATCCGCCAGCACTCCTGACGATGGTGGAGGAGGGTATGACCGTGGGCGAGGCCATGGAGGTCCTGACCGGCATCAATGACATAGGACAAAAGGAGGGAGCCATTGGGTTCCTAACTAGGGGGATAATGGATCGAAGAAAGCTCACCGAAGCCGCCGTACTTATGGCCATGATACCGCGGCTTAGACGCGACCTCTACGTCGAGCCCCCCCAGAACCTAAGGGATCCGGAGGGGAAGGATAGGGAGATATAGTATTCCTCCGCTCTGCGCTCGGGGATACGATGACGGCGAAGGTAGCCATCAACGGGTATGGGACCATCGGCAAGCGGGTGGCCGATGCGGTAAGAGCCCAGGAAGATATGGAGGTCGTCGGGGTCACCAAGACGAGGCCCACCTTCGAGGCCCGGATGGCCGTCTCCAAGGGGTTCGACCTGTACGCAGCCTCCAAGGATAACGTCGCGGGCTTCAAGGGCGCGGGCATCGAGGTCAGTGGCACCCTAGAGGACCTGCTCGGCGAGGCAGACATCATCGTAGACGGAACTCCCAAGGGGAGCGGCTACCGGGCCCAGTACGAAGAGGCCGGGATCAAGGCCATCTGGCAGGGGGGGGAGAAGCACGAACTCACCGGCCTATCCTTCAACTCCCAGGTCAACTTCGAGGCCGCTCTAGGTGCCGCCTACCTGCGCGTTCCGTCCTGCAACACCACGGGCCTTATTAGGACTCTGTACCCCCTCCAGGTGGCCTTCGGCATGAAGGAAATCCTGGCGGTGATGGTCCGACGAGCTGCCGACCCCTGGGACACCCGAAGGGGGCCCATTAACGCCATTGAGCCCGTCCTCACAATGCCCTCTCACCACGGACCAGACGTACAATCTGTGCTCCCGGACCTGGACATCCAGACGATTGCAGTGAAGGTGCCGACGACCATTATGCACCTCCACACGGTCACCGCCAGGATGAAGCGGGAGGTCACCGTCGAGGAAGTCCTGGACGTGTGGAGAAGGACCCCCCGCATCAGGCTGGTCAAGGGAGCCGAGGGGGTGAAGTCCACCGCCCAGGTGATGGAGCTGGCCAGGGATCTAGCGAGACCACGATCCGATCTCTTTGAGATCGTGGTCTGGGAGGAGGGCGTCAACGTCAAGGATCGCTCCCTCTACTACTTCCAGGCTGTCCACCAGGAGGCCGACGTCGTCCCTGAGAACGTGGACGCCATCAGGGCCATGATGACCCTGGAGGAGGACAAGCGCGAGAGCATCAGGAAGACGGACCTGTCCTTGGGAATTCCTCCAGCCTTCTGATAGTCTTGGAGGCCCCGCGGAGGACCCCCATCAAGGCGTGGAACTCCCACTTCGACGGCGTAGCCCTGCCCACCAGCCTTCGGAACATCACCTGGGTTCTGCGACGCTTGTGTGTTGGGTATCGGATATCGGTGAGGAGTTCATCGAAGGCTCCGAGCAGTTTCTCCTTCTCAAAGCCAGAGGCTCTACGCGGCTTGGGCGGGGAACGGGACGAAGCTACCCTGTAGAGCTCGTACAGGATGATCGTGGCGGCGTGGGAGATGTTCATGACAGGGTGTTCGGGATCGCAGGGGATGTTCACCAATAGGTCCACCAAGTCCAGCTCCTCGTTGTAGAGACCGTAGTCCTCCCTTCCAAGGAGGATGGTCACGGTACCGTCGACGTTGGAGACCTTCGAAGGTAGATCCCAAGGTGCCAGGGCCTGCCGGTGGAAGGACTTCTCCCTTGAGGTGGAGATTCCAGTGGTGCCGACAGAGATATCGGACTCCGTGAGGGCCTCATGCAGTCGGGGGAACACCCGGGCAGCCTGTAGGACGGGGCGACCGTGCTTGGCCCTTCTATAGGCTTCATCACCCAATGGACAGGGGTTGACGAGGACAAGGTCGGTGAACCCGAAGTTGGACATCGTCCTTGCCACAGCACCGACGTTTCCCTGAACTCTGGGCTCCAAGAGGAGTACGGTGAAGCGGGGCATCGGGTTATGTAAACCCCACGCTGTAATCATGGTTGCCATGAGGTGGGCCTTCAAGATCGCCTATCTGGGGGAGAAGTTCCACGGTTATCAGCGGCAGCCGAGCCTGAGGACGGTGGAGGGAAGTATTCTTGAGGCGCTGGAGTCCGGAGGTGCGATCATCAATCCTCAAGAGTCCGGGTTTCAGAGCGCCAGCAGAACCGATCGTGGCGTCCATGCACTGGGGAACGTTGTGGCCTTTGAGACCAGCCTCCATCCCAGACAGGTCATCGCCTCCACCAACTCTCGACTGGAGGATGTCTGGTTCTACGCGCACGCCACTGTCGATCCGGACTTCAACCCCCGACACGCCGTGGAGAGGTGGTATCGGTACTACATGCCGGGCAGGCTGTCCCTCGAGCGGTTGAACGAACTCTGCGCGATCTTCGTGGGTGACCACGACTTTCGCTCCTTCGCAAAGCATCGGGAGGAGGGTCGGTGTAGCCTGAAGTCTGTGGAATGCACGAGGCAAGGGGAGCACATCGCCCTCGATGTGCGGGGGGACCGCTTTCTCTGGTCCATGGTGCGGAGAATAGCTAGGGCATTGGAGCTGGCAAGTGAGGGAAGTCTCGCGGCTGACGACCTTCGTCGTGGGCTAGAAGGCGACGCCGTCCCGCTTGAACCCGCACCCCCGGAATTCCTCTGCTTGATGGACGTCTCTTACGATATCGACTTCGAGTATTTCACGGCCCGGAGACTCGGGGAAGAGATAGTCGCACTCGGTGATGTCCGCAGGGTAACGGGGGACTTGATGGCGCATTTGCAAACCCTTCTCACTGGATGTTTCTAGGTGCCCGGGACGACCCCTCCAGTCATGTGGAAACTTTTAAGGCGTAAGGCATATGCCTGCACGAAATGATAGAGGCGGAGGGGTTGGTCAAGTCCTTTGGCTTCCGGGACACAACCCTGGCGATCAATAACGTCTCTTTCAATGTGAACAAGGGGACTCGTTTTGGAATCCTTGGCGCTGACGGTGCAGGGAAGACCACCCTCCTAAGAATTCTAGCCACGACGTTGCGCCCCACGGAGGGAAGCGTCCGCATAGGTGGCCTAGATCCTGGCAAAGAGGTCGCCAAGGTGCGAGAGCTCGTGGGCTACTCTCCAGCGAACCTCGACGTGAGGTCCTGGACCGACGCCTCCAGATACCTCTCCTTTTGGGCAAAGGTAGCTGGCCTATCCAGTACCGAGAGGAAGTCGAGAATCGCTGCGGTGACAGACCTTCTGGAACTCGGTGATGAACTCGAGGAAGACCTCAAGCTTGCGGGCGTGGAGCTCCAGAGACGACTCATCCTGGCTCAGGCCCTTCTCCCCGATCCAGAGGTTCTTCTCCTTGACGAACCCATGACCGGACTTGGCGTCTCAGCAAAGATGTTCATTGCCGAGAAGCTACAGTCCCTCAGAAAGGAGGGCAAGACCGTGCTTCTGAGTTCAAACCGGCTGACGGATGTTCGCATCACCTGCGACAGCATCGCCGTCATGTCGGATGGCCGGATGACAAGGGTCTTCGAGACAGGCGACCTGCTAAGGAGAATCGGGGAAGGGAAGGATGCGAGGATCTTCATCGACTGCGACCCCTTGCCGTCCAGGGCCCTAGAGGCATTAAGGGGAGTGGAGGGGGTTGTGGACGTCAAGTCCGCGGAAACGGCGACCGTGGTCTACATCATACCCGGGCGCGTCGACATGGACTCCCTCCAGAGTGCCCTGTCATCAGAGAACGTCGATGTCAGGGGGATAAAGAGGGCCGAAATCAAACTGGGTGACGTCTTCAGCACCCTGTACACATAGAGGAGGGGCATGTAACGCTTGGAAAGGTAATCCAGCCAAACGTCGCCTTCCTGATGCGCGACCTCTGGGATTCCCTCAGAAGCCGCCGTTTGCTCATCGTTTCCATCATCCTGGGAATCATCTTCGTGTTGATAACAGCGCTGCTGACTCTAAACATCCCCGAGCCTGTTGACGGGGAGGATGATGAGGGAGTCCCGAGTCCGTTGGAGGTCTGGCACAAAGGAGGTGAGGGCGTTCTGACAGGGGTTGCGTTCTCGTTCTTCCCCATCCTGCTACCATTCCTCCCGGCTACGATGGTGAACAGCAACATTGCCGGGGCCAGGACCGGTGGAGTCTACGAGCTGTCCCATTCCAAACCCGTCTATCCGTGGGCCATCTACCTAGGCAAGGGCCTGGGAATCATGGGTGCAGTTGCAGTGCCGACAATAGCGCTGAGTTTGGCCACCGTCCTGACGATCCAGATAGTCGCCGAGAGTGCTCTCGACTCTGGCCTAGTGACCGGGTTTGTCCTTGTGAACCTCTTCATCGTCGGACTCTACCTTCTGCTGACCCTTACCCTCACAACAATCTTCTCCCGTGGGAACGTCGGCGTTCTAACGGCGCTGCTATGGCTGGCCTTCAACATCATCAGCCCTCTCGCCTTTCTGACTTTTGGAAGACTAGCCACCTTCCTGGGTGGGGCAGATGCGGTGGTCTTCACCATCAGCGGACCCGAGCTAGCTAGCTTCACTGGGCTGTATCACGGTCTGCTGTCCGGCTTCGTTCCTCAGGGCCTTGGCTTCGCTATCCCGCCGGATCCCGCAGACTCCCTGGCCGCCTTCGCAGCGACGGCGCTTCCATGGGTCTCGGCGGCCTGGATCGTTGCGCTCGCCATCGTCACAGCCCTCCTGCTACGCCGCGTCCCATCGAGATAGTTCCGCAGGGAGGGCCGTGGGCTTTTGACCGCGAGACGGGTGACCTGGATGCGGAGGAGAGTTTGGCAATGAGAGGCAGGTTCACGGGGCTCGCCCTGGCCCTTCTTCTCATAGCGGCATCCCCCCTGGCGGGCCTAGCCGAGGCCGACGAGGAGCAGTACTTCCGGGAGATAACGGCCATCATCGCGGCGGCAGACACTCACCTCGATGGCATCTCAGACGCCATCAGCAACTGCCTACAGAACTTTCTCATCTGCACGACCAATCCCTCGCCCTTCATCGCCCAGTTGAACGTCTCGAGGAACGGACTGATCACGCTTCGAGAGACGGCAGTGGCCCTAGAGGTCCCAGACCGCTACAGAACCATACACGACCTGGTCACTCAGGGACTGACTGACATCATCGAAGGCATCGCGCTCTACATCGAGGGGTTGGAGGAAGGTTCGACTCAGAAGCTCGACGGCGGAGGAGACCTCACATCGACGGGGACACAGGAGCTACAGCTCGCGGTCGACCTCCTAGCCCAGACGCCCCCCACGTCACCTCTGCAGCAGCTCCTAATCATCCTCATTATCGTGATAGGGTCCTCCCTCGTGGTCTCCATCGTCCTACTCGTTTGGTGGTACCGGAGGACTAAGTAAGGCGGGAGTTTCACAGCTAGAATCGGCGCATCCGCCAGCTTTTCGGCGGCTTCCATCGCTCCCTTCGGCGAGCCATCCAACGCTTCAAAGGAGCCTCCAGAAGGACCGCCAAGAGAATCGCGACCAAGAACACCGAGGCTCCGAC
>CAYFYA010000006.1:0-107585 GCA_964347325.1 uncultured Methanomassiliicoccales archaeon | reverse complement strand
ACGGCTTCAGTCTAGCCACGCAGGGGCTAGAAGGTATTTGGTTTTCACGTTGGGCGTCACGTTCAGCCCAGGACGGGGTCAGTCCTAGGGGTTTGAGCCGTCAGCGATTCTCACCTTGTGACACTGCGCGTGAAGTGCTACGCAAGAGCAGGAGGGTCAGCGGTGTGGAGCGAAACCACTCGCCACCGCCTCGATTCTCATGCACACACCCTTATATAGCACCAGGTAGTGGTACGCTCCAGACAAGAGCAGGAGTTTTCGCTAGGCCCTTCAGGCCCATAGACCCGAAGCCCTTTGATACGAGACCACCTGAATTGTCCAGAAAGAGAAGTGAAACTATGGAAGAAAGATCCATTGCTAAGGTAGACGAATTGACACCTGGTTCAAAGCAGGTGGACGTGCAAGTGAAGGTCCTCAGCTTGGGGGACCGGAAGACCATCGACTCGAAGTACGGCGGCTCAAAGGACCTTGTGGAGGCCGTCGTCGGAGACGAGACCGGAACCGTGATCATGACCCTCTGGGACGACCAAATCGACCGTGTCGCTCAGGACAACGTCTTGGACATCGAGAACGGCTACGTCAGCCTAGTGAGGGGACACATGCGCCTCAACGTGGGGAAGTATGGCTCCTTCAAGGAGTCTGACGGAGAGATCGAGGAGGTGAACACCTCCGTAGACGTCTCGGATCGCGAGTACGAGTCGGACCGTCGTGGCCCCCGTCATGGAAGCGGAGGGCGTTCGTCCTTCGGCGATAGAGGTTTCCACGGAGACGGCGGCCCCAGGCGGGACAACCGGAGACAGAGCGGAAGACGTCGCCGGTACTAGAGTTCCGCAACTCCTCGACGCCTCTGACGAGTTCCCGCATCAGATGCTGGAGACTCAGTGCCCGTCAATCCCCAGCGCTAGCGCCGCCTTGCGGATTTTTGAAGCGCTGGCAAATCATAAGTACATTGAGGTCATTACAGTAATGGATTTCATGGCTAAACGAAGTGCGTACACGACCATCCCTCTTCGAAAGGAGACCCTCAACAAGCTGCGAGGCTACAAGGTCGGTGGCGCGTCATACGACGATCTGATAAACGACCTGCTGGCGGTGCACCCCCCCGAGGAGTTCTTCCTGGAACACCTCCGACGTCTTCGAGGGGAGGAGCGGCGTTCCTGGAGTGAGATTCGAAAAGAACTGGACCTTTGAGGTGGTCCACTGGCGGCGTTCACGATTTCTTTCACCTCCAGTGCGGAGAAGGAGTTCAAGGAGCTTCCCCGTAGCATCCAAGAGCGGTTTGCGAGGGGCTTCGAGCTCCTTGGGAAGGATCCAAGACGCCGCCGGTCCGGGTGTGACGTCCGAAGGCTGTCGGGCGTTGCCAACGCGTGGCGCATCCGAATGGGGCAGTATCGAGGAATCTACGCCATCGAGGGTGAGGAGATCGTCTTCACCAAGTTCGGTCACCGACGGTCAGTCTACGAGAGGCGGTAGCGTTTTGGAGGAAGTGTCGCCAAAGAGGGTCCTGGGCTGTTTGGTGACGGAGCGCCATCCTGCGTTGCCCGATGGTACATCCCTGTATTATACAGACCTGTACAACGGAAACCGCCTAGACGACTAGCGAGCGGGCCACCCATTCCCGCAGGAACAGATCGGCCACCCGATAGGTCCCACTCTCCTTCTCCACTAGCTGCTTCTCCAGCAATGCTCCGAGGGAGCGCTTCGCGTGGCTAGAGGACTTCAGGCGGTGCCTCTTGATGAAATCTGACGCATAGGGACTGTCCGTCTCATCCTTGGCCAAGGCCCGGAGCATCCTCCGCTGGTGGCCGGAGAGTCCGTCCCAGATGTGAGCGTAGAACTCCCGCTGACTCTCTAGGATGAGTCCGATCGCGCCCTCGAAATCCTCCTCGGAGACGGTCCGCCGGGCAGTTCCAAGATTCCATATTTCGTGACATAGCTGTTGGGTGAAGTATGGGTGGCCTTCAGTGAAGCTGAGTATGCGTTCCACCATCCCGTCGGGAAGGCTAAGGCCAGTGGCTCCAAATCGTTCGATGATGTGTTCCTGAAAGGCCCTTGGTGGTATCCGTCCAAGGCCATAGGGGCGTGCGGAGCGATAGAAAGCCCCGTCCTGGTCGGCGAAGACCTGTTCAAGGACGTGTTTCTTGGACCCGGTGAAGGCGTAACTGACGGAATCGTGGTGCTGAATCTTAGACCTGATCAGTTTCAGGAGCCACCTACCGTCCAGATCACCGACCTCCTGGAACTCATCAAGGACGACGACAAGCCTCTTGTTCTTCCGGATCGCCAACGCCTGGGGGGCGTCGAGAACCTCCTCCAACACCGCCTCCTCTCCGACGGCTTCCACGTCCTTTCGGAGGCTCAACCCGACGGTGCCATCCGGATGCATCGTCAACTCAGGGCGTAGTCGGGCTAGCCCCTCTCGGAGGAAGCGTGCGAGAGATTCCATCCGAGAGTAGTGTCGGACCACGACCTCTCGAACCAATCGCTCGGCCAGGTCGGCAGGGGTCACGCAACCGAATAGATCGACGAGAGCGGTGAGATGCCCTAGCTCTCCCATCCGCCGAAGGACCTCAACCATGAGGGAGGTCTTGCCGTACCGGCGTGGGGAGGTGAGGAGAATGGATTGTCCGGCCTCGAGGTCGCGAATCAAGTCCTCAAGTTCCTGCTCCCGATCAGCGAAGTCCTCCCCCGTAACCACCCGGCCATAGGGAAAGGGGTTGCGAGTCTCCATGGGTGGCAAATATACGAGGATGTATAATACATTTCTGTATAACGGATAGTATACTTTTCTGTATAACCCACTATCTACCAGGGGACACCCTTCAGCTCTCACCCGGGCGCAAGCGGCGACATTGTGCATGGAATGCCACTTTTGCTCCCAAATGTTATTGTCGGCATTGCTTCAGAGTGGTGCCGGTAGGGGCTGACTTCTAAGTGAGGGGAGAGAGAGGAGCTCTACCCAGACCACAAGAGCAGCTCTACGGATCCCTGAGGTGCCACGAGGGAGAGTTCCAGGATTGTTATGGCACCCTCTATGTTCAGGGTCTCGAAGGAGGCGCCGTCCCCGAGATATTGACCGTCCAAATGCACGTTGTAAGGCGTGGCAGAGGCAGAACCTCTGGCCCCCGTAAACCTGTCGAGGTCGAGCTGGGCATCGATCCATGCCTGGCTCCCACTTGTGTGTGCGACCACGGGAATCACGGCCTCAGGCCCGTGGGGTTCCTGAATATAAATCCCAATATCGCCCTCAGTCTGAATGTCGATTCGACTGTCCGCAGACAGGACAACCTCGGTGAGGACCAGGTGGAAATCCGTGGTCGCGCCTCGAACGACTATTCGCCCAACACTAGCGCCGGAATCAAGCACGATCCCCGTGGAGCTCAAGGACGAGGAGATTGACACGTCGAGGGTGACGTTCCGATTGATGAAAACTCGGGTGGCGTATCCCACGGCTCCGTACTGAGCGTTCAACGGATCAGGAGTCGCCGCGACCTCAACATCGGCTCGACTACCCACGACAGTCGTGGTCCACCGTACGGCGGAGAAGACGGTGAAGGGGTTGCCCCGTCCGAAGGCCTCGACTATTGTCGCCACGAGATGGGTGTTCGACGTCATCGAGGTCACGGAGATGATGCCCCCTTGCACTGTGAGGTTGACGCGGGAGATGGCGGGATCGTACGGCAAGTCGAAGTGCTTCCTCTGGTCGAGGGGGTAGAGAGTCTGGGAAACGGGCAAGGCCAAGAAAGGGAGGGAGGCTGCTGAGACAAGGGCGAGGGTGATTCCCACTGCAAGCACCTGGCGCCTTCTCACGACGCGGCGCGTGGCCCAGAGGGAAAGGAGGCAAAACCCCACAGTCATTCCCAAGATCGGTACGCCCAAGAGGAAGAGGGCCAGACCCAGGTGGAGGAGGACATCGATGGCTAGGAGGACCATCGGGACGATGGCCACGAGTCCAAGAGCGACGTAGGCATCAAGCTTCCATGTCGTTGCCGTCTGCCATCCCCCTCTGACATCCCCAATCGGCCCGAGGATATTTGAGGGCTCTGAATCGTCTCTGATCGGGGTCGAGGGGAAGCCATCGAGAGGGCGACGTCGGTCGCACTATCGATGAATTGTTACAGACGTCAATCCCCCCTACGCCGAGCCGTTTCCCGGATGCGTTTGAGGAGGACATATCTCCGAATCCGGGAGAGCGATCTCCCTCTCCCTCCTTCACATGTGTAAAGCAGAAACGGTGAGTAGGGTGTCGCTATGGTGGACTCGATGACGCCCAGGCAGAGGTACGTGTGGATTGCTCTTCTCGGGTTCACATTCGGTATGGTTTCTGACACTTTGGGCTTTGTCTTCAATGCCTGGCTCTACGTCCATTATGCCATCCCAGCCGTGGCCTGGCCCCTGGCGATGGTTCTATACTACGCGCTCCGACCTCGCATCCCCAAGCCCCTCGCCTACCTAGCCCTTGGCATCTATGCGCTCTGGACCGAGATGATGGCAATCATCTTCGGGGCGATGAGCTACGTCATTGCGGATGTGCCCAACATGATCACGATTGGTTCCGGTTGGATGCCCAGGGCCATCTTTGTTTGGCCGGTGATTACCGTGGCCTTCTACTACATGGCCGTGGACCTGACTGACTATCTTCGGAACAGGATGAACCATCGACTTGCCGAGGTCACCGTGGTCGGCTTGATGGCATTGTACAGCACTGCCTTCACGATGTTGTACATGAGGGTGCTCGTGTTCGTACTGTAGGCCAGAGGCAACTCGGGGGGCGCCTCGTCGGGTCGATCACAGATGCAGACATCCCTTGAGAATCAGTCTTGCCCTTGCGAGGGAACCTCAGGAGCCATCCCCAGCTGTGTCATCATCCCAAGGGCGTCGTAATAGAAGTGGATCTCCGTCAGCTCCTCATGGGGATGGCCATAAACCCAACATCGCTCAGCTTCAGAACCTCGCCACCTAGGAATCGCGTACCCACGGCCAGGTAGACGCCGAGCCAGGCGATGAGGTATACGAGGACGAAGTAGAGCAAGACAGCGTGCCTCTGAACAAAGGATTTCTCCGTCACAAGACCGCCTCGCCTTTCCCCCCGATGGCTGTCTGCGACTTAGAGCTTGCGCTGGACGCCGATCATCCGTCCAGGTGGCCGCTCGCCACCGTGGCTGCTGTGAATCTCGACAGGACGCGTGGCCAACAGGGTTTTTGTATGGCGGCCCCCTTCTGAATTCTCGGCCTGTCAGGGCCCGGAGAGGAGTCCATGGGATCTGAGTTCCCCAAGGTCATTACCGATCTGCCAGAAGCAGAGATCCCCTTTCCCGGGGTGCGGGGATGGATCGCTCAGGGAGAGGACCATCAACTGGTCTTCTTTGAAATGAAGCCCACGGCGGACGTCCCCCCGCATTCCCACGAGTATGACCAATGGGGCGTGGTGCTCGAGGGCGAGATGGAACTCACCATCGGGGAGGATGCGAGGGTTTACGGTCCGGGAGACGACTATGTCATTCCTGCTGGAGTGACCCACTCGGCTCGGTTCTTGAGCCGCGCACGGGTCCTGGACTTCTTCAGCGAGAGTGCGCGCTACCGGCAAAAGGGTCTCAGGTAAACGGTTCGGCGCCCTCGGACGTGAGGCAGGCCTAAATAGTGGTCTCCGAATACGACGGCGGGCCGGATTCCTGTGGGGGATCATCCGTCGGGGGGACCGGAAAAACCTACTCTGCTCGAGCGAATCGTATTAGCTCTTAGCATACCGTACCCCCTCGGCGCCCTCATTCTCGCACTATGGCTGCCGGCCGCACGACTCGTCTTCAATCTGGTCGAGACCACGAACCTGGCTGACGCCATCAACCTGGCTTTCCTCCAGCCGGAAGAAGCCCCATCGACTTCGACAATCTCCAACTCGAGACCGGCTACTCAGGAGCACGGGCCAACAACAACGCGAAGCTTGCCGATGTGCTATTCACATATGAACTCGCGAGGCAGATGAAGGGCACGGGAGTGACGGCGAACTGCCTGCACCCCGGCGCAGTCAGATCTAGGATCATCGCCAAGGATCCCAACGTGCCCCGGTCCTCCCTCATTCTGTACAGGCTGGTCCGACCATTTCTGAAGAGCCCCGAGAGGGGAGCGGATACCGTCCTGTATCTGGCCACCTCAGCGGAAGTCGAAGGCGTCACGGGTGGGTACTTCGTGGGTCGTAAAGCGCGGCAATCTTCATCCACGTCCTACGACACAACGCTGGCCAAACAGCTCTGGGACGTGAGCCAGGAACTCGTCAGGAGATAGGCGTCAGCCGCCTGCTAGATGGCAAACTATATCAGCAGATAGTTAAATGCTCTCGCGGGTAGATATGGCCGGTCCACCGGAGTCCATGACCCCCCAGGCTTGGGCACAGATCCAATCCGCGAAGAGCTACGCCCTCGTCGGATTCATCTTCTTCGCGATCATGACCGCGATCTGGTCTTTGGTGCTTGTGATAGGTGCGCTATTCTACTCATTTTGGACTGGCCCGCGATTCGATGGGATGTTTGATGGATTCCAGACTACTGTGCTGTTTCCCTTCATCTTTCCGTATACGGTCTTCCTCGTGTTAAGCGCGGGCTTCACGATATGGGCCTGGACGGTGCGAGGCAGTCTCGAGATGGGTCGCTATGACACGGCGCAGACCTCCTCCCTCATTCTGGGCATCTTCGGGCTCTTTCCTCCAATAGGGGCCCTGGTAGGCGGCGTTCTCTTCCTCCTAGTCCACTCGAAACTTGGGTATGCGACAACCTATGCTCAGGCGCCGCCCCAGGTGGCCCGACCAGCTCCGTCTCCCCAACCTGTCAGAATGTGCCCTGAGTGCGGCAGGTCAATCGCGATGGACGCTAAGTTCTGCCAACACTGTGGCAAGGAGCTCCCCTGAGGTCGGACTTCGGGATACAAGAGTCGTTCGGTACGGTGGAGGATCCTGAGCCTGACCTGAGGTCGCAGGAACGAGGGCGCCTCTAGGTTCTTCCCAAGGACGTCCGGCGGGGGACCGACCTCCATCGAAGGTTTGGCTCTATCCTATGAGCGCCTACTCGTACTTCTTCTCAATATCGTCCAATATGCCTCGACACATTGAGAGCATTCCCTTTCTCTGTTCGGCATTCATTTGAGAGAAACACGACTCCATCATCCTGGGAACGATCTCATGCATTGTTGAGGTCATCTCTTCGGGACTCATGGAGGTGAAGCTGCGCTCCATCATCCTGCCCATCCACTCCATCATTCCCCCGGGCTCCTCCTCTGGCGTCTCGGGGGACGATGCCCGCGGAGGGCCCTCCTCGCCTACTTCGCTGCGCATCATGTTCATCATCCTGTCCATCATCGTTGAACCCCACTCGCGACCTCCAGCGAACATCTGGGACATCATGGGTGGCATCATTGAACGCATCAACTCCCTCCGGTCCTCAGCGGTGATCCCCTCCATCATCCTAGGCATCATCCCCTGCATCATTTCCCGCTTCTCCTCCGGGGTCATGTCGGCGAAGAACCTCCCCATCATGCTATCCATGATCTCCTTCTTCTCCTCCTTGCTCATCTTGTCCATCATTTTGTCCATCCAGCTGTCCTTTAGTGACAGGCAACCACCCCATTGGCAATGCTCTTGGCATTATTACTAACTATTTCCGAAGCAGCAGTACCTCATGGAGAGGATCGTCCTGTTGACGGGGAAGATGTGGGTCGCGGTCCTCGCGTCCTGGCTAGCCTTGGCTTATCTCGTCTTTCCTTTGGCGGTAGCCTGAAAGTTTCACTCGAATCTCGATCCGAAGCTCGGCACCTAGGGTCAGTAGAACGGCAGGCCAGCTAAGCTGCACCAGTCCCGGCCAAGGCGACGACGATCTCCCCAGGCAACCCGAACATCGATGCTCTCTCCTTACTGTATATCCTGAACCCAGCCGCTTCCAGGGCTCTTCCCAGCCAGATAGGGCGGCAGTCTACGTAGGCCGGCCACTTTGTATGCGCCCATTCGTAGAGCCTGAGGAGAGCCCCGGTCTCACCCTCCTTAGACATGCTGACCGCCCCAAGCCTGCCTCCGGGTTTGAGCACTCTTCTCATCTCCGCGAGCACCCTGGGAATATCGGGAGTATCGAAGAGCTCCAGGGTGAAACTCATGAAGACGGCATCGAAGACGCCGGCACGAAACGGCAGGACCTGGGCGTCCCCGCAACATAGCTCCACAATCCCAGTCAACGAGGTTCTTCGCAGTCTGCGCCTGGTCACCTCCACCATGCCGAGGGACAAGTCGACGCCGTAGGCCCTCCCGTTGGGCTTGATAGACTGGGCGATCCGACGGAGACAGTGGCCGGTGCCGAAGCCGATCTCTAGAACGCGCTCACCGGCCCGGATGGAGAGCCGGTCGAGGCCTGCCTCGGCATAACTCCGCTCAAAGCGCCCTGCAAGGAGATCGTAGAATACGCTGATGCTGTCGTAGAATCGCCTCGCCTCCTGCTTAGTCCTGGACACAGGGAGAACGCTGCCTGACGTCTTCGATTTCCCCCCCCAATCAACGATGGCTACAGTGTTCAGATTGATTTGACTGATATAAGAAGAACCCCACAGCATTAATGTTCCCGACAGCCTGGCCTCATCAGCACGGGTGTGTAGTTATGGAGAATAATTGCCAAGGCACCGGGAGGGAGGCCTGCTCGAACGACCATGTGAGGGAGGAGGGTCCATGATACGAGGCCTTCACGGCCTATTCTACTCCTCCGAACCGGAGGCCGCGCGGGCGTTCATTCGGGACAAGCTGAAGCTACCCTACACGGACACCGGCGATGGCTGGCTAATCTTCGACCTGCCTGAAGGCGACGTTGGCGTCCATCCGGTTGACGAGCGGGGCCGGACGCCCTCGGGCACCCACGACGTCTCCTTCTACTGCGACGACATCCACGGAACAGTAGAGGACCTTCGAGGACGGGGCGTCGTTTTCGATCGGCAGGTTGAGGACCACGGCTACGGCTATGTGACCTACTTTACAATGCCCGGCGGCGTGAAGGTCCAGCTGTACGAGCCGAAGTACACAAAAGATTCCCCTGCCCCCTGAGGGGCCCTGAGGCCGCGAGGCAGGTCCCTCTACGGCTCGTCTGGGGGATACTCGAGGTCCGGGGAAATTGGAAAGGTCCTGGTGAGATGGATTCTCGGAACCGTCTCGAGATTGGATTGCCTTGCTCTGGATTCTGCAGGTTGGCGCTCAGGTGGCGCAGGCGCAGGACGCCTCGGTCAGGGGGCAGGCGTTCGAGGGAGGATCAGCTTCCTACCCCAGAGCGGCCGCCACCTCCCGGAACCATTCGAGGGCCTCCTTGTAGCGTTCGCGGAGGTCCTCGGGGTCGGACACGAAAGCCAGGCGCTCGAGGCGGCTAACCACCTTCTCAGGCAGCTCGTGGTAGACGTACTGCATGCCGAATTCGTGGTGCATGGGTCGATGCACCATGCTCAAGACAGTGACCAGTGGGCCGAGCACGTAGGCCCGATAGATGTGAAGGGCCTCCACCCAGTGCTGGCGGTTCAGCTCCTTCGAGACCTCGACGTGGAACATCTCCGTCCTCCGCTTCAGGGTGACGAGCCGTTCCCGCATTTGGGCCTCAAAGCCCTCCATGTCCAAGGGAAGGGCCTCCGTCACCCCCGTCTTATCGAAGTGAACGACGTTGCGACCGTGAATCTCGGGCTGCATGTACTTCTCCGGGGCCGAACGCGTCAGCACCGCCATATCGATGAGGAGGAAGGGGCTCGTGTTCCGAAGGCGGTAGAACTTCTGAGACAACCCAACCGAATGCAAGCCCGTCACGACGTAGGTCTCCTCGATGGGCCCCAGGCGCCCCAGTGCTGCTTCGATCGCCTGGAACGCCTCCTCGGCCTTGCCGTCCTCCACGACGACGTAGAGGTCCATGTCGGACCACTCGTCGACTCGGGCCCAGGCCGCAGCTCCTCCCTCATAAAATGCGTCGATGAAGCCGAGTGGACGGAGGGCATTTTCCAAGGACCTGCTGATCTCCTCCCGGGTAATCGCATTTTCGTTCATGGCCGGTCGGTGTAATCACGGGGAGCCTATATGAGGCCGATTAAGGTCCGGGCATGGCCGGGGCAAGGGCCATTATCTACGGGTTCCATCCCACGCCATGGAGCGCATCTCAACGGAGGAGGACCGAGTCCGCGAGTCATTGGGAGCGACGGGGGAAGCCCTCGACCTGTATTCGAAGTTCAGCCGCGAGCTCGGGCTGTACGTGCAGCTCGAGGTCCTGGGAGGCCGCGTGAGGAGGGTTCGGCTGGCGAGAAAACGGCTCGGCCGAGAGGAGACATCCCATCCATACCTGACACGGATTCTTGAGAAAGTCAAGACGGGAGAGGGGGATCTCAGCGACATCCCGCTGGACCTTGACGTGGGACCCTTCGAGCGCCAGGTCCTCGCCTTCCTGAGGACGCTCCCTCGAGGCTCCACGGTGACCTACGGCGAAATCGCGCGCCTCCTCGGTCGCCCCAAGGCGACTCGGGCCGTGGGAAACGCCTGCGCTCGGAATCCGGTCCCGCTCATCGTTCCTTGCCACCGGGTGGTTCCGGCCGCGGGGGGCATCGGAGCGTATAGCGGTGGGGATGGGCCCGTGACGAAGCGGAAGCTCCTGGAACTCGAGGGAGCTGATGTGCCTCCGGAAGGCAGTTAGTGGTGAAGGCCCGCCTGAGTCCCATCACTCCAAAGCTCTGGCTTTACCTTCATCTCTAAACCGAAGGACCCACCATGTGCCGCCCTGGGCGATAACGACCTGTGAGCAGGATTGGCACCGGTAGTAGGAGGCGTTGCCCCCGCCTCCTAGGGATCGCAGGCTATCGTGGACGCACTCCAGAGCGGGGATCTCCTCCGTTAGCGTGACGCCGCCGTCGTTGGCTGTCCTCAAGCCGCGATCTGAGATGGCTTTCTCGGGTCTCACTGACTCCGGGCGCCTCCTGGCAGCGAGGCGTGAGCTGAACCAGCGGCGGAATCGGCGCCTGCTTCCGTCCTTCGCTTCTCGCTTGGCTTGGAGAATCAGCCATCTTCCATCGGACTCGCCGTACTCCCAGCGCGCGTAGCGTGCGAGCTCCTCGTCCTCCCTTCGTATTCCTTTGTCCTTTGCTGCCAGTCCCAAGGACCACATCTTCGTCACCTCGTCTCATAGAGAGCGAGCCAGGGAGATGGTAGTTGAGCCGGTAGACAGAGCCGTCGTAGGACGGGTCAATCCTTATGTCCCCCGTTCTACGAGGGCTATCTTGCGGGTAGCGATTGCAGGGGAGCGGTAGGCCAAGCATGGTGGCTTAAGCGGAACATCGATTCTCAGCCGAAGGCGTTAATCTGAATGTCCGTCTGGACATCCACCGAGTCGATCTCGGTCTTGTGGTAGCAATCAACCTCGTGAATGTCTTGGTGACCGGCATCATGCTCTCCCGTCCCGCGGGATTGGAGACGCTCGAGTCCGCATTCGGCCTCGCGACAATTGCGCTGGCACTGCCCGCAGGTAGCTTCGCCATTCTGAATGCAAGGTGGAAGAGAGATTGGTGGACCTATGTCCTTCCCGCGCTGCTCGTCTCATATCTGGTGGTCGAGCTGGTTCTGGACTACATTCTGACGGTGGACTTTCGGGGCACTGTCCTCTTGGGTCCATACCTCCTTCTCTTCTACGTCTCGATCTGGGGCATGATCGGATATTCCTTTCTGGTCGACAAGAGGTACGGTGTCGCCACTCTCGCGACCTACTTCACCAGCCTGGCCGCGACGTGGTACTCAATCACTCGCGTCGGCTATTGAAGCACGTGGGTGAGTGGGGCGAGTCATCGCAACCAAACGTCCAGGACCCTGTCGACCGCGGCGTCGAGGAAGCTCTCCCTATACGTGATGAGAAGCTCCGCCACCGCCTCCTTGTCCGGCAGGTCGTAGACGTTCCTCCCCTCTCTGCGGGCCGACTTGACCAAGCCCTTTGATGTCAGCTTCCCCAGGTGGAAGGACAGTGTGGATTTGGAGACTCCTAGCTCTTCACGAAGCTCCTCGAAGGTGGAGCTCTCCCTGAGCATGAGGTGTAGGACTATCCTCCTGGGGGCTCGCTGGCGCAACAGCGCGAGTACGTCCCTGTCCGGTAGAGAGACATCCTTGGCGGAGAAGAAGGTCTTACGGTAGCCGTCGGTTCTGCTGCCAACCAGCCCCTTCTTTTCCAGGTATTCCAGGTGGTAGCGCAGGTCGCCGAGGGCGATGCCCAGCCTCTTCTCCAAAGCCCTGAGGTGAAGTCCAGGGTGGGACCTGATGAACTGGTAGATCCTCCTGCGTCTCTCGAGGGCTAGGGCCTCCTCTCCTTCCATGCTCCAATCCTCAGGAGCCCTTCACCATTCCAGCGTAGATGAGGAGCAGAACGGTGAGGTCGAGGATGATCATCTCAGAGCTCGACTGGAAGGTCCGAGCCAGGTCCGAGATGAACATGCCAAGGGTCAACAGAATCCCCTTGGCGAAGAAGGCAAGGAAGCCGAGGGTAACGAGGAGCAGCTTCACGCTCTTCACGCGGTACGTGGCCAAGCCCATGAGGAGGGCCAGTATGAGGGCGAAGCCCATCAATGCCACGCGGAAGAAGGGCTCAACTTCGCTAAGAGAAACCATGGTTATCCCCCGCTAATCAAGCCGTTGGCGGTAAAAGACTTCTGTCCCCTCCACCCCGCTTGTTCGGTGGCCGGGCTACGGGGTTCGACGGTTGTGCCAAAATTGATAATACCCCATAAGGAACGTCCCCGGCGTGGACCAGGAAAGGACCACAGGCCTGACGTTTTTTGTAGCGGCCGCAGTCATGGTCATCGCCCTCCCCCTCCTTACAGGCACTGCGGCCGCCTCTCCTATTGACGAGAAATCTGGGCAGCCATCGGTCAGGGGCATGCAGACGGAGGTTTACACGGAGCGGGCGATGGAGGCTGGTCACGAAGGATATGCGACCTTCATCTACGCTGAGAGCATCGAAGAGTGGGTCGCCCTGGTCTACAACGCCACGAGCCAGGACGGAATCGACCGAGTCAACGTCGCCTTTGACGATGACTCTCGAACTCTTACGATTGAGGCTGAGGACGCCCTTCAGGACAACGGCGCGACGGTCCTCGTCAATGTAGAGGTCGTCGATGAGTTCGTGAAGGGTGGAGATGGCGGGCTTGTAATCGAGGTCTCCGAGGGTGTTCAATACATGGGGTCAACAATATCCGACGAGGTCGGCGGCCTCAAGGTATACCTCTTCGTCCTCAGCCACTTTTCAGTACAGTCCATCACGATATCTCCTGAGGTACTGCCCCCCATCATTGTTGAGGAGGGCCTTACCGCTACTGCCTGGGCCTTTCTAGTGGGTGGGGCGCTGCTCGCTGCTTCGGCGGCGGCTTTCGCTCTCCGCCGAAGAGAATGACCGACCCCTTTGCGGTTCCGCTTGTCCCTTCGAGATCCACGTGCCTTGCGACCATGTCCTGACCACCGAGGTCCCCTGGGACGCAATAATGTTAATGTCGGGTGGGCTTACGCCATAATGGGCTCGTGGGGTAGCGGACTATCCTTCCGGCCTTCGGAGCCGGGGACCTGGGTTCAAATCCCGGCGGGCCCGTCCAGTTCGCTGATGGACCTCTCCATCTAATATCGAGGAAGAGTTATCCAGACCATGGCAGAGGACTTCTCGCCAGGAGACTGGCCACAGAGGATTTTCGTGGAGAGACCAGAGCTCTTTCTTCCGTTCCTCGAGGTTACCAAAGAGGCCGCCGCGAAGGAGGTGGAGGCTCTCGTCGACGTGATGAGGGACCGGGGAGTGACGAAGGGTGAAAGGGTCTTGGACCTGGCCTGCGGCATTGGCCGGCACTCAATCCCGCTGGCGAAACATGGGTACGTCGTCACGGGCCTCGATCTCTCTCCTACGTTTGTCGAGCACGCTAGGGAGTACGCCAGGACCGAGGGGGTAGCGGAGTCCACCTCGTTCCTTGTTGGGGACGCGCGCCAGATTGCCTCGATCCTCGAGGGACTGGGCCCCTTCGACACCACCATCAACATGTGGACGGCCATGGGCTACTATGGTGAAGAGGTGGACAGGGACGTTCTACGCCACGTGGCAAATCTCGCCTCCGACGGCGGTCTGCTTCTAATCGAGATGGCGAACAAGGACGGGATTCTGAGGGTCTTCCAGGAGAGAGGGTGGAATATCGCTGCGGATGTCTTGCAGTTGGAGAAACGCCGGTTCGATTCCAATCGGTCCCACATGGTCGATGAATGGACCTTCTACCGGCGAGAAGGGAATGAGCTGACTTTCCTGGCGGGAGGGGTCATCGATCACCGGCTCTACAACCCGGAGGAGTTGGCGGAGCTCGCAAACTCTGCCGGATGGAGCGTCGAGGGTGTATACGGTGGCTTGGGACTTGAGCCCCTAGATTCCACCTCCCCCGGCACCAGAATGTTTCTGGTGGCTAGAAGTTAAACTTAGTTGCCGCACCCCGACTTCCTCGACAACCGGGGGTTTTACCGATTCTGATGACTCCTCAAATCATCTCAGGAGTTCCGCCACCGTTGGTGGCCATCGTTAAGTATTAGCAGCATGTTCGCCAAGTTCCCCTATGGCACAGGAGTGTGCAAGGAGGTGATAAAACGGGAAGCAAGGTAGACTGTCCTTGCGGCTCAGTTTACAGCACGCCACACGGAGAGGAGGACGCGGTGGCCTTCGTTCAGTGGCACGTCCGCCAAATCCACCCGGACGACTATCCAGAAGGCGTGTCCGCTGAGGACGCAAGGGCAATGGTAATATCGGATTAGCCGACTTCGAAGGCCTAGGGAATTCCACCAGACAGCGATCCGCCGGATTGAGTCAGACCACAGGCTGAGGGGCAGAGTATGAGGCGGGGCTAGCCCGGGTTCATCTCTACGCTCGTTGGAAGCTGGTCGGCGGCGAAACCATCGAGGAAGGTTAAAATAGACTTGGTTCCTACGTCAAATGTCGTAGGTGTTCTCTTGGGAGTTCCGGTTGTTGTCAGCGCAGTAAGAACCCCCACTGGCAAGTACGGGAGGGCCCTTCGGGACATTTCAGCACCGAGGCTCGGCGCCATCGCCGTAAGGGAGGCAGTTCAGCGAGCTCACGTGGAGCCTGACGAGGTCGAAGAGGTCATCATGGGCAACGTGATACAGGCGGGTGTTGGACAGGCTCCCGCCCGTCAGGCCGCCATCGCTGCAGGGATCCCCGCCAAGGTGGGGGCGGTGACTATCAACAAGGTCTGTGCCTCGGGCCTCAAGTCGGTGACCCTGGCCGCCGATTCCATCCGGACGGGCGACCAGAAGATCGTCGTCGCAGGCGGGATGGAGAGCATGAGCCGCGCGCCCTACCTGTTGATGAAGGCCCGCTGGGGGTACCGTTACGGCAACGAACAGGTCAAGGATGCCATGCTTCACGACGCCCTCTGGGACGCCTTCAACGACTTCCACATGGGCGTCACGGGGGAGATCGTCGCGGAGAAGTACGGCATCACCCGCGAGGAGGCAGACAAGTTCTCCTACGAGAGCCACATGAAGGCCCTCAACGCCATCAAGTCGGGATCCTTCAAGGACGAGATCGTGCCAGTCCCCATCGAAGGCCCGGAGGGAGAGACCCGCTTCGAGGTTGACGAGGGCGTGAGGCCCGATACCTCCCTCGAGATGCTTGCGCAGCTGCCTCCAGTCTTCAAGGAGGGCGGCTTGGTCACTGCCGGTAACGCCTCCCAACTGAGCGACGGGGCATCGGCGCTGGTAGTCGCCTCCCAGGAGAAGGCAGAGAGGCTGGACCTGAAGCCCATGGCGAGGATCCTCGGATACGCCACGGGAGGCGTCTCTCCGGAGTACGTCATGGAGGCTCCCATACCCACGGTCCACGCGCTCCTCAAGAGGCTGGACATGACAATCCAGGACTTCGACCTCTTCGAGCACAACGAGGCGTACGCCACCGCCTCCATCGCCGTAGCTCGCCAGCTGGACATCCCCATGGAGAAGTTCAACGTTCGGGGGGGTGCCGTCGCCCTGGGACACCCCTTGGGATGCAGCGGCGCCCGGATCCTGACGACCCTTCTCCACGCCATGGTGGACGGCAAAGCTAGGCGAGGTCTCGCAACCCTCTGTCTCGGCGGCGGGAACGCCGTGGCGGTGGCCGTCGAGGCGCTCTGAACCGCTCCTCCAGCCGCGACGGGCCGGCAAAGAGCTTTAACCCCCCAGATCAATCTCTCACGATTTCACAGGTGCCGAAATGATTGCGTCGGTTGAACAGCAGTACGACAAGGAGCAGGTTCTCGATCTCATGGAGGACCTCGTTGGCAGCTGGTTCGACCGGAAGTTCGAGGGCCTAACGGAGCCCCAGGCCTACGCCGTCCCCCTCATCCACCAGGGGGAGAACGTGATCGTCTCCTCCCCCACAGGCTCGGGGAAGACCCTCACCGCCTTCCTCTCCATCATAAACGAGCTATATCGGCTGCAGAGGAGGGGGGAACTGGAGGACAAGATCTACTGCCTCTACGTGTCACCGCTGAAGGCCCTGGCCAACGATATCAACAAGAACCTGAAGGAGCCCCTCCGGGAGATGAGGGAGCTGGCAGATGAGTTGGGGCTCGACCCGCCCAAGATCCGGGTCGCAGTCCGCTCAGGAGACACTTCCCAGACGGAGCGGCAACGCCAGTCTCGAAAGCCTCCCCACATCTTCATCACGACGCCGGAGTCCTTGGCCATCGTCCTCTCGACACCCGTCTTTCGGATGAAGTTCAAGGACGTCCAGTGGGTAATCGTGGACGAGATCCACGAGGTGTGCTCCAACAAGCGCGGAGTCCACCTATCCCTCAGCCTTGAGAGGCTCCGGGAGCAGGTGGGTCGTCGCTTCGTCCGCATTGGCCTCTCCGCCACCATAGCCCCCATGGAGGAGGTGGCGAAGTACCTGGCCGGCTACGATGATGGTGAGCTCAGACCTATGAAGGTGGTGGAGGTCGAAACCCGCAAGCGCCTGGACATGCGAGTCCTCTGCCCGGTTCGGGACATGACCGCCCTCCCCTTTGAGGTGATAAACGCCAGGATGTACGACCTGCTGAAGGGCATGATAGGAGACCATCGGACCACCCTGGTCTTCACCAACACCCGTAGCGGTACGGAGCACGTCTCCTTCAAGCTCAAGGAGAAGGGCGTCGAGGACCTGGAGGCCCACCACGGCAGTCTCAGCAAGTACGTCCGGCTGGATGTGGAGGACAAGCTGAAGAAGGGGGAACTGAAGGCCGTCATCACCTCCACCTCCCTGGAGCTCGGCATCGACATCGGCTATATCGACCTAGTCTGTCAGATCGGCAGTCCCAAGTCCATCGCCAAGGGGCTGCAGCGCATCGGTCGGGCTGGCCACGCCTATGGGGACGTCAGCGTCGGACGCCTGATCGTCTTCGACAACGACGACCTGATGGAGTGCTCCGCCCTGGTGAAGGGTGCCTACGAGAACAGCATCGACCGAGTCGACATCCCCGAGAACTCTCTAGATGTGCTGGCCCAGACGCTGGTGGGCATGAGCCTTGAGAGGCGTTGGGAGATCGACGCGGCCTACGACCTGGTCAGGAGCTCCTACTGTTACAGACACCTCACGAGGGACGACTTCCTCTCGGTCCTCCGATACCTCTCCAGCCGCAATCCCGACGTGAAGGTGTACGCGAAGATCTGGCTCGACGAGGATGAGGGCAGATTCGGCAGGAAGCGCGGCAGCCGCATGATCTACTTCACCAACATCGGGACCATCCCCGAGGAGGGGAGCTACAAGGTCTTCACTCAGCGTGGCATCCCCATCGGACGGCTCTCGGAGAAGTTCGTGGAGCAACTGGGCCGCGGGGACATCTTCGTCTTGGGAGGGAGGACCTACCAGTTCGAGCGGATCCGAGGGATGAAGGTCTACGTTAAGGACGCCTCGGGCCGACGGCCGACCGTCCCCTCGTGGACCGGGGAGATGCTCCCCAGGAGCTACGACCTCGCCCGAAAGGTGGGGTCTTTGCGTCGCGAGGTTCTCCGACTGGTCGAGGAGGATGGAGAGGAGGCTGCACAGCAGTGGCTTGTCGACGTGGCCAGGTTGGATCAGGGGTCGGCTTTGAGCGCCACGAACTACCTGCTGGAGCAGCGGGCCATCACACCCGCGGTCCCCACGGACCGGCAGCTGCTCATTGAGGGGTACATCGACACTAAGGGCAACAGGAACATCGTATTCCACTACTGCTTCGGCAGGAGGACCAACGACGCTCTAGCGAGGGCCTACGCCTTCGCCATCTCCAACGCCCTGGAGTGCAACGCACGCATCTCCGTTACCGACGACAACTTCATGGTCACTATCGCGAAGCGCATCGAGCTGGAGGAGATCGTGGGTCTCGTCAAGAGCTACGACCTGGAGGAACTCCTGCGTAGGGCAGTGAGGAACACTGAGCTCTTCAAGCAGCGCTTCCGCCATTGCGCCACCCGGAGCTTCATGGTCCTGAGGAACTACCGGGGCCACGAGGTCTCCGTGGGTAGGCAGCAGCTCCGGTCCCAGAAGGTGCT
This sequence comes from uncultured Methanomassiliicoccales archaeon, assembly GCA_964347325.1. Lineage (GTDB taxonomy): Archaea > Thermoplasmatota > Thermoplasmata > RBG-16-68-12 > JAJISG01 > JAJISG01. Next base: position 89,038 of record CAYFYA010000006.1, on the reverse strand, counting down.
GGACTGGCTCCACGAGCTGGAGGACTTCCCAGTCGTCAAGGAGACCTACAACGAGATCTTGAATGACGTCATGGATGTGCGTCACGCCCGGGAGGTTCTGGAAGGCATCGAGAGTGGCCAGTTCCACGTAGCCACCTCCTCGTGGTCCAACGTCCCCTCTCCTCTGGCCCACAACGTAGTCCTGCTGGGCATAAGCGACATCGTCCTGATGGAGGACAGGAGCGCCCTCTTGAGGGAGCTTCACCGACAGGTGCTGAAGAAGGTCGTTCCGGAGGAGCAGCTCCGGGCGATCCAGTTCACCGAGGAGCAGGTTTCAGACCACTTCCGGCGGAAGCACCCGCGTGTGAGCAACAAGGAGGACATCCTGCCTCTTCTCAAGGAGGCGGGATCCCTAAACCTCCTCCAGCAGAAGGGCAGGAATCTCTACGACCACTGTGATGTGGATGTCGACGTTGTCAGGGAGTGGAGCGAGGAGCTCATCCGCGACGGGAGGGTGGTTTCGGTCTGGACCCCCAAGGGCGTGCTGTGGTGTACCGCGGAGGACGCTCCCACCCTAGCCGCCGTCTACGCGCGGCGCTCGCGTCTCAGAGATATGGACAAAGCCATCCTGACCATGCTGAAGCAGCGGGAGAGGACGGCGAAGGATCTCACCACGGAGCTCAAGGTTTCACGAGTCGACCTGAACGACGGTCTGAGGAGGTTGGAGAGGGGCTACAGGATTCGTCGCCTTGGACTCACAGAACCCGCCTATGGCCTCCGGGAAGTGGAGGAGACGAGCTTCGAGAGCAGCGTGGACGATCTCGCGCTGCGGCTCCTGGGCTTCGTGGGCCCCATGACTCTGGATGAGCTGTCCTATGAGCTGGATCTCAAGGCCGAGCTCCTGAGGACGGTCCTCCACGGCCTGGAGAACGAGGGGATGGTCTCCTCAGGCCACTTCATCGTGGATGAGGAGTACCAGTACATACTCTCTTCCGACCTCCGCCAGATGGAGTCCTTGGAGGACGACCGGCCTACCTTCGACGACACCGCAGTGCAGGAGTTCCTGCGACGCAAGCAGTTCCGTCCGTTGAGGACGGTAAAGGAGTACTTCGACCTCTTCCAGGAGGCGGGGATGGTCTACGACATCTTCCAGCACGTGAAGAACTTCGACCTGGAGGAGTGGTACCGCCTGCGCCGGGAGGGGAGGATTCTGGAGGGCAGGTTCCTGGCAGGCAGGGTGCGCTACGTCATGAGGGAGGACGCGCCCCTCTTCGCCTCGGCCTACCGGCAACACCGGTTGCACGAGTTCGATCAGGGGGTACTGAACCTCATCTCAGATCATGACGGCCTTGACATGGAACAGATAGTCTCCCGGATGGGGGAGGAAAGGCGAGAGGTCAAGGAGGCCGTGGAGAGACTGGATAGGAACCTGTATGTCGCAAGGAAGTTCACCGGCTCCGACGCCTGGACCACCAAGAACGTCTACGTGGCCCTCGACTCTGGGCCCCCCGTCGAGGGCGCCAGGGAGGAACTGATCAGGAGATTCCTGAGAGCCTACGGACCGATTCCCTTCTCGGGGGTGAAGGGCTACACGGGCTTCCCGTACGTGGAGGTCGAGGGGATCCTTCGCCGCCTGGAGGAGGAGGGCACGGTGACCAGAATCCTTGTCAGGGGCACCGAGGATGCGGAGATGTACCTGCTGACCGAGGAGCTGACGGATCTGGAGTCCACCCCCGAAGGGCGACCGACGGACCCGTTGCGCATCCTCTCGCTCTACGACCCGTGGATCCAGCCCAAGTGGGCTGAGGTGACCAGCCGGTATGGCGAGGGATGGATCTTCCCCGTTGTGAAGGACGGCCGTCTCGCTGGGATGATAGAGAAGTGGCAGATGAGCGGGTGCCTCGAGATCAGGGAGGTCGACCTGACGGACCCATCCCTCCTGTCCGAACTCCTCTCCGCCGTCCAGGAGATGATGGGCTTCTACCGGCAGTGGGGGTATGAGATCGTCAGGATAACGGGTGCCTTCGGGAAACCGGTCTCCCAGCTGGAGGATGTGGACGCCTTCCTGAAGGCGGGCTACCACAAGCTCTCCGACTTCATGGCCTGGGGCGATCTGGTCCCGGAACAGTATCCTCTGGAGGATGTGCTCAGCTATGTCTTCTACCAGCAGGGACTCCACCCCAACACAAGCTTCGAGGATCTCTTCGAGGCCATCGACTCCCTCGGAGGCCTGCGCTCAGACTTCGAGGCGATGCTGAGGGTAAGGAGGGCCGCACCCTTGGAGAAGCTCTTCAAGCAAGGTGTCTTGGTGAAGGGCCTCATCATTCCAGACTACTTGTCCTACACGACGGAGGACAACCTGGAGCTGTTCAAGGCCGCCAAGGCGACGCCGCTAGACGAGGAGATGGAGGAGGTCCTCGAGATCATCAAGGAGAACGAACCCGTCTCCAGGGCCCGCTTGATGGTACTCTCACCCTTCCCCTTCGAGGTTACGAGCCAGGCCCTGAGGAGACTCTACAAGGCGGTCCAGGTGACCCGGGACCTGCGGTCGAGGTACAGGAGCGTTGGCGATCTAGGTCTCGACACGGAAGAGGCTCGAAAGCAGGTGGTGCGGAGGATCATGAAGAGCTACGGCATCTTCAGCGCCGAGAACCTGGGCTTCTTCGCTCGATGGGCCTTCAACATGGCGGAGGTCAGATCCCTGCTTCGCGACCTGGAGGAGGAGGGCCTACTGGTCAAGGGCTTCCTGGTGGAGGGCGACTCCACCGTATACTGGGCGCTCAAAGACCACAAGATCGGTCGCGTGACCTTCACTTCGAGTTTTGTCCTCACACCGCGGGACAACCTGAACCTCTACCTCCGGGACTACCTGATTCAGAAGTGGAAGCTGGGGGGCTACTGCTTCGCCGCCTTCCAGGGCCCTCGAGACATCGCGGCTTTCAGGGCGAGGCTCCGGGGTGGGGACGTGGCTATCACCAAGTTTGAGGGCGATGCCAAGGCCCGAGAGATGATCAGGTCCTTCTCCTTCCAGAACGACGTCAGGGTCAGCGAGGAGGGTGAGACGGCCGATGAGTGGGAGGTCGTCCGCTGGTACGAGCGGATGTACGGTGCTCCCCACGACTCTTAGGGTCCCAGCATAGCCGTGACCTCTATCTCCACCAACATGTCGTCATCGATGAGTCGCGAGACCTCGACCATGCTGGTGGCTGGTCTGGTCTCACCGAAGTACTCCTGGTGCGCCCTGCCGTACTCCTCCCACCTCTTTATGTCGGTGACGAACATCCTGGTGCGAACCACGTCCTTGGCATTCGCCCCCGCTCTTCTGAGGGCCTCGAGCACATTCTGGATAGCCCTCTTGGTCTGTGCGTAGGCGTCGCCTCTGCCGACGACCCTCCCCTCGGAATCGGTGGCCGTGGTTCCTGAGACTTCCACGACATTTCCGGCAACAATCGCCCTGGAGTATCCCACCCTATCCTCCCATGGAGTCCCGCCGGAGATCCTCCTCATGCCATCCTCCGCGGCGCCAACTGCAGTGGTCCGGAAAAAGCTTCTGCGGAGGCCTACAAACCTATTCTAGCTGTAAAAGTGAAATAGCATGCCACGGATGGAAGGGCGTGAACGTGGAGTTCTTCGCAGCGGGGGCCGTGGGCGTGGGTCCAGCCTTCCTCCTGATGTTCTACACCCTGCGTCGGTACGAGTATCCCTACGTGGAGAAGGCCCTCTTCAGGAACGACCGGCTCTTCCTCAGCTTCGCCGTCGGGATGGTCTTCGGCGTGATCTCGGCCGTAGTTCTCAATTACTTCACAATCAACCTGTACACTACAGCCATCCTGGTCCTCTTCCTCGTCGCCCTCTTCGAGGAATCCTTCAAGCTCGTCTACCTGAACCTGAAACTCTTCCAGAAGGAGTTCGACACCGTCTTCTACGGCTCGTCGACGGGACTCGGCATGGCGGCAACCTTCGTCATGGCCTTCGCGTACCAGACCTTCACCTCACCTTTCGATCCCTTCTCGCCCGTCAACGTACTCGTCCTCATCACCCTCTCGGTCGCCATTAACTCACTCCACTTCTTCACCGGCTCCACCATCGGCGTCGGAGCGGCCTCTGGCAGACCCTGGAACGCCTTCTTCAAGGCGGTGGCCTCCAGGGGCGCCTTCGCCCTCCTAGTGGCCCCCTTCCTAGCACCTGCCCAGGTCATCAATCCCTACGCCCTGGTGGCATTCCTTCTGGCGGGAACCGCTTTCGCCATCTACCTATATCGGGAGAGCTACTCGTCGGTCATTCCGGACTCCCTCCCTCTGGACGTGCGGCGGCGCCTGAGGCGGCCCGCGAAGGAGAGGGCCTAGGGTCGTTGCTGTAGAATCCTCCGCGTCGGCAGGTAGAGAAGGGTCCTGGAATCCGCCTACACGAGCCTGTATATCCCCCTATGGGACTCGTAGATGAGGCCTCTCCTCAGGAGTGCGGCGACGACGTTAGACCCCGCCATCCCCCGGGCCGCCAGGGCCTCCTCCGCCCGGCGAAGGCTGAAACCTTTGCCCTCGCTATCGAGACTGTGGAGGACCTCCAGTGCTCTCTGCAGTGGGCTCTCTTTCTGGGCGCCCTCGGGTGGTGCCTGACCCACGGTCCTCGGGTCCCCTTCCTCCACCACGACCTCCTCAAACTCATCCAGTTCTCCTGAGATTCGGGCTCGCACCCTCCCGAGGGCCTCCGGTAGCTCTCGAGCCTCCTCCGTTGAGAAGACGACCTTCATCTTGCTCAGGACAAGCCTCTTCCCGCACTGACAGGTCGAGGTCTTGAAACTCAACCTAACGCCCTGAGGACGCCCGCACCTGGTACAGATCACGATGCCGTACATTTCCGGGTTGGATTAGCCTACGGACGCTCCGTCGGGGATCCGTCCAAGGCCTTCGCCATGACGTGGGCGTCCTCTCCCCAGGAGTAGTACCCCTTCAGAACGCCGTCAAAGTCGTACCCCAGGCGCTGGTAGAAGGCTATGGCGCCCTTGTTGTTCACGCTGACCTCCAGCTTCATCGTACCCGCGCCCTTCTCCCCCATCAGGCCCTCTGCCAAGACCATGAGGTCCGATCCTATCCCCGTCCTCCTGTACTCAGGGAGGACCCCTATGGACACGACGCGGGCGACATCCCCTTCGTGGTTCAGCATGATGGTAGCCACTGGCTTCTTCTCGTCGTAGTAAAGGTAGGTCGTAGCCGTCGGCTTGTTGAGGACCCATATGATATGGGCCTTAGAGAAGGCTCGCCGCCCGAAGCAACGCTTCTCAATCTTGTGTATCCGGGAGACGTCGTCTACGGTGGCCCTCCTGATCACATCCCGGAAATGCCCTCCAGACTATTTCAGGATTGTCGGACCCCTCCGACCTACAAGTATAATTACGGTGGTACGGCTGACCAAGGGAGACTGGCCATGGCAAAGTGGGTGAAGGCGGGAGACATTCTTGGTGGGAAGCACACCGGCAAGAAGGTGGAGGTCCGAGGCTGGATCTACAGGTCGCGCAGCAGCGGCGGCATCGCCTTCATACTCCTCCGCGACTCGTCGGGCATAGTCCAGCTGACCTTTGGCCGAGACCAGTTGGGTGACCAGGCCTTCCAGGAGGCAGAGCAGGCTGGAGTAGAGACCTCCGTAAGGGCAACTGGTACGGTCGTCAAGGACAGCCGAGCGCCCGGCGGGTATGAGATCAAGGGGGAGAGCCTACGGGTTGTCGGACCCTCGGCCAACTTCCCCATCGCGAGGGATCTGAGCGACGAGTTCCTACTGGACGTGCGCCATCTGTGGGTCAGGTCCCAGCGGATGGCCTCCATCTTCAGGATAAGGTCCTCCGTATTCGGAGCCATCCACGACTACTTCCGTAGGCGGGGGTTTTACGAGGTCCAGCCTCCCATCATAACCGCTACGGGCAGCGAGGGTGGCTCGACTCTCTTCGAGGTCGACTACTTCGGTCGAAAGCTCCATCTGACCCAGAGCTGGCAGCTCTACGCCGAGGCCCTGGTCCTTTCCTTAGAGCGGATCTACACCATCGCCCCCTCCTTCAGGGCGGAGAAGTCCCGGACTGCCCGCCATCTGACGGAGTTCTGGCATGCAGAGATGGAGGTTGCCTGGGAAGGCATGGAGGGGGTCCTCAAGCACGGCGAAGAGCTCATCTCCCACGTCTGCGGCACGGTGGCCAAGGAGTGCTCCAGGGACCTAGAGGAGCTCGGCAGGGATGTCAAATCTCTCCCTAGGATCAAGCCCCCCTTCCCGCGGATGACCTACGACGAGGCCTTGGAGCGGCTCGAGGAGGCTGGCGTGGAGGTGGAGTGGGGCAAGGACATCCGAACCATCGAGGAGAAGGCCCTGGCAAAGATGTACGACAAGCCCATCGTTGTCACCCACTACCCCAAGGAGACTCAGGCCTTCTACAAACGGGCAGACCCTGAGGATCCGGACCTGGTTCTGGCCTTCGACTTCATAGCTCCGGAGATAGGGGGAGAGCTGATTGGCGGCTCCGAGCGGGAGGCCGACCTTGAGGCCTTGAAGGCCAACCTCGTCCGGGAAGGGGAGGACCTAGCGGCCTACGAGTGGTATCTAGACACCCGGCGATACGGCTCCGTCCAGCACTCGGGCTTCGGGATGGGAGTGGACCGACTGGTTCAGTGGATTTGTAAGCTGGACCACATACGAGACGCTATCCCTTTCCCGAGGACTCCGGCGCGGTATGCGCCGTAAATCATCAAGGACAGGAGGGGCCCCAGGGCCGTTGCCTGACTGCCGAGCCACCGACTCCTTCAATTGCTAAAGGGAGGTGCACTTCTTCGCCCTCTTGGTGGGAGGTCTCGTTGCTTGGGCAATGATTTGTGCCGAGATGGAGGAGGTCGCTCGAGACGTCATAACAGGCGTGTCTTGGTCCTTCGACCGAAAGGATTACACATCGCGTAGTTATTCCGGCCCGGGAGGTGGGTCGCAGATGAGACTGTGGATAGCCCTGTACGCGATGATTTGGATCGTCTTAGTCGAATTCCTGCTTGCGATGACGCCGAACGCCCCGGTCCTCCTCCAATATCTGCACTTAGCCCTGGGGTTCGGGATAATCGCTCTCGCCTATTACGACTTCAACGGGGTCAGAGGCACTGCCGTGCCAGGGCGGGTGAAACGGATTGCGAGGTCGACCTTCCAACTGTCCATCGCTATGGGCGTGCTTGGCCTTCTTCTCTACTTCGACGTGGGATTAACCCTGACGATCCTCTTTGGAGTCACCGTGAGAGGGCTGATCCTCTTCTTCCACGTGTTCACCGCATTTGCGATCATAACGCAGGCCGCTGCAGTAGCCATCGCCTACGATATGTGGGAGGACAAGGAGTTCGCCAAGGAGACTGCAGTTGGTGAGGTACCAGCCAGGCCCACAGAGGGGCCAGCCACAGGGAATCCCAGGCCATAGAAGTGGGACAGGTTCTGGCAGAGATCTCAAGGCCCGCCCTGGGGCCCTCATGCCTGACAACGCCCCGTCAGGAGCTGGGAACGCCACTAGAATCGAGCTCCGCCCTCGTTTCGTTGGTTATCTGGCAGTCAAGCAAGCTAACTCTTGAGCATCAATGGAGAAGATTACTTACTGTGCCGTTATCGTGGCGACCTAGAGGTTAGAGTATACACCAGCATTTACAATAACAACATCGAAGTCAAAGGGCCGTACCTGGTTCCGCGGCCGGGGGATCCTCGATGGTTAGATGTACGGAATGTGGCACAAATAACGACGAGGACGCGAAGTTCTGCAATAACTGCGGGGCCTCTCTCACAGGCGGAGGCGGAGGAGTTGAGACGGAGTGGCGCAAGAAGGCAGACGAGGAGTGCGCGAAGACCCGCGGGAGCCAGGTCTTCTGGGGGTTGGTAATCGCCTTCATTGGCGCCTGGCTCGTCTTCGAATTCGGAGTAAAGAACATCCCCGGACTTCCACAGTGGGTGTACGACTTTACGCCCTGGTGGATCATTCCGATCATCATCGGAATCATAATCGTAATCGCAGGTGTCAGGCTGGTTGCCGGGAGAGGTCGCACCACATGCGACTAGCCTAGTCGAGGTAGACCTTACACTCCTCAGTGCACTCTCTGCACGTCTCGATATGACGCCAGCGGGATAACTGGATTCTCGTGTCTAGGAAGAGGAACGAGACCACGACTCCAATTATGCCGAGGACCACGCTTCCGGACATCTCAAGCGCGCCCACAACGACAAGGAAGAACCCGACCACAAGGAGGCCGTTGGAAATCAATCGCGCAGAGGCTCCATCCAACGGCAACGCCGTCTCCAGGTACTTCGCACCCACTAGGACGAGGCCAAGCACGAGGAGAAGCTGGGCCACGCCACCTGGGAAGCCAGCGGGGAGGGCGATGTAGAGGCCCATCAACACAATCGATGCGACGGACCCCGCCGCCAGTCCAGTGCAACCCGCGCACAGGTTCCTGTTTTTCCATGCGATTGTGTGGCTTTCAAAGTATCCGCAATCGGGGTGGTGGCCCCGGCGGCCTCTGACCTGGTCGTTTTCCCTAGGAACATCGTATCTCTCCCCCGCCACGAGCCTCCTGGTCCATCCCGGCCTGATGGCCAGGGAGATGCCGAATACGCAGCTGGCGATGAAGGCGATTCCAACAAGCCACCTGTCAAACATACCAACCGGCGGTGCCATCGAAAGTCGTTGCCCTGAAACCGCGACTATCATGGCTGCTGCAATGACCGAGAAGGACACCAAGTAGAGTGCCGTCCTCTTCTGACTCAAATGAGACGCCTCAGGGTTCTCAAGACCTTCTGGCTAGCCATGTGACGATACACCCTTCTCTTCAGTTTGCGTCGAGAGAACATCCGCGCGATGGTCCGTGGGATGGAGCCATAGAAGGCCTTGTAGCACCGGAATAACTCTTCCTGCACGTCGCGTCGAGACAGAAACTCGGTGGACATTGTTGCATGGGCCATGTCGTAGTGGGAGTAGTTCGCATCTTCAATCCATCCGTTCTGCAGGGCCTCACCGTGGACCTCTGTCCCGGGGTAGGGCGTTAAGACGGTGTATATTGAGAGGTCCGAACCCAGATCAAGAGAGAACTGGCGAAGCTGAGCAATGGAGTCGGCCGTATCCCTCCGCGAGCCGATGACGAACATGGCGTGGGAGAAGATGGCATTATCGTTGAGAATCCTTATGGCGTCGAGGGCATCCTGAACCCGCGTCCCCTTACCGAAGTCCCGCAGCGTCTCCTGCGAGTCGTTCTCCACCCCGACGAGGATCCAGTCATTGCCAACCTCCTGCAACTTGGCCACGGATTCGGGGTTGTGAGCGATGTCATCGGTTCTCGCCTGGAAGAACCACGTGACGTCCTCCTTGAATCCTCGCCCTTTGAGTTCCCGCCAGAGCTGCTCTGCTCGTACTCGGTAGTTGAAGTTGTCGTCCGTGAACCAGAGGAACGTTCCGCCGTACCTGCGGTTGAGGTACTCCATCTCGTCGGCGATCCTCTTTGCCGACTTCGTCCTCCATGCACCGTTCCAGTGCTTCCACTGGCTACAGAAGGTGCACCGGTACTTGCAGCCCCGTGAGCCCTCCAGAATCAAGTACCTCTTCTTCTTGCCGGCCATCATGGTGAAGTGGTACCTCTGGAGGTTCTGCTCTACGAGGTGATATGCCGGGTAGGGGAGGGAGTCGAGGTTCTCAATCAACCGACGCTCCGGTGTGTGCACGATCTCCCCGTTGTGTCGGAAGGAGAGCCCGCTTACGCGAGCGACCTCGCTACCGGCCCTCAGTGCCCTGATCAACTCGACGAGGGTGACCTCCCCCTCGCCCCTGATGACGAAATCGATCTCCGGGAAGTCCCTGAGGGACTCCTCGGGCGTAGCGGAGAAGTGCTGACCGCCCACGACGGTGACGATGTCGCTGTCGACGGTCTTCGCTATCTCCGAGACTCTCGCACACACGTAGGCGTTGCAGGTGAACCCAGAGGAGGCGACCATCGACGGAGAGTCGGTCTCGATCCTCCTCTCGATATCCTTCCAGCCCTTCCTTTCTGCCTGACAATCTAAGACATCTATCCTCACCTCGGGCAGCTCCTGTTCGACGTATGCTGCCAGGGCCAGGAGTCCTGTTGGGGGCGGGAGGTATTCGCCCATCAGAAACCAGTAGTCCTTCGGCGGTTCGACGAAGAGTAACCTTGGGACTCCACTACTCTCCGACCCTATACTCCGACCCCCTTCTCGCGGGGCTGTACTATCGGAGTTCGTACTAGAACTCCGCGTAGGTATTGTAGGTATCTGTATGGTAGTTCTACCCCTGGGGGGGCCTCGTCGGTGAGGAGATCGGGCGTCGAGATAGCCTCGGTGAGCCCATTCAAGCCTGGGCCTTCCGCAACTCTCCGATGACCTCTCGGGCTATGATGAGCTTCTGGATCTCGTTGGTACCTTCATAGATCCCGAGAATCTTGGCGTCCCGGAAGTGCCGTTCCACAGGGTACTCTCCGGAGAACCCGTAGCCACCGTGGATCTGGACCGCCCTGTCAGCACACCTCATGGCCATCTGAGCCCCGAAGAGCTTGGAGAGACTGACAGCGAGGGTGTTGTCGACCCCCTGGTCCCGCTGCCACGCAGCCTTAAGGTATAGGAGTCGAGCCGCCTCCACATCCAGGGCCATCTCCGCTATCATCTCACGTATGAGCTGGAAGGCAGCTATGGGGCGCCCGAAGGCCTCCCTCTCCCGGGCGTGATTGATGCTGGCCTCAAGACATGCCTGGCCCACGCCTACTGCCCCGGCCGCCACTCCCAAACGCCCGTGATTCAGAACGTACATGGCCTCTTCCCAGCCTTCCCCCTCCTTGCCGATAATGTTCTCCTCGGGAATCCGGCAGTCGTCGAAGGCGAGGTCGGCGGTGGGCGAGGCACGAAGCCCCAGCTTGGTGTTGGTCTCCACGTTGGGAGCGCTGAAGCCGGGCGTGCCCTTTTCCACCAGGAAGGCGGAGATCCCGTCGTGTCCCTTCGTTCCGGGCTGTCGAGCGAAGACGACGACGTAATCTGCCACGTTCCCGTTGCTGATGAAGCGTTTCGACCCATTGAGGATCCACTCATCACCGTCTAGGCTCGCCGTCGTCCGCTGGTTGGCCGCATCGGACCCGGCATCGGGCTCGGTGAGTGCCCAGGCGCCTAGAATCTTGCCCTGGGCGGTGGGCGTCAGGTACTTCTCCTTCTGTGCCTTGCTGGCGAAGGCGTTTAGGGTCGTTCCCGCTAGGGACGTCTGTACGGATAGGGTTGTCCTCAGGGAGTTGCACCCCCTAGCGATCTCCTCTACCACCAGGGCGAAGCTCACGTAGTCCATCCCGGCCCCGCCGTACTCTTCGGGGATGGGTATGCCGAAGAACCCCAGGTCCGCCATCTTCTGCGTGACTGCGCGCGGTATCTCCCCCTTCTCCTCCCAGGATTTCACCGCCGGGATGACCTCCTTGTCGACGAAGCTTCTGGCTGTCTCCCGAATCATCCTTTGCTCTTCAGAAAACTGGAAGTCCAAAGCAACACCCAGGTTGTCTAGCGTGCATCCTCTGATAAAGGCTTCCCTGGCTGAGGAAGGGCAAAAGAGAAGGCCCTCAGTGCGCTCCGGGAGGCGGTGGTGGACTGCAGCTCTCGGACGCGGACTTACGGGTCTGGATGATGGATGGCAAGCTGAAGATCGAGGGCTTTAGGGAGGAGAACCTCACACCCAACGGTTACGACGTGACCATCGCAGAGGTTCTCATCAAGGGACAGAAAAGCCCCGTCAAGAAGGGATCGGTGAAGGTGCCACCGGGAACTCGTTTTCTCATCGGTACGTTGGAGTTCTTCGAGCTTGGACCGCGGTTGGTGGCCGACATTTGGCTCCGTACAACCTGGGCACGACAAGGGGTCATGTCCTCCTTTGGCAAGGTGGATGCAGGCTTCAGGGGTAACTTGACCCTTGGAGGGTTTAACGCCTCCGATGAGGAGGTGAAGCTTAGCGTGGGAGACACCTTCGCCCAGGTAACCTTTCACGAACTCAGGTCAGCTCCTTCCTCGACCTACGGCGAAAGGTCGGGCAACTACCAGGGCCAGGTTGGGATCACTCCTTCGAAAGCCTCAGGTCGAAGGCGTAGTGGGCCTGAGTAGGGGAGTACCCCCGCACCACTCGTTTCCCCAGCAATTCTAGGCTGCAGCGCGGGGGGAGGAGACCCTGCAGGTTCTCGACCCGCTGGCCCACATCCACCATCTCCAGGATCTCGTAGTAGTGAAGGACGCCTCCATCCTTGAGGACCGATACCGCCGCGGGGAATGCAGGCAGGGGTTCCCAGGGGTAGTCCAGCACGAGTCGGTCCGCAGGCTCGAGAGTCGGGAGAACCTCCATCGCGTCCCCCTGGACAGCGACCACGTTATCCAGTCCATTCATCCTGACATTCTCCCGGAGCATCTCTATTGCCTCGACGTTGGAGTCCACGGCGTAGACCAACCTCGCACCTCGCCCCGCCATATGCAGTGCGAAGGGACCCACACCGCAGAAGGCATCCACGATTGTCTCTCCATGAGCAACATGGCTCGAGACCCTCCGCCTCTCGCTAGCCATCCGAGGTGAGAAGTGCACCTTGGAGGGGTCCACAGCAATGGTGAGGCCGTATTCCCTGTGCACCGTGCCCGTCCCTCCTCGTCCGGCGATGACCCGGAGGTTTCGCTGTCGCATAGTTCCTGCAACTCCCTGGTCCACGGCGACGAGCCTGGCACCCCGTACGGCTGCCAACAGGGCGTCACCGATCGCTCCCTCATATTCGACAAGCTCATCCGGGAGCCGGATGATAACCACATCCCCCACTACGTCGTAGGCCCTCGGCAGGAGAGACTGCACATCGTCGGGCAGCTGCAGGAGCTCCCGGTAGGTTCTGGGTCTGGAAGCAACCTCCCAAAAGTCGTGAACCTCGACGGGATATCCCATGGAGACCTCCTCCTTGACCGGCAGCAGGAGCTTCCCACCGACCTTGCGGATGCGGAGGTCTCTCCGGAGGAGGTCGGCATCTATCAAGGCCCACCTCACCTCCTCCCCCTTCCGTCTCGGGACGACGATGGCAGGCGACTTCACACGACCAGGAAGGAGGGACAGGCCATTAGGCTACCGTAGCGCGTCCTAGAAAGTCCCTTATACCAACGGACAGCTTGCCATCAGCGGTGCACACTCGTTGGCCAGGTTCTTCACCGGCTCGTGGCGGGTTCTAGCGGGGAAGGCCTTCCGCCAGTACTTCGTAAACACAGTGTTCGACTCCACCTTCGTGGCCATGGGTATCGTCATCGGATCCGCCTTCGCGCCAGGGGCCACCGTACGCGCCCTCGTGACGACTATGCTAGCGGCCAGTGTGGCCCTGGGCATATCGACGGGTACGAGCGTCTACGAGGCGGAGAAGGTTGAGGCCGAGATCAGGCTGAAAGAGATTGAGCGGGCCATGCTGCGGGAGCTCTCAGGCACAGAGGCCAAGAGGGCCCTGGACACCGCGCGATACCTCGTGGTGCTCTCGAATGTATCGGCACCCGTGGTGGTCTTCATACTCACGGCAACCCCCTACCTTCTGGCCTCATCCCTGCATGTCAACGGCCTCCCGGTGGCCTACATCTCCATCGCCGTCGCTCTCTCAGTCCTCTTCGTCGTGGGCGCGTTCCTCGGAAAGCTCTCTGGTGGGACTGCGTGGCTGCGAGGCCTACGCATGATCGTCATAGGTGCGGCCACCTTCGCGGCCATCTGGTTCGTCCAGGGATGGCTTCTCCCCCCCTAGGGGTCTAGCATGGGAGAGCTGATCTTCATAGGTCTCGGTCTGTACGACGAGAAGGATGTGACGGTGAGGGGCTTGGAGGAAGCCCGCTCGTGCGACACCCTGTTCGCTGAACTCTATACGTCCAACGTCCTGGGGTCGTCCCTGGAAGAGCTCTCCTCCAATTATGGGCGGGAGGTCCGAGGCCTGTCGAGGGAGGAGGTCGAGTCGGGAGGTGCTGTCTTGGAGGCCGCTCGGAAAGGCAAGGTGGGCTTCCTAGTTGGCGGTGATCCCATGGCCGCCACGACCCACGTCGACCTCAGGCTGCGGGCGCATCGTGAGGGCATCCGCACGAAGGTCATCGCTGGCGTTTCCTCCATAACGGCGGCAGCGAGTTCCCTCGGCCTCCAGGTCTACAAGTTTGGGAGGACTACGACCATCCCCTTCCGGGAGGAGGGATATGAGCCCCTCAGCCCCTACGAGGTGGTGGTCGACAATCTTGCCGCCGGCCTCCACTCCCTGGCACTCCTGGACATAAAGGAGGATAGGTACATGACGGCGTCCGAAGGCCTGGAGTACCTCCTCGACTGCGAGCAGAGACTCTCCCGAGGGGCGGTCCTCCCGAGTACGCTGGCGTGCGTAGCCGCCCGTCTGGGATCGCCCGACTTCCTCGCCCGTGCAGACCGAGTGGAGGTCCTGCTGCGGGAGGAGTTCGGTTCTCCGCTCCATGTCCTTGTACTCCCGGGCAGGCTCCACTTCAAGGAGATCGAGTCCCTGGCGGCCTTCGCAGGCCTTCCGGAGGATCTGGCGAAGGAGCTTCAGACCTGAAGCAGGTTGTCAACGTCCCAGCAGATTAGCTCGACCCTCTTCCTGAAGGTGAACTTTCGATTGGGGAACTCCTTCCTCACGGCCTCAACAGCCTCGGCGTGGACGTCGTCGGGAAGCGTCCACTGACCAGAGAAGATCCTGTTGTCGAGGCGCTGTATCCAGTCGGCAATCTCATGCAATTCCTCGAAGTCTCCCACGGGAGTCCGTTCCCTTGGTGACAGGATCTCTGGAAGCTTCCTCTCGTGAAGACCCGGAAGTGCCCTCTCCAAGCCCCGTTCGCTCAGAAACCTCCAGTAGGTTTCGTAGGGAGTGGGCCCTTCCTGCCAATAGGTGGCCACGGTATAGTAGGCCTGACGCGTGACCCTGGCGATTTCCCGCAGGACTCTCTTCCAGTCGGCGACCAGGTGGAGGACGTGGATGCTGTAGGAGGCATCCACCGACTTGTCGGGGAAGGGTAGGTGGTGGGCGTCCGCCAAGAGCATGTTCCGCAGGCCCTTATCCAGTCCTCGCCTCACCATGCGTGAGGATATGTCAACACCGATGACCGGGATGCCGCTGTCCTGAAGGGGGACGGCGAACCTCCCCGTTCCCACGCCGACCTCGAGGACGGGCCGATACGTCTGGAGTTTGGAGCGAAAGGCGGTGAGGATGACGTTCATCTGCTCAGGAGGGAGCGTCCTCGTCTCATCGTAGAGATGGGCCACGCGATCAAAGCTGATGCTCTCGGAGCGTGTCAACGGCGTCAATATCCCAGGTGCTCTTATCCTTCTTGTCCTTTGTCGAGTAGTTTCACCATACCCCCCCGCGAATACCCTTATATGTCCACGTCGAGTTGCGAGTCATGCCGGAGGTCATAATGGCAACCAAGAGCCTGGAGGAGTTGCCCGGGGTAGGTCCGGCGACGGCGGAGAAGTTGAAGGAATCGGGGTTCAGCGATCTCATGGCCCTGGCCGTAGCCTCTCCTCAAGCGCTGGCCGACGTGGCCGAAATCGGAACCGCGGTGGCACAGAAGATAATCCTGGCCGCCAGAGAGGCCGTTGACATCGGCGGCTTCGAGACCGGGGACGTCATCCTCGAGCGGCGGAAATCCGTGGCCAAGCTCACCACGAGCTCGAAGGCCTTGGATTCTCTTTTGGGAGGTGGTGTGGAGACCCAGGCCATTACCGAGGTGTTCGGCGAGTTTGGGTCCGGGAAGACCCAGCTGGCACACCAACTGGCCGTGAACGCGGGTCGTCCAGAGGAGGACGGTGGCCTTGGCGGAGAGGCCGTGTGGATCGACACGGAGTCCACGTTCAGGCCCGAGAGGATCGTCCAGATGTCGGTAGCTCTCGACCTCGACCCTGAGGAGGTTCTCCAGACGATTCACGTCGCTAGGGCCTTCAACTCACACCATCAGATGCTCTTGGTGGAGAAGGGGAACGAGCTCGCTCAGGTGCACCCGATACGGCTCTTTGTCGTCGACTCCATGACAGCTCACTTCCGCGCGGAGTACGTGGGACGAGGGGTCCTCGCCGAGAGGCAACAGCTCCTGAACAGACACATCCACGACCTCATGAGGTTCGGCGACATCAACAACGCCACGGTCTTCGTAACCAATCAGGTCCAGGCGAAACCCGATGCGTTCTTCGGAGACCCCACCCGCCCCATCGGCGGCCACGTCGTTGCCCATACCTCTACGTTCCGCGTATACTTCAGGAAGAGCAAGGGCGAGAGAAGGATCGCCAGGCTCATCGACTCCCCCAACCTCCCCGAGGCAGAGGCCATCTTCACGATAACGGAGGACGGAATCGGGGACTAGGCAACGCCTAAATAAGGCCCGGGAAGTCCTTCACACGTGGAAGTCGAGAAGATTCTCGATCCGGCTTTCGACGTCAACGTCTACCTCGTAAAGTCGGACGTGGGTCTCCTGCTAGACGCCGGAACGGGCCTTCAGTCCCGGACCGTCATCGATCAGGTCAAGACGCGCCTTCGAGCGGTACCCCTCAAGCGTTTCGTGCTGACCCACCGACACGTTGACCACGCGGGGGGAGCTCCCGCCCTCTCGAAGGCCTTTGGCGTCGTCCCGCAGATATCCGTTGACGATGCTCCGGCTCTCGTGGGGGGTGATCAACGCAGTACAGGAGCTAACCTCTTCGGCGTCACGATGGAGCCCCTTGAGGTGGAGGTAGTCCAGTACGGGCAAAAGATAGACCTCGGTGGCGCCGTCCTCAAGGTTATCCACACTCCTGGCCACACCATTGGGAGCATATGCCTCCTCAGTGATGATGGCTCTCTCTTCACGGGAGATACCGTCTTCGCATATGGGGGGATAGGCCGATGGGACCTCGACACCGGCGACCTTCGTCAGCTCCTTAGCTCGCTGAAGATGCTCAAAGCCCTGGACGTCGAAGATCTCTATCCTGGACATGGTCCGGCAATTCAGGGTGATGCAGAGTCACACCTTGAGCTCGCCATGGAGATGGCGGAGGCCTACGGACCAAGAACCCGAGGAAGGGGTGCCTGATGAAGGCGCGCAAGTTCGGACCCTCGGGGAAGATGGATGATGACGATCTCGCGATGGCCGTCGGCGTCCTGAAGCGCGGTGGTCTGATAGTCTATCCCACGGAGACTCTCTACGGCCTGGGAGCCGACCCCTACAGTCCCGAGGCGGTGACCCGAATGTTTGCGGCGAAGGGCAAGGGCGCGAGTGATCCTGTGGCCATCGGAGTACCCGACCTGGACGAAGCTCAGAATTTGGCCCACTTCACGCCTCGGGACTTGAAGATATGGCGCGCCTTCATGCCCGGGCCGCTCACGGTGATTCTCAGGGCTAGATCCAAAGCCCCAATCTCGGTGGTCACGGAGCAGGGCGCATTGGGCCTCAGGATGCCACACCACGACGTCGCCCTTGCCCTGCTGAGGGAGTTCGGGCCGATAACGGCAACGAGCGCCAATCTCCACGGCCAACCCCCGGCCCGGACCGCCCAGGAGGCCCTGGACCAGTTGGGGGACACCGTGGACCTGTACATCGACGCTGGCCCTTGCCCCATAGGTCGGGGTTCCACCGTGATCGATCTGACTGGGGAGCGGATAACGGTAATAAGGGAAGGGGCCGTTGGAACGGAGGAGCTCGAGAGGTATGGATGACGAGGTCCTCGAGAAGTACAGGCGCGCAGGCAGGATAGCCCGGCAGGCGTTGGAATACGGATCCAGATTCATCAAGGAGGGCGTAAGCCTTCTGGAAGTGGCTGAGAAGACTGAGGGGATGATTCTAGACAAGGGGGCGCTGCCAGGGTTCCCCGCCAACATCTCCATCGATTCTCAGGCTGCTCACTTCACGCCTCGCCACAATGACGGTAAGCTGGTCTTTGCCAGGGGAAACCTGGTAAAGTTGGACGTGGGAGTCCATGTCGATGGCTATCTGGCGGACAACGCCAAAACCGTGGAGGTGGGGACCAGAAACTGGACGGAGATGATCAAGGCCGCGGACGAGGCGGTGGCGACTGCGGTGGAGGTCATGAAGCCTGGGACCCCCATGAGAATGGTGGGTGCCGCTATCGAGAGGGCCATAACGTCCCACGGGTACAAGCCCATAGAGAACCTCACTGGCCACAGCCTCCGGCAGTACACCCTTCACGCCGACAAGAGCGTTCCAAATGTGCCGAATCTCCGGAGTGAGAGGGCCGATCAGACAGTGAGCGCATGGGAGAGCTACGCCATCGAGCCCTTCTCCACCAACGGCGCGGGGCGGGTCGTGGGGAAAAAGCAGAGCAACATCTACCGAATTGTGGAGTACCAGGAGACGGGCGTCAAGGATTTGGATGCCCTGCTGCGGAGTGTGTACGACGACTTCAGGACGCTGCCCTTCTCGGAGAGGTGGTGTCACAAGGTGGTGAGGAGGGCACCGCAACACCTGCAGAAATTGAGGAGCAAGAGGATCATTATGGGATACCCCATACTCGTCGAGTCGGCTGGGGGGATGGTGGCCCAGAGCGAAGACACCGTCATCATCACGGATGATGGCGCCGAGGTCACGACCGTCGCGTGAACTCGGATGGGCGGCTCCTCCTAACCGGTCACTTCCGTCTCAATTCTCTTCAGGGTCGCAGGGATTTCATCAAAGGCCTCTACGGCCCCATCCGGCCCCACCTCGCCTATCTCCCTCCGGTTGCCGTAGCCGTATAGGACGGCTATGGTGCGCGTTCCTGCCGCCCGTCCTGCCAACATGTCTACAGGACTGTCACCCACGGCCGCGGCCTCCCGGGGCGAGACGCCCAGAGACTCGCAAGACTTCAGCACCAGGTCGGGATGTGGCTTCGGCCTTGAGACCTCGTCGCCCCCCACGACGGTGGTGAAGTACTCAGCGATCTGACCCGCCTGCAGCATCAGGCTGGCGACATGTTTCCGACGTGTGGTTATCGTGCCCAGGGAGTACCTCTCGAGGTTCTCGAGGGTTTCTTTCACGCCTGGATATAGCGTGACTCCCTCCCTCACGAGGTCCGCGAACTCCCGGTAGTAGCCATCATGGATCGTCTCAACCACCGATCCGGACATGCCGCGGAGAGTCGCCAACTGGGAACCGACGGTTGTGCCAATGAGGGGCCTGAGTTCCTCGGCTGCCAGGGGATCCGCTCCGACCTCCTCCATGGCGACGTTCATGGCCGCGAGGATCGCGTCAAAGCTATCGATAAGGGTCCCGTCGATGTCGAAGAGCAGAGCTCTCAGCACTCGCCATCACTCCCAAGCATAGTGTCGCAACCTTTATCTACCGATGTCTTTAATCAATCGATGTCCCCGGACGGGAGGGGAGATTGAGCGAAATAAAGCGACTGGTTCTGGACGTGCTGAAGCCCCACATCCCTTCGATCGTGGACCTCTCCAGGAGACTCAGCATCATAGACGGCGTCATCGGTGTCAACTGTACTCTGGATGAGGTAGACCAGGAGACCGAGAGCGTCAAGATCACCATCGAAGGCAACGACATCGACTTCGACCTCATCGAGGCCACCATAAGGGAGACAGGGGCGGCAATCCACTCCGTCGACAGCGTATCGACCGGAAAGAAGCTTGTGGAGGAAGTCAAAACCCCTCAGGACCTCTGAGACTTGACCTTCTGGGCAACGGAGCGTACGATCTCCGTCTTCCTGCCGCCGCCCAGAATCAAGATGCGCCCTTCGGCCTTCCAATGGCGGGAGGGGTGTGCCGTATCCACCTCCACCTCAACGCGGTAGCCAAGCTCCTTAACCGCGTCCCGGAGCTCCTCCAGGGTAGGATTTGAAACGGCCATCGACTTGGACACCCTCCTCCCCTCCTCCCTGGACCTGGAGGAGTCGAAGTAGGCGGGGTAGAGGGTGACCACGATGTCGCCCTTGGAAACCACGTCCGCACAACGCTCGGTTCGAATAAAAAGGGTGTCGCAGCCGAGACGATTCTAATCCGGCTGTTCGATTACCACGGCGTTTATGATACCTACCTGTCCTGGCCTTGAGGTGACCCTGGCCGTACCCTTCTCCGTCTCAATGGTGGCTCCCTTGGTGATAATGTTGCGGGTCACGTAGTGCGGGTTTGCAGGATTGGTTTTGACCGATAGTATCCTCGCCTTCTGAGTCTTCCCCGTCTTCGGGTCAAAGAGGTTGGCCCACTGCGCCCTGAGGAGCCGGGCCTTGGTGTTACGACCGACGACCCTGACAGTCTTCCTCCTCTCATCTCCCAGGGTGGCGAACTCCTGCTCCCGCCCCAGCTCGAACCTCCGCTTCTTGTGGATGGGGCGCAGCATGCCGCCGCTGGGCTTTCTCTTCGACCTACCCTGCCAGAGGGCCATGTGCTCTGTCCAAGGACGAGCCCAAGATAAAAGCTTTAGGGGAGGAGGGTCACCTCGACGTCATCTCTGACATCGATGAGGGCTGCATACCCTTGGGCGGCTGGCCCAGGATTGACGTAGGTGACCTCGCCCTTCTCGACACCCCGAGCCTCATGAACGTGACCACATAGGACGAGAGCAGGCTTGAACTCGTCCACCACCTGCCGAACTGCGTCGCTTCCGACGTGGCCCGACCAGGGCGTCTCGTCGACGTGCCCCCTCGGTGGGGAGTGGGTTGCCAAGATGGCTCCCTCCACCATGAGGTCCCGCAGGGACTCCAGGATGTCCTCTTCCGGGAGCTCGAAGGGCGTGTCGAAGGGCGTGGGACTCGACCCACCATGGCCGACGAAGGTGTATCCCAGGAACTCCTCCGTCCTCCCGTGCAGGCTCACGCCCATGGACTCCATGAGGGGAACGACCTCCAAGGGATCGCAGTTGCCGGGGATTCCGAAGGCCTTCACCGCCAGATCCTCGAAGACCTCTCGAGCGAACTCCGCGGGGCCGAAGTTCGTGATATCCCCCGTCACCAGGAAGAGGTCCGGCCCGTGCTCCTCGACCAGTGCCCTGCTCTCCTGCACTGCCCGTCGGGATCCGTGCAGGTCGGACATGTGTAGGATTATCATGGGCCCCCTCAGATCACGATTCCAAAGGAAAGGTCTCGGAAGACGATGAGGTATGAGGCTAGATAGCCCAGGATAGCGCCCGAGTTCAAGAGAGGAAGGCCCGCCTGAGGCCTTCCCTTAAGGACGAATACCATCAACAGGGCAAATCCTGCCAGGGTCCCGAGAAGGGTCCCCAGGGCCACGAGCAGACCTGGCGGGAGTCCCGTGACCGCCTCGACGCCGGAGAATGTAGCGAAGGCGGAGACCACCAGTATTCCAGGGACCACGATGTCTCCCAGCCCCATGTACATGGCTGACCGCTCCTCTCCCGATGCCATTTGTTCCTTCAGGCTCGGCTGCTTGATGAAGGAGTAAGGGAAACCCTTGGGTATTACCAGCAGGATGGGCAACTTCAGCCCAGAGACCGCATCGGCCAGGACGATCATGTGCTTCGTCCGGTACACGGCCCAGGCATCGTAGATCGCCAGGGCGACCAGGAGGACGATAGCGGGAAGGATGCCGAAGGATATCCCTATAAGGGCCATGGCCCCCACTGCAATGGAGAGGCCTGCGATGTTCACCACGTACCACTCGGGGTAGCGGACGAGGGCGTACAACAGACCCACTGTAATCACCAGGGGCAGGAGGAGGCTCGAGAGGTCCCACCAGGGGGAGGGAAGGAAGGAGAGGGCGACGGTCAAGGGAATCGAGAAGACGAAGAACATGGTCAGGGCGAAGGCTCCGAGGATGAGGTACCGGAGGGCTCCCTCCCTCTTCCATCTGATTAGGAGGAGCATGATGGCGGTGATGCCCAGGATGAGTCCGACGTAGATGAGAACGTTGGAGAGGGCATTGGGATCGGGAAAGGCGCTGGCCTCCTGGGCAATGAAGGGGATGGCTAGGACTATGGCGATG
Organism: uncultured Methanomassiliicoccales archaeon; assembly: GCA_964347325.1. GTDB lineage: Archaea > Thermoplasmatota > Thermoplasmata > RBG-16-68-12 > JAJISG01 > JAJISG01. The sequence continues at coordinate 67,124 of CAYFYA010000006.1, read as the reverse complement.
AGATTGGCGAGGGCCAGAAGACCTCCCATGGCAAAGACGGCCGCCAGCTCTCTAGCCATGCCTATTCCCTGACGACCTTGGCGAAAGCGACGGTCCCCACTACCTTCTCCACTTGAACCTTGACGACGGAGCCCTTGGCGGTGCCTGGAACGTATATCACGTACTTCTCCCGCCGGGCGATCCCGTCACCCTTCTTGCCTATGTCTTGGATCATGACCTCGTAGACCTTGCCCTCCTCTACGGCCTCCTCCTCCGCCTTGGCCACCTTCTTGACGACCTTCAACGGCCGGTGGGCTCCGCAGGCGTCGCACTGAAGAATCGCGATTCGGTCCTCCTTGATGAGGTGGGTATCGGGCCTACCGCACTCGGTGCACACGACGTACTCATCTACGTAGCTCTCAATCCTGTCGTTGATCTTCTCTGGCGATATGCGGCCCTTGAACAGGGCTCTCCTATCGTCGATGGTCCCGGCAGTGCCCAGCTCCCTGATAAGGTACGCGAAGACCTGCTGGGGGTCGCGGTTTATCGCATCGCTTATGTCTGCCAGATTCCTCAGAACGGTGGTGCTCCCCTCTTGGAGGACATCGGCCTCCGGGACCTGGAAGCGGTCTTTGGCGGCCGTGGTGGACGGTAGATCCTTCTTTGCCCTCTTCAGGAGTTCTTCGTAGGTGGGCACGACCTTCGTAAGCCGCCCTGCGCTTATAAGGACTCTCACGCGCGAATCGAAGGTGATTTGCTTTGCCAGTGGACGGATTAGGGGAGGATGGGTCACCCTCGCTCTCGCCGTGAGCCCCGACCTAGCGTCTTCGTTTGTGCTCCATGGCCGCCGAGACTAGGCCGTAGTGGATGGGAGACGGCCTGAGCGGCCTGGACTTGAACTCCGGGTGAAATTGAGATGCCAAGAAGTATGGATGACCATCGAGTTCCAGGACATCCATCCTCCGACCATCATCGGACTTCCCGAAGTACTTGAGACCTCCAGCCTCGAGCTTCGGTATGAAGTCGGGATTGATCTCATACCGGTGACGATGCCTCTCGTAGATCCTGCTGGTGCCGTAGAGGTCCCGGGCCTTGGATCCGGCCTCCAAGACCACTTCGTGGGCACCTAGTCTCATGGTGGCTCCCATGTCCTTCACCCCACGCTGCTCCGGCAGGAGGTCCACCACGGGATAGGGCGTTTTGGGATCAAACTCGGTGCTATTTGCTCCCTCCATGCCAAGGGCGTTTCTTGCGAATTCGATGGTGGCAAGTTGGAAGCCCAGACAGACGCCCTGAAAGGGGATGTTATTCTCACGAGCATACTGGATGGCCGATATCTTGCCCTCGATCCCTCTCTCTCCGAAGCCACCCGGGACGAGGATGCCGTGAACCCCCTCGAGGATCTCCACCCCCCTCCTCTCGAGGTTCACGCTCTCGATCCACCGAAGGTCCACCCGTACACCCGCCTTGGCCCCCGCATGGGTGAAAGCCTCCACGTGGCTCATGTACGAATCCTTGAGGTGGGTGTACTTCCCCACCAGGGCGATCTCCACCTCGTCCTCAGGATTGTTTACCCGCTCCACGAAGGCCTTCCAGCCCTCGAGGTCCGATTGCTTGCTCTCCAGAGCCAGCCTGTCCATGAGGTACTCGGTGAGGCCCTGCCGTTCCAGTATCAGAGGGACCTCGTAGATGGATCCCGCATCGGGAGCGCTCACCACCCCGCTCGTTGGCACGTCACAGAAGAGGGATATCTTCCTTCGGACGTCATCGTCCAGGGGTCTGGGCGCTCTGGCGACGATGGCGTTGGGATGGATCCCGGCGGCCCTCAGTTCCCTGACGCTGTGCTGTGTGGGCTTTGTCTTGGGCTCACCGACCACGGGCATGATGGGGACCAGGGTCGTGTGCACGAAGACGCAATTCTCCCTGCCGACGTCGGTGGAGAGTTGCCTCACAGCCTCGAGGAAAGGCATCGACTCGATGTCGCCGACAGTACCACCTATCTCCACGAGGGTGACATCCACTCCCGCGGCCTCGGCGGTCTCCGTGATCATCTGCTTGATCTCGTCCGTCACGTGGGGGATGATCTGCACCGTCCCGCCGAGGTAGTCCCCGTGCCTCTCCTTTTCGATGACGGATAGGTAGGCCTTCCCCGTCGTGATGTTGTGAGCCCTGGTGAGCTCCACGTCCAGGAACCTCTCGTAGTTCCCCAGGTCCAGGTCCACTTCCCCCCCGTCCTCCATGACGAAGACCTCCCCATGCTGGAAGGGGTTCATAGTCCCCGCGTCGACGTTGAGGTAGGGGTCAATCTTGATGGCGGTCACCCTCAGCCCTCTCGCCTCGAGGTTGAGGCCGATGCTGGAGGTGGTTATCCCCTTTCCCAGGCCGGACAAAACCCCGCCAGTCACAATGACGTACTTCATGGTGACAACGGGGCTAGAACATGGCCCTGAGGCCATTTAAGGATTGTCGTATCGCGCAGGGGTACAGCTAGCCCGACCCCCGCCCAAGGTTGTCCCTAATCGCGCGCATGATCCCGGCCAGGTTGCTCTCCTTCTGGTACTCTTGCTTGGCCATCGCAATCGCATCGATGTTCTGCGCGAGCTCCGCCGCCAAGCGTGTCATATTCTGGAGGGCACGAGTGACATCATCAACGATAGCGACGGTGGCAGCCCTACTCGTCCTGGAGAGCGGGTTGAGGTCCACGGATATGACCACCTTTCCCATCTTCACCAGTGCTTCCGCCCGATCTCCATCCTCCAGGGGCACGAGGACCACATCGGCGTCGTATATGCCCTCCTTGACGCAGAGGGCTCTGGGATGGTCCAGCCCCGGGATGGAGGCGTCCGGATCCGCCCCGAGGGCGGAGTCCAGGCCAGCGTCAAGAAGCAGATGGATAATCTTCCCAACCCTCTCCTCCGTGCGATGGAAGAGGTTCACCTCTACGGCTGCCTCAGTGGCTTCCGCGAGTTGCTTGACCTCGGGGGCCGCAAGGACGGCCACGTTGCCGTTGACTGAGATGACGGGTCTCCTGGCGGTTAGAAGATGGGCGGTTCCTGCGCGCTCCGCTTCGAGGGCCTCGGGGACGCTGCGCTCGCCTAGGATATAATCGAAAGCCTCGCCCCTCCCATGTGCTACGAGCCCCTCCCAGGCCACCACGCCCTCCCTAGCGGCCTGGACGAGTCTCTCCCTGACGATCAAGGACCCGTACCTCGGGTGGCTCTCCGGGATCTCGGAGGACACGTTGGCGACAAACCGACGGCTTCCTTAAGAGCTTTCCCGGACTGGGCACTGTCGGTTACCCCTGACCATTAACTATAACCCGCTCTGCACCATGGATTCTCGGACCGATGCTGATCGGAGTTGTGGGCAAGCCAAACGCCGGAAAGAGCACCTTCTTCGCGGCTGCAACCCTCGCCCCCGCCGAGATCGCCTCCTACCCCTTCACCACCATCGAGGCGAACCGGGGCATCGCCTACGTCACCCACTCCTGCCCACATGTGGAACTTGGGAAGACGTGCAATCCGGCCAGCGCCCCCTGCAGCGACGGAACCCGTCTGGTGCCCGTGGACCTGCTGGATGTCGCGGGTCTGGTTCCTGACGCTCATAAGGGTCGTGGGCTGGGTAACCGGTTCCTGGACGACCTGCGTCAGGCCGATGCCTTCATCCACGTGGTCGATGCCAGCGGCTCCACCGACCTGGAGGGCAACGCCTGTGGGTTGGGGGATCACGATCCTCGGGAGGACGCTAGGTTCCTGGAGGACGAGCTCGCCTTCTGGATCGCGGGGATTATGTCGAGGGAGTGGGTCAAGACGGCGCGCAGGGTGGAGGTCGAGGGTCAGAACCTCGAAAGGCTCTTGGCCGAAAGGCTGGCGGGTCTAGGCCTGAAGGAGACGCAGATCCACGCGGCCCTTCGTCGCTCCGAGCTGGAGGGGAGTCCCCGCCATTGGGGGGAGGTAGAGCTGGTGAAGCTGGCGGGCGAACTGAGGAGGACGGGGAAGCCGATGGTGCTGGCCGCCAATAAGGCGGACATCGCCCCCGCCGACACCTTGGCGAGTCTGGTGGACTTAGAGGACTACGCTGCCGTTCCCACCTGCTCCGAGTGTGAGTTGGCCCTCAGGAGGGCTTCCAAGGCCGATCTATTGGACTATGTACCGGGCTCTTCCGCCTTCTCCATCACAGAGGGAGCCGACCTTACGGGAGCCCAACGGGAGGCCCTTGAGCGCATTTCCGTCCACCTGAAGAGCTTCGGGACCACGGGTGTCCAGCGCTGCATCGAAGAGCTCGTCTACAACATCCTAGGAATGATCGTAGCCTACCCGGTGGAGGATGAGAACCACTGGACCGACAAGGATGGTAACGTTCTGCCAGACGCTTACCTGATGCCGCGGGGCAGCGTGGCAAGAGACTTAGCCTACAAGGTGCATACGGAGCTGGGAGAGAACTTCATCCGGGCCGTCAACGCCAGGACCAAGAGGGTTGTGGGCCAGGACTACGAGTTGCAGGATGGGGACGTTATCCGAATAGTCGCGAGGGCGTGATATGCCGGAGCAGTACGACCTGAGACTCCTGGCGGCCTCCTATAGGAGGGAGGGTGAGGAGGAGCTACCCGTCATAGAGCTCTTCGGCCGCACTCGCGATGACAAGTCGATAGTCGTGGAGTACAGGGGCTTCAACCCCTACTTCTACGTCATCGAGCCCCCCCAGTCCCTCCTGGGCTACCTCGAGAGAGACGACGAGGTGCTCGAACTGAGGGAGGTGGAGCTGGAGGTCTCCCCGCTGGAGAAGAGGCCCTGCCGCCAGGTGGTCATGAAGCACCCTTGGAGGACCCCCGAGTACAGGAACAAGTGTCGCCAGTACGACTCCGAGGTGCTGGCGGCGGACATCCCCTTCGTCCACCGATTCATGTACGATATGGATCTCGGTGCCTGCTTCCGCGTACACGGTGTGAAGGCGGAGGGCAACTACACCACCGACCTCGTCGTCGAGGCCCAGAGTTTCGAGGAGTGCGAGCCCTTCAACCCCAGCCTGAAGGTACTCAGCTTCGACATTGAGAACAGCATGGAGGATGGCAGGCTTCTGACCCTGGGCGTTGCCCTCCGTAAGGACGGCGAGATCGAGCTCAAAGCCTTCCGAGGTAGCGAGCGGGACATACTGCGCAACTTCGTCAGCCTGGTGCAGAAGGAGGACCCAGACGTCATCACGGGCTACAACATCGGGGGCTACGACATTCCGGTCCTCCTAGAGAGGGCTCGCAAGGAGGGCTTCGGCGACCTGCCCCTGGGAAGGGATTACGCCACATTGACCAGCTTCAGCGAGCGGCTCTGGCGTCTCCACGGCCGTGTGGTGGCCGACGCCTGGTGGAGTGTGAAGAGCGACCTCAAGCCCAAGCAGGAGACACTGGACTACGTGTCCCGGGAGCTCTTGGGCGAGGGTAAGGAGGACGTCGACAGGGGAAGGATCGACGAAGAGTGGCAGCGGGACCCGGAGCAGGTGGTGAGCTACTGTCTGAAGGACGCGGAACTCTCCCTGAGGATCCTCGAGAAGCTGTCTAGCGTGGAGAAGGCCATGGACCTAGCCGCCGTCTCCAAGTTGCCCTTGGACGACGTCCTCAACGGTCGGACCTCGAACCTCATCGACTCCATCCTGATCCGCATTGCCGACAGGGGGGGCGTGGGCGTTCCAATGATGAAGCGGCGCGGTGGGACGGAGTCCATCGTGGGAGGCTACGTCCACAGCATCGATCCAGGACTTTACGAGTGGGTCGTCGGCATGGACTTCCGGGCCATGTATCCCAGCCTCATCATAGAGAACAACGTATGCTTCACAACCCTCCACCCCGACGGGGAGGTCGTTAGCCCCACCGGAGTCAGGTTCCTCAGTCGGGATCAGAGGAAGGGCCTCCTCCCAGGGATTCTGAAGGACCTGATGGTGCAACGCCAGGAGATCCGGAGGAGGATGGAGGAGGCGAAGACGGAAGAGGAGGGGGAGTACCACGGCCGCCTCCAGGACGCGGTGAAGGTACTCATGAACGCCTTCTATGGAGTGATGGCTTCCTCCTTCTACCGCTTCACGGATCCAAAGATTGGTGGGAGCATAACCGCCTTCGCCAGGGAGAACATCAAGGAGGTCATCCGCCGTCTGGAGGAGAGGGACAACAAGGTGATCTACGGGGACACCGACAGCGTCTTCTTCTCGCCAGAGGCGACGAACCTGGAGGAGTGCATCGAGACAGGCAAAATCCTGGCAGGTGAACTCTCAGGGAAAGGGATGCAGCTGGAGTTCGAGAAGGTCTTTCGGACCTTCTTCTCCCACGGAAAGAAGAAGAGGTACGCGGGGAAGGTGGCCTGGCCCGCTGAGGATATGGTCGTAAGGGGCTACGAGATCAGGAGGACCGACGCCTTCGACCTCCAGAGCGAGGCCCAGGGCGAGGTGCTGGGGAGGATCCTGGACAACGACGTAGAGGGCTCGGTGAAGTACGCGAGGGAGATCATCACCTCGGTCCAAGAGGGGAAGGTGCCCCCCCAGAAGCTGGTGATCTCGCGCAGCGTCAAGGATCCCTCGAGGTACGTCAACCCGGAGTCCATGCCCAACGTCCAGGCTGCCAACAAGCTCGAGGCCCTAGGATACGAGTTCGTTCCCGGGATGAAGGTCTCATGGGTGGTTACCAACGCCAGGAAGAGTCCTATGGAGGTGCAGCCCTACGTCAGCGGCAGATCCTTCGACGACATCCCCGACTGGGAGTACTACGCCCGCCGGCTTGCCCAGACCTTGGGCTACATCTGCGAGGTCTTCGGGTGGGACGAGAAGAGCCTCCTGGCCGGCAGTCAGCAAGCAACCCTCTATCGGGACACCTTCTCCCCCAACGCTGAGGCGGAGCCCAGGAAGACGGATCGACCTCTGACACTCGAGGACTTCATGTAGCCTGGCCAGTCACTCGAGTCCTCCACCCCACAAGGGATATATAGCGGTGAGAGGTAGGAGACCTTCCACAGCCAGCTCGGAGTCCTTAGATGGCGGAAGAACCCCAGGAGGAGCCCCAACCCAGGCCTCGAAGCCTTTACCGCTACGTGGGCGAGGCGTGGGCTTCCCCCGGTGAGAGCTATGTCTCGGAACTTCTCAGGCAGAGGAAGATCCTGTGGAGGAGGGCCCCGGCTATCGAAAGGGTCGAGAGGCCCACGAGGATAGACAGGGCTCGCGCTCTCGGCTATAAGGCTAAGCCCGGCTTCGTCGTCGTGCGGGCGAGGGTCAGGAGGGGGGGCCTGAGAAAGCACACCATCCGGGCAGGCCGGAGGCCCAAGAGGAAGGGGATCTCGAAGATCACGATGGCGAAAGGCTTGCAGAGAATCGCCGAGGAGCGGGTCGCCCGCAAGTATCCCAACATGGAAGTGCTCAACTCTTACTGGGTTGGGGAGGATGGCCGCTACAAGTACTACGAGGCCATCCTAGTGGACCCCCAACATCCCGCCGTGAAGGCCGACAAGAAGGTGAGCTGGCTCCTTGGGCCAGCGAATTCTGGAAGGGCCTTCAGAGGACTCACCTCGGCGGGAAAGAAGGGTCGGGGTCTCCGGAAGAGGGGCAAGGGTGCGGAGAAGGTGAGACCGTCCATCCGGGCGCAATCCGGCAGAGGGAAGTAGCTACCCCGCTTTCGACCGTTCTAGCACCCTGCGCGAGAGGCCTTCAAGGTCGTCCTTAGTGAACCCCACTAAGGGGTAGAATGCGGGTCGCAACCCCTTCTCTTCGACGTTATCCAGACTCCAAGGGAGAACGACCCCTAGAGCCTTCGCCCTCCGAGCTATCCCATCCATCTCCTTCATCTCCTTTATCCGCTGGCCGCTAATCTCAGGATCCCAATAGGCCAGCGTCTCAACCCACTCCTCATCGCTACGGTAGACGGGAATGACCCTGCAGCCCCGCTTCATCATGAGCCAGGCCGCCAAGGCCCCTTCCGGGGACTCCACTAGGGCCACGACCTTGCCCTGACTGCCGAGAGGCAAACCTCCCGGTCCCTGCCTCACGTCGGTGGCCAGGTACGCCTTCTCCCCCCTAATTTCCAAGAAGACCTCCCAGTCCGGATTTGTCAGATCAACGGTGAGTCCGGAATGCGCGGCGAGGATGGCCGCACCCGCTTCGCGAGCCACGTCCATGCTGGTGTACGGGTGGTCGCCCACCCTCCTGACCCTGACGGCGAAGGTGGGACCTCGATGCCTGATGGCCCCAGCCACATCCACGGCACCACTCACAATCTTCTCGAGTTCGCAGGAGGTTGATACGACCTGGCTGTAGGAGACGAGCCCGAAGGTCCGCCCCAGAATATCCTCCGTCCCGGGATAGTCCGACATCAGGAAGACCCGACCCTCCTCCACCTTGAAGGAGCACTCGCCACCCTGGTGCCTGTAGTGGACCCGTATGTTCTCGATCAGTCTCTCCGTCATCGACCGGCGTACGCGGCTACTCTTGAGCCCCAACTCGCCGTAGCGTAGGAGGAATTCCACCTCGCCTCATACACGAGAGCCGCCTAAATCCCTTACCTACGGGCTTACCTTTTTCATGGAAGTCCTAATACCGGCGTGGACCCCGCCGTCCTCGCTCTCGTGGCCCTCCTGCTTTTCCTAGTGGCCTTCGTCTACTCCAACCTCGGGATGGGAGGCGGGCACCTCTTCGTCCCCATCTTGCTAACCTTCCTCACACCATTGGATGTGGCTGTGGCTGTCCCCATGTCTCTCGCCTTCACCATCGCGACGGCCCTTCCAGCAACCTACAACCACTTCAAACGAGATCTCGTCAGGCCGAGGCTCGCTGCCATCCTGGTGGGTGGGGCCCTCATAGGGGCTGTCATCGGAGCCCTCTTCACCCTATCCTCCTCCAGAGAGTTTTTCCTCGCCTTCTTCTCCGCCGTCCTCGTGGTGGTGGGCCTCAAGATGTTCCGCGACTGGATGCGCCGCGTGGAGACCATCGAGCATAGCGACGATTCCAAGATGACCCCTCCTCGATTGACCATCTCCTCGGGCCTCACCCTCTCCTCCGGGTTCCTGGCGGGCAGCCTTGGCATCGGAGGGGGCGTGGCCAACGTGCCCATCATGGTGTACGGTCTGGGAAGGAAGACGCGATTGGCCATAGGGACGTCCACGTTGATGATCATCCCCATATCCACGGTGGGGATTCTCAGCTACCTGACCTTCGGAACGTCGCCCATAGACTACTGGGCCCTTGTCATACTTTGGCCCGCGGTGTTCCTCGGCTCCTTCCTGGGCTCCTACTGGGGCCTGGAGAAGCTGAAGTCCAGGTCGGTGGCTCTGATCTTCATCCTGGTGCTCTTCGTGGCCGCTGGCAAGCTTCTGTCGGACCTCCTGCTCGGATACATTTAAGCGAAGGCGGGAGCATGCTCGCGCGTTGGAACCCACACCGACCGACCCCCTAGAGGATGACCCCGATGCCCTGAGGGTCGCCGGTGAGAGGCTGGCACAGGCCTACGTATTCGAGGAGGCCTTGCCTGGGATCTCGTGGCTCTCCGTCCTGAAGAAGGTGGCCTTCGCCCTCGTGGGCACCTACGTGTTCGTACTGGGAATCCGACTCATGCAGATGTCGGCCGCGGCCCTCGCTCCCGCCTTCACTGATTTCTTCGGCTCCTTCCTGACCTCCCATGCCAGCTCCATGGGCTTCGGCTGGATCGTCACCTATCTCGTCCTAAGCGGGTCTCCGGTAGCTGCCATCGCCCTGGGCTTCCTGGATGCGAGTGTATTGGGCGTGCAGTCGGCCTTCATGATGGTCATGGGGTCTCGTTTTGGGGCCTCCTTCATCGTGATCGTCATCGGCCTCGTGGCAATCGCCAGGGGGGGTGGACGTGAGGAGAGCCTGTCCATGGGCGTCCTCTCCTTCCTGGTGACCTTCTCCATATACGTCCCGGCCGTCTTCCTGGGTCTCTGGTTCTTGGACACCAATCTCCTCGGGAACCTTACCGTGGGCACGTCCCCCGCGCTCCTGAGCGTCATTAACATCCTCTTCGGCCCTATCGTCGACGGCCTCGAGGCGGCCCTGCCTCCGACCTTCATCTTCGCTCTCGCCTTCGTCTCTCTCTACGCCGGCCTGTCGCTCTTCGACAGGGCTTTCCACAGGAGAGAGGTGGAGGAGGTGGAGGTCTCCGCGGTCCACCGCCTCATGGAGATCCCCTTCTTCTCCTTCCTCCTCGGAGCGGGGATCACCTTCCTTTCCACGAGTGTCTCCCTATCGCTCGGCATGCTCGTACCCCTCTATCTGAAGGGTTACCTGCGGCGCAGAGACGTCGTTCCGTACGTCATGGGAGCGAACATCACAACCTTCGTGGATACCCTCCTCGTCGGGTTCCTCCTGACGAACACGTTGACCATCAACCTGGTCCTGGTGGCCATGGTCAGCGTCGGTGCGGTCTCCCTCCTGGCCCTGGTACTCTACAGATACTACAGCAGAGGTATCCTCTGGCTCTTCCACTGGACTTTTCACAGTAACAGGGCATTGGTCGGTTTCGTCGTCGTGATGGTGGCAACTCCATTGGTTCTACTGGTGATGTAACATGGGCGCCGTGGTGTGTAGCGTGGCAACTCGACGTTGGAGAGGATGAATCGTGGCCCGAGCAAAGAGGCGGACCAAGACACGAGGCGTACTCCTAGCCGTCGACAGCGCGGTGAGAGATGCGTCCCTCGTCTATGCCGCCACGGTGGCCAAGGCACTTGACCTCCCCTTGGACTTTTGGATCATCGTCGAAACACTGGACGAGGTTAGATCTGCCCTCCCGCTGCTCCAGGAGAGGCTCTCCGTCCTGGAGAACATCGCGCCTCAGGTGGAGGGACAGGTGAAGAAGGGTCTTGCGGCGGAGATCATGAGGAACATCGGAGAGACGAACCACCAGCTGGCCATCCTCTCCTTCAGGGGGAGGAGGGGCCTCAAGAAGACCTTCCCGCGCGCCGAGGTCGTCTCCATCCTGCACCACGCCAAGATAAGCTACTTGATACACTGGGGTAAGAGGAGGGAGCTGAAGAGAATCCTCTTCTGCACGGGAGGATCCCCTTACGGCCAGCAGGCGGTGGAGTTTGGCGCCCGTATCGCCGCCCCCTTGGCCGCAGAGACAGGCCTGCTGTACGTCGCGGAGACGGAACCCTCACTATTCCTGCGAAGGCGTGCAGAGCCGGTGGAGGCGGAGGATTCCGAGGTAAAAAGGGCCATCGACGAGGCCCTTCTAGCCCTGAAGAAGGATGGCATCGAGGCGGAGTTCAAGACGAGGTACGGCAAGGTAGCCAACGAGATCCTCGCCGAGGCCTCTGCCGGGAACTACGACCTCATCGTCCTCGGATCCCACGGAATGGGCGGGGTGAGGAGTTTCATTCTGGGAAGCGTTAGCGAGGAGGTCGTGAAGAGGTCTCGAATCCCCATCCTAGTCGTCCGAGCACAGCAGAAGCGAAGGTTCTGGCGCCGTTTCCTCGGACTGAAGTGAGTCCACCAGAACCACTTGAGGGGCCTCAACCCAGTGCTCATCAGACAGGTGCACGCCGGCAGGTTGGATGTCCACTTCGTAGTAGCGCTCGAAGCGACCCGATGCAACATCGCGCTGAAGGACGGGGTTGTCGTCCTCACGGATCGGCCCTCTCGTGCCGTTCGCCAACAACCATGAAGGCTCGGTCCCCTCGCCGTACTCCAGCCGGAGGTACCTGGCCAGACTGTCCAGATGGCCAGGTCTCGTCCGCTCCTCGAGGACGGCTTTCCCATATTGATACAGCATTCTAGATACCTCGGAATACTCCGGTGTGCCGGCTGTAGATCATTGCCTCGGCTGTTGGAGTACGGAGGTTCGACTTCCTCTGCCCTTCCTTTGAGTTAGTGTAGCTCATGTTTTCACCACCCAAACTCTTGTTTGTGTAATGCTTGTCTACCTTATAAAACCTTCGCTTTAGTAATGATAACAGTTATCTATATGAGTCCAATATAGGTTGTAGAGGCGACGTGCCATGAAGGCTTTCAAGGTTATTACGGACCCCGAGGCCTTTCAGCTAATCGGGGATGAGACTAGGAGGAAGATGATCTATCTCCTCAGAGCAAAGGAGATGACCGTAAGTCAGATGGCGGAGGAGCTGTCCAGGACCCCCCAAGCCATCTACCACCACATTCGCAAGCTGAAGGACGCCGGGATGGTGGAGGTCGCCCGGGAGGAGCGGGTGGACCACTTCATAGAGACCTACTACCAGGCTACAGCTGAGGTGTTCAACTTCTCTCACGGGACAGGGGAGGTGAGCAAGGAGTACGCCCGCAGGGAGGTCAAGCAGGCCTTGGAGAGCCTGCCCAAGCTCGGAATCGAGGTGGAGATAGACGACAAGACGATCTCGCAGCTGGTTGACCTTCAGATGCGGATCGACTCCCTCGGTGGCCATACGGAATTCGAGGATAAGTCGGCCGAGCTGGAGGACGTGGACTTCCTCACGAAACAGTCGATAGGGAAGTACGCTCGCCGCATCACCATGAGCGACAAGGAGTTCGAGGAGTACCTACGTCTGGTACGAGAGTTCAGAGACCTCCTCAGATCGAAGCTTCTCAAAGGTGTGGAGCCTAGAATTCATACCTCATAATCGGCCTCGTTTCCCTTCTACGTAGAACCTCCCGGAAACCCACCTTGCAGAAGGTTGAGGCGAAGCCTGTATACGCGCCGATGTCGGGATATCGGTCCTTGGTGGGTTCCACTGGGTAGCCCTCCACGATGCTGGCACCCCGCCCGCCCGCGTAGTCGAGGGCGGCTCTCAAGAGTGCCTCGCTCATCCCTGTCCGTCGGGCCCGCCTGCTGATGAAGAAGCAGACGACGGACCAGACGGGCAGATCATCCACTGGCTTGAGCGTTGGCGATCGGTTCAGACGAGGGAAGTGCTCCCGAGGCGCGATGGAACACCATCCCACGGGTTCTTCATCCCTATAAGCGAGAATTCCCGGTACTTGACCCGACTGGACGATTCCTTTCAGGGCTTCCATGTTGCCCTCCCCTTTCTCCCTGTCATATTCGGAGGCCGTCAACCTCCACCACATGCACCAGCAGCCGCCACACGCCCCCTTGGGGCCGAACAAGGCCTCGAGGTCGCCCCATCGATCCTGCGTGAGTGGCCTGAACGTCACCTCGGCGGACATCCCATCTTCTGCGTTTGCGTCAGGCATTGCGTGTCAACCACCTGAGAAGCGTGAACCATTCATCCCAGGACCTGCCAGTCTTGGCTGTCACCGCCTGGCCACTCGTTCTCCTCTCATGCCTCACTTTGCCACTCATCATTAGCCTCCTGACCTACCCCTCTCGTTCATCGAGGGACAGGGCCTCTCCGATGAGCGACGCAAGGCCTTCCTCTCGGAGGTCGTCTAGACTCCGCACCTTGACGTGCCTCATCCTCTTACCTGTGCCCTCGAGGAGCCTCCCGGGGTCGGAGAGGTCTCCGCCCCTGAAGAAGCCAAGCTTGACGTGGCCCGCATCTGCAGCGATGTAGCAGATGTCCCCGTTCTTGGAGTAACAAGGTTGGCCCCACTTGATGGCCTCGGACACACCAGGCGCCGCTTCAAGGACCAGTCGTCTCAAGACCTCGACCACCTCCCTCCTTGGAGGACCGACCTGAGAAATGTACTCGTCAACCGCCTCCTGCGAAGCCAAGTCCCCACTCACTCAATCCCTCCTGAGGGTACAGCGGTCCACCGTAACTACGGTCGTTGACGGCGACGGATCCCTAACTGTTGGGCGGGGGCAGTGCACGCTGCGCTGCTGCGATGTACGCCTGGGTAACCTCATAGAGCAGGCGATGGGCAGCTACGACAGCCTCAGGCAGCCGGCCCCTGTCTGACAGGCGAGCGTCCACTGACAGCAGGATGCCCTCGAACCGAGCGTCGAGCCGCACGCCGCCATCCTCGCTGGTCCACGAGAGGGTCGTCCCTCCAGCATCCATCGAGTACCCGTACCAGCGGAGGGGCCCAAACCACCGCTGACGGAGCCCTTCGACCGCGTACCTAGCTTGCTGGTCGCCGGGAAGCACCGTCCGAAGGACGGGGATGGATTGTGAGGAATCGCGTTGCGTCAGGACTCGGGCCATGCTGGCCCCCTCAGAACTCAACCTGTAGCCCTCCGATGTCGCGCGGACGAGTCCATCCTCCTGCAACCGTCTCAGGGCCCTGGAGAGGGACTCCTGGTGTATATCCAAGGAACGGCGGAGGCCCTGGAACGTTATCTGTGCATCTCCCTCTGCGTTCAGCAAAGAAAGTATCTCGAGGTGGCGTTCCGACAACGCCGCCGTGCCTTCATAGGGCTGCAGAGTGTCCCTCAATGCGCTGTTAGGAGGTCCCTAGCATCTATAAACCTTAGGATTCGGTTCGCCACAATAGATACCTGCACCCCCGCCGACGGACAAGTAGCGTGACTGAACCTCACTAATTCCCAGTCAACAAATCCCGCCAACACAGTGTAGGTCCTTATGTTGGCCGAACTGCAGGATGCATTTACTGGAGCTGTGGAAAAGGCTGGCGAAAGCACCGTGAGCATTAGCACTCGAGCCCGACCACCCTTTCCTCCCTTCGGACGTTACCCGAAGCGAGGGATGGGATCCGGGGTCATCATGGATGGTGAGGGACACATCCTCACCAACAGGCACGTCGTCGACGAGGGTCGGCGTATCATAGTGACCCTCAACGACGGTCGGATCCTTGGTGGGTCCGTGATCGGTGGTGATGAGGAGACGGACATCGCCGTCGTAAAGGTCGAGGGCGAGAAACTCACGCCAGCGGACTTCGGAAACTCCGACGAACTCAAGGTGGGTCAACCCGTCCTGGCCATCGGCAACCCCCTGGGCCTATCCGGTGGACCAACGGTGACGTCTGGCGTCGTGAGCTCACTGCGCCGCAGCTTACAGATGGGGAACGGTAACGGTCTCAAGATGGTTCAGACCGACGCTGCAGTCAATCCGGGAAGCAGCGGGGGTCCTCTAGTGGACATCCGAGGCAGAGTGGTGGCGATTAACACGGCCACGGTTCCCTACGCGGATGGCATTGGCTTTGCCATCCCAATAAACGCGGTACTCAGCATAGCGAGGCAAATCATCGAGCACGGTCAGGTTCGAAGACCTTGGCTCGGCATCATGGGATACGACGTGAGCCGTCGCGTTGCACACCGTTACGGCCTCCGAACCTCCCGGGGGGTCCTCGTCGTGGAGGTGACCTCCGAGAGCCCCGCGGAGGGTGCCGGTCTTCGGGTCGGAGATGTCGTCCTCTCCATCGATGGAGACGAGGTGGCGTCCGTCGGAGACCTGGTGGACGTGCTCAAATCGAAGAAGATTGGTGCTGAAGTCAATCTGGAGGTAGAACGTCATGGAGAGACCATCGAGGCGAAGGCGAACCTCGGGACCCGACCCTTTTAGCCCGAGCGATCCTTGGAGGCCACTGGATCCGGGGAGTCCAGGACCGAATCCCGGTCCTGGTCCGAGCCCTTGGGCTCCCTAGGCATCGGGACGGGTTCCCTCCACCCAACGACAGAGCGGAGGGGGAAGTTAGTGGAGGTGTCTAGGTCGTGAACCCATTCGACGAGGTTTATGAGGGTACCCCGCCCTGGGACATCGGGAGGCCCCAGCCTGAAATCGTGGGGCTGGCGAAAAGCGGAGCGATACGAGGAATCATCCTCGATGTCGGCTGTGGCACGGGCGAAAACGCGCTTCACCTGGCTGAGACGGGACACGAGGTGTGGGGCGTTGACTCCTCACCCGTGGCAATCGCCAAGGCCAAGCAGAAAGCCCTGGAGCGGGGAGTCGCGGTGACATTCCTAGTTTGGGACGCCTTTGATCTGCAGGGCCTGGAGATGAGCTTCGACACCATCGTGGATTCTGGCCTCTTCCACATATTCTCGGACGAGGAGCGCCCTCCCTTCCTCCGCAGTCTCGCGGGAGCGCTTCGGCCTGGGGGGAGATACGTCATGCTCTGCTTCAGCGATCGGGAGCCGGAGGACTGGGGAGGTCCTCGTCGCCTCTCCAGAGAGGAGATTCACGCTACCTTTGCCGACGGATGGAAGGTCGAGTATGTCCGGGATGCCAGGTTCGAGACGAACTTCCATCCGGACGGGGGAAGGGCCTTCCTGACATCCGTCGTGCGCGTCGACGAAACGTCCGAATCTCGTGGGATTCGGTCCGTGTGATGAGCAGCGCTACTGGAATCCCTCGTCCGAGGGTTCCCTCGCAGGTCGGAAGGACACCACCGGTAGCAGGGAGGCAAGCTTCCGCCTCCCCTCTTCGGATCCATCGTGAGCGAGACCGACGAGCCCAAGGAGAACGCGGGCAGCCCTTGGGTGTCGCATCTCGTAGTCTGTGAGTTCTACATATCCTTCCTCAGGGGTAAGAAACCTCAGCACGGGGACATACCGGTGCGAGCCTGTTTGCACCTTCACAGGCTGCGTCTCCTTGATGTTCCGATACCAATCGGCGCTCCTCCCCCAGGCTGAGACGACGAAGCTCTCTTCCGTGGAGGGGTCGTGTCTGATGACCTCCAGGACTGTGCTTTGAATGCGCCCCGTCTTCCGTCCTCGGTGGCGCAGGAGCAGGAACCTCCTCCCTAGCAGGAATCCGAGTCCGAGTTTGTAGAGGTAGATCGGCAATCTGAGGAGCAGCCGCTGCACCCCTACAGGCTTGGGGGGAGGCCGTAGGTGCATCGACGCGGGTTCCTGACTACCCACTCCCATGGCCAATCGCGAGGACGCAATGGTCCCTCCTCGACTATATCATCTTCGCGACGGCGGCTTGGCAAATCCTTTTAAGGACCCCACAGGTCACGACTCGCACTGGAGGTGTACTATGCCGACTTATGTTAGGCTGATTCGGTTGACTAGCGAGGGAAGGAAGCGCCTGAAGGAGGGAGAGTCCCTGCACGAGGTAGCTCGCAAGATCATAGAGGAGAATGGGGGGAAGGTTCTTCAGTCCTACTCAACTCTGGGATCCTACGACTTCGTCGCTGTGGTGGAGGCCCCGGACGATATCACCATGATGAAGATTAGTGCCCAGATCGCCGTTATGGGTGGCCTCACAGCCGAGACCATGGCGGCCGTCCCCACCGAGCGATTCGTCGAGGCCCTGAGATAGGCCCTCGGCACGGAAGTCCTCCAACCGACCGCCACGGCCGACATCCCTCGAAAGCGAGCGCCCTCTCTGAGGGCTGTGGATACCGTGAGACTAACGTGAGGTGTTCGATCTGGGAGAACCACTCAGGAGATGCCCGTGGGCCATCGAGAACACTCTGATCCTCGAGTACCACGACCGCGAATGGGGGGTTCCGGAACACGACGATCGGAAACTCTACGAACTCCTTGTCCTCGAAGGCGCCCAAGCGGGACTCAGCTGGGAGACCGTCTTGAGGAAGCGGGAAAACTATCGGGTTGCCTTCGACGACTTCAACTACGAACTCGTGATGGAGTACACTGACGCAGACGTCGATCGCCTAGTGTCAGACCCAGGTATCATCCGCAACCGACTCAAGATATCGGCTGCCATCGAGAACGCTCGACAGGTCCAAAAACTAGTGAAGGAGGTCGGCTCCTTCGACCAATACATCTGGCGTTTTGTGGACCGGTCTCCTATCAAGAACGTCTTCAGATCATTGTCCGAGCTGCCGTCTAAGACAGCGATTTCGGAGAGGATGAGCAAGAAGCTGCGAGCTCGTGGGTTTAAGTTCGTCGGCCCCACAATCTGCTACGCCTTCATGCAAGCGGTCGGGATGGTCAACGACCATCTGGTTGACTGTTTTAGGTATGAGGAGGTCTAGGCCGCCCCCCCACGCCCCGAGCCGTCCGGGTAGTCCCAAGACGTCTGCTAGCGAACTCTCTCCGCCTCTGCATAAGGTGCCAGACTTCCGAGCATAGTGGTCTGGTGCCCTGGAAATACTTCGCTCAACTCCCTAGGCTTCTTGTCTGCGAACACACGGTTCGCGTGATGCCGGATGCCGTACTGAATCAGCGATGTTAGGACAGGTATGGCATCCCTTCCCTTATCCGTCAGACGATAGTGGACGGATCTCGGATTTGCTGGATCCTCGAGGCGCTCCACGAGCTCCTCCTCCCGCAGCTCGCGAAGGCGCATCGAAAGAATCCTCGGGGTCATTCCGGGGTTGTTACGAAGGATTCCACTGAAAGTCATCTCGCCGAAGAAAGCCACGTCTCTCAGGACTAGACAGGCCCACTTTCGACCCAGAATTCCAAGGCTCGCCCTGATGGGACACGATTCAAAGGGGACTTCAGGCACTATCGGCTCCGCTTGGTCGCCTTCTTCCCAGGCCATACTATCACGCTATACTCCGCTTCCCTTCGGTTATATATACTATACTTTGTATATCAAACTTGTGGGAATCGCACTCACAGGAGCGAAGGATGAAGGAAGGTTCGGAGAAGGAGAAGGGGTTGGCGAAACGGGTCTGGGTGTCCGCAATCCGGGTTACGGACTTCGACAGAGCGTTGGAGTTCTACAGGGATATCCTCGGATTTCCGGTGCAGCTTGAGGCCCGTGACTTCAACTGGATTGAGGTGGGCCCGGAGGAGCCCCTTTGCAAGATAGGAATGTCGGTGCATGAGTGGGAACCTGGGGAGGGCGGCGTCACTCGAACGGGCATCGTCCTCGAGGTGGAGGATATGGACGCCTTTGCATCGCGCCTGAAGGAACACGGGATCACGTTCACAGACGAACCTGAAGCACAGCCATGGGGCGGTATTGTCGCCAACTTCCTGGATCCGGATCGAAACGAGCTCCAAGCCGTATACCATCCGGCCCACTATGAGCCTCCTGAACCTTGAGCGCGCGAAGCCCACTCGAAATGACGAATCCCATGGAGTAACTCTACAGCATCAGGGCCACCCGCCCTGAGATGGTGAGTAAGGGCCCCAACTCTAGTGAGGAGGAGATCCTAGCTCGACATGCTGCTTACCTGAAGGGGCTTACTGAACAGGGAACCGTCCTCGTCTTCGGACGTACTCAGGTTTCTGATGAGGGCAGCTTCGGCGTGGTGATCTTTCGGGCGAAGGATATTGGGGAAGCACGCAGGATAATGGAACGCGATCCCGCAGTTGAATCGGGGATTATGAGGACCGAGCTTTACCCATATCGCGTATCGGGACTCGCCCAATCGTGGTGAGGCTATCGGGTAACCCTTAAAGCCCGCGGGTCGGATGATGAGAAGATGGCAGAAGAGCACACCGCACCAGCACGCGTTTCGCCACGCTCCCTCGACGACTACCTGGAGGTCATGAGCAAGTCCGTGTTCCAGACAGGGATCTCGTGGAAGGTGATCGAAAGGAAGTGGCCCGATATCAAAGCCGCTATGGAGAGGTTCAACGTCGGGAGGGTGGCACGTTTCGCCGAGGATGACATCGAGCGCCTTGTTGGGGACAAGCGGGTCATCCGGAACCGCCGGAAGCTCGAGGCCATCGTCCATAACGCCCGTAAAATGATCGAGCTGGACAAGGAGTATGGCGGGTTCAAGAACTACCTGCGATCGCGACACGACTACGACGCGATTGTGAGGAGCTTGCGAGCGCAGTTCAAGTTTCTTGGCGAGATGGGGTGTTATCACTTCCTGTACGTGGTGGGAGAGGAGGTCCCCCCGTACGAAGAGTGGCGCGCATCCCGCCAGTGAGGATGGGAAGCAAGAGCTCTCGAAACACTTCGAGGCCCCAGCCTCACGCGGTCTCGCTATTCAGAGCTGGGTTGCGGTAGCGGGTCACGACTGTGTGAGGTTGAAGCAAACGACCTTGGGTTCTGTCATCTCCTGAAGGGCGAATTTGATCCCTTCCCTCCCGAGTCCAGAGGACTTGACTCCGCCGAAGGGCATCGAGTCCAGCCTGTAATCCGTGGAGTCGTTGATCATGACGCCGCCACAGTCCAGACCATAAGCCGCCTTGAAGGCCACGTCGACGCTCTTAGTGAAGAAGGCAGCGTGGAGGCCGTAGGGGAGCGAATTGGCCTTGGCGAGAGCCTCTTCTAGGTCCGAAACCGGGTAGAGGTTGACGGTGGGGCCGAACACCTCCTTTCGGTGAATCTTCGCGGTCTCGGGGACTCTCTCCAAAACTGTCGGCTCCACTAGCGCCCCTTCGCGTTTCCCACCTGTCAGGACCTGGGCGCCCATCTTGGTAGCCTCCTCGATCCAGGCCTCAACCCGTTTCGCCTCCTCCTTCGTTATCATGGGCCCCATGTCCGTCTCTTCCCTGAGCTTGTCACCGATGCGGTACTGAGAGGTTCTCTTCACGAAGTCCTCCCTGAAGGCGTCGTAGAGGTCCCCGTGGACGTAGAGGCGCTGAACGCCCAAGCAGTTCTGGCCAGCAGCCCAGAAGGCGCCCGAAAGGCAGGACTCCACCGCCATCTCCAAGTCCGCGTCCTTCCACACGATGACGGGAGAGTTGGAACCCAGCTCCATCCCGAGCTTCTTGATCCCCGCTATCCTGGCGATGCGTTCACCCGTTTCCACGCCGCCTGTGAAGGAGATCATTCTCGCCCTCTCATCCTTGACTAGAGCATCTCCGATCTCCGAGCCGGCGCCCGTGATCACCTGCAGACCGAGAGGCGGCAGTCCTGCCTCCAAGAAGGCACTGGCTAGCTTGAGGGCTGAGAGGGGTGTGACCGTAGCAGGCTTGAGCACGACAGAGTTGCCGGCCGCGAAGGCTGGCCCCAGCTTATGGGCAACGAGGTTCAACGGGTCGTTGAAGGGCGTGATGGCAAGCACGACGCCGATGGGAAAGCGGTAGTAGAACCCTCTGCGGTTCTCCCCACCGGGGAAGGAGTCGAAGGGTATGGTCTCCCCCATGATTCTCTTGGCCTCCTCCGCGCTCACAGTCAGGGTGTTGACGCAGCGTTCCGCTTCCTTGCGTGCCTCGCGGATGGTCTTCGATCCTTCACGAGCGATGAGCCTGGCGAACTCCTCCAGATCGCCTCGGACGATCTCCGCTGTCCTGCGGAGTACCTCGCCCCTCTCGTAGACGCCCATCTTCCTTGCCGTCTCGAAGCCTCTCTGAGCGTGGTCGAAGGCGACATGAACATCCTCCACGGTCGCCTGAGGGACCGTATCAACCAAGGAGTCGTCGTAGGGGTCCGTTACCTCGATGGTCCTATCACGATCGACCCACTCCCCTCCCAGGAGCATCTTCATTGCCTACCTCCAATGCTGATCAGGTCTATGAGGATGCTATATCCCGTCGCCCGCCTCCCCGCTCCAGGACCTACGATGGTGACATCGCCCAAGTCGTCTGTGGAGATGGTCAGAGCATTCGTGGCTCCGCTGACGCTAGCCAGTGGATGTGTGAGCTCAACCTCCTCGGGTGCTACGGAGGCCTTCACACTGTTGCCCTCCCTCCAAACCCTTCCGATGAGCTTGAAGCGCCTCCCGCGTTCCCTTGCCGCTGCGACGTCCTCAGGCGTGATCTCCGTGATCCCCTTACACGGATTGTCGAAGGGCTTCAGGGCCTCCCCGAAGACGACGTTGGCGAGGATGGTGACTTTCGCCAGGGCGTCCCACCCTAGGACGTCCGCATCGGGTACCGCTTCGGCATACCCCAGCTCCTGGGCTCTCTCTAGGGCCGCCTCGTAGGATAGCCCCTCTTCCATCCGGGTGAGGATGTAGTTGGTCGTACCATTCAGGATCCCTTTGACCTCGCTGATCTCGCATCCCGCCAGGTTCTCTCTGATGAGGTTGAGGAGCGGGGTCCCGCTCATGACGGTGCCCTCGAAGAGAAACCTCACTCCGACCCTGTCCGCTAGGGCTTTCAGCTCTCGATGGTGAAGGGCTGGCGGTCCCTTGTTGCTCGTGACTACATGCATACCCCGCTCAAGGGCGGTCCTTATGTGCGTCGTGGCTGGCTCGGCTGTCTTCAGGTCGGTATAGGTGACTTCCACCATCACGTCCGCCTCCGCCTCCTGGATCATGTTCGGCGCGTCGCCCGAGAAGGCGAGGTCCTGGAGGCTCGAGAGGTTGCCACCAGTGGATACCACTTCGAGGGCCTTCGTGAGGTCGATGCCCCGTGGGCTGTAGACACTGCCCTTTATCTTATCGGAGATTCCGACTACGGAGAAGTCCAGGCCATAGTCTCTGGACAGCAAATCTCTCTTCTCGATCAACAACTCAGCTAGGCCCTGGCCTACCGTTCCGAACCCGATGAAGAGCAGTCTCATGCGACCCTCCATCGTCTATATCTTCGAGAGTGCCCTGTCAAGGTCGTCGATGACATCCTGTGGATGCTCACCGCCCACACAGAGTCGCACCATGTTGGGCGGGACTCCGGCGAGCTCCCTGCCCTCCTCCCCCTGCTGCAGGTGAGTGGAGATGGCTGGGACGGTGGCCACTGTCTTCACGCGCCCTAGGTCTGTAGCCCTGAATATGTGCTGGAGGGCATCGAAGAAACGCCTGGTGTCATGGGCAGTCCCCCGGATGTTGAAGGATATCAGGTGCCCGAACATCGGTGTCTCGCTATCGACCATCCTCATGTACTTGGACGCCAAGGCATGCAGCGGATGGTTCTCCAGACCAAGGTAGTCCACCCTCTCCACCAAGGGATGTTGAGCTAGGAACCGGGCCACCTCCGCGGTGTTCTTAGAGTACCATTCGACCTTGACCCGCAGGGTTCGCAGGTCGTTGAGGAGGAAGAAGGCGGAGTACGGGGACATACAAGGCCCTGAGTCTCGGAAGGGCCAGAGCTTGAGCCAGAGGGAGTAGTCCTCCTTGGCCTCCTCAGAGAGGTGCTTGCTAACGATGGGTTTCTGGGCGATGATGGCTCCACCGACGGTCGTACCACCGCTTCCGACGGTCTTCGTGAGGGAGTGGACGACGATATCGGCACCGTAAAGGAAGGGCCTCAGGAGGACTGGGGTCGCCACGGTGGCATCGACGATCAAGGGGACCTCGTTCTCGTGGGCCACCTTGGCTACCTCCTCCACGTCGAGGCAGGACTGCTGGGGGTTGGAGGGCATCTCCGCGTAGAGGAACCTGGTGTTGTCGTCCGTGAGGTTCTCCCACTCCTCCGTCTTCCAGGGCCTCGTCACCCACCGGACCTGGGCTCCCCTCTCCCTCATCCTGACGTTGAAAAGCTGGAAGGTCCCCCCGTAGACCTTGGCACAGGATACGAAGTTGATGGAGTCATCCCCCTCCCCCGTCCGAGCCAGGAGGGGCTCCACGGCCTGTTTGATGGCCGACATACCCGAGGCAGTACAGAGACCCGTCGAGTCCTTCTTGGAGCCGTAGGACTCGAGGAGGGAGAGAGTCTCCTCCAGGTAGAAGACCGTGGGGTTGTGGATGCGGGAGTAGCACCAAGTCGGGATGAGGTAGGACAAGGCCGCCTCCATCTCGTCACTGTCCCTGTAGGCCTGGGACGTCGAGGGGAAGATGGGTTCGATGATACCACCCTGGCCGCCGGCGAAAGCCTCCTCGACGGAGTACATCCCGTGGACGGCGATGGTATCGAACTTCATGCGCCTGACCCTTTCCCTGTAGGACTGGCGTCTCGCCAAATACTCCTCAGCCTTAGCAAGGTACTGCTTGACGCCTTCGGAATGCGACGCCTTCATATCGGACCCTTTCCGGGGTACGTTCTCGCTGTGGTTATATTCCAGATTGCTATAGACTCTCAATACAGTTCCATACGATAAGACCAACGCTCCGGTTACCAAAGTAGCCTAGAAAGTCTTCAGATAAACCAGGTTTCTCGCCGAACTCTCCCCCCGCACACGAGCTAAAGCCTCCTCCAGGATCACGATGAGCCTCTCTCGGTCCGTTGGCTGCTCAGGATACTCGCTGCTCCACCTGAGCCAGTGCGGTCGCTTATGGGCGACCTTGTACTTCACACCCTCCATGAGGGTTGTGTAGCTGTCCTTGTCGACCTTTCTCACACGTTGGTGTGCCAAGATGTACCAGTGATACTGAGTATCTGGCAGTGCGCCTGAGCCCTCGGGCGCCTCTCCCTCCCGCTCCTTCAGGGAGGAGAAAGTGAACTCCCAGCGATCGGGGGTAACCTTGCGCTCTCGCCAGAGGCCATGAGGATAGATCCAGACGTGCTCTCCGCCGACTGCCATTCCTGTGTACTGCTGACCCCCGAAGTCCTTTACATCATCGTACACCATGGTCCCCCACCTATCGTAGGTCGGGGCATGAGACCTTCCGTGGGGGGTTGATGAAAGTACTCCTACAGTGCCTGATGCGGCCCTTCAGAGCTGAGTCCATCTTTGGCGGCCACGCCCTCGAGACGGAAGGCGGACTAGCTACGACGGTGGTCCAATTGCCCACGAAGATTCATTGCAGTGCGCGAGCCCAGCCTTGAGGAAGTCGGCGATGGCGAGAAATGACCTCTCACTGAGGCTAGAAGGGGGGAAGTCACTTAGCTATCCCCATCTTCTCGACGCTGCAATATGTCTGGGAAAGTCTATCGTGGGATAGTCGTCCCCGGACGAGGTCTGGGGGAGAGGGGCATGTCTGAACCCGGTATGAGGGGCGTACTGCAGCGAATCATCGAGTTCGATTTCGTGCCTGGAACGTTGAATGTTCGACTCCCCGAAGCTTTCGACGCAAGCCTCGAGAGCTATGTGGGATGGGAGGAGCTCGGGCGGAGAATTCCTGACCCGGAGGTCCCTGGACGGAAAGGCCTCTGGTACGACAGGGCGATCATTGCTCGGCGTTTTCAGGGAATTGTATTTCAAGGTGATGAGCCCGACTACCCAAGGGACCACGTGGAACTGATCAGCGATCACCACCTCCGTCAGACTCTGGGCCTCTCAGATGGGGACGCAATTGAATTCATTCTTATCGGACCGAGGAGGGATGCTGAAGGTGGTTGAGGCTGGGCGACACCATAGCCGAGTCCAGCAGGATGCGGAGGCTAGGATGCATCCTGGGGAACTCTGACGGAACCAGCTCCCGACTCTAACACCCTCCGCCATCTCGTTGATTCATATACCCAACTCCCATCTGCTTCAAGGGGATCATGTGCGGTTCAAGACGCCTGCAGATGTGATGGGGGTCGTGAGAGGGTACGTTGCCTCCGCGGCTCTGGGGGCTGCATTGGAGCTGGGTCTCTTCTGGCAACTTGAGGAGAGGGCTGCTACAGCCGAGGAGGTCTCTGAGTCCCTGGACATTCCTGTTGAACGCACACGAAGATGGCTCGAACTCCTCGTTGGCTTGGGTCTCTTGAGGCGTGACGGAGGGAGCTACGGACCAAGTCTCGCCGCCCGGAAAGCCATCATGGAGACGCTGAAGCAGGATTCATGGGCCTACCTGGCGGAGGAGGCACGTGAGGGATACCTTGCATGCAACGACTTGCCTCTGCATATCCATCGTCCAGAGTCGGTCTGGGCCGCCCTAGGAATGGAACCTCCCAACTTCTACGCGCGATTGGCAGAGGATAGCAGCCAGGCGGATCGCTTCACTCGAATGCTGTACGACTATCACCAGTCCCTGGGGGAGGAACTAGCGGAAGCCCTTGACATGACAGGAGTGAAGCGGCTGATGGATCTGGGTGGTGGATCAGGGGTAATGTCCCTGGCCCTACTGAGTCGACATGGTGGATTAACAGCGACCGTAGTGGATGCTGCCACGGTCTGCCGGGTTGGCGAGAGGATTGTCTCCGAGAGCGACCTCGCCGATCGAATCTCCTTTCATCCATCGGATTTTCTGAAGGATGAGCTGCCCGGAGGGTTTGACATGGTCTTGGAGTGCGATGTGGGCATCCACTCCGAAGAGCTGTGCCGCAGGATTCGAGAGTGCCTCAACGATGGAGGGCGCTTTGTGATAGTGGATGACCTTGCCCAGGAGGGACGCTCCCCTCCCTTGCACTGGCTTCGCCATGCGTTCCTGGCTTCGCTGAACGATCCCAGCTACAAGATGCGTACTGTCGCTGATCTTGAGGACTTCCTTAGAACGTCAGGATACAGCGTGCTCTCCAAGCGGTCGATTCACGAGGACATGGTGATCATAGAGGCGAGGAAGTGACGGGCCCTATCCCTCGCTAGGCGACGAGATCCTCCAACACCTGGATTGGGCTATCAACCTGCCCGATGAATGAATTGGTGGAGGATAAATGCGGCGGCCAGGATTCGAACCTGGGAACCCCTACGGTACTAGACTCTGAATCTAGCGCCGTATTGACGACTGGCACAGGCACTTTCACACACGTTCCTTATGAACCTTCCCACACTCGGTGGTGAGAGCTCTGGGGCAGGCGTCCTACCCTTTGAACATCACGGTTTCTTGCCCCATGCTAGATAGACACCGCTAAGGAATCCTCCGAATCTCCACTCGCGCATCTTGACTGCTCCAAGCATCTGCTCCAGATCCACCCAGGGCTCGCGGGAAGCATCCTGATGCGTTAGTCGACACATGGCTCTGAAAACGGGATTGAAGATCTGACCGGGAAAGCCATCAATGACTTTGAAGTCCAAGACTGAGATCCGTCCACCCGGGCGAAGGCTCTCCACAATTCTCACGAGGGCCTCTCGATAGTTCGGTATGCTGATCATGGACCAGCAGGCTACCGCACTATCAACGGGGGGGATCTTGACCTGTGTGATATCCCCCAGCAGCAATTCCACGTTGCGATATCCTTCCCTCTCGGCCCTTTCTTTTGCCTTATCGAGCATGCCTCGCGCAATGTCAATAGCGACGACGCGTCCCTGTGGCCCTACGCGCTGTAAGAGAAACGAAAAGTTTAGGCCAGTGCCGCAGGCTACATCAAGGACGGTCTCGCCCCTCTTGAGACGGAGCACGGAGACTGCCTCACTTCGATACTTCCGGTGCAGACCGACAAACCGGAGCATCGGGTCCCAGGCCCTTGAGAGCCTGCTCCAGTAGGAGGCAATCTCATCGCCTCTATGGCGGGCGCTGGTGATTGCGCGGTCTCTCTCAGTCAAGTCCTCCTCGTATTCATCCATCTCTTACTTACTTTGTAGTGACAATGGGGGAGACTAGACGCCGAATCTAACGCTGTTGGCGTCTACGACAAGCCTACGACAAACGGGTGTAGATTGTCGCCAGATCCTTTATACACGAGTGCGGCGGCCAGGATTCGAACCTGGGAACCCCTACGGGACTAGACCCTGAATCTAGCGCCGTTGACCTGGCTTGGCTACCGCCGCGCGGAAAGCACAACGGAGGCGTACGGTATTTAGCTTTTCGAGCCGCCTCACGCGGGTGGGTCATGGACGATGGCTGGGACGCGAGACATGGCCGTGCGCGGCTCTCGTTCTCGTTCAGTCTGCAAAGACTTATAGAACCGTGGTTTACCGAGCCTACACCAAGTTCGAAGGCTGGACACACAGGGTTATGGCGATTCTGTCATCCCCGCTGTGTTGTATCGGGTAGGTGAGTCTCCTGCGAAGGCTGCTTCGACGTGCGCCACTCATTCGCAGCAGGTGGACGCCAGTCGTGCTCCTAGTGGGACTCTCAATCATGGTCATTACCGTCGCTCTCTGGGGCTGGGCTCCCCCGCCTCCGGACGATCAAGGGAGATTGGAGCCAGGTGTGAGCCCCTTTCCCACCTTTGGGGCAGGATCGAACCTCCACGTTGTCACCGTCGGCATGGAAACCAACCATTCTACGCGCATGACCCTGCTTTCCCTGCAAGGATTGGTCAACAGAGACCACGTCGAACTGTATATCGACTTCCAGGATGAACTATCGAGCGCGTCGCCTATGCTGGGATACCTGGTTGAGAGGTACAACCTCACCTACGACCTCGTGGACGTGAGCTGGGTCCTGGCCCAGTACCTCCCCCGGGCTAGCGGTTTGTTTGTCTATGATCCAGGGAGGCCGGAGTCGATCAACATCGGGACCACCTATGCTGGGATAGAAGCTTGGGTCCTGGTCGGTCCGGACAATGCGGCCACCCTGAGCGAGCTCTATGGACTCCCCGTGCGTCTCGATTACGCCAAGAGCGACTGGGCCGTCCTGAGCCCAACAGAGGCTTATGAGAGGGCCCTTCGAGACCTATACCCGCGCTCCTACGACAGGCTCCTGGCCATCCTTCCACCTGAGGCGTCAGCCATCAGGGACTACCTAATCGCCACCAAGACCTTCGTCTTCTACTATCCCCAGGGAGCTTTGGCCTCCTCCCCGGACATCTCGGCGACTCTTCGAGTCCTTCGCGCAACTCCTCGTGGTATCCCAGTCATCGGCTGGTTCCGCAATCCCACCATGACGGAGGAGAACGCCTTCATCCAGCTGCTGTCAGGGGAGGGGAAGTACTTCGTCGGGGTTCAGGACGTACCGAACCTAACCGTCCTCTCGGCCTACGGGCGCGGCCAGCCCTACACCCAGAACAGCCTTCCTCCCACTCCGCAGCCAATCGAGAACAAGGTCTACACTGTGGTGGCCATATCCGACGGTGACAACTTGGACTTCGCCGCCGGCCGCATGATGAAAATCTGGGAGAGTCCGGTAAGAGGTGATTTTCCCGTCGCCTGGACCGTCAGTCCTTACTTCGTGGAACTGGCGCCGCCCTACATCGACTACTACTACGGGACGGCCACTCCCCAAGACTCCTTCGTGGCCGGCCCCAGCGGCGTGGCCTACATCTACCCCGACTTCCTGAGGGAGGGAGACCTAGAGCCGTTCCTGGAGACCACCGCGGAGTACATGCAGGCGGCAGATCTGGATGTTGTCTGGCTTCTGAACTCCTTCCCCGCATATGAGACGCCCTACAGGGCCGAGAGCCTCGCCAAGTACGCCGAGGTCCTGGGCCCTCGGGGACTGGTCCTCGACTACGCTGACCAGGCGACGAGTCAAGCATCTTGGATTGTGGAGGGGGGAGGTCAGGCCGCTCCCGTGGTGAGGTCGACCCACTTCTGGACCACCCGGGAGAACTTCCTCGGCAAGCTCCAAGCCACCATGGAGGCCTGGGACGAGGGTCCTCAGTTCCTGTGGATGGCCGTCTATCCCTTCACACACAACCTCACCGATGCCAAGGAGATGATCGACGTTCTCCAGCGCCAGAGCCACCGCGAGATAGAGATTGTGTCGGCAGCGACGTTCTTTGACCTCCTCTTGGAGGACTTTCAGGGGAGGGCGCTCGATAGGCTGGAGAGCCTGAAGGGAGATCCCTTCGCCTCACTAATCGCCTCATCGCTCCTCGAGTCGGCTGAGAGGCACCTGATCGCCTCAGAAGAACTGTCGGAGGAAGGCTATGGATTGGCAGCGTACGAAGCGTACCTTGCCTCCCGAGACCTGGGCGCCGCGGCGAGGTGGGAGGCAACTATACTTAGCGCACTCATCCTGGCGGTCATAAGCGGCGTTGCCTTGGCTCTCGGAAGACGGGCCAGACTCTTGGGCGATCGTGCACGTCGGATGGGGCCTCCCGCTCTGACGATCGTGGCGGCCACGGCACTCTTCATGCTAGCTCTACGCTCTGCCTTGGATCTCAACTTCTGGACCTACTACTCCGTCGCGGTAGGCGTCGTAGTCTCCGGCTTCGCCTTCCCACTACGGGACCT
The DNA here is from genome assembly GCA_964347325.1 of uncultured Methanomassiliicoccales archaeon. Taxonomy (GTDB): domain Archaea; phylum Thermoplasmatota; class Thermoplasmata; order RBG-16-68-12; family JAJISG01; genus JAJISG01. The sequence continues at coordinate 37,686 of CAYFYA010000006.1, read as the reverse complement.
CATAGCGAAAGCCTTGCCGCGACGCTGGATGCTGGTCTCGAGTCTAGTGATGGCGGCTGGGACCGCCACGACATTGTTCATTCCCGCTGCCTTCCCCATCGCGATGCTCGGAGCAGTCGCGGTCATATCTTCTGCCGTCGGCAAAGGTGGACCGTCTCCCTATCTCCTTCTGCCCGTCCTCGCCGTGGGCGTCGCCATTGGCTTCTTGGTGACGCCCGACATCGTCACGTTCTCGATCCTGGCCATAGTTCTAGTGGCCCCAACCGTGTTCTGGCCGTCGAGGCAGGCCGCTAGCCGGGATCCAGGCAAGTCGAAGGGCGTTTGGACGGCGGGTCTGGCCGCGGCGCTGCCGATCGCGTCCCTGGCCCCATACCACACACTCTCGTTGGCCATCAGACTCGAGCTCAGTGGTCCCGACCTTGCGGCCCTCGGCTCCTCCCTACTCATTTTGGGCCCGCTGGCCGCCATGGCGCCGGCTTGGTTTCTCAGGGACAGACGTCAGGGAGTCGCCCAGCTAGCAGCCTTCGCCCTCATAGTCACCTTCACGGCCCTGCTCTTCCTCTCCCAGACCACCCTGACGGCAACCCTAGCCCTGTTCGGTCTTGTGACATCACTCTCTCTCCTCGCCTTCGCCACCGTGGGACGCTACCTTGCCGGAGGGGGGAGTTTATCGTCCCTAGTGCGTCCCTTCCTGGTATTCGTCTCCACGTTGCTCCTTCTCCTGCGGATACCGCCCGTCACCTACACCCTCCCGGGGCTCTCCCTACCTCAGTGGATGGAGTACTCCCTCTACGCTCCACAGGTCATCTTCGTGGCCCTGGCGGGCGTCGCGCTGTTGCCCCTGCTATTCCTCTCAAAGCGAGCCAAAGGAACAGAACCAGTCACCGCTAAATAGAAAGAGAGCCCTCCACCCCGGCATGAGGAAGCTCCCCAGGAGGAAGCTCCTCCAAACTGCCTCTTACATCCTTAGGAACAAGCTGGCAAAGGAGACGGTATACCCCTTCTACTGCTCATTCAAGCTGACCCGCAGGTGCAACTTCACCTGCTCCTTCTGCAACTGCTGGCACGTGAAGCACCGATGGCAGGACATCCCCACGGAGGATGTGAAGAAGATCCTGGACAACATCGCCGGGAGCTCGATAACGGTCTGCAGTTTCGAGGGTGGGGACCCCCTGGTGCGCGACGACATAGAGGAGCTTCTGAAGTACCAGTACGAGAAGCCCTGGTATCTCCTCTTCACCACCAGCGAGCGGGACCTGCAGAATCGCTACCCCATGGCCGACTACTGCAAGTACATCGACTTCCTCCACATCAGCATCGACGAGGGCCACAAGAACCTCGACATGTTCGACGACCTGGAGCAGTATACCGACTGGGGCAGCATCGTCACCATCCAGATCGTCGTCACCAAGAACGACATCGACGAGCTCGAGTGGAAGATCAAGCGGTGCTACGACGCCGGCGTGAAGGCCGTGGTCATGGTGGCCGTCCACCTGAAGAACACCAAGGATCACCTCCCCGACCTGGCTCAGATGTCCCGCAGGGGTTTAGAACTGAAGCAGAAGTACCCTGAGGTCATCATCTCGCCCGACGGCTATTTCAACAGGATCGTGATGGAGCACGGTTGCGATGCTTCGTCCATCATCGTGGATGCCGACGGCTTCCTCTACTACCCCTGTCGGGTGCTGGAGGAGAAGACCATCAACCTGATCCACGACCCCCTCATGGAGTACCTTGAGTCGGAGGAGGCGGCGCAGCGCAGGAGGCAGATGTCCACCTGTGAGATCCAGTGCGCCTGGTACCAGTACTGGGCGACACAGAGCTTCGTCAACCCCTCCGAGGTCGCCTCCGCCTGGATGCCCTACTTCCGGGACATCCTGAACAGAGGTAGGCAGCCCGTTGCGCAGATACAGCCGGGGCCGCTGCTGACGCCGAGTGATAGGACCCACATGGAAATGATGAGGAAGTCCACCAAGGTCTCTGAAGGGTCCTCGGAAGGGCGCGAGAGGGTCGAGGTGGAATTCGTGCCACCTCGTCGTTGAACGGTGACTCCCAAACCATAATTAGGTGAGTCTTTCTACAGCCTATCGTGCCTCACTGTCCCATCTGCAAGTCCGAGGTCGACGACGTCATCCATGACAAGGAGCTGGAGGTTCGAGGGAAGATGTACCGCCAGGAGGTCTGCTACTGTCCCAGCTGCGCCGTGAAGTTCACCTTCTTCACTCCTCTCCAAGAGGAGACGGAGGCTCCAGAATCCTAGAATCATTATTGATAGCAGCGCCGCTACCTATAAACAAGGGCGAGCGCCTCTCTGTCTGAGGTGGAATCCGCTTCGAGGAGGAAGGGCGGGGCGCTATCTGGACTGCGAAGAGCTGTCCGGCGGGTTTTTGGCGCCTTCCGACGCCGGAGACAGCCTGAGGAGGTCGAAGGCCTAGAGGTCCAGGCCGACATCGGAGATCGCACGGCCGCCATCAAGTTTCTGGCCGATACCCAAGGGCCCTGGAAGGCTCTCCTCGAACAGGTTGAGAATGCCCTGGACGAGTACCCTCCCGGGTACGAGAACAGAGGCCCCATCGAAATCAGGATAGTGAAGAGGGGCCGGAACTCCTACATCCAGGTCCGCGACCACGGCCGTGGCTTCGTCCCGGACCGGGTGGGAGTTCCCGATCTGAAGGGGGTCGTCACCCGCGTTGCAGACTCCTTCAAGGGGAAGATCGAGGACTACAAAGGGGCCCAGGGCGAGTTCGCCGTCGGTCTCTTCGGCTTCCGGACCATCGGCAGGGAAATGAAGATAGTCACGAGGACCGACTTCGGCGGCTATCCACACCTCGCCGAGACGTATGGCCTCCCCAGGAGGGGGATGTCCTCCACCTACACATTGGCGATGCCGGCCGATACGCTGACCGCCAGGATCGAGAAAGCGGAGAGCGAGCAGAAGACCTCGGGGACCACCATTACGATTCGAAAGCTGAGGAATCCCAGGCTCTGGACGGGGCCGAAGGTAAAGAAGGCCATCGAGGACGAGCTATGGGGCAGGCTCCTGGAGAAGGGTCTCACCGTCAGGATAGAGGAGAGGGGGAAGGTCTACGAGGTGGTTCCGAAGGAGAGGACCTTCGATGGAGTCCTCTTCCCCAGGAGTACCCTGCGGACCAAATTCGGTCCCGTTAGTGTGGAACTCTATGTCCTCGAGAGAGAGGATCCCAAGGCCTCCGTCCCCGTTCTTCGAGCCAAAGAGGAGACTTCGGGGGCAACGCGGGTTTACAGGAACATCTCGGAGATCGATGAGTTCCGCTCCGCACCGTGGAACCTCCGAAGAATCCAGGGATGGGTGAGGTTTGACGAGGCGACCCTGGCGGGACCTCAACGGGGGCAGTTCCTACAGGACGAGAAGTACCATGCCTTCGTCGCCGCCATGAAGACCATCGAGGAGGAGCTCAGCAGCGTCATCAGGGTTCAGGACGCCCAGCGGGAGAAGATAGGGCTGAGGCGAGTGCTGTCCAGGCTCAAGGGGGATCTGGCCAGGGTTTGCAGGGAGCTACCACACCTAAACATCTTCAAAATCGTAAGGGACAGGCCCGACTCCATCCTCATCTCGGCTCCGAGAGCTCCAAAGCAGGTCGACCACGCGCCAAAGAGGGTCAAGTCCAAGGTGGGCGACGGATCTCCCAGGTCCAGAAGGCTGGTGGGCCTCCCGCTCCCAGAGTTCGTCACCGACGGGGTTTCGTGGCGGTCGCAGTACTCCGCCGACCAGCACGTAGTCTACGTCAACAAGGGTCATCCAGACTACGAGCGAGAGAGTGTCACCCACAAGCGCTGGTACCGCTACCTGCTCAAGCTCTACACGAAGGAGCTCGTCCTTCAGTGTTACGAAGGGACTGAAGAGGAAGCGAGGCTACTGGAGGCGGCCATCGAGGCCCAGATAAGAGCGGAGGAGGATCTCTAGGTCAGGCTTGGGCTGCCTACCTCTTCATTATCTTCATCCAGCCGCCGCTCTCGTACACCTGGAGGCCCCTCTGCTGCAGGAGCCGTCGGAACTCGTCCCAGGAGATTACCTCGAGGCGGGCGTTTCTCCCCTTGGTGAATTGAATGCCATTGGTGCCCTTCACCTTCCCTGGCAAGAGCCCCTTCTGCCTCGCAATTTCCATCGCTCTCTCGGCGCTTATAGGTTCCATTACCACAATCATACCCTCCTTACACCAGGCCAGATGAGGCCACCTGGCCATAAAGGTGTCCACTATTAAGCTTTTTGCAGCCTGGACACTGTCTGGCTCTCGCCGAGTCGTCCCTTCCGTCGATGCTACTCGTGAAAAAGCTTAATCCTTGGGGCAGATTCATGGCCATGGGGCTGTTCGGGACCTCCGGCATTCGAGGTCTCTACCCGCGACAGGTCAACGAGGCTCTCTTCCTGCAAGTGGGGACAGCCCTAGCCACCATGTTCGATGAAGTGGCTGTAGGTAGGGACGTCCGTGCCAGTGGCCTCCCTCTTCAGTCCGCCCTCATGGCAGGCATCGCCTCGGGAGGGGGCCGGTGCTACGACTGCGGCGTTGTTGCGACGCCCACCATCGCCCACTTGGCAGCCTCCTTCGACTGTGGTGCTATGGTCACCGCCTCCCACAATCCCTCCGAGTACAACGGACTGAAGCTCTGGAGCCCTTCAGGCATGGCCTTCGACGAAGGACTGCGTGCCCAGGTGGAAAACTCGGTGGCGGGCGGACCAGTCTACCTAGACTGGCAGGGAGTCGGGCATGTGTCTCCCTACGAGGGCGCCCTGAGGGAACATAAGGAGAAGATTCTGGCATCCGTGGAGCCCTCCGATGTCAGAGTAGCCGTGGACTGCGGCAACGGGGCCGCGAGCCTTCTGACACCCTTAGTGCTCCGTGAGATGGGATGCGAGGTCCACGCTCTTCACTGCCAGCCCGATGGAGCTTTCCCTGGCAGGGGGGCTGAGCCAAGGGAGGAGAACCTAGGGGACCTGATGGCAAGGGTCAGGCGGGCATCCTGTGGAGTCGGCATCGCTCACGACGGAGATGGCGACCGCATGGTCGCGGTCGATGATGGGGGCTCCTTCGTCAAGGGAGAGAAGCTGGTGATTCTATTTGCACGCTCCGTCGGAGCTGAGAAAGTAGTGGTGCCAGTGGACGCGTCCATGGCCTTGGAGGACATCCTAGGGAAGTCCAGAGTGGTTCGGACGAGGGTCGGTGATGTCTACGTGGCGGAGGCGATCCAGGAGCTCGGGGCAGGTCTGGGAGGCGAAGCCTCGGGAACCTGGATCTTCCCCGAGTTCTCCCTCTGCCCAGATGGCGTGTATGCAGCCGCCTACCTATGTTCCCTCCTCAAAGATGGAGGGATCAACGAGCAGGTGGGCGACGTTCCGGACTATCCAATCCTCCGAGGGGCTGTCGCCTACGATGAGACGAACTTCGTGGAGAGAACTTTGGCCGAGGGCTTGGAGGCCCTCGACGTGGATGAGGTCTCTCGTCTCGACGGCTGGAGACTGGACTTCGGCGATGGCTGGGGCCTAGTGAGGCTCTCGGGTACAGAACCGAAGATTCGGATTACGGCCGAGGCCCGAGGAGAGGAGAGGGCAAGGGAGATATACGGTGTCCTCGATTCGACCGTCTCCAGGGCGATCCGATGAGAGCCTTCATACTGGCCGCCGGAGAAGGTACCCGGATGCGCCCTTTGACGGCGTACCGGCCCAAGCCCCTTCTACCCGTGGCAGGACGGCCCTATCTGGAGCATGTGCTCCTCCGGCTCAAGTCCTCCAAGATCTCCAAGGCTACCATCCTCATTGGCTGGCGTGGCAGGAGGCTCAAGGAACACTTCGGTCGTGGAAAGACCCTTGGTCTGTCCTTGGACTATGAGGAGCAGGAGACCCTGGAGGGAACGGCGGCGGCCATAGCCCTGGCGAAGGGCCACGTCGACAGTCGGTTCCTGTGCCTGAATGGAGACGTCATCTTCGAGGAGAAGGATCTCAGGGAGATGGTCGAGAAGCACGGCAAGTCTGGTTCCACGGTCATGGCTGTAGCAAAGACGGAGAGACCAGAGCTCTTCGGCAGCGTGGTGGTGAAGGGAGAACGGCTGGAGTCCATTGAGGAGAAGGCGTCCAAGCCGTCTGGTGCCTGGGTCAACGCAGGCATCTACATCTTCAATGAGGACATCTTCGACCTTATCGACGAGACCCCCAAGTCCCCGCGAGGGGAGTACGAGATTACGGATACGCTGAAGCTCCTGTTGAAGAAGGAGGATGTCGTCGCCCACCAGCTTCGCGGCCCCTGGCTGGATGTTGGCTACCCCTGGGACCTCCTGAGGGCCAACGAGGTCTTGTTGGGAGACTTGAAGGATGAGGTGGTCGGAGAGGTCGAGGAGGGTGCGACCCTGAAGGGCCCGGTGACCGTGGCCAAGGATGCCCTGGTCAGATCGGGTTCCTACATCGAGGGACCCGTCTTCCTTGATGAGGCGTCCGTGGTGGGGCCCAACTGCTACATCCGGCCTTCCACGTACATCGGGAAACACTCCAGGGTCGGGAACGCCTGCGAGGTCAAGAACTCCATCATCATGAACAACAGCCACGTTCCCCACCACAACTACGTGGGGGACAGCATCATCGGCGAGGACTGCAACCTTGGCTCGGGGACGAAGGTGGCAAACCTTAGGCTGGACGGGAAGAGCATATCGGTTGCCGTGAGGGGAAGGAGAGTGGACACGGGCCTCAGGAAGTTAGGCATCATCATGGGCGATGGGGTGAAGACGGGCATCAACGCCTCTTTCGACGTTGGCACCGTGGTGGGGGAGGGCTCGTCGATAGGCCCCGGGGCTCTGGTCAAGGGGAGTGTGGCCCCGGGAAGTAGGGTATACTAGCATGAGAATTGCGCAGGTATGTCCCTTCTTCCACCCCCACATCGGAGGGGTGGAGTCTCACGTCATGGACATATCCCTGGAGCTGAAGCGCAGGGGACACGAGGTTACGGTGGTCACGAGCCGCCACGGCAACGTACCCTTGACGGACGAGGTGCGTGGAATCCCTGTAGAGAGATCCAAGGTCATGTTGACACTCTTCAGATCCCCGGTGACCCCCAGTATGGTCGACGATCTTGAGCAGATACCAGCCGATCTCTACCATACCCACTCTCCGCCTCCCATAACGTCCTACTTCGCGGCGCGGACATCCAAGCGAACCGGAACGCCCCTAGTGGTGACATACCACTGCGACCTGGAGATTCCCACTCCTTTCGGCTCCATGGTGACTGGGCTCTACAGGAGGACCATGGAGGCGTACGCGATGCAGCAGGCTGCGGGCGTCATTGCTACCACCCACACCTACGCCGCCACATCTAGAAGCCTCTGGAAGCTGGATGCCAAGGTGATTCCCAACGCGGTGGATACCAAGAGGTTCAGTCCCCACATCTCGGGTTCCGCCATCAGGCAGCGACACGACATTGGGGAGGGAGAACCGCTGGTGCTATTCGTGGGTCGCCTGGTCCGCCACAAAGGCATCGAGTATCTCCTCCAGGCCCTGGGGGAAGTGGATGCTCGTCTGCTGGTAGTGGGAGGGGGCGACTACGCCAGCAGGTTGAGCGGCTTGGCTTCCTCCCTGGGCCTTGAGGGCAAGGCCATTTTCGTCGGCCGAGTCTCTGAATCGGAGAAGCCAGAGTACTTCGCCGCCTGCGATCTGTTGGTTCTTCCATCAGTATCGAGGCTGGAAGCCTTTGGCATCGCCGCCCTGGAAGCCATGGCCAGCGGCAAGGCCGTAGTGGTCTCCGACGTCCCCGGTGTCAGGGAGGTTATTACGAATGGCGTGGAGGGTCTGCTGGCGGAGCCCATGAACCCCGAGGACATCACGGCCAAGATCCAGCAACTACTGGAGAACCCTGAGGAGAGGAGGCGCATGGGCAGAAAGGGCCGAGCGAAGGTTGAGAAGAACTTCACCGTGTCGAGGGTCGTAGACGGTCTGGAGGAGCTGTACCTTCAGGTTCGGTCAACGACCTCCAGTTCGTAGGCATTGCCCTCCCGGTCCCAGGCCCTCCAGGATGTCTCGTCGTAGGGATAGGCGATGATCATATGGACGCGGCCGAACCTCTGAAAGAAGGCCAGATCATCGCTTGACGGATGAGCTACAGGTCCTGGATGAGAATGGACCGTGCCGACCACGCTGAAGTCAATGGGAAGCATGTACATCTGGAAGATGGCGTGGGACTCTCCGCCAATGGTCCCCGGAAGGAGCAGGATCTCGGAGATGACCCCCTCCTCGGCCCTCAGTATGGCACCGAACTCATTCGGATGGCTCTCTCTAGAGGCCTCCAGAATCATCTCCAGGGTGTCCGCCCGGATGGCCTCGACCCTTCTCCTCACGAACGCAGGCCTTCTGTTAGCTTCTCGTTAACCCTCGCGTAGAAGGCCTTGGCGAACCTTACGAATCTGGCCCGCTTCTCCGATACGGTGAAGTTCACCTTGGCCCTGCCAGGCAGCTTGATCTCCTGCTGGCCGTCGAGGACCATTACGCACGGTCCGCGGTCCAGGAGTTCCACCTCAATTCTCCCCTCGGCGGGGACCACCGTCGGGCGGAGCGTCTGACGGAAGGGTGCCAGGGCCGTAATGACGAAGGCCTTAACCCTAGGGTCCAGGATGGGGCCACCGGCGGACATCGAGTAGGCAGTGGAGCCGGTGGGAGTGGCCACGATGATACCATCCCCCTCCACAGTGGCCACAGTCTCGCCATCGGCCGAGACCCTGAAGCTCCGGACCTTCGCAAGGCTGGCCGTGTGGATTACAGCCTCGTTGACACAGTCCGGCAGTCTTTTGCCGTCTACCACAACCTTCAGCTTGATCCTCTCGTCTATGACGAACTCGCCCTCTGCCAGGCGCTGGAGGGCCCCCTGGAGACCATCCATTCCCACCTCGGTGAGGAAGCCCACACGACTGATGTTGACGCCGAGGATCTCGAAGTCTCCGAGCTGCATGGCCCTCAGGATTGTTCCATCGCCGCCCACCGTCACCAGGATGTCGATGCTCATCGTATCCAGGCTTGACCCCTTCTCCCCCAGGACCTGAGCCAGGTCCTCCTCGATTAGGACTTTGTGTTCCTGCCTCAGAACCTCAAGTACCTTCTTGGCGGAGTCCACCGCCTTGGACGACTTGGGATTGGCCGTCAGACCGAACCTCAGAGCACCACCTCGAGCAGCTCCTGGTCTCCCAGAGCGAACATGTTGGAGCGGTGGGTGGGGTCGAGGGGCATATTCAGTGCATCTCCTCCTAAGTCATAAACCTCTCCTCCCGCCTCCCGGACGATGAGACAGCTGGCCGCCACATCCACGATTCTGAGTTCTCGGTTCTTGACCTTGGAGTTCATGTAATAAAGGTCGGCGGAGCCAGATGCCACCAGACACATGTCCAGGGAAGCCGCCCCCAGGTTCCTGACCCTACGACAGATTCCGGCCAGCTGGAAGGCCTTCTCATGGGCCCGGCGTCCAAGGTATATGGTGAAGAGGGAGGTCTCGGGAGAATAGGATCTGACCCTGATTCTCTGACCGTCCATCCAGGCCCCTCGACCCTTCTCCGCCTCGAAGGTTCTCCCGCTTGTCAGGTCCCTCACGATTCCGTAGCGTCCGCCCGCCAGGTCCCCCTCACATATGGCTATGGAGACGGAGAAGTCTGGCAGTCCCGCTAGGGCGTTGTGTGTGCCGTCGACAGGATCCACCACGGCCGTCAGCTCGTGTCCCATGTCTATGAACTCCGACTCCTCACTCAGGAAGTTCAGCTCCTGGTCGGCCTCCCCTAGGACCCTTCGCACGGTATCCTCGGCCACCCTGTCCACCCGGACAGTCGGAGCCCCATCGGCCCCTCTCCCGACGACGTCGCCCCATCGCTCCCTCGGGAGCCTGTGGATGGCGCGGTGTGTCTCCTCAGCGGCCCTTGCCAGAATTCTCCTCACGGAGCGTCCTAGTTGACCACCAACCTTTTAAGGTTGAGGGCCGGAGCGTGCCTCAAGACCACCTCCGTGTGTAGCGTTACGCTTATATAGAAGGTCTAACATAGACGGAAGAAGCACATTCAATTGGCTAGGAGGAAAGCAGATATGATATCGGGAGGAACCCCCATCCTCGTGCTGAAGGAGGGCACCAGGAGGGATAGAGGCAAAGGCGCGCAGTTCAACAACATCGCAGCGGCAAAGGCTGTAGCCGACGCGGTGAGATCAACACTAGGCCCTCGCGGCATGGACAAGATGCTGGTGGACAGCCTGGGAGACGTGGTCATCACCAACGACGGCGTCACAATCCTGAAGGAGATCGACATCGAGCATCCGGCCGCCAAGATGCTCGTAGAGGTCGCCAAGACCCAGGACGAGGAGTGTGGCGACGGGACAACGACGGCTGTGGTTCTCGCAGGTGAGCTCCTGAAGCGGGCGGAGGAGCTGGTGGAGCAGAACGTCCACCCCACCGTCATCGCCCAGGGCTACAGGATGGCCGCTGAGAAGGCCCGAGAGGTTCTTCAGAAGGTCGCCCAGAAGGTCTCCTTCAACGACGGTCAGAAACTGAAAGACATCGCCATGACCGCCATGATCAGCAAGAGCGCGGCGGCCCACAGGGAACACCTGGCTGACGTCGCTGTTGGCGCGGTTAAAGCGGTGGCCGAGAAGGTAGGCTCCAAGTGGGAAGTGGACGACGACAACATCCAGATTACGAAGAAGCAGGGAGGGACCATCTCCGACACTGAGGTCGTGGAAGGAATAATCATCGACAAGGAGAGGGTCCACACCGGCATGCCCCAGAGCGTCAAGAACGCCAAGGTCGCCCTGGTGGACGTTGCGCTGGAGGTCAAGAAGACCGAGTTCGACGCCCGCATCGAGATATCCGATCCAGCACAGTTGCAGGCCTTCCTCCAGGAGGAGGAGAACATGATACGAAAGATGGTGGACACGGTGAAGAAGAGCGGTGCCAATGTCCTCCTCTGCCAGAAAGGTATCGATGACCTGGCCCAGCACTACCTATCGAAGGAGGGCGTCTACGCCGTTCGCCGGGTGAAGAAGTCCGACATGGAGAAGCTAGCGAAGGCTACGGGCGGTCGTGTTGTTACGAAGCTAGACGAGCTCTCCAAGGACGACCTCGGGGCCGCCAAGGAGGTCTACGAGAAGAAGATCGGCGACGACAAGATGACCTTCATCACGGGCTGCAAGAATCCCAAGGCGGTCTCCATCCTGATCCGCGGCGGGACGGAGCACGTGGTGGACGAGGTGGAGAGATCCATCATCGACGCCAACTCAGTAGTGGCAGTGGCCATCGAGGACGGCAAGATGATCTCCGGCGGGGGCTCATCGGCCATGGAGGTCGCCATCGCGCTTCGCAACTACGCCCCCAGCGTTGGCGGCAGGGAGCAGATAGCCCTCGAGGCGTTTGCCGACGCCGTGGAGGCTGTCCCACGAACCCTGGCGGAGAATGCCGGCCTGGACCCCATAGACACGCTAATCGACCTGAGAAAGGCCCACAAGAAGGGCCAGAAGAACGCTGGCCTCAACGTCTTCACTGGTAAGATCACGGACATGACCAAGGAGAGGGTCCTCGAGCCCATTCGGGTCGGAACCCAGGCCATCGACTCCGCCACCGATGCGGCGGTCATGATCCTTCGGATAGACGACGTCATAGCCGCCAAGACCACTGCACCTGAGATGCCTCCAGGAGGTCCTGGAGGGCCCGGTGGAATGGGCGGCATGGGCGGCATGGGTGAAGGGGAGTTCTGAGGTCCAGGAAGTCCCCGCCCCGCCCCTCAGAAGGGGAGGTGACCTTGCCTAAGCAAGCCTCCAAAGCGAAGAGGTCCAGGGCCGTGACCAAGAAGGAGCTGGAGTCGCAGCTCAGGACCCTCAAGGAGGAGCTGAAGGGCAAGGAGAGCAGGGTCGAGGAACTCCTTCACAGGTTGGCGTACCTTCAGGCCGAGGTCGAGAACCTAAGAAAGAGCAACGAGAGGGAGAAGCGGGAGTTCAGCCGCTACGCTAACGCCGCCTTCCTGAAGAGGCTCCTTCCGGTCGTGGATGAGCTCGAGCTGGCGTTAACGTCTATGAAGGATAGAGACGATGACTTCGTCAACGGCGTGAGAATGGTCTACGACAACCTCATGAAGGCCCTCGAGGCGGAAGGCCTGGAGGAGATTGGGGCCATGGAAGGGATGTTCGACCCCTACCTCCACGAGGCCGTTGGCTACGTGGAAGGTAAGGAGAAGGAGGGACGTGTGATGGAGGTTCTCCAGAAGGGCTACCGTCTGCAGGACAGGATACTGCGCCCCTCCCAGGTGTTGGTCAGCAGAGGTGGAGGTGAAGAGAGTGGCTAAGATTATTGGGATAGATCTGGGGACAACGAACTCAGAGGCGGCCGTCATGCGCGGCGACCGACCCGTCATCATACCCAGTGCCGAAGGCAGCACCTACGGGGGCAAGATGTTCCCATCGGTCGTTGCTTTCACCAAAGAGGGTGACGTCCTTGCCGGAGAGCCTGCCAAGAGACAGGCCGTCCTCAACCCCGATGGGACCATCCTGCAGATAAAACGGAAGATGGGCACGGACGCCACGGTGCAGGTTGACGGGAAGAAGTACACGCCCCAGGAGATCTCTTCCATGATCCTGAGGAAGATTAAGACCGATGCCGAGGCCTTCCTCGGTGACGAGGTGAAACAAGCCGTCATAACGGTTCCCGCTTATTTCAACGACAATCAGAGACAGGCTACCAAGGATGCTGGAGCCATAGCCGGCCTGGAGGTCCAACGCCTAATCAACGAGCCCACGGCCGCCGCCTTCGCCTACGGGCTTGACAAGGAGGGCGAGGCAAAGGTCGCGGTCCTGGACCTGGGGGGCGGGACCTTCGACGTCACGCTGATGGAGATTGGGGAGGGCGTCTTCGAGGTCGTGAGCACCAACGGGGACACCCGCCTCGGCGGCCTGGACATGGACACCGCCATCATCGAGTACGTTATTGCCGGATTCAAGAAGAAAGAGGGCGTGGACCTCAAAGGCGACAACAACGCCATGCAGCGGGTCAGGGATGCCGCCGAGAAGGCGAAGATAGAGCTCTCCGGAACGACCACCACCAGTATCAACCTGCCCTTCATAGCCCAGAGGGGAGAGAAGCCGGTCCATCTTGAGATAGAGCTGACCCGGGCGAAGCTGGAGCAACTGGTGGAGCCGGTCCTCACCAAGACCGTGGGCCCCATCGAGCAGGCGTTCAAGGACGCCAAGTGGAAGTACCAGGACGTGCAACACGTGATCCTCGTCGGCGGTCCCACTCGGATGCCCGTGGTAAGGGACCACTTCGAGAAGCTCATAGGCAGGAAGGCCGAGCGAGGGGTGGATCCCATGCAGTGCGTCGCCATGGGAGCCGCCATTCAGGGAGGAGTCCTCGCGGGCGATGTAAAGGACATCCTTCTTCTGGATGTGACCCCCCTGAGCCTGGGCGTAGAGACGCTTGGTGCGGTCTTCACCAGGCTCATCGACCGGAACACTACCATCCCAGTGAAGAAGAACCAGGTCTTCACGACGGCCCAGGACGGCCAGACGACGGTGGAGATTCACGTCCTTCAGGGTGAAAGGCCCATGGCAGGGGACAACATCTCGCTGGGTAGGTTCCACCTGACGGGCATTCCTCCTGCGCCAAGGGGGGTGCCTCAGATCGAGGTCACCTATGACATCGACGCCAGTGGGATCCTCCACGTCTCTGCCAAAGACCTTGGTACGGGAAAGGAGGAGAAGCTGACTATCACGGCCCCGCAGCGCCTCTCGGACGAAGAGAAGGACCGTATGATGAAGGACGCCGAGAAGTACGCCGAACAGGACAGAAGGAGGCGAGAGCTGGCCGATACCAGGAACCAGGCCGACGCCATGGTCTACAGCACTGAGAAGATGCTGAAGGAGATGGGCGACAAGGTCACCGAGGCTACGAAGAGGGGAGTAGAGGAGAAGCTTGAGGAGCTAAAGAAGGCCATGGAGACCGACGACATACAGAAGCTCAAGGAGGCCCTCGAATCGCTGAGTGAGGAGGCCCAGAAGGTGGGGGTGGAGGTCTATCAGAAGGCCCAGGCGGAGAAGGCTGAAGAGGCAGAGGGGCAGGAGGAGGCGTCCAAGGAAGACGTGGTGGACGCCGAGTTCGAGGATGTAAGTGACGAGAAGGAGTAGGAAACTTTTATTCCGGCGTGCCTAGATTCAATGGGGCTGCATGGCGAAGAGGGACTACTACGACGTCCTAGGAGTGCCACGGAAAGCATCCAAGGACGAGATTAAGCGCGCGTATCGCCGACTGGCGAAGAAGTACCATCCCGACCTCAACAAGGACAACCCGAAGGAGGCGGAGGGGAAGTTCAAGGAGCTCTCCGAGGCCTACGAGGTGATGATGGACAACGAGAAGCGGTCGATGTACGATCGCTTCGGCCACGATGGACTGGGGACCACCTTCGGCGGCGGTGGCTTCAACTGGTCCGACTTCACCCACTTCGGCGACATAGAGGACATCTTCGGCAACACCATTTTCAGGGACCTCTTCCGCAACTTCGGCGGCCGCTCGGGAGGCAGCCTTTTCGAGGAATTCTTCCGCAGGTCTAGCGGGGGCTATCGTCGTGCCCGCGGCAGGGACCTGAGGATGGACGTGACGGTGAGCCTAGAGGATGTCGTTAAGGGCAGCAAGCAGGTCGTGGATGTTCCACGAGAGGTCACATGCCACGCCTGCGACGGATCGGGTGCTGAGGGTGGCGACATGACTACCTGCCCTCAGTGCAACGGGACTGGAGAGTATCGCGACATCCGGCGTAGGGGCTTCAGCCAGATGATTACTATAACGCCCTGCTCCAAGTGCGGAGGTCGTGGTGAGTGGCCGACAACTCCGTGCGAGACGTGCGGGGGGAGCGGCCTATTGCAGAAGACCTCCAAGGTGGCGGTGGTCATCCCCCGGGGGGCCTATGACGGCCTCAGCCTTAGGATACCGGGGAAGGGAGAGGCGGGGGAGCGTGGTGGACCGGCTGGTGACCTCTACATTGTCCTCCACCTCGAGAAGCACGAGACCTTTCAGCGGAGTGGGAGAGACCTTCTGGTGGATGTGCCCATCACCTACACGCAGGCTTCCCTCGGGGCAGAGATCAGCGTCCCTACCCTCACAGGGACCGCCACCCTGAAGATACCTCCGGGGACCCAGAGCCACACCGTCTTCCGCCTCCGCGGGAAGGGCCTCCCGGACCTGGAAGCGAGCGGCCGAGGGGACCAGCTCGTTAGGATTCTTGTGGCGACTCCGGAAAAGCTGTCGTCGGAGGAGAAGAAGCTGTTGAGGAAGCTAGGTGATTCTCTCGGAGACTATACTGGCAGCAAGAAGAGCCCTCCGTAGGGTGTCACCATGTTCAAACCTTTATGGGTGAACGCCCTCTCCAGGACCGGATGGGAAGCATGCTGGGGCTCCTGACTACCGACTTCCGGCTCTACCACGACCTGGTCTCGGTCCTCAAGGAGAGAGACATCCCCTTCGCGAGCCTGTCCTTCAACGAGCCGGTGCCAGCGGAGGTCGCCGTAGTGCTGACCTCGCCTGAGGAGGCCCACCAGATCGACTTCGAACCCCGGGTCCAGTGCGACGATGTGGAGGATGCGGTTTCCCAGGCCCTCCAGATCCTGCGAGGAGTTACCTCGTACCGAGAGGTCATCGTCGGGGTGGATCCCGGCCCCAGGCCCGGCGTTGCGATTCTCGGAGACGGTGAGGTGATTGAGAGTCGCACGGCTTCCTCACCGGAGGCCGTCCGGGACATCCTTCTGGGAGTGCTGAGGAACTACGACGGAGAGGTCTTCACCGTACGCATCGGCCACGGCGACCCAACCAACAGGAACAGGATACTCAACGCCCTGTCCGAGACTGGGGTCAGGGCGGAGATAGTGGACGAGAGGGGGACCACCCGCAGGGACAGGCGAAGGGACGACGCTCGCAACATTGAGTCCGCCACGAACATCGCCACGGCTAGAGGAGTGGAGGCCGAGACCAGGTATGACATCTTCCCCACCGATGGCGAGCTGAGAAACATACAGAAGAGGAGCAGGATCCGTTCAGGAGGGAAGCTGACCATATCCAAGGAGCTGGCCAAGAGGGTTGCCCGAGGCGAGATGACCCTGTCCGAGGCCTTGGAGGAACAGGACTCCAGCACCACCACCGCTTGAGCATTATCAGTTACGCAGAGGTGACCCAAATCGTCATATATGGCCTGAAAGCTAGTGCAGGGCAATGCCTGACAGGGTCATTCTCAAAGTAGCCGAAGCGCCTCAGTCGGACGTTGGACTCGGCAGGGGCCGTGTAGACACTCGGACCAGGATGGCCCTGGGCGTCGACGTTGGGGAGATCATCGAGATAGTTGGCAAGAAGAGCACTGCCGCCAAACTATTCCGAACCATGCAGGAGGACGAGGGGAAGGGCATCATAAGGGTGGACGGCCTGGTGCGCCGGAACCTCGGCGTCTCCATCGGCGACAAAGTAGAGGTGAAGAAGGCGGAGGTACAGGCCGCCCAGCGGGTTACGATAGCACCGATCATCAGCGAGGGCCACAAGGTGAGTTTCGGCCAGGGCATCGAGAACTTCGTGAAGCGGGGGTTGCTGAAGCGCCCGGTGGTCAAGGGAGATGTGGTCATCGTCCCGGGTATCGCCCTCATGGGGGGTGCCTTGCCCTTTATGGTCATTCGAACGACGCCCCGAGGCATCGTCCAGGTCTCCGAGGAGTCCCTCATTGAGATGAAAGAGGAGCCGATCAAGGAGGGCGAGGTCCTCGCTCCGACGATCACGTATGAGGACATCGGAGGCCTCCACGAGGAGCTGATGAGGGTCCGGGAGATGATCGAACTCCCGCTGAAACACCCAGAACTTTTCGAGCGCCTGGGCATAGATCCCCCCAAGGGGGTCCTGCTGTACGGCCCGCCAGGAACGGGGAAGACCCTCATCGCCAAGGCGGTGGCCAACGAGGCGGGGGCAAACTTCTACTCCATCCAGGGCCCCGAGATAATGTCGAAGTACTACGGCCAGTCCGAGGAGCGTCTCCGGGAGAAGTTTGAGGAGGCCCAGAAGAACGCCCCCTCCGTGCTGTTCATTGATGAGCTGGATTCTATCGCCCCCCGTAGGGAGGAGGTGACTGGGGAGGTCGAGAGGCGCGTGGTGGCACAGCTCTTGACCCTCATGGACGGTCTCAGCGGCAGGGGTCAGGTCATCGTCATCGGTGCCACCAACAGAGAGGATGCCATCGACCCAGCCCTCCGGAGGCCTGGACGCTTCGACAGGGAGATTGAGATAGGAGTGCCCGATAGAGAAGGCCGAAAGGAGATCCTTCAGATTCACACGCGAGGCATGCCCTTCGAGGGCAGCGAGGAGGACAGGGATGCCCTCTTGGAGGGGTTGGCCAACATCACCCATGGCTTCGTCGGGGCCGACCTAGCCGCCCTGGCTAGGGAGGCCGCCATGAAGGCCCTTCGACGCTACCTGCCGGAGATCGACCTGGACCAGCCAATCCCCGCCGAGATCCTAGAGAAGATGAGGGTCATCAAGGAGGACTTTAGGGAGGCCCTCAAGGAGGTCGAGCCCAGCGCTCTCAGGGAGGTCCTCGTGGAGATACCCAGAGTGGGCTGGGAGGATGTTGGCGGCCTTCACGACGTCAAGAACCAGCTGGTCGAGGCGGTGGAGATGCCGATCAAGGATCCCGACTCCTTCCGGCGCATGGGAATCACACCTCCGCGGGGGATCCTCCTTTACGGACCTCCCGGGACTGGAAAGACGCTCCTAGCTAAAGCGGTCGCCACGGAGTCTGAGGCCAACTTCATCTCTATCAAGGGCCCGGAGGTAATGTCCAAGTGGGTCGGAGAGAGTGAGAAGGCGATCCGTCAGATCTTCAAGAAGGCGAAGCAGGTCGCTCCCTGCGTGGTGTTT
Organism: uncultured Methanomassiliicoccales archaeon; assembly: GCA_964347325.1. Lineage (GTDB taxonomy): Archaea > Thermoplasmatota > Thermoplasmata > RBG-16-68-12 > JAJISG01 > JAJISG01. The sequence goes on along the minus strand of CAYFYA010000006.1, from coordinate 19,777 downwards.
CTGGACGAGATCGACGCTCTGACGCCCCGACGCGGTGCTGTCATGGGTGACTCCGGGGTCAGCGAGCGCCTGGTGAACCAGCTCCTAACCTCGCTGGACGGTCTGGAGACTATGGAGGGTGTGGTCACCATCGGTGCGACGAACCGACCAGACATGCTCGACCCCGCCCTTCTCAGGCCAGGTCGCTTCGATAGACTGGTTATGATTCCAGTCCCCGACGAGGAGGCGAGGCTTGAGATTCTTGGTGTCCACACGAGGAACATGCCTCTGGATACCGACGTGAAGCTCGAGGAACTCGCCACAGAGCTCGAGGGATATGTGGGAGCTGACCTCGCTGCACTGTGCAGAGAGGCAGCCATGCACGCGCTCCGCGAGAACCGCGACGCCGTCTTGGTACAGGCCAAACACTTCAGCAGTGCTAGAGGCACCGTCTTCCCCTCCGTTGACGAGGACACCGTCAAGCTGTATGAGCAGATAGGTGAGGACCTGCAGAAACGGGCCGCACGAAAGCCAAGGGAAGAGGTCCTCGGATACTACAGGTAACCGCCCTCAAGGCTCGGAACCGACCCCTAGTTCCGGGGTTCTCCCTCCTCTCGGACGTTGATTAATACAACCGTCCCGTTCCAAGGACGGGGGTCCTGAGTGGAATTTCAGATCAAGCGCTTTGAGAAGCCGGATGAGGTGCGAGAGTTCGACCAAGGGAGGTTCGAGGTGGTACACATCGGGGGACTGACCCTGGGTCGAGCGAGCTACGCCCCGGGCTGGAAGTGGTCGGAGCACGTAGGGGCAGCCAAGGGAGAAAAGAGCTGTCGGGTGGAGCACGTGGGCCTAGTTCTCTCGGGCCGGGCGATGATTGCCATGGACGATGGGAGTCGCATCGAGGTGAGCGCCGGAGACGTGTTCTGGGTGCCACCGGGTCACGATAGCTGGGTTGTGGGCGATGAGCCCTACGTGTCTCTCCACCTCATGGGCGCGGAGGAGTACGGAACCAGCGAGTAGGGCCCGTTCCCGGCAGGCTAATATATGGGATAGTGGATGTTGCCTCCCTCAGAAGGTGATGGGATGAAGAGGTTCGTTACAGAACTTACTGGAAAGACCGTCATGACCAACGACGGACGGATCCTGGGTGTCATCGAGAACTTCGTTGTGGACACTAGGAACGGACACGTCCAGGATGTCCTAGTGACCCCATCCGAGGACGTCGATCACAGGGCCTACCGCCTCGACCCCAAAGGGAGAATCCTCCTACCTTTTCAGGGAATGAAGGCCATTCGAGACGTCGTTGTCATGGATTTGGGGTAGTCGTCAAGCAACACTTTTAAGACCTCCCCCGTTACACCAGGGGATGGTCGAGGCAGACCTTGTCTTGGCGCTCACCTTTCTCGTAGTCGGCATCGTGCTACTCCTGGTTGAGGCCGCAGCCCCCGGCTTCTTCATCGGCATCCCTGCCACCGTCCTGATCATCCTGGGAGTTCTTGGCCTCTTCGTACCCAACTTCTTCTTCACTCCGTTAGCTCCGATAATTGCGATCGCTGTTGGCGCCCCTCTCACCTACGTCGTCATCCTGCTGTACCAGAGATTGGCCCCGCCCTCTCCTCCTGTAACTACGGTTGGAGGATCCCTCGTCGGCAGGAGGGGGGTCGTGGTCAGGAGGGTAGTGCCGGACTCTATAGAGGGCAAGGTGAATATCGAGAATCAGGTGTGGAGTGCCACCGCCCTTTCCCCCATTCCCGAGGGGACAAAGGTCCAAGTCGTAGGCAGTAGAGGGGTCCACGTCACAGTTGAGAAGGTTGGGGAGCAACCGGCAGAAGGTGAGTCTGAATCCGCAGGGGAGGAGAAGTGAAAGAATGTTTGGAAAGAAGATTGAAGCCTGGGCTACGGCTGCACTGACCTCGAGCCTCTTGATTGACATCTCGGCTCAGATTCCCGGCGAGGTGATCCTCTTCCTCGCCATCCTGATACTTTTCGTTGTCGTAGTTCTGTTCATGCTGGCCGTTAGGATTATCCAACCTTACGAGCAGGGCCTCAAGGTGGTCCTGGGGAAGTACAAGCCCCCGCCCCTGAACCCAGGGTTCAACCTTGTCGCGCCCCTCGTCACACAAGTCACGAAGCTCGATCTGAGGACCCAAGTCCTCGACGTTCCGCGCCAGGAGGTCATCACCAAGGACAACTCCCCAACCAACGTGGATGCCATCATCTACATCAAGGTCATCGACCCCGCGAAGGCCTACTTCGAGGTCACGAACTACAGAACGGCCACGGTGGCTCTCGCCCAGACCACTCTGAGGTCCATCATCGGAGACATGGAACTCGATGAGGTCCTGTACAACAGGCACTCGATTAACCTCAAGCTCAGGGATCTCCTCGACACGGCCACCGATGCCTGGGGCGTCCGTGTGGAGGCCGTGGAGATTCGGGAGGTCGACCCGGCGCGCCCCGTCAAGGCCGCCATGGAGGAGCAGACGGCGGCGGAGAGGGAGCGGCGGGCGGCCATCCTCAGGGCCGACGGCGAGAAGCGCTCCGCCATCCTGGTGGCCGAGGGACAGAAGCGGGCCAGGATCCTGGAAGCCGAGGGATTGCGCCAGGCTAGGGTCCTAGAGGCTGAGGGCCAGAGGCTGGCAACCATTCTCGCATGGCAGGGAGAGGCTCAGAAGCTTCGGATCCTCTCGTTGGGAGCCTCCTCCCTGGACACGAAGTCCATAGCCGTTCTCGCCATGGATACCCTCAAGTCCGTGGGCGATGGCCAGTCCACGAAGATTATCTTCCCCTTCGAGATCTCGCGGATGGTCGACGGAATCTCCGAGTACCTGGGGATAACGAAGGAGGTCCCGGAGAGGGAAATTGCGACCTTCAAGGACCTAGAGAAGGTCCTCGGCAAGGCCGAGGATGTCCTGGGCCCTCTGCCCGAACGGGCGGAACTCGAGAAGGTGCTGGAGGCCGCAGAGAAGGAGACGCGAATTACTCCGGAGGAGATCCCGCCACCCGATAGTCCTCGGTCAAAGGAGGACGAGGAGTCCTAGAGCAGCACCCTCTTCTCGTCTTTCACGGTGTTGAGGACCACCTGAGTGTAGGTCCTCTCCACGTACTGCTGAGAGAGGACTCCCTTGATGAATTCGTCAAGCTCAGATGTGTTCCGAAACCTCGCCATGACGATGGAGTCCCATTCCCCCGTCACGTCGTACACACCGTACACCCGCGGGTCCCTGGCGATGGCGCGTTGAACCTAGAGCAGCTTCCCCTTGGAAATGCGGAGGCCGACGACGACGGGAAGGTCGAATCCCACCTTCTGCTGGTCCACCAGAGGGGCGTAACCCCTGATGACTCCGTCATCCTCCATGTGCTTCACGCGGGAGGAGATTGTGCTGGTGGAGACTCCCAGCTGATGCGCCATGTCCCTGAAGCTCATCCTGCCACTCTGGTTGAGATGCCGTATGATCTCTGTGTCAAGCTCGTCATAGGGTCATCGGACCTCCCTCCTTCCCTAGTCTGGCCTAGGGGGAACCCGCCTTAATCCTTCTCACCGAGACGGAGTTCCAGGCCCCGCGACAGGCGAAGCACAAACTCGCCGGCAGGGAGGACCCTGTCCACCTCCTCCGGCGGTACCTGGAAGGCCTCGGACAAGTGCCGGACCAAGATAGCACGTCCGAGGACCCCGGCCGGCTCCAAGACAACGTAGGAGTCCGCCAACTTCTTCATGGTCGAGGGGTCGGCTGAGATGACTCTCTGGACCCCCTCTCGTTCGACGAGACCGACCCCCAGTGCCAGGGAGAGATTGTGGAAGTAGTTACGCCGGCCGCGGATGACGAAGGATCCTGTCCGCAGGTACTCTCCGCTCTGCGCTGTCTTGCTCACCTGTTCCGGCGTAACCCAGTAGGCGCTCCCGGACCCCACACCTGCCTTCCAAGCCTTCGAGAAGACGAGTGCGAACCGACACGCTTCCTTCAGGTCCTCCTCACTCGCCTTCGATCCGTCCTTGAGGATGACGCTGGGGGCTCCGGTTAGATCTGCATGGCAGTATCTGTCCCCGGGTTCCAGATGTTTCCTGACGAGCTTCTCATTGGACCGGGCATCGCGGCCCCCGAGGATTAGGTAGCCCCCGCTGGTGAGGCTCCAACGATAGGCATCAAACCAGAACCTCTTGGGGGTCCTGAAGCGTGGCTTCTCCACCAACCGCGGGCCTGCAGTCTGCGCCCTGTCCAGGCCTTCACGACTCTCCTCTAGGGCCCTTCGCACGCCGACGACTTTGTTCATAAGGACCTTTCTCGTCTCGTAGAGGAGCTTGGCGTTCTGATCCACATCCAGCTCGTAGTCGAGCTCCAATTCGACGTCCTGCGACTCGATTCGAAGTACTCTCTTAACCCTGTCCACCCCGTCAAGGAGTGTCCCCTCTCGGGCAGACCTCAGGAGCCTGTCCACCTTCTGGTAGTCGCCGTAGAGGTAGTCGGCCGCCATCCCAAGTCTCTCGATCTCGGCCTCCATGTCCCGCAAGGCGGCCTCTTGCCTCCTGATGCGCCTCCCCAGCTTCTCCGCAGTCTCATCAACGGGCTTCTCCCGCCCTAATGACTCAACGAACAGCTTTATCGCCTCGCTCATGGTGGAGAACTCCTTGCTCTCACGACCCTCATAGACGTGCAGAGGGAAGGGGATCACGTCCACGGGCGTTCCCTCCAGGACGACCTGAGGCTGGGGGCTCTCCAGTTGATCCAGCAGCCCGGATATTGCCTCGAAAACGGCCTCAATCTCATCTGTTCCGAGTCGCCGTACCGGGGTCTCCTTCGAGACGCCAGCCCTCAAGCAGGTCTCCTCAGCGTAGAGTCCTCCCAGTCCCAATCCCGATGCAAGAACTCTCACCAGGGCACCTTGGCGGTCTCCAAGAATCTCCTTGAAGTGTTCCAGATCCAGGTCAGTAGGATCGGTGAAGGCGGGTGGGGGGAGATAGGTACGCCCTCTCCGGACCTCTCGGGTCTTCCACTTGCCGTATCGGAAGGCGTGCATCACCTCGGTGTCCCTCAAGAGGACGAGGTTTCCGCTCCCGAACATCTCAAGGACGAGGGTGTACTCCGCTTCCCGTTCGAACCGGAGTGAGACTATCCTGTCGAATCCCCGCTGGGTGACCTCTCGGAGAACTGCGTTGCTCAGGACCTTCCGCAGGCTCTGCGCCAGAGCGGGCGGTTCTGGCCCCTTCTCCAGATCTTTCCCGACGTACAGCCACTTTCCAGGCTCTATGTAAACCTCTCGTCGCCCGACTCTGGGGAGGTTGAACTTCAGTACGAAGGAGGAGCCCCTCTGGTAGACTTTGTCTAAGTAGGCTCCCTGGATCTCGGAGAGTTCCCTTGAGAGGACTCGGATGTCGAAGCTCGTCAGGGCCTCCTTCATGGTCCGATAATGAATGGTGCCCTTACTTAACTGTAGGCAGGCCAGACCCTCCTCGGCAAATCTATAAGGAGAGGGCTTGTTTGATGAGGTCTTGTGCATGCCGTTGTGGCTCAGCCGGTAGAGCGACGCCTTGGTAAGGCGAGAGGGAGAGTGTCAGGTTCTTTAGACGTAGCCCCTCTCCCCCAGGAAGGCGTAGGCCGGGGGTTCGAATCCCCCCAACGGCTTCCTCTCTCGGCTTAGAGTCTGGGAACCAAGCCCACAGACCTAGGGCTTCCCTTGCAGGATGGACATCATGGGAATGAGAGAGCTATATGCGCCGATAGATCAGCGGAAGTCGCGGCCTTCGCAAGGCGGGACACCTAGTGTCTCTCGAAATAGGCGGAAGCCCCGGGGACGACTCCCGGTGGGTCCACTACTTCCTCGCTCTGGGCAGGGGCTGCTAGGTAAAGGGCATCGTGTGACAGGTCACGGCCGTAAGCCCCCTTCTGGTAGTCCCATGGACCGGAAGATGGGCTCTTTGATGAACTATGCTCATCAACGGGTCGGCCATCTGAGAAAGCCTGAATCTTCCCGTTGACCTGGGCATTCCTTCGCTCACTCCTCTGGCCGGTGCCGAACGGAGATCTTCCCTTAAGGGGCTGCTCGACCCTGCAGGTGCTTCCGGAACACCTCACCAAGCCGCCGTTCGTGTTCCGGCAAGACGGCCAAATGGGCCTTAAGGCCGCAATCGGAGAGAATCTGTCTAGCACGGGAGATTCGCTCAGCTCCTTCCCGAGTATGGCCCACGGCCAAGAGCACAACGCCATGGTAGAAGTAAACCACATGCGCGTACAGATGGGAACCGGGAGCAACGCGCCACTGTCGTTCCGAGTATCGTTCCGCTTCCTCAAACAGTCGTAAGGACTCGGTGAGGTGACCCGCGAGCAGAAGTCCGATGGCTCGGACCGCATTTACGAAGTTGAGCACCGGTTTGGATTCCCTGAAGAACCTCTCCACGCCATGGAATCCTGCCAGGTCCTCCAGAAGGAGAGAGCACTCCGCTATATGCCATTGGGCTTCGTCGGGGGTAGTCAAGCGGCCGGGTACGCCGATCAAGTTCCTCACACCCAGCCGGTGGGTTGCATGAAGCCACCGCCACAACGCCGTACGGCATTCCGCGATTCGCCCCTGGAAGAACGATAGAAGCGCGAGGCCTGCAGTAGCCGACGCAAGCGCCGCCACGTCGTGTGTCTTGCGGGCAAGGGCAATCGCATCCTGAAAGAGGGTGTTGACAACTGCACACTCCGCCCGGAATTCGAGCTCGTACCACCCCCTGAGCAGGAGGGCCATTAGCAGAACAGTGGGTTCCTTCGTCGTCGTCCCAACGCGCTCAATGGCCGCAATGTGTTCTTCCGCTCGGTGTGCCTCGCCCGCAGTGTGCTGCGTGTAGTAGTGCACAAGCATGAGACGAACCTCAAGGGAGAGCCCCTCATCCCCGAGTTCCTCCGAAATGCCGGATGCTTCCTGTATTAGCCGTTCGGCAATGGATGACTCTTCGTGCTCTCCTTCAGGATTGAGATGAAAGGAGTGCACCACGAACAATGCGAGTTGAACGAGAGCCTCCACCTGACCGCGCCGCTCCTCAAGCTTTCGGAAGACAGTGAGAGCAGACTCGGTCAAGGGTCTGGCCTCCTGCCATCCGCGACCTTGATCCATTAGAAAGCGGGCCTTGAGTAGAGCGAGCCAGCCTTCCTCGGCCGAGATGTGTCCTCCAACCGCAGCGAGTCCTCGTTCCGCTTCCTCCAACGCTGGAGTGACATCCCCTCGGCGCCCGAGGGCTGAAGCCGTCTTTCGATGCAGCCGAGCCACGAATTCAGCCTCTCCTGCTCGCGTCAGGGCCTCCTTGTATGCAACCACGGCGGACGGGAGATCCCCCAGCTGGAGGTTGGCATCGCCGACGTCCTCGAAGAGTTCGGGCCGCGACTCAGGCGGCGCTATTTCGAGAGCATTTGAAAGACACTTCACGCGATCCTGAAAATCCCGAGATTCCTCCAACTCCGCCGCCCAAGAGCGAAGGTAGTCCACGGCAGAAGCACTCAACCGTCGTCGCTCGTTGGGAGTCAGCGTTCCTACGAAGAACTCGCGGATTGTGTCATGTACCTCGAACCGATTCTCTCCTACGTCCCGCAGTAGTGATTTGTCCCGGAGGGACAGGACGAGGTCTTGGGAGACATCGGGCGACACGAAGAGGGCCGCGCGGGGCACTGGGACGGAGTACAGGGAGGCGAGTTTCATCGCCATCCGCTCGCGTCCAGACAGCTCGTTGTACACCTGCTCCTCAAGGAAGAGACGGGCGTCCCTGAAGTACTCGGGGTCGGAGGAGGCGCGATTCGCCGCGCGAGCAAGCTCCAACAGAAGCGGGTGCCCCCCGAGCAGTCGGCCGACGTTCAAGAGGGGAAGGGACCTCACCTCCCTACCCAAGAAGGTCTGGATTTCGGATGTTTTCAAACCAGCAAGCTCGATTTCTGCAACCCGGCCCTTGAGCACTACGTCACTTCGGTCGTAGAACGGAAGCCTCGTTCGGCTGAGGACGAGCATCCGGACTCCAGACGAATCTGCGATCACCTCCTTCAGGTACCCGAAGAGTGACAGAACTTCGGGTGAGGCCACGTGCACGTCGTCGAACACCAGCATGGACTCGGTCGTCGCAAGATCCTTCCGCAGGACACGTCGTGCCAGGCCGACCTCGCCCCGGGAAAGGACGGAGCGCAGGCCAGGCTTCCCGAGGGCGGCCAGGAAGGTGGCGAGCCTAGCGAGGATCGATTCAGGACGATCCCAGGGTCGCACCCGGTGCCACAGGATGTTTTGGTGACCGCGGAGAATCTCGCACGCCTTCGTCGCCAACCAGGTTTTCCCAATGCCAGCTATTCCGCGCACGATGAAAATGCGAGGCTTTCCCTCCCCCCTCGTCAACTCCTCAAGCTCGGTCTCCCGCCCGATGAATCGTCCGACCCGCGGCGCCTCGGAAACCATCTCCAAGAAGCCCGCTTCCGGAGGTCCCCAGGCAGCTGGTTCGACGATTCCAGTCTCCAGGGACTGGCGAAGGATGTCGAGGATTGACGCGCGACCGCGTGCGTCCTCGAGGACCTCGCCCACGGTTGTCTCCCGAAGGCCCGAGGCCCCCTGCACCTGTACCGTCTCCGCCTTCAGCCTCTCCCGCATCTGGACGGCTTTGAGTTTCCCCCGCTCCGTGAGGTCGTAGACCTTCCGTCGCTGGCGGATTCCCACAACGTGTGACCTCCGCTCGCTCACGAGTCCGTCGTCTAGAAGGGGGCGAATGTACTGAGAGAAGTGGCGGAGGTCGAACCATGCGGCGCGCGAGATGCCCTGCTGCGTCATCTCGGGCGGGACCTCGAAGGAATCCGAGTGCTTCATGAGGTCCAGCAGGTAAAGGAGTGTCCGCTCCTTCACGGTGAGTTGCGCCGAACCCCCTCCCGCGTGTTCAACGAAGTGTGACGGTAAGAATGTTACGCACAGTCCTTCGAATAGGATAGGAGTCCCAGTGGGATTCCTAAGGGTCACTTATCTGGGTGGAGGTCGCGCGACGTTGCAGCGCCGAGGAGGGGCGCGGTACAAATGCCCAAGACCCCGCCAGGGGAGGAGGTGAATACAGAGTGATGAAGTTCGCACCGCTGATGGCTGGAGGACTCGGCTTGCTCCTGTTGGCCTTGACCGTCATGCCAGCAACCGCCGCAAAGCCCGTGACGGAACGCTTCGTCATCGAGGAAATCGTCGATCTCGATTGCGGGGATTACACCCTGCGGGAGGATCGCGTCCTGGACGTCTTGGTGCTCCTCTTCTTCGACGGGGAGGGCGAGCTGACCGACATCCAACTCCATGTTCACGGAACGGTTGTGCGCACGAACCTGGACTCGGGAGCGAGCTCGGTAGAGCATCCCGCCGTTTCCGTCTTCGTCGACATGGTAGAGGAGACGGAAACCACCGTGGGAGCCGTCTTCAACGTGGTCATCCAGGGCGAGGGGATCGTCATCCAGGACACGGGCCGGGTGGTCTTCAGCTTCACCGAAGGCCTCATCTTCGAGGCCGGACACCAGGAGGCCTTGCACAATCCTGATCTCCTGTGCGCCCACCTCCGATAGGGAGGCAGTAGGTGGACCTACCTCCTCGGGATCTGGCAACCTTCCTTCACGCGAAAGGCATAGCCTTGCGCCTACCGGGTCTCCCTCTGGCTGGCAGTGCAGCGCTCATGGAATCGTCCAGCGCCGGGCACTCTGATCCCCAGATCTGGCTATGCAACGAACAATAATCCGGCCCGATTAACAGTAAGCGGGGCCAGGTCACGGCAGTAAGCCCCCTTCTGGCTATGTCTGGCACCCCAATCGGTCACCAGCTGATGAACTCCGCTTATCCGCAGGCGCTAGACATCACCCTGGGCGTCCCATGCATTCGAACGCGGGGTGCAACTGCACGTATTATCAAGAAACAGAATGTCGATAGGCTTATCATGTAACTTGCTATCAGGTCCCACGGGGGCGCCGAGGAGGGGCGCGGTACAAGCACCCAGGGCCCGCATAGCGGGGGGGAGGTGATTTCCGATTAGGATTAGCGAATCGCGGAGAAGGTCGCTTAGTCGGGTGCTCCTCGTTGCAGCCGTGGCGGGACTCACGTTCGGCGGGCTGTCAGGTTTCGCCGCCGCGGACCGACCCACCACTATTCCGTTCTTCATTGAATTCACGGACGTGAACCCTTGCACAGGCGATGAGGTCACGGTCACAATGATCGGCGAGCTCATCATCCACGAGCATAATGGCCGCTTTGTCATCCGCATTCCCAGGACAATCACGACGAGTGACGGGTTCGAGGGGCGAGGGGACCTCACTCAAGTCATCAACGGAAAGATCGAGACGTTCACGCTTAACGATATGCTCACGCACGAGTCCGGTGCCAAGTTCAGGTCGCATCATGTCACTGTGATTAATCTCTCGACTGAGACGGTGCAGGTCGAAAAGGGCGACGAGTTCTGCGTGGTCCCGTAGCCAGTGAAGCGCGCTGACTCAACAGGACCGAGCGTATACGGTAGAGCGTCGCGGCGGAGGAGCAGCACCACAACGGGTGCTAGTTGCGAGGAGGACCGGTCCTCCAGATCTAGCACTAGGACTGGCGGAGCCATCCGGCTCGGATGTTCGGTGGCTTTCCCTCGCCCGACGCATCCAACGGACCTGGCTCTGCAGCTCTTCTTCGTCGACACGACAGGGGTGAGGCGTGCCTCAATCCACAGGACCTAGTATACTGGTAGGTCGTTCGGTCCGGGGAATCGGATCCGCCCCAATGCGCTCCGGTGGTTAGCATGAATCCGTCCCCGACGAATAGTAGGGGGGTCATGTGCCAGGTGACGGCAGTAAGCCCCCTTACGGAGAGGGATTCTACTTACGTCCGGTCGGTGCGCGATCTTGGGGTCGGGAAGGGCCCCACTTTCCCCTTTCTGAGCCACATGTGGGCGTAGCCCAGGACACGCCGGATCTCGACCAGTTCATCATATGAGGGGATCCTCGAGAATCTCAGCCCCCCACTCCGCATCATTCCGCAAATCGAACCAACCCACATCGAGGATCGTCCACTGCTCGGGCTGCACGTCAGGCTCGATGCCGTCTACTCCGTTCCTTCTAAAACGGAGCGAACACGCCTGCGAAGACGATCCATGCGAGGGCGGTCTTCGCCACGAAACTTAGGACGATGTAGATCCGCTCTCCGTAGAGGTAGTCCTTCCATTTCCCAACGCCCTTGTACTGCAGGACCATGTTGAGCGCGAACACGTTGAACAGCACGAAGTAGATGATGAGGATCAGGTACACAAACGTCGGGGGTTCGGCTCCTGTGGAGTTGATGGCAGCGATGAAGTAGGCGAAGATGATGACCCAGGGGGTGAAACCGGTCACGGTGCCAAGCAGAAAGGGCGACCAGCGGGTCTTCTCCGTCTTCTGATTCAGGAGCTCCATTTGATATCCGAGCATCATGGTCACCGCGTTCAGAACGAATATCATTACGAGGGACCAGAAGTCCCATATCAGAAACAGCGCAATGACGAAGATCATCACCGAGGAGGAGAAGGCGTACTCATACCATCGGTAAGGATTCATCCCATTCTTCAGGAACGCGTTGTACCGCTGTGATTTGGGAAACGCGACGGTGAAGTGTGCAATCGCTGACATCAGGGGGAACGACGCCAGAATCACGCCCAGGAAACTGATGGTAAACAGAAGCTGAGGATCGGGAACCACCTCGAACACAGGTGGAGGTCCCGGGCTGATGATACCAATCTTCACGTAGAACGTGTAGACGTCCCTCGTCCAGTCTAGCAAGAGACCCAGGGCCAGCATGATGATGCCATTTATCAGGTGAAGAGTTCCAGCGGCGATGTTAAAGCGCTTCAGGTACCCGAAGGAGATGGGAGAGGCCGCAATAATCCTCTGTCGCTCCGTGGAGCCCATGCGCGACCCAAACCTGAGCGGCTATATCTGCCTTCGGGAGAGCGGAGACCGGTGGTCCTCCTCTCCGCGATGAGATGCTCTCCCTTGGTCAAGGATTCAGCCGTGGCGGACCTTCGCCCCCCCCGGAGCAACTGATTGAATCCGAGACCCGCACTCCGGGTGAGATGGTGCAGAGAGGAAGGCACCGCAGAAACCTAGGAAATCAGTGGTCCGCACTCGAATACCAACGGAACGGCTCGTGTCACACTAAACGCGGCTGCGGTGAAACGACGCTTTGGGGAGGATGCACCGCTCTAGGATTCTAGCCTCTTCTTGGTCTCCCGGCAACGGCTTCTGAAACGTGGGGTCTCTGTCGTTGGATGACCCATAGGATGACAAAAACGCTTGCCGGCTTCCGCGATTCACTCTCTGACAAGGCTGCGGCGAGAGAAGAGGCGATAAAGCTCCTTGCTCACGGGAGTTGCCGGAAATCACCCCCTCCCAGATACCTAAATCGCCCTTCAGAGTGTATTTATAGCTTTCATGCCCATGCGCGGTATTGCGCTGAGGAGGGGCGCCGTAGAAGTGCCCAGGGTTTGTATGAGGGGGGATGTGGCACTGGCCACAGGGATACTGAGGTGCCGCACGGGGCCTAGGCGCCATATTTGACGAGGGAGTTATGAGAATGCCGAGGCAGCCCCTAGAGGTAGCGAGACCTTGGATCTTCCTAGATAAGCCAAAGACCACTAGGGGAGAGACTGCCGGGAGGAGGGTACTTCTAATCGTCGCCGGAGGAATGCTGATCCTGGCTGCGTTCGGTAGCCTGGCGTCCCTTGCAGCACCCGTGTCCATTACTGTGCCTTTCTCCTTCACGCCCGTCTCCGACACCGATCTCGATGGTGATCCGGCCACCGGGGTCTGGGATGACGCCCTTTCTGTTGTCGTTCCTTTGGAGAACGCCGCCGGCCCTCCATACGGGACCGCGACACTCCATGCGAAGCACGACGGCAGCGACCTGTACTTCCGAATCGATGGCTTCATCGACGTCGCTTGGGTGGGCACCACCGACCAGCACTTCTGGCTGGGATTCATGATATCCCCGACAGGAACTTCCCACCATGGCGGCGGCCCATGGGACGGGGTATTCTTCGGTCACCCATACTACGCACAAGAGCCGACTGCCGCCGACACAAATGGCTTCGGGAAGCCACCGAGTAGGGACGTCTCTCAAGACTGCGTCGGCTTCATGGGCACCACCGGAACCGAGGCCCCGTATGCTTTCACGGCGGAGTGGAAACGGCCGCTCAACAGCGACGACTCGCAAGACCTATCCTATCAAGCCGATGGTATGACGACCTACAACTTCTTCGTGACGACTGATTCAGATGGCGATGGGAGCAGCGGGGGAACTGTCTCCCACCTCCGGATGACTAATGTGAACACGCTTCGGATCGCACTGGCGCCTTCGCCTCCGGTGGCCGCCTTCACCTTCACGCCTTCTAACCCGGCCCCTGGACAGACGGTGACCTTTGACGGCTCGATGTCATCCGATCCCGACGGGACTATCGTGTCCTTCGCCTGGAACTACGGAGACGACGCGACGGCGGAAGGCATTACGGTCGAGCACGCGTACACCGCTGAGGACATTTACACAGTTACGCTAGTCGTGACAGATGATGACGGGCTGATGGCCAGCACTTCTAGGCAGGTTTTCGTTTCCAGCACACCGGACACGACCGACCCTTCGATCCAAATCATCTTCCCTGCTGACGGCGCGACCCTGGACTCCCCTACAGTGACCGTCACGGGGACCGCTTCCGACGATGTCGCTCTGGAGAGGGTTGAAATTCGCACCAACGAGACCAACTGGGAGGCGGCCTCCATGACGGGGTCGTCATGGTCGGGAACCCTCGATCTTGGGGAAGGCCAAACCACAATTCACGCCCGAGCCATCGACATTTCAGGCAACGTCGCCTCGACGAGCATCCTGGTGACGGTGGTCATCCCCGCCTCGCTAGCCGACATCTTACTCTCGCCCCCCGTTGTCGGTGCGCTGGCAGCGGCTGGGGTGGTCACTGTAGCAGTCTTCCTCGTGCTTCGTCGACGACGCAAAGGATAGCGAAGATTGGCAAGACAGAGCTTTCACCCGACCCCCTCCAGTGTTTATAAATGCGCGGCGCCATCACTAGGTGTAATGGGCGGAGGACTCTCTTCATCGTCAGACGCAGACGATACGTCGACCATCCCCTCCCCCCTCCCTGGCACTGCGGCGCCGCCGAGCTGGAATCGGGAGGGCCCAGGTCTCAAGTTGCTGGCCATGTATCCTTTCCTCCCCCCAGCCTCCAGATACGTACGAGAACAGGGACCACCCCTGGAAGAGGTACTGAAGCATCGGGCCTTCGCCGCCGCTCGCCAGTTGGCCCGGGAGAGAGTCCACACGGCGTTGGAGAGCGGAGCCCTGCCCGACACTGCCCTCATGTCGCCGGCTGACTACCTGACTGCGCTCTACGCCTACCCCTTGGCACGGATCCTCGTATCGTGTGTTGGTGACCCGTTCCTCATTCGGAGATTCGCGCTGGCTGAGGCGGACCTCGCAAGAAGAAGACTCTCTAGGGAGGATGATACCTTCATCATCCAGGCCTGTCAGTCGCTGCAGATCGACTGTTTCCTCCAAGGCCAGTTCCATCTCCGTTTCACAGATTTCCTCAGGGCCACCCGAAGGCTACGAGGGAAGGAGTGGAAGCTCGTGAACCATCCTGTCAGGAACGGCTACGTGCTCTTGGGGAGGCGCCGTTTCCTGAGAGTACTGGAGGGGTACCTGCGGAACCGGTTCCGAGAGGAGCTACCGATGGAGGTCAACGACCTACTCCTCGACGCCTTCTCTGAAGACGTGACATCCCTCAGCAAGAAACTCGCCGAGAGGAAGCCAAGTCTCACGCATGCAGACCTCGGCCGCCTGAGGGTCACAAGCCTTCCCCCATGTATGCAGAAACTCATCGGCGCCGTGCTTGCGAGTGAGAATGTGCCCCATCCGGGTCGCTTTGCCCTGGTATCCTTCCTGAACAACCTGGGCCTGGGATTCGAGGAGATCTACCAGATCTTTGCCTCCGTGCCCGACTTCCGGGAGAGTGTGACGAGGTATCAGATAGAGCACATCACTGGTCAGATATCCGGGACGGTCTACACGGCACCGGAGTGCAGCACCATGAAGTCCTACGGCATATGCCCGGGTCCCGATAGACTTTGCCAGAGGATTACCCACCCCCTCAACTACTATCGGATCAAAAACCGCAGTGCAGTGAGGCGCACTAGGAGCGGCTCCAAGGAAGAGACATGAACGTCCTGAGGTCGATGATGCCTCACTTCTCCGCCGTCAGCCGCCTCCAGATCGCGAGGGCCCTCTGAAGGGCCGTGATGTTGCCCAGAATGCCGAACAGGAGGAGGGCATACTCCATCATGGTGAAGCTCAGCACGCCGTACCCGAAGGCGGTGGCCCCGGGATCCAGCACTGCGTGGAGGGCGATGACCACGACCAGTATGACAAGTCTGTCCGCTCTTCCCAGGGTACCGCCGTAGATTCGTCCCACGCCCAGGGCCTGGGCCTGGGTCCCCATGTAGCTGGTTAGGAGCACCCCTAGAAGTCCGAAGAGGGCAATCCACTCCCTGGAGTAGATGCTGAAAAAGATACCCGCAAGGATGAGGACATCCGCATACCTGTCGAAGACGTGATCCACGAAGTCTCCACGAACCGAGTCGGCTCCCCTGAGCCTCGCCACCTTGCCGTCGAGGGCATCAAGGAGAGAGCTGAGGATGAGTAGCACGAGGGCTGCGTACAGGGCGATGCGGTGGTCGATGTAACCAGCCAGGAAGAGGAGCAGGCCCACCAGCCCAGCGGCGATGAGGGAGATCCAGGAGAGCAGGTTGGGGGAGACGTTTCGGAGTCGGCGAGCGATGGGCATCAGAACCCGGTCGGCGGCCTTCCGATACGAGTCTAGTACCAACCGAGAATCACCTCGCTCCAATCCACCCATCCCGCCCTGTACTTATCACCCTTACCGGCAAGGATGGTGAGGAGTGCCTCGACGGTCTCCTCAGGAGAGGCGTGGGTCGTGTCAACCTCGAAGCTCGAGTCTCTGTCGATGAGTTCGGCGGTGATGACACCGATGGCCTCCGCCTCGACGTTCTCTCGGACCTTGGCGACCCGCCAACCTCTGGCGAGCAATCGCTCCCTGAGCACCTCGGGGTGGCACCTCAAAACGATGGCCATGTCAACCGAGAGGCGATGAGATAGGTGCCCAACGATGATTAGAGACCGCCGACGCGGCAACGCCCCCTCGAGGAGTGCGAGGTCCACCTCCCAGCTGTCCGCCCTAGCATCGTAGCTCCCCATAGCGTTGCTGTCTCTGGCGAGTTGGAAGAGATCGATGATATCGTAACCCCTCCCCTCGAGGAGGGGAGCGATGGATGACTTCCCCGTCCCTGGGGTCCCCGTTAAGGCCACCAGCACGGCTTTATCACACCCCCGTGGGACTCTTAAGAGTTGTGATGCGCTCACCCCGTTGGTATTTAGGCGTCCACACGGATTATCGGGTGTACTATGTCGCTGCCCGAGCCGCTCAGGATCGTCCGGGAAACCTTCCGGAACAGGCCCATAATCGTCGCGATTCTCCTCGTGGCACTGGTCATCACTGGATTCGTACTGGTCGCCATTGCCAGTACGACGGAGGTTGCGTCCATGGAGGAGCAAACCATCGAGGGAGTGGTGCCGCCCCTCGTCGGTGACGAGACTGCCCAACTGGTACCCGAGGCGATCTATTCAGACTTCGGCTTCGCAGAGGCTCGGGCTCTCGTCTTGCAGTGCGGTGTGGGCATCCACTTCCTCACGGAGCCGGAGTGGAGGGACTATCAGGCGACGGGAAATCTGGGACAGCCCCTTCTCCATTGCGAAAGAGCCACAGCGACTCTGCCCGGCTCCGTCTCCGCAGTGCTCGTAGAGAACCAGCGTCTGAACGCCTCATCGTGGGCCTTCGAACTCACTCTCTTCGAGGTGACGCGCCCCCTCGCCCTCCTCGGGCTGCCCGCTACGGTCCTCCTAATAGTCGCTGGACCGGCCCTGGCGCTCCTCGTCCTCCAGCATGTTATCCTGGGCTGGATGGAGCGGTAGCTCCTCGGAAGGGGAATCAAAAGAAAATAGTAGAGGGGGACACCGGCGAACCGGTGTCCAACTTGCGTTGCTCAGCAGTGGTTGTCGCCCTATCCTCCAGGCGGGATCCGCCTGAGGATGAGGAGGGACAGGACCACAGGCACGACGATGGCGATGATGGCTAGGATCAGGACTCCTAGCACCAATGTCTGCAGGTTGTTGGTCGATCCCTGGACGCCCTGGACGCTGTCATCGAGGCCGGAGGTGGTGTCGGTGAGTGTGTCTATCCTGTTCTCCAGCTCATCGATCAATGCGCTGAAGAAGTCTAGCTGTGACGTGACTGTGAATGCGTACGATCTGACCTCTGATGCACCGGTTCCAGAGACAACAACAACGAGCTCGTAGGCGCCGGTCTCCAGCCCGACCGTGAGGGTCGAGAAGAGCTGCACCTCGTACTCGCCGATGCCCACCCTGGTGGCTGCGCCCGCCAGTGGGATGACTCCCGTACCGACGTTGCGCACGAACCACCGTGAAGCCTTCGGGTCGACTGGGTCGCCCTCGATGGTCGTGGCGAACGGCAGTGTCGCGCCGGTTCCGGCGAGGAGTGTGGTCGGGAAGGTACCGAAGGCCACGTCCGGCACTTCTCGGGCAGCGAGGGCGTCAAAGTGGCCAGCCTCGAACGGGTACCCCTCTCGGAAGGCGGTCATGACTGTCTGTCTGAAGGTTGGGTCAAGGCTCCTCAGGATGAAGGGTCCCTGACTCGCGTACCAGTGCTCGTAGGTGTCTCTGAAGTCCTGGGACGCCGCGTAGCGAGCGGTCGCCTCTGCCGAGGTGATCCAGCTGCTCATCCCTACGGGGATCGTGTTCGCGGAGGTGAGGGCTGCGAATGCCGTGTCGATGAGTGCAATGGTGCTGGGGTTCCTCGCCAGGTCGAGGCTCGGGACGCCCTTTGCTTCAGCGGTCGTGTCTCTGATTGCGGACTGGTCGTTGAGGACCGTCCGGACGGAGGCTTCCTGAATCTCCCACGGGACACCAGCGTCACCCAGGCCGTCTGTACCAAGGTACAGGTAGCCGGCGGCCGCAATCTGCGTTTCTGAGACGTGCCAGAAGTCGATGTAGAAGGCGATGGTGTGGTCGTCTACGAACTCGATACCCTTCAGGATGTCACTGAGGAAGAACTTGAGGCTGGTGGAGGCAGCCAGGGGATCATGGTCGAAGACGTCTCCGATGGCCCGCCTGTAGGCGAGAGAGATGCTGTAGATGACGTCGTCGATGGTTAGCGCCTGACCAGTGTGCCAGGACCCGAACGGCTCGTAGTCAACCGTCACCTTGCTGACGGCAGTGACTCCAGAACCAACGTCGACGTAGGCCTGACTGAGGATGTTCCCACCTGGGTATGCATCCCTGGTGACGTTCCACACCTTCGCGGTGGATGGAACGGCCATGGTGCCGGTGGGTCCAGCGGTCTCGACGGATGTGTTACAGCGGTAGTCCATCCACTCGCCTGCCTGTGGGTGTAGCCACATACAGGAGTCGTAGATAGCTCGCCGCTGGATGCCGTCGTACAGCCAGGTATCGAACTGCCAGGGGTTCCAGTTGTCGTTGAAGGCGATCAGGTTCAGAACCCTTACGTCACCACCAACGCCCGTCACGGGGTCGACGCCGGCCTCACCCGTCAACAGTTTCGCTGACTTCAGGGTGAAGTACGTCCAAGGACCGCCGAAACTGTCCATGACAACATTCTCGACGCGGTCGTTGACTGGGAATACAGCCTCCTCGGCATGAATCCACATGCGGTAGTTACCCTCGGTGAAGCCCAAGGGCATTAGCGTCTGAATCCAGCTCTGCCTCTCGGCCAAGCTGGTGTACTGGCCGGTAGCCAGACCCTGTGCCATGTCGTAGGTGGCCTGTGAGACTTCGAAAGTTCCGGCTGCACCGCCTCCCCTATCAGGCGTACAGAAGGGCTCCCAGGAACAGGCGTGATAGTCGAAGATCATGCCATCATTCCAACCGACGTTCGCAGTGAAGGCCCACCCCTCGGTGTAGATGTGCCAGGCTCCTATGTCCGGAGGCCCTGCGTACACCAGAGGAATTGCATCCGACGAAGGAGACGGGTTCACCGTCACCATGAAGCCGACATCCTCCAGCTGCTCCGCGACGTAGTTACCGATATCCAGCCTCTCGTCCTCTATTCGGGCGATTATCTGGAGGTCGATTACATTGCCGCTGGAGTCCTCCCAGAACCCGGAGCCGCCTATGGTCGCGCCATTGGCCGCCATGCGGGTGTCGATAGTGGTCTGCGCCTTGGTGAAGTCGGCCTTGTAATCGTCGGCCAACGAGTCGTATAGAGCCTGCTCTCGGACAGTGTCAGCTCCCTTCGGGTGGAATGGCCCATAGAACGAAGTTGCGAATCCATCTAGGACCTCGAGGTTCAGGAACTCGCGGTCAAAGAGCCACTGCATGGCCTCGCGAATCTCCGCATCTTCGAAGGGGTTCCAGGGGATTCCCGCTTGCTGAACATTCGGGTTGAAAAGCAGGCCATTGACAGAACCGAAGGTGGATGACGTCAGGACGTTAGGCGACTGAAAAGCATCCTCCTTCTGAGCTCCACCCTGGAGACTAAACATGAAGAAGTCAGCATTGTCAGCCTTGATCTGCTCGAGAGCGATGGCGGCGTCAGGCTGTTCCGACCAGAAGAGCTGGTCGACCCAAGGCCCATGCGGAACCACCTGGGCGCTTGTCCTGCCTGGTAGCGCTATGAAAGCGCTGAGCGTTAGGGCAATGACTATGG
>CAYFYA010000005.1:0-115129 GCA_964347325.1 uncultured Methanomassiliicoccales archaeon | reverse complement strand
AGGCCAGATCTGTAGTCCCAATGGTACCAGCCGCCCCATCAGCCCCATCAGCCCCATCAGCCCCATCAGCCCCTGCGGGTCCCGCGGGTCCCGCTGGCCCCGCTGGCCCTGCCGGTCCCGCCGGACCTTCGGGTCCAGTCGGGTCGAAGGGCTCCAGGGTTACCAGAATCCAGGAGAAGTTGAGCGTGGCAGGGTCCCGACAGCTCGCGTAGTGTCCCTCAGCGGTCCACCCCGCGCCCGGTCCGATTTCGTCAGCATCCCAGTACGCGATCGAAATCCCCACGGTGTCGCCGGCGGCGAGCTGGATGTCTTCGTTCATGGTGTCGCTGGTCGTGAGGGTCCGGCGCATTTCGAAGATCCAGGTGCCGGTCGCATTTTCCGCCGACATGTTCGTGTGAGACCAGGCGCCGTAGAGCTCGTTCCCGAGCGTGTCGTCAAATCGATTAGTTGTACTGCTGGACCACTCATCGTCGAAGTTCCCCTCGGGGTCGTTGCCTGTGCCCCACGTCGGTCCTCCGGCGGGCTCAAACGGTCCGGAGTCAAGCTCCCAGTGCCAAATGTCAACGTTTCCAAGGCCACCACCCATGTCGGGCGTGGCCGCTGAATCGATCTGCAACAGCACTGCAATCGCTGCTGACTTGTGGTGGTCCGTGGCGTTGTAGTTGAAGTCGTCATTTACAAGCGCCAGGACATAGATGTTGGCATCGTCGTAGGCCACCTTCAGGGTCAGCCCGTCCACCAATCGCTCCGTGGTCGCAAGCGGCCTTATCAGAGTGATTGAGGTGCCTGTGATCCCTGACCAATCGTCTGCAAGTCCATCAACCACGATACCGTGGTACTTCTCGGCGGTCACGTCCACGTCTGCCGCCACTGGAGGGGCAAACGAGAGCATGAGGGCAAGGACGGTCCCGATGGCTAGGAAGCCGACAAAAAGACCCCTGCCCGATGTGCCGCCTCGCCTCGCATCTCCTAATTCCTTTCTATTGGGCATAGTACAACCCTCGGGGCGGGTAACGCGGACCCTCTATAAAGCGTGCTGTATATATAGTACATAAAGTGAATATGATAACTATCTAATATATCATAGAATTGCGACCTTATTCACCTAGCGAGAGACGTCATAAGCGGACGATCTGTCAGCAAAGAAGGCTCTGTCAGTGCAGCCAGAAAAATAGGAAGCGATACGAACCATGGCCACGGAGTCACACCAGGCGCTGGGAAGCGATGCTCGAGTGGGCATTCTGCACGAACTCAAGCTCGGCGAACGGGGTGTCTCCGACATAGCGAAGGCCGTTGGCTTACACCCCGTCACGATTCGCTATCATCTTGGCATCCTACTCCGGGAGGGTCTCATCGAGCAGGTACCTTCTCGCCGCGAGGGCGTAGTAGGGAGGCCTCCTGCCCTGTTCAAGCTCAGCACTCACGCGGCGGTGGAAGGCTACCCCCCCCGTCGCTATGAGATGCTCTCTGAAATCCTCCTCGGGCTAATATCCAAAGTCCTCGATCGCAAGGACAGGGATGAAGCGCTCCGAGGAGCAGGTCGGAGGACAGGCCAGCAACTGGTTGAGGCGATCCAAGCCCAGGCCAATGTTCCCGTCTGGAATCCTGAGAATTTCGTGGAGTTTTACGTTAAGGGTGCTATGAAAAGGATGGGGATAGACGCCGAGGTCCTTACTGTACAGGAAAACCTGGTACACTACCGCGCATACGGATGCCCCTTCCAAGAGCTTGCCGAGAGGCGTCCCGAGGAGATCTGCGATAACCTTGACATCGGTCTCCACGAAGGCATCACGAGAACCATGGGAGGTGGTGTGACCTTCGAGAGACTGGCGTGCATCGGGCACGGGGATTCCTACTGTGAGTATCGTCTTCAATGGAAGTCGCCCTCGGGGGGAAGTTGAATGAGCGATGATAGAGAACTGAAACAACAACATGATGCAGGGAAAGTCGACGACCTCACTCGACGACGGTTCCTCCGGATCGTATCTGGGGGAGTGGCAGTGGGAGCCCTGGGAGTGCTGTTCTCTGACAAGATTCTCGAGATCGTAGGTGTCTCGACTGAGGACGTACGAGCGTTAGCCTCAGAGGGTCAGCAGTGGGTCATGGTAATTGACCTGGCCAAGTGCGACGGATGTGGTGAATGCACCGTGGGTTGCACGGCTATGCACTTCGTCCCGGAAGGTCAGGAGTGGATCAAGGTCTACAGAGTCGAGGACGAGTATGGCCACAAGTACTTCCTTCCCCGACCATGCATGAACTGTCAGAACCCTCCTTGTCTCCATGTTTGCCCAGTGGGGGCGACGTTCAGAACCAACGAAGGTGTTGTCCTCATTGACCACGAGCGATGCATCGGGTGTCGCTATTGCATGGCCGCCTGTCCCTACGACGCTCGCTATTTCAACTGGGGGGAACCAGCCCACACGCCCGAAGAACTCGCACATCCCTACAGCCCCGACGAGCCATGGCCTCACCGCGTGGGTACAGTGGAGAAATGCGACTTCTGCGCGCACGACGCCCGGAAAGGAGTGCTACCGGCCTGCGTTCGGGCCTGTACCGCAGAGATGGGGGACGGGGCCATCTACTATGGGGATCTGCGGGAGGATGCGATCTCCAATGGGGTCGAGACCTTGTCCCTGTCGAAAACCCTTCGTGAAAGGGGGGCCTTCCGCTTCAAGGAAGAGCTGGGCACACTTCCGAGAGTCTGGTACCTCCCTGCTCGAGACAGAATCCCGCCAACTCAGGAGCCATGATCATGGGGGTGTCCAGTCCTGGTATGACGGTCCACGAGGGGAAGAGCTTGGAATCCGTCCAAGCTGACCTCGTTCGACCGATACAACAAACCAGTTGGCGTTACAAGGCCTTCATCCTGATCCTCGGGGGTATCGTCGGCTGGGGGCTCTTTGCCTATGCCATGCAGCTGAGCCAAGGCCTTGTTGAGACAAACATGAGGGACCAAGTCCTTTGGGGAATCTACATCTCGAACTTTGTCTTCTTCATCGGGATCAGCCATGTCGGCGCTCTCATGTCCGCGATCCTTCGGCTCTCCAATGCAGCCTGGCGGAAGCCAGTCACTCGAATGGCCGAGGCAATAACCGTGTGTTCACTGGCCGTCGGAGCCGCCATGCCCATCGTCGACCTCGGGCGTCCCGATCGTCTCCTTGAGGTGATCATTCATGGGAGGATCGAATCAGCCATTCTCTGGGATTTCGTATCCATTGCGACCTATCTTACAGGCAGTGTCCTGTTTCTCTACCTCTTCCTAATCCCCGATCTGGGACTCTTGAGAGATCAATCGAAGCGTTTCGGCTTCGGGCGCATCCGCCGATGGTTATACCGGAAGCTCGCCGCGGGTTGGACCGGCACTCAAAGCCAGAAAGTCGCTCTCAACAAGGCGATCTCCATAATGACGGTCCTGATCCTGCCGATCGCCATCTCTGTACACACTGTGGTTTCATGGATCTTCGCGATGACCCTTCGCGTCGGCTGGGACAGTACCATCTTCGGCCCCTACTTCGTTGCGGGGGCCTTGTTTTCGGGGGTCGCCTCCGTCCTCATGGCCATGGCCTTGTTCACTCATTTCTTCCACCTCCAGGACTACATCAAGCCCGTGCACTTCCGCAACCTGGCCTGGATTCTCCTGGCGCTGGATGTCGTGTACATATACTTCACCCTGAACGAGTTCATCGTAGGGGCCTACAAGATGGAGGGTGGTGAGGCGATTCTTCTCCCCATCCTCGGGTCTGGCCAATTTGCCGCCGCGTTTTGGGCCGTCCAATTCCTGGGCCTCATCATTCCGGCCATCCTTATTGCCCACCCGAAGACCCGTACGACGCTAGGCATCGCAATCGCAGCCACACTGGTGAACGTCACCATGTGGCTCAAGCGCTACATCATAGTCGTAGCGACCCTGGTGACCCCCCAGATGCCTGACACTCCCCTGGGAGCCTACTTCCCCTCCTGGGTCGAGTGGTCAATCACGGCGGCGGCCTTTTCAGGGTTCGTGCTCCTCTATGCCGTGTTCTCCAAGGTCTTCCCAATCGTGTCAATATGGGAAGTGACTGAGGAGGAGCCACCCGAAGGCGAACCCCAGGTTGCAGAGAGGGAGGCCCCCGCATGAGGCGGACTGTGGCGATCCCGGTCCTGGCTTCCTTCCTGCTGACGGCTGTCCTGTTAGCTCTAGTCCCAAATGGTCCAGTCCACTTGGCGGATGCCACACACGAGGGTGACATTCTGTGTCCCAGCCGCCCTGATCCGGTGCATGATGGCACTATCACGCCGGACGAGTATGCGGAGAACTTCTTTGATCCCCATACGAAGACGCTGGTCTACTTCAACTGCAAGCAAGACGCCAACCGGACCATGCACCTGGCACTGTTCACACCGCGTTATGAGTGGACGGAGTTCAGGTTTCAGGCCACAAACGAGTGGAACGGGGATTTCAATGTCGTCCGAGTTAGCATGGCGGGGCCCACGGCTGAAGGGCTGGATGGGTTCATCGATGGGAACGCACCTGATTTCGTGGAAGACTTGGCCGTAGGCGGCACGCACGATGTCGCGGGACTCGTGGGAGCTGCAAGCAGTGACCACTACATCTACGAGTTCGAGCTTCCCCTTCTTTCATCGGACTCCTACGACAGCCAGCTCACGGTCAATGGGTCCTTCGCATTCCAACTCGTACTCGGGAGCGGAGAAACCTCTGCGGAATCTGAGCTCCGATTCCTCCAGATTGGGCAACCGCCTGCCAGCGGCCTCTGGACTTCTGTGGAACTCTCACTTCCTGAGGGTAACATCCCTGAAAGCGACGCGGAGATGCTTGTGAGTCTGCGGGACAACAGGTCGCGACCAATGCCCTTCAGACCGGTGTCTGTCTTCGTTGAGACGACATTTGGGTTCCTGGACATAGAGACGGTCCTTACCAACGAACAGGGGGTCGCCTCCGTCCTGTACGCCCCCCGCGAGGCGGGTTCGTATTTGGTCGGGGCAGCCTTCGAGGGGGAATCAGGCTTCCTCGCCAGCGTGTCGTGGCTCAAGCTCGAGCTATCCTCCCATCCTGCAGAACTGACCATCATCCCAAGCGGCGACCTCATGGTTCGGGCAGTCGTCGTGCTCGTAGTCGGAGGTGTCTGGGGCGCGTATGCCTACTCGATTCTAGTGGTTAGACAAGCGCTCCGCTCAAAGGAGGGCAGGTCTGTCGGAACCCAAGGCGACCAGCAGTAGGTTTCAAGATGACGCGAAGATCAGCAACTAGTCGGTCCCGCATTTTCAAAAGGTGGATACCCGCCGCAGCGCTGGGGGCGATTCTGATAATCGGGGTGTGGACGAGCCTTCTATCTGCTGCGGCGCCGGTATCCATCACCATCCCCCTCTCACCGACCTCCGTCACCGATACGGACCTGGAGGGTAATCCGACGACAGGGGCGTGGGCCGACGCTCTCTCGGTAATCATCCCCCTCGAGACCGGGGGACCAGCGCCCTACGGCACCGCTGTCTTATATGCGAAGCACGACGGGTCAAACCTCTATTTCCGAATCGATGGATCGATCGATGTTGCGTGGGTGAGCGCAGTTCAGGAGCACTTTTGGCTTGGCGTGCAGATCTCGCGTGATCGTACTTCCCATCACTTCGGTGATGAGTGGGACGGCACGTTCTTCGGCTTCTGGAACGGCGCGGAATATGCGCCGACTCCAGTGTATCCTCCCAGGGCAGTAGATACCCATGGCTTCGACCGACCGCCTGCACTCGACACCCTGCAAGATGTCTTTGGAACCCTCCGGTACTCCGGCTCCGTCGCCCCCTACAACTTCACCGCTGAGTGGCGTCGCTCCCTTAATAGTCAGGATGGCGACGACATCGTTTACGAGGCTGATGGCGTCACAACATACAACTTCTTCGTCACCACGGATTCTGATGGCGGGGGGAGCCAGGGAGGTAGCATCTCCCATCGGCAGATGACCAACCTGAACTCCTTCCGGCTGGAGGCGACAGGGTCGACCGACCTTCCACCCACCATCGTGCACACACCTCCCTCGGAGATTATTGCGGGTGAGGCAGTCACTCTGAGTTCACGCGTTGTGGACCTCGAAGGCGTGGCTGAAGTCCGGGTGAACTACACTGACGTTCATGGAGTTGGTGCTAACGTAAGCATGACGCTGGAGGGCTCACTGTACGTTTACACCTTGCCAGTGCAGAACGCATCTGGAACGCTTTCCTACTTCCTTTGGGCGACGGACACAGCTGCCAACGACGCGGTGACCGGCTTATTCGAGATTTCGGTCGTGCAGTTGCTGCTGACTCCGTCTATCAGCGAAGTGGTCTCGCAGGGAAGTGGATGCTTGCTCATCAAATGGGATGAATTCCCTGACCCTAGCCTGACCGGGTATCGTCTGTATCGCTGGAACACATCGTTGAGGACAATGGTTCAGATCGCCACGCTGTCGGCGGATGATCGTGACTACCTGGACTGCAATCTGGCGCCGGACACCACGCATACGTACTGGCTCGTAGCCTTTGACGATGAGGGGAATGAGTCTCCGCCTTCAGCTCTTGGAAACGGTCGGACCCTCGGACCATCGGATTCCGACCCCTGGTCACTTGTTGTTGAGGGCTCAATTACTGCCGCCGTCGTCGTGCTAGCCATTTTCGCGGCCGTGGTGGTCATTCGACGCCGGTCAACGTAGAAGCGGGGTCGTTTAGAGCTCTCAGGCCCCACCTGCTTCTATTGCCAGGAGCCAATGTAGCTGCAGCGCTGCAAGACTTCCGAGGACGCATCCGGCCGAGGTGTAACACGCCGCCGGCGACAACTTCCTCGCGCCAGGCATCCTCGTTGCCTCTATTTGTCTGCGGACCGTTGATGAAGTCGAGAGCTTTGGCCCTCCACTCGCTTGACGGGGACAATCACGCTCTTTGGGCAAGATGTGGCGATGGTAGGGTCGTGACATCCACCACCGCACGATGCATGGCAGGCAACCGCCGCTCAGGAACTCCTACACCTCTGAGGCCTCAAAGAGCTCGATGGCCTTCTGTTTCATGAGCTTCAGCCGTTGGTCGATGTCGGACTGCTCCTTTTCGATCTCTTCTTTTAGGGCCAGGAGCTTTGCCTTGCTCTTCGCCTCCTCATCCTTCAGATTCTGGAACGCTTCAGCGACCTCCCGCTCCCGCTCGGAGATTACCTCTTCGCGCGGCTTCAGCTCGGAATCACGTCGTCTCAAATCCTCCTCTGCAGCCTGCAATGCCTTCCAACGCTCCTCAACTTGCTCCCGCATGTCCGTAAGCCTCCGTTCCTCGTCCCCGAGTTCCAGCTCCGTCGCCCTGAGCCTTTCCTGGAGGTCCTCAAGCTCCTCTCCGACTGCCTTCAGTCTCTTCTCCCTGTCTGCCACGCGAGAAGTCTCCATCTGCAGAACTTGAGCTCTCTGGTCGAGGTTCTCCTTGACCACGTTGACTTGCTCCTGGAGACGGTCAACCTCCTCCCGATCCCTTGCCAATGAATCCTCCAGGGACTTCAAGGAGACCTCCCTCTCGTCCAATCTTGCCTGCCTTTCTCTACTTTCCTCCTCGAATGCTTCTTTCGCCTCCTTCAACCTCGTCTGGCCATCTCGGATTCCCCTCTCGTTCTCGACAATCGCCCCTTCTCGACGCTCCAAGGATTCGGACAATTGGAGGACCTCGCCGCCACGCAGCTCGATGGCCGAGGCGATTTGGCGCAGGGCTCTGCCCTTTGCCTGAATATCCTTGACTCTTTGACCGAAGTCCCCCTCAAGCCGCTCAAGGTCTTCTTGAAGGATGGTGATCCCTCCTATCTGGTCCTCAAGAGAACCGTCTAACTGTGGCGTGCTCTCGCTCTCAGCTTCGGAGTCTTGACGCTGGCTCCAGCGTCTCTTCTTCTGGACCATGACAGCTCCCTTCGGGAGGGTCTGCGAATTATGAAGAGCGGCTCACGGCGTCTTAAGGGGTGTGATGCGATTATCGAGGCACATAACGACGCGGCGTACGAGCCCAACGTCCGGACGCTGCCTCGACGACAGCAATGGAGAACAAGATGTTCGATGAGCCTTGGCGCGAGTCTGGTGGCGAAGCAGGATGTGCGCGTAGATGATGCATCCCTGACGTCATGACACTGGGGCCGGCCACTTTCGAGCCACCCCAGCCAAATCAGGATCGGCGACGCTGGGATGCGAGCGTGGATGACATCGCTTTTGGAGGAAGTACAGGACTTGGTTTCCGCCTACCGTTTAAGCAGCCAAGTAGTAACGTACCCGATTCCGCCAATCAGGACGCCCAACGAGGCGACGCCCAGGGCGTAGCCGATGGGCTCAGGGAACGATACGGCAATCTCGTGAACTTGACCTGGATTGAGACCTCCACCGCCCTGCGCTACAGGGACTGCGCCGATGCCTCCGGTATATCCCACGTAGATTAGCATTATGCTCGCCGCCAGGGCTCCGGCGACCATCAAAGTCAGGTGGAGCCATGCGAAGACAGTCCTATAGCCGGTCATAGGTCTCCCTAGTGTCACTTCAATGTGCTGATAGAATAGTGCTGACGTCGCCGTTGCCAGGCAAGCGATGAGCAGTCCCACCATGCCTATCAGGAGCCACACGGAGATGCCCCCCGCAGCGAGGGCTCGAGCAACGGGCGCCCCGGTGAGCTGCAAGACGAGCAGCGCTCCGAAGATCACGAATGCGATCGCTCCCATGACGATCGCACCGAAAATAAAGCGGCTCGCCCATACACTTCCATTGACACTTCCAGTAGCCATGAGACCACTTGAGGCTGTACTGAGTCAGAACATATATACACTTTGTGTATATACGGATATTGTATTCTTGTGTGTGTGTTTTCGCGGCTTGATCGGTGCTACAGCATGGCGAACCCACCATCCACGACAAGGGCAGTTCCCGTCTGAAAGTCGGAGTCATCCGAAGCCAGGTACACAGATTTCAGGGCAACCTCCTCCGCGGAGCCCATGCGCCGCAAGGAGCTCTCCTCCTCTAGCTCCCTGCGCTCCTCTTCGGTGAGGCTGGCCATAGCTGAAGTTTCGATGCTGCCGAGGACTAGGCAGTTTACGTGAACGTTTTTGGGACCTAGGACGCGGGCTAGAGATTTGGTGAGGGAGAGGAGGGCCCCTTTGGCGAGGAGATAGGAGATACCCACCGTGTCCCCCGTCAGTGCAGGTGTGGAGCTGACGAAGATCAGGCGACCCCTCCCCGAGGATTCCAACCACGGCAGGGCTGCCTGGGCGCAATAGACCGATCCCAAGAGGTCGACTTGAAGGGGTCTCATGAGGACTTCGGGAGTCAGCTCATGAAAGGGCGCAAACCACTCATCCCGGACGAAGGGATGACCCGCATAACAGACGAGGATGTCGAGGCCTCCTAGCTTGTCGGCGACTCTTTCAACGAGCTTGAACGCTTGCTCGCGATCCGTGACGTCCGCCCTGACGGTCACGCATTCGCATCTCTTGGACTGAATCCGGGATGCGAGCGACGTAGCCCGTTTCTTCGCGGTACTGTAGTGGATGCCTACTCCTCTTGCTCCCTCTTCCGCGAAAGCAAGAGCCGTAGCCGCGCCAATTCCTCCACTAGCCCCTGTAATCAGAGCAGCCTTCCCTGCTAGCTTCCCGCCCATATGAAGAGGACCGCGCTACCTCGATAAAAGTGGTTCGCCCGAATTCGGATCCCCCAGCGCACTAATGTTAACCTTGGAGGCCATCGAGAACGGCCATAATCTCATCCAATTCTGGGAAGCCGCGGGCAGCATGGCGTATCACACACTCGCGGTCGATGACATAGGTCGTGGGCTCGATATCACCATCCTCCGACACGGCATGGAAGTCCAACGCGCACTCCTTTGCCTCGTCAATCAAGAAAGGAAAGGGTAGGTTGTTCCGATAGGCGTAGATGCTCTGAAACCTCTGGTTGGCAGGGCTAACACCGATGATTTCCGTGTTCAGCTGCTTGATATCCTGGGCGCTGTTGCGGATGGTTCGCAGGTACTCTGTGTTTTCGGGGGAGCTGTCGGCGGGCGGACAGAAGAGGAGCACTAGGTTCTTCTTGCCCAGGTAGTCCTTGGTATCGAGGATCCGGGCGTTGGTAGCGGGAAGGTGGAACTTCGGGGCCTCCTCGCCGACGCGTAGTGGTCTCAGGCTCTTATCCTCCCTTCTGGCTAGGGTGGAGGGTCTCGGGAATCAAAAACCTGTCGGGGTGAGGACTCCTGTTGGGCCCGCGCTCCCCCTTCTTGTTGCTCAAGCTTTTTACCACTCTCCCGCCGTAGGCGATGGGGGCAAGTGTTGTATCTGGGAGCTCACGTGTCCATCGCGGGGGGCGTGTACCTCGCCCCGAAGAGGGGTCAGACCATCGGCTGCGAGACGATTCAGATATTCTCCAGGAACCAGAGGCAGTGGAAGGCTAAGCCCCTCACTGATGAGGACGCGGAGGCCTTCAAGACCGCCGTGAGGGAGGCAGACCTTCACGAGTTGCTCATTCACGACTCCTATCTGATCAACCTCGCCGACCCAGTGGAGGAGAATCTGAAGAAGTCAAGGGACGCCTTCTGCGAGGAGATGGATCGGGCTCAGAGGTTGGGGGTCCCCTACTTGGTCTTCCACCCGGGTGCCCACAAGGGTGAGGGGGAGGGGGCCGGAATAGCGAGAATCGCCGAGAGTCTGGACTACTGCCTTGATACCATAGACGTGCCGGACGTGACTCTGCTCCTGGAGTGCACGGCGGGACAGGGATCGGTCGTAGGATATCGATTCGATCACCTTCGTGACATCCGGGAATCTGTCGCCGACCCTTCGCGGGTGGGGTACTGTTTCGACACGTGTCACCTCTTCGCAGCCGGGTACGACATCAGCACTGAGGAGGGCTACGAGATAGTCATCGCCGGAGCCTCTCAGATCCTGGGCTTGGAGAACGTCAAAGCCTTTCACCTCAACGACTCCAAGAGGGAGCTAGGGAGCCGCGTGGACCGACATGAGGAAATTGGCCAAGGCGAGATTGGTCTGGGAGCCTTCCAGAGGCTGGTGAAGGACTCCCGTCTGGACGGCATCCCAATGGTCCTGGAGATCCCGGGGGATGACGACGACTTCGCCAAGAACCTCAAGCTTCTCAAGAGCCTCAGGAAGTCGTAGTAGCCCTAGGCTGGCGCGGAGCACTGGGTGGCAATCCTGAGGGCCACGCCCATATTGTAGAGGGTCATCACGATCCGTCTTGCCGCTACCCTGGCCGAGAGGTGCCTGAAAATGGGGCCAACGACCGGGAGAAGCTCCAAGGTCCCGTGGAGCGCCTCCCCCGCACTGAAGGTTCGACCGTCAGGAAGGACGAGGTGAACCGATCTTTCGATCTCCTTCCGAGGCCAACCAAGGAGGATGGTTCGGACGCTTCTGGCCTGGGAGGGGACCAATATCATCCCTTGTCTGAAGTCCACCCATCCGAGAACGCGAGGGAAGAGCCCGCAAACTCGACACTCCCCATCGAAGACTGTGGTTGGATTGCTGGTTTCTTTCTACTCGTGACTCTTCCATAAACCCTGGGCGAGTTCCGTCATTTCGGGATCCTCAGTCAGATTCGTATCTCTCGGGCATGGATGAACTTCACCCCCGCTTCCCTGGCAGTCGTCCTATCCCTCTCCCGATCGCCGACGAATACAGCCTCGGACGCCTCCACCTCGAGGAGGGCTATGCATTTCAGGAGGGGCTCTGGATCGGGCTTCATCCTTTCCGAGTCCTCCCGTGCAACGAGGACGTCCACATATTCTGAAAGCTGCGTCCTCTCCAACGCGGCCATACAGCTGGCACGGGAGTTCAGGCTGACCACGCCCACGCCACGGTCCTGGAGGGATGGAAGTACCTCGGCGAGGGGGAGTCGCTCGGCCTTGCGGGCGCCGGCCATCTCTCTCCGGCTCAACACACTCTCTAGGGCCTCCCTCTGCCGATTCTCCGAGGAGCGTAACATCTGCCAGACAGTGAGATTGGAGAGGTCTACGCTAAATCGATCCTTGGCAACTCTGATCATCTCCCTCTCAGTCGCGGTCCAGTCCACCCCAAGGACTAAGAGCGTGCCGTCCAAGTCGAAAACCACCGCGCTGAAGGACCTCAGCCTAGATACTTCCAGCATCCTTCTTCCATCCCATGGTGACCCGCAGGGAGGTGATCTGCAGATCCGGAGTCACTCCTCCGAGGAGATAGGTTTCCGACCCTTGAAGCCCGCATCTATCTCGTGATAGAACCCAATCTTCTCTTCGCCCCGTTGCCAGCAGAGGAAGACCGTTCGACCCTCTCTTATGGCGTAGAAGTCCACCAATCCGAGTTCGTGACTCTTCAGGTGACCGCCCAGGGTGTGGATGCGGACCACAGCGTCGTTGAGAGAGGAGGTGAGTTCCTCGAGCTCGGACCGCAACACGATGTACTTGTCGCGCTCCGGATTCTTCAGATCATTCACCGATTCACCCCAGTAGGTCTCGAAGTCCTCGACGAGGTCGGCCACCTCTCGCCGCCGGGCCTCAAGGCCATCCATCTCCTCGAGAATGATCACGATCTCAGGGAGAACGGCATTGGCGTCCTTAGGTGAGAAGAACTTCACCGGTCCAGGTGTCTCCACGGTTGTACCCCTTACTTGAGGGCTGTCAGGCTGTTGGCAAAGCTCCTGAACTTTTCCTGGAGTATCTCGAGGCTTTTCGTCAGGACCTGGCGCGCCGTGAGGGAGCGATCGGTCTCGAAGTGGAATATGAACTTTGTAGGATCCCCCTTGACCCTAATGCGCCCCTCCGACGCCTCCTCGCAGAGCTTGCAGAGGGTGCACTCCTCGATGCGGGTGACCTTGAAGCCATCCTCGCCAGCCCGGAGGATGTTAACGGGGCAGACGCCAGCTACGTGCTCATCCAGGGCGGGATCCTTCGCATCGAACTCCAGAATCGGGTAGTACTTGTATGACGCGGCCTGAGCGGCCTGCCACTTGGCGTGATCTCGCCCCGTACCCAGGACGGCCGTCGCGTAAGTGAGCATCGCTTGCCCCTCTCCCAGTTTAACGATGGGTATGTTAGGGTCGACGGGGGCATACATGGAGTCCCCTATGGGCTCCAAGTCACCGGAGAAGACCGTTCCAGGTCCCTTCTTGTTGAGGGAGTACATGGTCGTGCAGGTCGTGCAACCCTCCCCGCCGCAGTTTTCACACTCCTCCCTTCTGACGAAGAGTTCCAGGTCCGTCGGAATCGGTATTAGCCCCAGCCTGTGGGCGATGATCTCGTCGAAGAGGGGCGCTACACTCTCATACTCCTTCCCATCCTCTCCTCGAATGGGACCCAAGTGAAACTCGATGTCCTCGATTGCCATCTTCGGCACGTCAGCCATCATCGTCCGGCGCAGGGCATTCACGAAAGTCGGGTCCACATCTGAGATCAGGAGAGAGGCCCTGTCCAATTCCAGTTCACGGATCTCGACTTTCATTACACCCTCCTGCCCCTTCTGCCTCCCTGGGCCTTCGTCCCGTCATGGGGTATGGGGGTCACATCTTCGATGCGACCAATCCGGAGGCCAGCCCGGGCCAGAGCTCTGATGGCAGCTTGCGCGCCGGGTCCTGGTGACGACGACTTGTTGCCGCCTGGCGCCCTAATCCTGACGTGGATGCCTTCGATCCCCTTCTCCTTGGCCGCGTCGGCCACCCTCTCTGCGGCTCTCATGGCAGCGTATGGAGACGCCTCGTCCTTGTCGGCCTTCACCACCATCCCCCCGCTGCACTTGGCGACGGTCTCCGCCCCCGTGACATCGGTCAGCGTGATGATGATGTTGTTGTAGGAGGCGAAGATGTGCGCCACTCCCCACTTCGCCATCTACTCCACTCCCTCAGAGGTCAGCCTTCGAGCCTCCAGTGCTTCGAGGCTCGGCCTCGCCGGATGCGCCTCGTTGGCCAGCCCTGACTTCGGGTGATACTTGATTCCGTCCTCCTCCTCCTTCTTCACGAGGTATCCGGGTATCGTGACCTTCCTGTCCCCGATGGCTACGTGGCCGTGTACGATTAGCTGTCTGGCTTCCTTGACGGTATTTGATAGGCCCCGGAGGTAGCTCACGGTCTGTAGCCTCCTGCCAAGGATGTCCTCGATCTGCAGGGCCAGCAAGTCGTCGAGGGTCGCTCCTTCTCTGGGCAGGAGTCCCAACCGGGCGAGTCGCCCAATCGCCTCGTTGACCTCCTTCTCCGCCTGGACATCGCCGTAGCGGATTCGCGCCTGCAGGCTCCTTGCTCTCTGACGCCACTCTCGGAGGAGGCTCTGAGTCCTCCAGACCTCCCGCTTGTTCTTGAGCCCGAACTTGCGAATGAGCTGGTTCTCCGCCTTGATGCGGTCGGCCTGCCAGGGATGAGAGGGACGAGACCACTTGGCACGTGGGAACTTCGGGTCGCCCATGGAATCACCGCTGTTGGAGCGCCCTGGCCGCCTTCCGGGTGACCCCCACCGAGAGGCCTGTCCTCCCGTTGTTCCGGGTCCTCTGCCCGCGCACCCTCTGCCCGGTCTCGTGGCGGATTCCCTTGTAGGAGCGGATCATCCTCATGCGGTTGACGTCCTCGCGTCTCCTCATATCGACCGCCGCTCCCACGAGCTGGTAGTCCTCCCCCGTCCAGTAGTCCTGCCGGCGATTTAAGGCCCAGGGGGGGACGTGTGAAGGAAGGTCTTCAATGATCGATGCCAGCTCCTCCACCTGCTCATCCGTGAGGTCCCCGATCTTCTGCTCTCTCGGTATCCCGAGAGTGTCGGATAACATCTGGGCCACCCTCAGACCCACGCCCTTTATGCCTGTGAGGGCGTAGACCATGGGCCTATTGCCATCTACATCGGTGTCCGCGAGACGGACTATGTACTTGAAGTCGGTCGAGGCTTGTTCATCTGCCATGGAAATGCCTGGCGAACTGTTCCAAACGGTCCGGCGTATTTAAGTTTGCGGCGGCGCTGGCCGGAAACGAAGCCTTATACCCTCGCTGATTCTAATGCGCCTGAATGCGAGGTTACCTCCAGCTCATCAGGCCTCTCAACTGCATCATGTCCGCCGTCGGTTGCCTCCTGGGCAGCTTTGTGGCTATCGGGCCACCCACGACTGACCAGGCCCTGGTGGCGCTCCAGGCGGCTATCGTCGCCTTCCTTTTCACCGGGGCGGGCAACTCTCTCAACGACTACTACGACAGAGAGGTGGACCGGATCAACCATCCTGAGAGGCCCATACCGGCCGGCCAAGTCCAGGCCAAGGGTGCCCTGGTCACGGCCCTCCTCCTCTTCGCTCCAACAATCCCCTGGAGCTTCCTGCTTAGACCGGAACTCCTGGTGGTGGTCATCGTCAACCTCGCCTTGATGGCATCCTATGAACTTGTCTTCAAGAGGGGGGGCTTCAGGGGAAACCTCCTGATTAGCTGGCTGGTGGCATCCCTCTTCATATTCGGAGGCCTGGCCGTCTACGACTCTATCGCATCCCTCCAGAGGGTAGTGTGGCTCTCCGCTCTCGCCTTCCTGTCCACCCTCGGGAGGGAGGTGGTGAAGGACCTGGAGGATGTGAGGGGCGACGTGGACCGCCGAACTCTGCCGCGGACCATCGGAGAGAGGGGGGCTGCCATGGTGTCGGGGAGCGCGTTTCTCGTGGCCGTGGCCCTCAGTATCGTGCCCTGGGTTCTCGGAGTGCTGGGTAGCTACTACCTGTACGTGGTCCTAGTGGCCGACGCAATGTTTATCTACGCCGCCCTGAATGCTTTCAGAAACCCAGCCACTTCTCAGAGGACGGCGAAGTACGCTATGCTCGTCGCCCTGGTGGCCTTTCTGGTAGGGGGCTTCCCTTGAAAGTCCTGACCAAGATCAGGAGGAAGTTGAAGGAGGGCAAGCTCCACATGACTCTCCTCGATCCCGACAAGGGCGGTTCCGAGGAGCTAGCGGACCTCGCAGCGGCGGCCGCATCCCTGGGCACCGACGCTATCATGGTCGGTGGTTCGACGGGGGTCGGCCAGGACCTTCTTGACGGTTGTGTCCAGGGTATCAAGGCGAGGATCGACCTCCCCGTCATCCTCTTCCCGGCCAACGCCGCCGGCATTAGCCGATACGCGGACGCTATCTACTTCATGAGCCTCCTCAACTCAGCGGATGTCCGACACGTCGTCAGGGAGCAGCAGAGAGCCTCCCGAGCCATCAAGGAGATAGGACTCGAGACCATCTCCATGGGCTACGTGGTCGTCGACCCGGGCATGAAAGTAGGTAGGGTGGGAAGGGCGGACCTGATACCGCGAGACGAGCCGGAAGAGGCTGTCAGGTACGCCCTCACGGCCCAGTTCTTCGGGATGGACCTCTTCTACCTCGAAGCGGGATCTGGCGCCCCCAGCCCAGTCCCCGGGGATACCATCCGGGCAGTCAAGAAGGAGTGTAGCCTTCCCCTCTTGGTAGGAGGAGGTATCCGAAGGCCGGAGGCGGCCCGGGAGGTGGCGGAGGCGGGGGCCGACATTGTCGTCACCGGGACTGTGATTGAGCGAGAGAACGGCAGGGAAGCCCTTAAGGCGGTCATCGACGCCGTCAAGGGCTGGTAGGTTTCACGAATGGCTCCGAGGACCGCTCAGGAAGCTCAGCAAGAGGCCACTTCCGCCATGATGAGCCAGCTCTTCAGGGCCCCGCGCCCAGGTTACATCCTCGTCTTCATCGCTGCAGGGTCCCTCCTCGTCGGCCTCCTTGCCAACAGGCTCGTGCCGGACCTGCGAGCGGTGGTGCTGGGCCTCGCCTGTTTTGCCCTCCCGGTCGCATCTTCTGCCCTCATCACCAGGCCCCTGGCCGAGGTCCTGGGTGGGAAGATGTACCTGCGCCGGTCAGTCTTGCTTGGTCTGCTGGGTCTGGCCATGGTCTTTCTGGCAGCCCTGGCTTCGGCCTTCTTCAACGAGTCCCTGGTAGTGCGCTTCTTGATGGTGGGGTGGGCCTCCACTCTCTGGCTCCGGCAAGCGGCCATACTGGCGACCTCCCACAGCAGCCCTCTCCGCTCGTTCCCTGCCGTGATAAACCAGCCCGTCCTAGGCATGGTGGCCCTGATTCCCTTCTTCCCCACATCCTTGCTGGACTGGCTCGTGGCGCTGGTATCCTCGGCCGCCTTCTACGGGGCCGGACTCCTCTTCACAGTGGTGGCCATTCGTCCGCTGGAGCGGGCTTCCGGCGTTGACGGCCTGAGCATGCTTCGATACTCCCTCGACCATATGACCGAGAGAGGGAGGGAAGGCAGGGAGGAAATGGAGGCCTTCTTCGAGTCCTTCGCAGATGCAGTTACGGTCCCCGTCGGCGTCCTGTCGCTCAGGCTTGAGGGAGGGGCCAGTGCCTTGGTGGTCGTGCCCAGCCTGCACCCCGGTCCCTATGGTCAGCTGGGGGGCAGCGATCTTCCCTCCAAGGTGGCCGCCGACCTAGAGGACCTGGGCACCCGGGTCATCGTCCCGAAGGGGCCGTCGACCCATGATCAGAACCCTGCCACTTCGGCGGAGTGTATGCGCGTCTCTTCATGGGTTAGAGAGGTCCTTGACAATCTGGAGTACACGGGATCGGCCTCGGAGTTCGTAAGGGTATCTGAGGGGAACGCCACAGTCTGCTGCCAGATCTTCGACGGAAAGGCTCTCCTGCTGGCCACCCTGGCGCCGAATCCATCGGACGACATCGATTTCGCCACAGGGTTTGCTGCCACGAGGACTGCGATGGAGTCAGGCGCGGATGATGCCATCTTTGTTGACGCCCACAACAGCCTGCAGCAGGGCAGCGGAGCGGTCTACTTCGGCTCCAAGGAGTGCTTCTCCATCCTGGGGGCCACTCGGAGGGCGGTGAGTGAGGCCTTGGGGAGCGTAAGGGAGGGCTTCAAGGCCGGAATTGGATCCAACACGGAGCTGGTCGACCCCGAGAGGGGACTGGGGCCCAGAGGGATTCAGGCTGTTGTAGTGGAGGTCGGCGGGCAGAGGTCGGCCTATCTCCTCTTCGACGGCAACAACATGGTTCCTGGATTGCGGGAGAAGCTCCTGGAAGGGATAGAGGATCTAGTGAGCGAGGCCGAGGTCTTGACGTCGGACAACCATGTGGTCAACAACACTCTTCCTGGCTACAATCCTGTGGGGTGGCGGATGGGCCAGGACGCCCTGATACACGCTTGTCGCGCGGCGGTGGAGGAGGCCACCAAGAATCTTAAAGGGGGTACCGCCGGGATCACCACAGGCGTCCTTGAAGGAGTTAAGGTCTGGGGCCATCAGACGGCCGTACGCCTCACCACGGCCATCTCCTCAAGCATCTCCACCATGAGGCTCAATGCAGCTGTCAGCTTCCTCTTGGCGTCAGCAATATCTATCCTCACCCTGGCCCTCGTCCCCTAGATTTGGTTGAGGAAGCTCTCGTGGATTTCAGTCCCACCGGAGAGCTCCGGGTGGAAGGCGAGGGCCAACAGATGCCCCTGCTGAGCCATGACAACGGTGCCTTCCAGGCGAGCGAGGGGACGACATCTTCCCCAGACCTTTCGGATGGCTGGGGCCCTGATGAAGACGCCCTTGACCGAGCCAATGCCGTCGACGGTCAATTCGGCTTCGAAGGACTCCCGCTGCCTCCCGAAGGCGTTTCTGTCTACGGCCATGTCCATCAGCCCGAGGAGTCGAGTCTCTGTGCCCGCGACTTGCGCATCCCCTTCCTTTGCCAGCAGGATGCAACCGGCACATGTTCCCATGATGGGCATACCCGCTTCAGCGCGCTCCAATATACGGTCGAAGAGGCCGAACTTCACGAGGAGCTTGGAGATGGTGGTGCTCTCTCCCCCAGGGACGATGAGGGACGAGACGGCTTCTAGGTCCTTGACGGTGCGAACGGGCAGGGCGCGGCCGGAGATGGCCATGCTCCTCATCGCCCTGTCGATGATATCCAGGTGTTCGCTCACGTCCCCCTGGACAGCGGTCACGCCGACCTTCACGGTCTCTCATCTCAAAGGGGCTGTATAAGTTTGTGGCGCCTAGGGTGAATGCTTGCGCCGCAGCGCCTGAACAAGTATGGTCTCCATCAGTTCCGAGGGATCCTTCCCGAAGACCTTCCACGCGACGCTATTCAAGAGAAGGGGCTGTCCGTGGGTGGGCTGGAGGTGCGGACGTCGGACAATGTCCCAGACCTCCTCAACGGGAAGGACAGCTTCGCCGTGGGGGGACTTCTCCAAACCGTCGGGCCTGCTGGGGTCCAGGGCCACGACCGAGAAGGCACTGCGGGTGTAGAGGGGCCTTACGCTGCTGTTGCTCAGTATGGAGATGAGCACTCTGTCCTGGTCGGGGACGAGGTTGGTGTTCTGGTCCAGTGCTTCGGAGTTGATCCCCACCTCCCCCTTGCGGAGGTCGAGGGACCGCCCGCCGAAGGGTGTGACGTACCAGTGTCGTAACGTCTCGACGGGGAACGGCTTCTCCTGAGGGGGGTACGCTCGGTCGCCCAGCAATCCAGCCCACCTGTGGCATTTGCGTCGACTCAGGTCCTATTTCAAGGTTGGGAGGCCATTCTCCGCCGTGAGAAGACTTCTCACGGTTTTGTGGGTCGCTGGTGGGTCACCCCTCTTCGTCGTACACGAGCTTGGGACCCGCCAGTTGGCTCCCGCCTCCCCCCTCCATGACCACAGGGACACTCGAAGACCCGCGTTGAATAGGTCGATGCCAGCGGCAATCGCTTGACTGGGCCGAGGGTGTTTGCCCTCTTGGTCAGACAACCATCCCCGATGGCCGCCGTCCCTTTTCTGGGTACACCCCAAGGATTCAGCCCTCGACCTATGAGAGTTCGGCCCTCGCCAGGTTGGCACCCTCTACCATGTTGGTGAGCTTCTCGAAGGCGACCGCCCAGGTCCTCGTTCTCAGTCCGCAGTCGGGGTTCACGAATATCCTCGATGGCTCCCCCAGGATCTCTGAAGCCCTGACAATTCGGTCCTTCACTAGCTCTGGAGCCTCGATATCGTCCACGTGGACATCTACGACACCAAGCCCCACCTCGCGATCATCATTGTACTCCCGGAACAGGGCTAGGTGATCATAGCCGTCGCCCACCTCCGTGTCCCTGTTGGCGAATTCCCACAGGAACTGTCTACACCGCTTCATCTCGAGGACTTGGGGATAGAGCAGGCGATAGTCACTGAAGCAGATGTGGACAGTGAACTTGCAGTCGACGCCCTCCGTGGCGGCGTTGAATCCCTCGACGAAAATCTCCACCTCTTCGGGGTGGGTCGTAACTGCTGGCTCATCCAGCTGCACGACCCTAGCACCCGCCTCCACCAAGGCCCTGATATTGGGGCGAACGACCTCCTCGGCGAGATCCAACACCAGATCGCGCTTCGCCGCCAGCTTCCGTTCCCTGAGGTTTGAGATACCGGCTCGCCGCTGCTGATAGTACTCGTTGAAGGACCAGTCCGCCAGGGTGTAGGGTCCCGTGAGCGGTACCTTCACTTTCGCTGTGGCTCGCTCCTTCACGAAGGCGAACTCTTCTAGGTGGTAGGGCTCCTTGAACCTGACCCTGTCGACGCAGGCGGCCTTACGGTAGTACTTGTTGTCGAAGGAGCGCACATGGCCGAGGAAGTCAAAGCCTCCCATGCGCCTGATGGGGTACTCATACATCTCCACCCTCCGCTGCTCCCCGTCGTAGACGTAGTCGAGCCCGACACCTTCGAGGAGTCGCAACACGTAGAGGCAGGCCCAATCCCTCAGCTCGGCCTTCCTGCTCTTAAGGTTGCCCTCCCGCAGCAGGCCTATGAGGTCCTCCCTTCCATCGATCCCCAGACGCTCGCCCCACGAGGCCGCGTGCTCCAACTGTTTCTCCGTTGCGGTCCCGCGCTTCGGTGCGGCCACGAGCCAGGCAGGCTTAGAGAAGCTTCCTATCTCCTGACTCGGGAACAGCTTCTCCATCAGGCAGCCTCCTCCAGCTTCTGGCGTGCCATCCCCAAGGCCCTGATCTTCTGCTCGGCCACAACGCTCGGAAGAAAGGCGAGGTCGGCGTTGGGACAGAGAATCAGATCCTTGGGCTCCATGCTATCGCGATACCTAGAAGCCATGTCGATGATCTCCTCAGGAGTTTCCATAAGGGAATTGCGTGAGTCCAAACACCCGCACGCGAGGGACTTGTCGAAGTCCACGTCCGCAAGGACCTTCAAATCCTCCTCGTACATGTCGATCCCGATGACGTCTACGGGGAGCTCGAGCACCTGCGATCCCAGGGGGCCGACAGGAGCGAAGTAGAGGTGCACCGACAGTTCACCATCTACGGACGATCTGATGGCTGCGTACGCATCCCTGAGGGCCTCCCAGAGGTCCGCCGTCGGCGGCTCAACGACCAGGGAGGGTTCACTGAACTGGAAGTGGTCGCAGCCTTGGGCGGCCAGCTGAGCGCAGAGATCCGACAACCCAGATGAAATGTCCAGGATCGCCTCCGCAGGAGCGTGGTAGTGCTGGTTGTCCGAAAGACTGGCAAAGGTGTAGGGCCCCGGAAGGACCGCCTTCAACCGTGTTCCCTTGGGGGAGGGGCCCAACCTGAAGTACCGTCCGTCCAAGGGATGAGGGACGATTTCGGAGTCGATTACCGGCTGCCTGTAGAAGGTGTTGTTGTCGAACCATCTCGTCAGGGCCCCGGGAGAGAGACCCTCCCAGGCCTCTACGAAGGGACGCAACAGGTCCTGCCAGTTTAGGAGGCCGTCGCTCAGATAGTGAAAGCCTGCCTCTAGTTGGAGTCTGACGAGCGCATCAAGATCCTCGCTAAGCGCCTCTTCGACCTGTGCCTCGGACACTCGGCCTCTATCGAAGCCCCGTGTGGCCGCAATCAACTTCTCGGACCTTGGGGAGATGCCGGTTATGTAGGCTTCTACCATGCGGGAAACCTCGTGCGGTGAGGGAGTCCCATCTCTCTCTTATTTCCTTCGTCCCTGTTCTCGGGGAGGGTTAATAGGTGGGGCGGGAGTGAAGGGAGCATGGAGATTGAGAACGAGCTTCTGTATGCCTATGCGGAGGATCTCCTCCAGCCCCGTGACAAGGTCCTGTCGGACATGGAGGCCTTCGCTGCGCGAGAGGGCGTGCCTATCGTCGGCCCCCGTGTGGGGACCCTGCTCACCATTCTCGCCTCTTCCCGCAAGAAGGCGCTGGAGCTTGGAACGGCCATCGGCTACTCAGCAACTTGGATAGCCCGTGGGATGGCAGCGGACGGGAAGCTCATCACTGTTGAGGCCCGAGAGGGCATGGCGAACATCGCCAGAGAGAACTTGGAGAGGTCGGGCCTCCGCGGAAGGGTCGAGGTCGTAGTGGGAGAGGCGTTGGATGTGCTGCCGGACCTGGGCAGGGACTTTGACTTCATTTTCAACGACATTGACAAAGGGGGCTATCCAGCGAGCCTTCCCCTCTGCAAGGCCGCCCTCAAGGCGGGAGGGATGCTGGTTACTGACAATGTGCTCTGGAAGGGGCGGGTGGCCCTTTACGACGATGAGGCCCCCTCGACGAAGGCCATTCGAGAGTACAACAATGGCTTGGCGGCGGACCCGGACATGATCACCGTAATCCTGCCAATCCGGGATGGCGTCTCGATAAGCGTTAAGAGGTCGTAGTCGATAGGCCGCTCCGCTACCGGGAGGGAGATTGCACGTGGCAGAGGAGTACGGAATCTACATAGACGGGGAGTGGGTGGACTCGTCTAGCGACGAGAGATTCGACGTCACCAATCCCGCCAACGGCGAGGTCCTAGCCCGCTTTCCTCAGGGAACTCGGGAGGACGTGCAGCGCGCCATCGAGGTCGCCAAGAAGACCTTCGACAAGTGGAGGCGGACCCCCCCCGCGAGGCGGGGTGAGGTCATACTGAGAGCTGGTCAGATCCTCAGGGAGAGAAAGGAGGACCTGGGCAAGCTCCTCGCGCGGGAGAACGGGAAAGTGCTCTCTGAGGCGCGAGGAGAGGTCCAGGAGGCCATAGACTTCTTCGAGTACATCGCAGGTGAGGGACGCCGGCTCCTGGGCGAGACGGTGGCGACGGAACTCCCAGACAAGTTCGCCATGACTGTCCGTGTACCCATCGGCGTCGCGGGCCTGATAACCCCATGGAACTTCCCCATCGCCATCCCGTCCTGGAAGATTGGTGCCGCCCTGGTGAGCGGATGCACCGCCGTATTCAAGCCGGCCACAGGGACACCGATTCTCGGTGCCCAGCTCGTCTCCGTTCTCGCGGAGGCCGGCCTTCCGCCAGGTGTGCTCAACATGGTAACGGGCGCGGGATCGGTCGTCGGTGACGAGATCATCAACAGCCCCGTGGTCAGGGTCATCTCCTTCACGGGCGGCGTGGATACGGGCAAGACGGTCTACAGATGTGGTGCCCAGAGGCTCGCCAATGTGGGCCTGGAGCTGGGGGGAAAGAATCCCACCATCCTTATGGACGATGCGGATCAGGACCTGGCCATGGAGGGGGTCCTATTCGCTGCCTTCGGCACGGCGGGCCAGAGGTGTACCGCCTGCAGCCGCCTTATCATCCACAAGAAGATCTATGACGAGTTTCTTGACGACCTCATCGAGGAGACGGAGGCCCTCAAGGTCGGAGACCCCCTGGACCCCTCGGTCGACGTCGGACCAGTCAAGGGGAAGGATCAGGAGGAGAAGATCCTCCAGTACATCCACATTGGCAAGGAGGAGGGAGCGAGGCTACGTTGCGGCGGGGAGAAGCTCACCGGTGGAGGATACGACCTTGGCACATTCATCAAGCCGACGATCTTCGAGGGGAAACCCGAGATGAGGATTGCGAAAGAGGAGATCTTCGGGCCGGTGCTTACGGTCTTGGAGGCGAGAAACTACAACGAGGCTGTGGAGATCGCCAACGATGTGGAGTATGGCCTCTCCTCTTCGATCTACACACAGGACGTCAACCTGGCCTTCCGGGCCGTCCAGGACATCGAGGCGGGGATCACGTACATCAACGCTCCCACAATAGGCGCAGAGGTCCAGCTGCCCTTCGGCGGCGTGAAGAGCACTGGGACCGGGGCGAG
Source organism: uncultured Methanomassiliicoccales archaeon (assembly GCA_964347325.1). GTDB lineage: Archaea > Thermoplasmatota > Thermoplasmata > RBG-16-68-12 > JAJISG01 > JAJISG01. Next base: position 91,146 of record CAYFYA010000005.1, on the reverse strand, counting down.
GGAGGCTGGCACCACCGCCATTGAGGAGTTTACGGAGATCAAGTCGGTCTATGTGGACTACAGCGGCCGACTCCAGAAGGCTCAGATCGATCAATAGAGCAGGCCCAGGAGTGTAACTCATCTCAGTGACAAGAATCATTATATAACAGCGTTATGCATTATTACTATTGGAGCGATCACCCTAGCGCGGATTAATGGGGGTGTGGGGCTAATGGCCACACAAGAGTTGAAGCAAGAGCTCATCGAGAAGGCAGAGAAGAGATGCCCAGAGTGCGATAGCCGCGACCTCGTCAAGGACGACTATCGCGCGGAACTCGTCTGCAATACCTGCGGGCTGGTCATAGAGGAGGACCTGATAGACCAGGGCCCCGACTGGCGTGACTTCAACGTCTACGAGCGTTACGGTAGCAGCCGGGTGGGGAGTCCAGCCAACCCGATGATCCCCGATAAGGGTCTATCTACAGAGATTCCGATGGCCACCAGGGATGCCCACGGGAAGAGCCTCCCCACAGAGGCCAGGGTGAAGTTCTACAGGATGAGGATGCTCCACAACCAGGTCAGGCAGTCGAAGAAGGGCGAGAGGAGCCTCGGTGAAGGGCTTCGACAGGTGGACCGTTTCGCCTCCCTGATGAGGTTGCCTCCTTCCATTCGTGAGGAGGCTGCCGTGGTCTACAGGAAGGCGGCCCAGCAGGGCGTAGTACGCGGTAGGAGCATTGCGATTATCGCCGCAGCCTCCCTCTATGTGGCCTGTCGGCTTCACGGATACCCCAGAACCCTCCGGGAGATTGTGGAGATTCTCAAACTGGACAGGAAGAAGCTGTCAAGGACCTACACCATCCTCAACCGAGAGCTGAAGCTCCGGATCCCAACAACCAGCCCCATGGACTACCTTCCGAGGATATCGGAGGCCCTTGAGCTGAGACCCAAGACCAGGTCCATGGCTTCGAAGATCATTAGGGATCTCAGCGAGGACCCGGCTTTTGCGTCGATGCTTCCCACCGGAACAGTTGCTGGCGCCGTCTACATCGCCTCAATCCTGTGCGACGACCGCAGGTCCCAGGACGAGATCTCCAAGGCCTCTGGGGTGTCTGAGGTGACCCTTCGGAACAGGGCACGCCAGATCGCGGATGCCCAGGGCATCGACCCCTTCCCGCCCGAGGGCAAGTCCCTGGTGGGCTGGAAGAGCGAGCGGCCCCGCGGCAATGCCCAGCCCTCATGACTTGACACTTAGGACGAGCCTGCACCGGTTGCTGCTCTCACCATAGCACTCCCTCTCTAGGATCTCTACTGGACCAAGCCTCTCCCTCAGGATGGAGGAGAGCACCTCGGTTACGAAGCTGCAGATTGTCTGCCCCATGCTGAGCATGTTGCCACAGCCGACGTAGTTCTCAACCTCGAGGGTCAAGGGCTTCTCCAAGACAACGTTCAGCCTGCCGAGTCCGTTTGCCTTCCAGAAGTCGACGACCTCCTGAAGCAGGGCGGGGAGGGAGCGAGACTTGAAGCCCCGGGCGAGCTCCATGCCAATCTGCCGCCCCATAGCCTCGAATGCGGGACGGCCCCGGTGCTCGACGAGCTGCAGATACTGCCGAGCGATCTCCAGAGCCGGCTCCGTCACGTCGATGGTTCCGGGCTCTGTACCCGTGGTCCAGATCTTCTCTGCCATGGTCCCCATGGCCCGGGCGATACCTCGGTCGTTGGTCCAGATAGCGATGTCGTCGCCCTGGTGGAAGTTATCGTCGTCCGGGATGGGGTGGTTGAACAGGATCTGCTCCTGGTCGAAGACGTAGAAGTAGATGGGGAGGTGGACGTCGATGGCCCTTATCTTGGCGAACTTGGCTATGAGGTCGACGTGCTCCTTGTTGGAGGCGGTCACGGGGAAGGCGTAGCGGACCGTGAGCCCCTGCTTCACCTTCTCCTCCAAGGTGTAGATGGCGGACTTCACGATCCTCGATGGGCTGCTGACCGTCCCGATACCGATGATGTCCCGCTGCGAAGCCTCGTACATCCTCATGAGGCGCTCGCGCACGTTACGACGACCGTAGATGGCCTCGAAGCGGCCCCCTTCTTCTACGGCCATCTCGCCGCGGATGTTGAACTCCTTGGAGAGGTCTTCGATGCCCTCTTCCACGCGTTGGGCGCTCTCCCGCAGCTCTTTGGCTTGATGCTCCAAGTAGTTCTTGAGGGGGACGGGTCGATACCGCAGGGGCGTCTCCGGGATGATCTCCACGAGGCCCTTCTCGTGGAGTTGCTTCATGGTTCCGTAGACCCTCGTCCTGGGGACGCGGGAGACCGAGGGGATCTGACTCGCTGTGGAGGCCCCCAGCTCCAGGAGGGCGAGGTACGCCCTGGCTTGGTACTCGGTCAACCCCAGGTCCATGATCTTCTTCAGGCGCTCCGCGTTGACCGTCATCCGCGAAGGAAGAAGAGGGCTCGCTCCGATATATTGGTTCGCCGTCCCCGCGACTGGAGGCGCTGCTCAGTCCTTCTATATGACCCTTGCCTAGAGACTATTAGGACGCAATCAGCTGAGAAGGTTTAAGAAGCAAAAGAAAGGTGGGCCACCGATGCAGGACATGAAGGGTTCCCAGGTCAACGTTGCGGGAATCCGGTCCGATGACTTCTTGAACTGGATGTCGGAGAACGTAGACGAGCGGATCCATAGGGCCAAGGAGAGGACCGGTCTTGCGACGCTTCTGGACCGCTTCCTCAACTGGGCCAAGAGGAACTCGCCGTGGCCCCTCCACTGGGGCATCATGTGCTGCGCCATCGAGATGGCGGCCACCTCGGACCCGCGCTACGATGCTGAGCGTTTCGGCATCATCTACCGCTCGACGCCGCGCCAGTGCGACATCCTCCTCCTCAATGGGCCCATCAGCCTGAAGCTGCGGCCCAGCGTCCTGCGGCTCTACGAGCAGATGCCGGACCCCAAGTGGGTCATCGCCATGGGCGAGTGCACCATCTGCGGCGGGCCCTACTATGACTCCTACAGCGTCATCAAGGGGTCCTACACCATCGTTCCCACGGACGTATTCATCCCGGGATGCCCGGTGCGCCCTGAGGCCCTCCTAGACGGATTTCTGAAGCTCCGGAAGAAGGTCGAGGCGGAGAAGCGGGGCTGGGTCGAGACCCGGACGGGCAGGCGCGTCAGTTCCCGGGAGGGCCAGATGAGGCGCTGGGAAGAGGGAGAGATGACCTACGAAGTCCCCCAAGTCAAGTCCCCCAAGGTCAAGGGCTAGGGACGTCTCCATCACGAGGCTCATCCTCAAGCCCATGATGGTGACGCTCAAGCAGTTCCTCAAGTCCACCTTCTCCAGGCCCAATACCGTGCTGTACCCATACGAGCGTCCCGTGTTCCCCGAGAACGTGAGGAACCAGCACGAGATCGACTGGGAGAAGTGCATCGGTTGCGAAATCTGCCGGAAGGTGTGCCCCAACGAGTGCATCTACTTCGAATTCGCGGAGGTGGAGGGGGAGTACGATGGACCCCTTCGGTGTCAGGTGGACGAGATCAAGCGCCAGGTCCGCCGGCCCGCCGTGGACGTGGGCCACTGCCTCTTCTGCGGGGACTGTGAGGAGTTCTGCCCCACGGACGCCTACGCCTTCGTGGACACCATCGAGCTGGCGGACTATGCGCGGGAGGATCTCTACTACCACGCGGAGGAGCTGCAGAAGGAGCCCGGAACCAGCGACAAGCAGATGGTCCTCTTCAACCGCATGGGGGAGACCCCGATTCTTCAGGCGGACATCTGCATCGGGTGTCTACGGTGCGAGCGTGAGTGCCCCACGAAGTGCATCGAGATGGTGCCAGGGCCCAACATGCGGAAGGATAAGCCCATCCCTATACCCGATGTGGACTACTCCCGCTGCATCGGCTGTGCCCAGTGTGTCGACGTCTGCCCCGTGAATTGCCTCCACATGGAGGAGATCGAGGTGGACGATGCGATGTTCTACCACGTCAATCCCCTGAAGGAAGTCCCGCTGGTGAGCACCGTCCTGCCTGAGCAGTGAGGAGTCGCGGACTCGCCGGTAGGAAGGGAGAGTTTTCGACCATGGCTATGGACGTAGATGCCATCAAGTGCCATCGCGCTATCCAGCACCGAAACAATAAAAGGGTGCAGGCAATCTAATCTCCCGAGGTACAGACATGCCTTCTGAAGAAGAGGTTATGGGCGTCCTAAAGAAGTGTTACGACCCAGAGATCCCCATCAACATCGTGGACCTCGGACTGGTCTACGACATCGACATCCAGGGAGACAAGGTCCACGTCAAGATGACGCTGACCGCCCCTGGCTGTCCGATGCATACTATGATTTCCGAGGATGTCACCCGGAAGCTCCTGAGCCTCGAGGGCATCAACGACGCGAACGTTGAGGTCGTCTGGGAGCCCCCGTGGACCCCTGACAAGATGTCCGAAACTGCCAAGCGGATGCTCGGCTGGGGCATCTGAGGCATCCCGGCAATACTGCTTTCCCCCCGGCTGAGCGACTCCACAAGGTCTATCTACTACTCCCCTTTTAGCAGCCCGAACCTAGCGGTCTTTCAGCGGAGGTCTCGCGACGGCCAGGATCACGGATTGGGAGGACGACATCTTCGCCTGCCTCTCGTGCGGCTACTGTGCCCCTGTGTGTCCCCCTTATCAGGAGATGGGCTGGGAGTCCATCACGCCCAGGGCCAAGATGTACTACCTGAAGCAGTTCTACCTTCGGGGCCTGGGGGATCGGCTGGTCAGGCGCAAGGTTCGCATCAATGAGGAGTTCGCGGAGGCCGTCTACAAATGTACCTCCTGCGGCCACTGCGAGACCGTCTGTCCGGTGGACATCCCGTTCCAGAAGCGTTGGGACGAGATCAAGCAGTGGCTCATTGATCGCGAGGTGGTGGACCAACCGGAGTATCGCGAGGTCTATGAGAACGTGCTCAACCACCTCAACATCTACGGAGAGCCGCACGAGCAAAGGGATGCATGGCTCCCGGAGGAGGCCCGCATCTCCAAACGCCCCGAGGTCCTTTACTGGGTTGGCTGCGCCCAGAGCTACCGACAACGGAAGGTGGCTCGCGACGTCATCAAGATCCTCAACGCCGCCGGGGTCAGGTATACCATCCTGGGCAAGGACGAGTGGTGCTCCGGCGCCCCTCTCATGAGGATGGGCTACACCAGGGTCGTTAGGGCGCGCCTGGCGCCTCACAATGTGCAGGCCGTAGCGGCCACGGGAGTCAAGACGCTAATAACCGCTTGCGCCGAGTGCTTCCGGGCCTTCTGGCGCGACTACCGGGAGATGATCGGCAACCCGCCCTTCTCCGTCTACCATATCTCGCAGTACGTAGACAAGCTCGTCAAAGAGAAGCGACTGAAGCTCTCGAAGCCGCTGCCCAAGACTGTGACCCTCCACGACGCCTGCCACCTCGGTAGGGGATGTGGGGCCTACGAATCCCCGAGGAAGGCCCTGAGGCTCGTTCCTCAGGCCAAGGCGGTGGAGATGCGCAGGAATCGGGAGGAGACCCTTTGCAGCGGCGCCAGCGGGGGCTTCAACCTGGTGTGGGATCGGGAGGCATCCAACATCGCCAGGCGAAGGCTGGAGGAGGCAATGAGGAGCGGGGCCGAGGTGCTGGCGACGACTTGTCCCCATGCCATCGAGCACATGAGCGACGTCGCCCGAAGGGCCAACGTGCCCGTAGAGACCAAGGACCTGGTGGAGCTCATTGCTGAGGCCATCGAGGCCGAAGAAGTCGTTGAGCCGGTGCTTGAGGCTCAGAGCCAGCGGTAGAGGATCTTGAAGAAGCCCTGCTTGTCCGGGCTGCCCTTGAAGTCGAACCACTGGACCACTGCGTCCCTCAGTTCCTCCAGGGTCTGAAAGCCCGTCAGGAGGGCGTCGTACACGGTGAGATCCTCCACCTTCTGGGCCTCCACCAAGATTACCTGGGCCTCCCCTAGGACCTCGTTTCCGTAGACGATGTTGAAGATGTTTCCCGGGAACCATGCGTCCCGCTCCATCTCTTCCTTGGATCGGTAGGCGTAGTAGAGCAGCTTGTCCCTCAACCTCTCTTCATTGATGGGCGCTCGAAAGGTGTAGTCCCTCTTCGGCTTCCCGGGCGTGACCATCGGTTCCCTCACCTGAACGTCTGGAGGCAAGAGAGTTTGGCGTATAAACGTTCTCGGTCTCTGCTGAAGCGACCGTGACCGGGGCTGCGGCTTCATCAGCGTGGCCTAAAGGTGTTAGCCACCGCCCTCCTCACCATTCCTCGCCCTGCGGGCTCGACCGGACCGTCGAAGGGACCAGCGCCCCCTCTTGGCGGGTTGCCCCTCCTCAGAGGCTCGCTCCTCCTTAATGTCGAACTCCGGAAGCCATGGCTCTACCTTCCGTCTGGCGGCCGAACGAAGCCTAGTCCACAGGAGTCTCGCCTCCTCCCTCCAGGGGTTCGTCATTCCGATGTAGACCATGGCACTCAAGAGCCCCGCGGCCTGGGCGCCCCCGTAGAGCCGAGTGAGGGTTGCCGGCTGGTTGGACAGGAACACGATGAGCGGTGAGAAGACAAGGAGCATTCCCAAGGCCGAGATCAGCAGCGGCTTGTAGGGTCGGAGCCTCTCCTCCAAGGAGATGAAACCGCGGATCAGGACGACGGCGTAGCTGGCGATGACGATGATGATGGCGAGGATGGGTATCGCGAAGAATGTGCGCCCTTCGGTGGCGAGAGACACCTCATACCCGATGAGGCCGGCCACTGCCACGGTGAACACGGTGTCGCGAAGGAGGTACCGCGATCCGACGGGGTGTTCTTGACTCGGAGTCGAAGCCCTGAGCCGCTGGATGACTCGATATGCGGTCGGAACGGCGCCAATGACGAGGCCAACATTGGCGAAGAGCAGGGCCATGCCCAGGGAGCCGCGCTCGTGCAGGTTGTAGTATCCTATGAGGAAGCTCGCCGTCACCGAGAGGAAGAGGATGGTGAGGATTCCGAGGAGGAGGAGGTTTGGATGAGGGACGTCCTCTGGGGTGCCATCGATGGCCGGCGACGGCCTGTCCTTCAGGTCCAAGGCCCTCGTGAGGAGCCTCCATGCGACGTTGGCAGCCACGAAGCCTCCGATGAAGAGTACGACCACGATGACGACGGTGGAGGAGAAGCCAGCGACGGCAAAGGCCAGGGTGAGGGCTGCCCAGGCGGCGAGGGCCGCGGGTCTGCCCAACCTCTCGAGCCATCCCGAGAGGGATGGGATGGCGGCCCTGAAGAGGGATACCAGACAGAGCCCGAAGCCGATGAGGCCTGGGATGAGGGCCCACTGTGGTTGGAGGAGTAGGCCCACGAGGATTGCGGATGCCAGCACAAGGCCTGACACCAAGAGGAAGAGCCTAGCGGGTCGAGAGAAGCCCAGAGCCTCCTTCCAGGTGCGGAGGAGGGCCATGAAGCCGTTCCAGGATCCCATCCCTTGACTGTCGGAGGACATGCCCTCTTTGACTCATGCCTACGATGGTATTTTAAGGCGCTGGCCTCCATCCACGTGGCAAGATCTGCTCTGAGCGATGCTGAGGCGGAGGTAGCCAAGCTCGGCCAACGGCGCAGCCCTTAGGAGGCTGTCCTTAGTGGTTCGCAGGTTCAAATCCTGCCCTCCGCACTTGCTTCTGAATCAAAGTTACGGCCCTCCGTGGGCGTGGGTCTCCAGATCCTCTCCACTTCGTAGAACCGCCTGTAGCCGAATGCTGGCCCACGCATCCTTACTATGGGCGAGGTCATGCGGAGAAGGTCAGCGTCTGCGTCGCGTTCGAGCTGACGATTAGGAGGCCTGAGGGTGGTTATGTCACAGGGTTATGACGACGCTTCCCTTCTTGTGCCCTCTTTCGACATACCGATGAGCCTCGGCTATCTGCTCCAGCGGATAGCGTTTATCGATCACCGCCTTTAGCTCTCCCGCCTCAATGAGCTCTTTGAGGAAGAGTAGATCATCAATCGTCTCCTTGACTATCCCACCTACTACTCTCTTGCCGGTCAACGAAGCCCATAGCTTTCGAAGAATCGGTACCAGAGCGACAGCGCTGGCATAGACTCCTCCTCTCTTCAGCGATTTCATGCTACCCAAGAACGAACTCTTGCCTACGGCGTCAAAGATGAGGTCATAGGTCACGGGCTTGGTGAAGTCCTCTTTCGTGTAGTCGATCACGTGATCGGCTCCCAGCGACTTCACCAACTCTAGGTTCGAGGTGCTGCATACCCCAGTAACCTCCGCTCCGAAATGCTTGGCAAGCTGTACCGCAGCCGTGCCCAACGCTCCGGAGGCTCCGTAGATGAGGACTCTTTGTCCCCGGTGGATGTTTCCTGCCCTGAGAAAATGGAGTGAAGACAACGCTCCAAAGGGAACGGCGGCCGCTTCCTCAAAGGTCATGTTGGCAGGTTTCAATGCTCGCAGACCTTCTCCAAGCACACAGGTGTACTCGGCGTACGTGCTCACACCTCCCCCGAAGACCTGGTCACCCACTTTGAATCGTGTTACATCCTTGCCCACGGCTTCGATTTCACCGGCCAGCTCATACCCGAGTATGGTTCTCTTGGGTCTTATGAGTCCTGTGAAAAATCTCGCGATAAAGGGGTCCGCTTTTCGCATGCGAACGTCCCCCGATGTTACTGTGGTCGCGTATACTCTTATCAGTACCTGATTGTCCTTAGGAGTGGGCTTCTCCACCTCCTTCACCTGAAGAACATCCGGTGGCCCATATCTCGTGCACACGGCTGCCCTCACTATTGCCCCCTCCCCTTCCGCACGATTTTGCTGCATGAGAGCGTGGGGCCTTAAAGGCTTTCAAAGCATCCGCGCATCACTCCGGGCTCAATGTGCCCGCAGAAGGTTGGCTCAGGTACAAGCGTGGATGATGCTTGATCAACATTCCATGGGATGGACCGATCGAGACGTTATAGATCCGTGACTGATATCCCGATGGGGCCCCTTCTGACAAGTCGCAAGGTACATCCAGGATTCAAAGCCCGCCCTCCGCACTTCTTGACGTCCAATCAGTACATCATCGTTAAGCCGATGGACCACCCTCCCATCGGCTATGGGGGAATTGCCATGAGGGTAGCACCTATCAAGCCGCTCATAAGCATGGACGACTTCGACAGGCTCGACATCCGTGTTGGCACTGTCGAGAGAGTAGAGGACATTCCCGGATCAGACAAGCTAGTCGGCTTGACGGTTGACTTCGGTGATCATAAGAGGTTGGTCCTAGCCGGGATGAAGCAGGAGAGGGAGGACCCGCGAGAAGTGGAAGGGAGGCAGGCCCTCTTCATAGTGAATCTCGAGCCCAGGAAGATTATGGGAGAGGTGTCGGAGGGCATGGTTCTCGACATCGGTTATCCAGACGGATTGACCCCGGTCCTGGCAGTCCCCGAGGAGCCCGTTCCCAATGGGGCCCGAGCGGCTTAGTCCGGGAGAAGGCTACCTGAGCAAGTCCACCCGCGCAACCCTCTCCAGGACCAGGTCGAACACCTTCTCACCGGGTACGGTCTTCCTCTCCTCCTCAGATATGCCGAAGGCATCCAGCATTCCCAGTTCGCCCTCAAGTAGACCATCGTCCCGTTCCAAATCCAACGTCCTCAGAAGCTCCTCAGAATCTCCCTCGCCAACGGAAAGGATGACCAAACCTCCGTGACCGTCCTTAAGTCCCACCTTCTCCAGCGCCGCTGAGATCTGCCTCTCTCCGGCAGCGTAGAGGAGAACCTCCACCATCTTCTCCTTGGCGACGTTGGTCCCCCGCTGGAAGGCCCGCTCAGCGTGCTCCATAGCGCTTAGGATGTGATCCCGTCCAAAGACCATCCTGGAATCGAAGGCCTGGACTTCGAGTCCGAGGGACCTGGCGGCGGCCTGTAGCCGCACCATGAAGTCATCGACCCGGCCGACCTCGCCTCGAGCCCCCACGACGATATACCTCATGTCTCTCCTCCAGCGCCTTACGCCGGAACGCCCTTATGACATCTACCCGAGAGAGATAGCCCACCAGCCTCTGAGGGTCTCTCCCTGACACCACCGGCAGCCGACCGATGCCCGCCATAGCCATGCGTTCCAGGGCTTCCTCGATGTTGTCTTGGGGGGTGACAACGATGAGCTGCTGGGTCTCCACGTCCCTGCAGGGTGAGTCGAGGTGTCCCTCCGCAATGGCCCTCCGAACGTCCGCGTTCGTGATTATCCCCACGAGCCTCCCCTCTCTGTCCAGCACAGGAAACCCGTGATGACCGGTAGCGATCATCCTCTCTGAAACCTCGCTGACCAACATGTCCTCGGTCACGGTTTCGACCTTGGTGGTCATGGCCTGCCCGACCAAGACTGTACGGAGGATGTTCCGTTCGATGTCGTGCTCGAAGAGGATGCCCTTGCGCCGCAGGGTTCCTGTGTAGAGCGTGTCCCGCTGCAACAGTATCGACACACCATCGGCAACGACACAAGCCAGCATCAGTGGAATGATGAACTTGTAGTCCCCCGTGAGCTCGAAGACCAGGACGATGGACGTGAGGGTTGCTCGCGTCGCACCCGCAATGAGAGCGCCCATGCCCACCAGTGCGTAGGCCCCGAAGGGGTTCGTGTTGATTGGCAGGGCGTTGAAGACGAGTCCCAGGGAGGCACCTATCATGGCTCCCATGAACATGGAGGGTCCGAGGCCACCACCGCTATTCCCCGAGCCGATGGTGAGGCCCGTGGCGATCAACTTGAGGGCCATCAACAGGAGTAGGAAGGAGACGGCCTGGTACAGGGGCTCTTCGCCTGAGAAAATGGCACCGCTGATGGTATCGCCGACGGTCGAGAATCCAACGCCCATGATCTGGGGGAAGAAGATGACGATGGGAAGGGTCAGGGCCACCCCTAGAGCTGGAATCGCGAAACGGGGAATGTGGAAGCGCCGCAAGAGGTCCTCGAACCGGTAGCGCCCCTTGACCCAGGCGATGGCGACCAAGCCCGCGACCAACCCGAGGAGGATGAAGAACCCCAACTCGACGGACGATATGAACTCATATTCGGCTGGGTACTTGGGCCCGAACGGAATGAACAGGCCGATGGTGGCGGTGGCGAAGACGGAGGACACCACCAGCGGGATGAAGGAGCGGGTGCGGAACTCCAGAATGATGAGCTCCACCGCGAAGAGGACGCCTGCAATGGGCGCGTTGAAGGTGGCGGCGATGGCTCCAGCAGCACCGCAGGCCAAGAGGATCTTCCTGGCGGTTTCGGTCAGTCGGAATGCCTGGGCGAGGGTCGAGCCAAGGGAGGCCCCGATCTGCACGATGGAGCCATCTCTCCCGATGGAGCCACCGCTGCCGATGGTAATGGCGGATGCCAGAGCCTTCAGAGGAGCCACCCGGTAACGGATCCGTCCCCGCTTTGCCAGCACGGCCTCCATGACCATTGCAGTCCCCGTTCCCCTGACCTCTGGGCTGAGATAGGTGATGATGATGCCAACGACAAATCCGCCCAGGGGTAGGATGATCAACAGCAGCAGGCTAGCGGAGCCCAGCGTCGGATAGAATGCGCCCGGGTCGAGGTTGAAGATGTCGGGGTTGTTCCATGGGTCCTGGTAAAGCCTCCCGCCGTTGTGGATCATCGACATGAAGAACCAGACCAGATACCGGAAGGCTAGGGCGGCGAACCCTGCGATGACCCCGACGAGGGCCGCCAAGCTGCTCAGTGTGATGTACTCGCTGACGATCTCCCGCTTGATGTATGGATGGGGGCTCTCGGACTCGTGGGTTACCATGAACGCCTTCGGTGGGGGGACAGATGGACTCAGGACATTAACCTATCCGAAGTCGTAGAGGGCGAATTGTCCCTCTCGCTTCTCCTCCTCCAGATCCTCTCTCCTACCTAGCTGGGCGAGGATGTTCTTGGCCGTCCCAGGACCAATAGAGGGTATGCGGGCTAGCTTCTCAACATCCACCTTCCTGAGCTCCTCCACGCTCTTGATGCCCCGCTCGAAGAGGGCCCTGGCCCTTACTCGCCCGATTCCCCTGACCTGGACGAGGTCGAGCAGCTCCTCCTTGATGCCGTAGGTGATCCGAGGCATGAGCCTTGCCAGGGATTTCATCCTGGTACGGGCGAAGAGCCTACCCAGTTCATGCATGGCGTATAGGAGCCACTCCGCCATGCTCACCATCCGCCTGATGTCCCCGGGTCCGACGCGGTACTTCTTCGTAATCCGGTCCTCTGACTCCTCCCCGATCCAGTCCTCGAGCAGGGAGGCAGTCTTCACCTCGGACAGCAGGAAGTCGTAGTCCTCCGTCTCGATGAGGAGTTCCTCCTGCAAGACCTTCTCATCCACCCATTCGTAGTCCTTCCGGCCGAGGTAGAGGTTGGGCATGTCGGGGGTGGCACAGACGGCGTGGAGATAGGAGAAGGCCGTCCCCCGCTTAGGGGATTGCAGCGCATCGCGAAGAACGACGCTGGACATCGGGTCGACGTAGAGGTCCGAGGTCCGCCGACCGAAGAGGGTTGCCTTCAGCGTCTCTCCCGGTCGGATGAAGTCCTCCCGTTCCAGAAACTGGAGGACGGCATCGATCCTCCCACCGATGAGGCTGACATCCGTTTGGTGAGCATAGAAAGTCCGGTCCATGAATTGCTGCAGCTCCTCCTCGGTCTGGACGTGGCCTGTGGCAATGGCGGCGAGGAGGTGCATCCTGAGGGCCGGTTCCCGGCCGAGCTTGGATTCGATGGCCTCGGGACCCGCCAAGATGTAGTTCTGCAGCATCTCCTCCACGTCCTCCTCGTAGCGCGCAAGGAGCACCGCCTCCCCGTAGTCGTCGTACTGCGGCCTGCCGGCCCGACCGCACATCTGTTTGATCTCCAGAATAGGGATGTAGTCGAAGCCGTAGTTGGGGTCATAGCGGCGCACGTCTCGGACGATGGCTCGCCGGGCGGGAATATTCACCCCGGCAGCCAGCGTTGGAGTCGCGACGATGCACTTCAAGTGATGCTGTCGGAAGAGGTCCTCCACAAGCTTCCGATGGCGGTTTGTCAGGCCGGCATTGTGAAATGCCGCGCCACCCTTCAAGTAGCGGGCCAGTCGGCCAGCTATGGAGGTGGATTCCTCCTGGCTGCCCGTCATCTTCCTGGAGGCTTCGGTGAGGGCCTTCACGTCCTCCGACGATAGGTAGGGCTTGACCGTCGGCAGGAGTTTCTTACTCAGCGTCTCAGTGGATCTCCTGGTGTTGACGAAGACAAGACACTGGCCTTCCTCCCGGAGGGTGTCCCGCACGAGGGATCCGATGTCATCGTCTTCCTGCGGGATGACACGGTGAGACAGGTCCGCGAAGGTGATAGCCCCGTTGAAGTACACCCCTTCCCTCAGCGGCACCGGGCGCCAGTCGCTCGACACGTGCCTCGCCCCCAACCACTCCGCCAGCTCCTCGGAGTTCTCTATGGTAGCGGAGAGAGCGATGACCTGCGCCCGCGGGTTGACCTGGCGCAGCTTCGCCAGAGTGACCTCCAAGGTGGGGCCCCGGTCTGCGTCGTGGATGAGGTGAACCTCGTCAGCGACAAGCACCGACAGCTGCTTCAGCCAGTGGGTGCGATGCCTCAACAGCGAGTCGGCCTTCTCCGACGTGGCTATTATGACGTCGTAGCTCTGAAGGGTGGGCTCGTCGGAGTCGTAATCCCCCATGGAGAGGGTGACTCGGATCCCCAGTTCCTCGAACTCCTTCAGGTCCTCGTACTTCTCGACGGCGAGGGAGCGGAGGGGCACTATGTAGAGGGCCTTGCCGCCGTGGAGGACTGACTTGAGGATGGCCAGGTAAGCCACCAAGCTCTTCCCACTGGCCGTTGGTATGGCCAGGACGAGGTTCTCCCCGGCGAGGGCAGGGCCAATGGCCTCTTTTTGCGGTGGGTAGAGTTCCTTAATGGCGTTGGACTCAAGAATCCCTATCACGCGGTCGTCAATCTCCAAGTCCCGGAGACGCATCCGGGCAAGTATCCCATGAGAGAGAAATAAGCTTTCTTGGCAGCGAAGGCGTACCATTGGCTAAGTCCAGCCACCAGTCGGACCGGAAGGCCTTTATTGAACCTGGCGCATCTGGCACGACGAGGAGAATCGGTTCTCTAGATAGGGAGGGGGGGAAGGTTTGGCGGCGCAGCAGGGGACATCCCGGCCGAAAACGCCCTTCTTTCGAGACACTAAGAAGCTTGCAGCGATCTCGGTCGCTGCCGCCCTTGTAGTGGCGGCCATTCTAGCTGGAATCTATTATCTGCCCCCGGACTGGGACGGGGATGGGATTCCCAACTCGTGGGAGGAGCGATATGGGCTGAATCCTCGTGATCCGTCTGACTCGGCCATCGATTCCGACGACGATGGTTATGATTTCGACAGAGACGGCATCGTCGACGCCTTCGAGCAATTCACGAATTTGGAGGAGTACCTGAATGACACGGATCCCACAGATAAGGATACTGACGGAGACCTGATGAGCGATGGCTGGGAGGTTTGGTATCAGTTCGACCCGTTGGACGATCAGGATGGCGTGAATGATCCCGACGAAGATTTGCTCATGAATGTGGGGGAGTTCAACTTCGGAACGCCACCCAGGATTGCAGATGCGGATTCGGACTTCCTGCTAGATTCAGGTGAAGTGGGATTCGAAACCGATGCGTATAGTCCTGACACAGACGAGGACGGCCTGCTAGATTCCGAGGAGCTGTTTGACTTCTTCGCCTACGATAGCGTCAGAGTTAGGGAGCAGCTCCGGATGTGGATGCCTCCTGTCAAGCGAATCCTGCAGATCGAGCAGGAGGGGCACTACAGGCTGAAGATTCCAGCGAATGGGATCTTGTACAATCCGCGAGTGCTGGTCGTCAATGATGATAAGGTTGAAGATGGACTTGAGTTCAGCGCCGATCTCTTCGCGACTAGGTTGAATCTGCTCGGCCTCAGGGTGGATATGGCCGACTCCACACGGCTGTGGGACGTTGACCTGCTGGATTATGACTTCGTGGTGTGGAGCTCGGGAGACGATCCCAACCCCCTGCCCGATCCTATCCAACGTCCGCTCCTCATTGACTTCGTCCTCACTGGCGGAAGGTTGCTTATCGAGGGAGGGGACTTCTCCACCTTCGCTTGGGCGGATCCCGCCTTCAGTGGTATCGTGCTTCACGCGGTGGGCCTGGAGGATGGAGGAACCAGCCGTCTGATTTCCATAGTGGATCACCCGGTGACTTCTGGTTTTACGTTGAACGAGAGTGTCCTCTTAATGAGGTATACGGGGTCAGATGCTGATGCGTTCTTCAACCTCGCGGATGCTCAGCCCGTGTTCCAGTGGGACTTCTTTGGCGATTATGGTGTCAACACCTTCGATGACAACGGGGACGTGATGGATGGCGGCCAGATCGTATACATGTCGTTCGACATCACCGAGGTAATGAACGTTACCCAGCAGCACAGGCTCGTCGACAACAGCATCCGGTGGCTGAATCCGTATCCCTCGGAGACAACCGTCAACTTGACGAAGCTCATGGAAGCCATTGAGGTTACGGTCGAGAAGAACGGCGTGGCAATTCCTCCCACGTATGACAACACCATAATCACCGACGCAAATCGTTATCTCTCTGCTGGGTACAGCGACATCTACTCCTTCTGGTTAAGGAGTTTCGACCTTGAAGCCGGAATATACACGGTAATCATTGACCTGAATGAAACCTCCATCGTCGGGGACATTCCAGAGGACTTTGACTTCACTGCATTCCTGAGCTACATCCTCGCGGAGAAGCTCCAGCTCGATCCCCTAGACCCGGACGTGGACGGAGACGGCCTCCAAGATGGTACGGAGGTGTTCATAGGGACTTTCCCCTTGAACGTGGACAGCGATCACGATGGGCTGACAGATTTCTCCGAGTGGTCGAGGCTTGGAACGAACCCACTGAGCTGGGACTCGGATGGCGATATGCTTTCCGACGGCCTCGAGCTCGGAATCCTCTCTGACGCCGACCCAGCCAGCGTGACGGACCCACTTGACTTCGACACGGACGACGACGGACTCTACGACGGTTGGTTTGACGCGGACGGAAATGACGTCTTCTCGACTGATGAATTGGGAGAAGATGTCAACCAGAATGGTCGGAAGGATCTGTCAGAGACGGACCCGCTGAAGTGGAGCACCGACGGAGATAGTCTGCCGGACGGCTGGGAAGTCCGTGTCCACGTCGACCCGCTCTCTGCGATTGGGGATGATGGGGATGACGGGAATCCTGATGGGGACTTCACCCGGTACTGGACGCCTTTCACGAACGTCATGGAGTTCAACCTTGGGACGAATCCGAAGCCGTACGACTGGGACGGAGACGGCACGATAGCGGGCGGCTTCGAGCTTGGCACTGATCATGATGAGGACGGATTGCAGGATGGCCAGGAGGCCTTCGTTCTCTTTAGGACGAGTGTGGTAGATGGCGCGGAGAGCATTGAGAACTACGCGGCTGCAGATGACTGGATATATTTCGACCGGAACGTGACTGATGGCCTTCCCGGGGCAGCCTATCTCTTCGATTCCGTTGAGAGGGATGTGGAGAGCACATCTCCAGCGAACGCAAGGAGCCCCGGCGTCGAGGGAGTGTTCAGACTGGTGGACGGCACGAGGATATTCTACGATCGAGACTTGGATCGGGTCTATATTTGGGAACCCTTCTCCGACTTCCTCGATAGGGACGGGACAGGGACTCTGGAGGGGACTCTCTACGTGTTCGTCTCCTCCGGCGTATCAATCGTCTCGTCGGACCTTCCTGCAGTAGGATTTCAGGGCAAGGAGATATACTGGAGGATCAGCCCCTTCATCCCGGACAGCGACTATGATGGGCTCCTTGATGGAACGGAGGCTCTATACGATAAGGATACCGACCAGGATGGGTATCTGAACGCCCTCGATCTCGATTCCGACAGCGATGGCATCACCGATTTCGTGGAACAGACGGTTCACCCTAACACGGACATGGATAATGATGGACTGGAAAACATGGTCGACTTGGATTCCGACGGGGATGGGGTCCCAGACGCCAAGGAACAGCGACCTTTCGTCGATACTGATACCGACTCCATCGTGAACCTGCTCGATAAGGACTCTGACGACGATGGCCTCGCCGATGGGGAGGAGGATGTGGATAGCGACGGCTTCACAGACGTCGACGAGCCAAGTCCCCTGATCGTGGACACGGACGCCGACGGCCTAACGGACTATGAGGAGGTTATTCCGGGAGTCGACGGGTACATAACGGACCCCGCCAACGAGGACACCGATGGTGATGGCCTGATCGATGGCGTAGAAGTTGCAGGATGGGATATCACGGTGAACGGCGCCACCGTTCATGTCACTGCCGATCCTACTCTCCCCAACCCAGATGGGGATCTCCTGACCGACGACCTGGAATACCTGTTCACAGATCCCAGGTCGGGCGACACGGATGTTGACTTCCTCCTAGACGGGCAAGAAGATGCCAACCTCAACGGGAAGTGGGATCCTGGCGAAACGAACCCAACGGACAGTGATACGGACGACGACCTGTTGGTGGATGGGATAGAGGTAGGGTTGAGGACGAGCCCTCTAGATGCCGACTCTGACGACGACTTGCTCCTCGACGGAATCGAAGACACCGACAAAGATGGGCTTACGGATCCGGGGGAAACGGACCCCGCCGATCCGGACTCCGACAATGATGGGCTCTTGGATGGCATTGAGGACAGGAATCGCAACGGAGCCTACGATACCCCCGCCACCTTCAGGGAGACGGACCCGCTGGACCCCGATTCTGACGGCGACGGAATCCTAGATGGTACCGAAAACGCCTGGGACGGGGACACTGATGGAGACGGGTGGATCAACGCGCGAGATCAGAATTCTGATAGCGATGCCCTTCTGTACGATGGATGGGTGGACCTCGATAGCGACAACCTCTACGATCCGGCCGAAGGTGAGGACTTCAATCGCAATGGCGTTTTGGATCCCGACCTTTCAGGCGATCCTCGCTTTGATCCTCTCAATCCTGTGATTGAGACGGACCCTCTCGACAACGACCAGGATGATGATGGGCTCATAACGGGCGTTGACCCCGACGATACCAATCCGGACATGGACGGAGACGGCCTCTTGGATGGGACGGAGGATGCCAACCACAACGGGCAGTGGGACGGCTTTGCATCTGGGGAGACGAACCTCACCGACAGTGACACCGATGACGACCTCCTCTCGGACGGTGATGAGGTGATAATCCATGGAACCGATCCCCTGGATGCCAATAGCGACTCGGACAGTCTAGATGACTTCGAGGAGGTTAACAGTGGAGCTGATGGCTACATAACCAATCCCTTGGACCCGGACAGTGACGATGATGGGCTGGATGACGCCGAGGAGCAGACATACTTCACGAATCCAAATGACCCTGACACCGACGGCGATGGGATTCCTGACGAGTTTGAAGCCCGCTGGGGGCAGTTCACCGGATTGGACCCGCTGAACGGAACCGACGCCGCCGCTGACTTCGACAGCGATAGCCTAACGAATCTGGAAGAGTATGAGCTGGGTGAGTTCTATGCCACGCACGACCTCGATGGCAATGGCATCTGGAACATACAGGATAGTGATGACGATGGAGACGGGATGCCGACGGCTTGGGAACTGGAGTTCAACCTCATCGCTTACGACTCGGTTGATCAGTGGAAGGATAAGGACGGTGATAGCCGCCAGAACTGGTGGGAATACAACGATGGTACGAACCCCACACTGCAGGACACGGACGGTGACCACCTGGCAGACGATGAGTGGTTCTTTGCCTCCACCGATCCCCTCGACAAGGACACCGACGGCGATGGCCTAATCGACGGCACCGAATACAATGGTTGGATTGTCTTCATCATACACCGGGTGGACGACATCCAGGAGCTACCGGTTACCTCAGATCCGACCAGGATCAATTCGGATGGCGACCTGCTGACGGACTACGACGAATTTGTCATTGGTACGAATCCCCGTCACCGCGACACGGACGGGGACGGGCTATTGGACCATGTGGATCCCGCTCCTCTCATCGTAGAGCGCAATTCGCCCAGCATAACAGATTTCACCATATCGGTGGACGTGCACATTTCCCTCGAGCCGATCTACGAGAGGGTGAAAAGGACTGTAACCGAGAGCGTATGGAATGTCCTCACCCTGCGGTGGGACAGGGTCGTGAGGACCGTCTACGAGACGGTGGTCACGGGATATAGGGAGGTCCTGGACTGGGTGAAGGTACGAGGAACGTTCAAAGTCGAGGATGGCGAAACCACGCTTGATACCGTAAGAATAGACATCAACGGAAACGTGAAGGTTCATAGGGCCTTCATCAAAGTGGGCTGGTTCTCACATGAGGTCAATATCGGGAGCGCCATCTGGCACGGCTTCGATGTGAAGGTGAGGGCGTGGGACAGCAATGACAACAGTGCGGAGTCTAGGACAAACATTGCAGGCGTTGCCGATGCTCTCGACGCGGTATACGATTTCGCGACTCAGGCCTTGGAAATCCTTTTGGACCTCGGAAGGGAGGCTCTCGACCTACTCCTAGACGGCGCCCTTTGGGTAATTGAGCAGATCCTACGGCCAGCCATCGAGGCCATCCTTTCTGGCATACAGACTTTCGCTGGCGTGCAGTCTCGCTTCCTCGCCCCGTATCTCGATGTGAACGGTGCACTCAGAGATGTATCCGGCCTTCTGAACGAATCCGTCAACGAACTGCAGATCCCTGGTCCCGTCGAGCTTCTGGAGGCCGGTTTCAAGGTTGCAGCCGATTTCGTCGCAAACGGACTTGTAGCGGCCAAAGACGTGGTGAGCCTTGCATACGACATACTGCGCCCAGGGATTCAGCACCTCCCGATCCCGCAGAGTGTGAAGGACATGAGCGATCGGACCGTTGAGTGGCTTCTGGATTTGGCCGCCGACGTTGCGGTCCTAGTCGATGACATGAACGTCGCGACCTTGCAGGCTCTCTTCAACTCGTTCATAGATGAAATAGAGACTTTGACGGGCGTTCAACTCGCCTTTACTCTGCCGGACTTGTCCAGCTTCCTTGCCTGGCCAGAAATCTTTGACCCCAGCAACTATGATCTCCTCGTTAGCGGGGTGAATGTTCCCTCCGGCAGCGTCCTGGGAGTTTTCGTGACGGTGGAGGTGGCCATCACTCTCCCCTTCGGAGAAGGGCCAGGCGCGGAGGTCACCTTGTTGCCTGCGCTATCGTTCTACATAACGGATGCGGGCATAGACGCATACCTTGTACTTGCTACGCCCACCACTGGACTATCCCTCGATGGACCTATTGATTTCGGTCTCGCCTACGGCGACAGGGATCGTAGGCAATTCTCACTCGGCTATGGCCCCCTTGCCTTTGGAATAACCGATATTGAGGATACGCCTGTGGATGTGAATTTCACGGAAGTCGTAACGCCTTACTTGTCTTACTCCTGGGCACTCTTCAGCTTTGACTGGCCATAGCGTCTGAATCGCCGACCGACGAAGGCCTCCAGGGACTGGTAAAGCTGGCCTGGATCATTGCAAAGAACTCCAAGGACATCTTCTCGCTGGTGCTCTGGTTTGTTAGGGCTTCCCCCTTCCGCGTCGCGGCCTTTTCCCTAGCCACATGCCAAGAACGCCACGAGGATGGCCCCTTGGCGGCGACCACTACAGACATAGCGACGAGAATCCAGATCTCGTTAGTGGATGCGGCGAGCGAGTGCCCCCACTTCTCGCCACCTTGTATGGAGTTCCTTAACCTTGATTCCGATACGCCACAGATCCTCCCCAAGGCTCTCATCCTTGCCTAGCCATCGCTCCACACTCCCACAATAGGTCCGATAGAACCTTAAGGCGAAGGTACCCATAACGCGCAGGATGGCGAACATCTCTACCACCGTGGGGAGGCTTAGGCTCCAGAATCCTACGATGCTAGCCTCCGGGATCCTGGGAGATAGCGGAGAATCCCTGCTCAAGGTGGCGGCTAGCGGGGCGGGAGCCGTCGTGACAAAGTCCATCGGCCGGGAGCCGAGGGAGGGCAACTCCGGACCTTCGCTGGTGCAACTGGAGCACGGTCTCCTGAACGCCGACGGTCTGGCCAACCCAGGCGTCGATAACTACGCAGCGGAGATCAAGGTCGCCCTGGAAAGTGAGGTGCCGGTGATATGCTCCATCTTCGCTGAGGATGTGGAGTTCTTCGGCCCGCTTGCCAGGACCATGGAGGTGTACGGCGCTCACGCTCTGGAACTCAACCTGAGCTGTCCCGACCCGCTAGGACTGGGTGAGATCGCCGGAGACGCCGACTTGGTATCCAGGGTTACCGCCGAGGTGAAGAGTGCCGTCAAGCTTCCGGTGTTCGTGAAGCTCTCGCCCAATGTCAGAGACATAGTCGTCATGGCCCAGGCGGTTGAGGAGGCCGGAGGGGACGGAATCACCGCCATCAGCACCGTCAAGGCCATGAGCATCGCCCCTGATGTGGCGCGACCCGTCCTCGGAAACAGGCCCGGTGGCCTGAGCGGCCCTGCCATCAAGCCGCTTGGCATTCGCGGTGTCTACGAGATCTACGAACAGGTGAACATCCCCCTCATCGGCGTCGGTGGGATTCTCACGGGCCTCGATGCCGTGGAGTACATCATGGCGGGTGCCCGCGCCGTCCAGATCGGCAGCGGGGTGCACTACCGCGGCCTCGACGTCTTCCAAGGGGTGTGCCAGGAAATCGAGGCCTTCATGGAGGAGAATGGCTACGCCCACATCGAGGATATGGTTGGCGTTGCGCACCGTTGATGCCCGTTAACCTTATGCAGGCCACGGTCGTCGGGTCGACCATGTCAGATGAGGACTTCGACACGACGACGAGGGAGTTCTTCAACACGGTCATCGAACGACACCCGGTCTGGGCCACTTTCCTTGGAATTCACGACTACGACCACCTGATGGGAGATAACTCCAGGGAGTTCGTGGAAGAGGAGATCACCTTCACGAAAGACCTCAGAAGCAAGTTTGAGGCTTTCAATCCTGAGGAACTCAGTGGGAGCCGCCCCCTGGACTGGGAGTTGGCCCTCCAGATAGCGGACCTATCCCTCTTCGACCTGGAAGAGATGAGGTTCTGGGAATCTCTGCCGGGAGGTGCGGAGGGAGTCGGGGAGGCCCTCTTCCCGCTCTTCACGCGGGACTTCGCGCCGCTTACCACTCGTGTCCAGGCGATGACTGGGAGACTTGAGGGCACCCCTCGCTACCTGAAGGAGATCAAGTCCAGGATTACGCGGCCTGTCAAACTCTGGACCGAGATGGCCATCGAGTCGGCGAGGATGACGCCCGCCTTCCTGGAGGTCATCGCCCAATCCGTAGCGGGCAAGGTTCCCGACTCCGCCTTTGCGGACTTCAAGAAGGCTAAGGAGGAGGCGGCCGCAGCCCTCTCCGAGTATCAATCCTGGCTGCAGGAGGATGTTCTCCCAGAGGCCTCCGCCCCCCACATTCTCGGTGAGGAGAAGTTCAGGAGGCTCATCGAAATGAGGCGCTTGGGACTCGGCGTGGACAAGATCCGTGAGCTTGGCGATAGCTACCTGAAGGAATCGAAGGAGGAACTCGCCAAGGTGGCCAAGTCCATTGACCCGAAGGCTACCGTCGACGAGGTCAACGATCGCATCAAGTCAGAGCACCCCAAGGACTTCGACGCTGTCCTGGAGGAGGTGCGGAAGACCATTCAGGAGGCTCGCTCCTTTATCGTGGAGAAGGGTCTGGCCACCCTGCCGCCGGCCGAGAAGCTCCACGTCATGGAGACGCCCACCTTCATCAGGCCCATCATACCCTTCGCCGCCCTCTTCGGAGCCGCCAAGTTTGACAAGGTGCAGGAGGGGGTCTACATCGTTACACCGCCCTCAGACGGTGTGGGAGATTTGAGGAAGCACAGCCACGCGTCCATCCGGAACACGGCCGTTCACGAGGGGTATCCAGGGCACCACCTCCAGCTCTCCGCTGCAAACCTGAACCCCTCCCTCATCAGGGTTCTTGGGAGTTTCGGGGCGATTGAGACGGTCGAAGGCTGGGCGCACTACTCCGAAGACGTGATGCAAGAGACGGGCTTCAGCGAGTCGCCGGAGGTCAGGTTCACCCAGCTCCAGGACATAATATGGAGGGCCTGCCGCATCATCATCGACGTCGACCTGCACTGTGGCAAGATGACCTTCGACGAGGCGGTCGACATGCTGGTTAGGGAAGCGAGCATCGAGAAGCCCGCAGCCTTGGCCGAGGTGAAGCGCTACACGCAGAACCCGGGATACCAGTTGAGCTACCTCCTTGGGAAGCACCTCATCCAGGGCCTCAGGAGTGAAGTCCAGGAGAGGATGGGAGACAAGTTCTCCCTCGGGTTCTTCCACGACACGATTCTCTACGCCGGTTCCATTCCCTTCTTCCTCCTGAAGAGGGCGGTCGAGGACAAGCTGGCCAAGATGGAGGAGGACGTCGAGGACCTCATGTAGTGACGTCAAGGCCGAAAGCAAGCACTGCAGATATGAAGGCCCAGGTTGACCAGAACTCAACCTTAATATCGGTGTACAAGTTGCCTTCCCCGGTGTGCAGATGAAGAGCATAGATGCGCTAGTCCGCAAGGCGATGGAGTACAAGGAGAAAGGGCTAAGCGAGAAGGAGATAGGCGACGATTTGCACCTATCCTCAGAGACGGTTACCTGGCTTCTTACTCGCGGCGTCAAGGGTGGGGCCCCGCCCCGTGACATCAAGATTGGCTGGAGATCCATCGGGGTCTATGGCAACCGAATAGGCTTCGTCTCGGCGGCCCTGACGGATGTCATCCTCGAGGAGATGGAAAAGCGGGACATCGAGGCGGATTCGATTGTGGGAATCTCCATCAACGGCATACCCTTCGCGACGCTCATCTCAGAGGACTTGGGCAAGGAGCTCGTGGTCTATCGGCCGGCGGCGGAGCGCCACAAAGGCGGTGCCTTCAGCTCAAACTATGCTGGTGTCGACGGCAAGAACGTCGTTATAGTTGACGACGTCATGGGCACTGGAGAGACGATCCGGGGCACCGCGAATGAGATCCAACAGGCTGGGGGAAAGGCGGTCTTGGCCGTCGTCGTGGTCAACAAGACGGACAAGGATGATGTAGACGGTGTACCCCTGAGGGCCCTGGTCAGGGCCAGGGGAATCGCGTGAGATGGGATGCACTGGTTCGATGAGCTTGCCCACTCCGTAGACGCTTTCCTAGCGTCCAAGTCGAAGGTAGTCTGCAACGCGGGCCTCTCCGTGTCGGGCCTCCAGCACGTCGGAAGGCTGCGTGGAGAGATCGTCCTCAACCACTTCATCGCCTCGCACCTCAGGGATGAGGGGAAGGAGGTAGTCCAGCACCTCGTCCTTTACACGCAGGACCCGTGGAAGGGAAGTCCCAAACAGGTCGCACAGTTCGCTGGAGATGAAGGAAAGGCCTACACGGGCTGGCGGCTGATCGACGTTCCTGACCCCCACGGGTGCCATGGGAACTGGGTGGACCACTTCTGGGAGGGCTTCGGCTCCTCGCTGCAGCGCTTTGCTCCCGGCGTCGAGGTTACGACGACGACGGAGATCTACGAGCGAGAGGAGATGATTGATCTCGTCCGACGAATACTGCCCCTGACGGAGGAGATAAGGCGGATACTCAACGATTACAGGCCCCGTAACCCCCATCCAGAGGGCTGGGTCCCCTTCGAGCCTCTGTGCGATGAGTGTCATCGAGTTGGCCAGGCCAGGGCCCTCGAGGTTCGTGCGGCCGAGGTCGACTATGAGTGCGGGTGCGGCCACAGCGGGACGTCACACCTGAGTCTGGGCAAACTGAACTGGCGGGTAGAGTGGCCTGCCCTCTGGGCCCTGCTTAAGGTGGATGTGGAGCCCTTCGGGAAGGACCACGCGGCGCCAGGTGGCTCCCGGGAGAGCTGTGCTGCCATCGCTGAAGACGTCATTGGGATTAAGCCGCCTTTGGGCATTCCATACGAGTGGGTGGGCCTATCGGAGAACGGTCAGGACCGAGGAGATATGGACAGCTCAGACTTCGTGGGGTTCGGGCCCGAGGAGTGGCTGGAGATGGCGGAGCCCGAGATCCTCCGCTTCCTGTATGCCAACATCCCGATCCGCCGCAGGGTCGTCCTGGACCTTGCCAAGATGGACTTGTATCATCAGGCCTATGACCAAGGTGAGGCCGCGTTCTTCAGTGGCGAGTCGCCTGAGGCTAGGTCATACTCGCTATCTCTACTCGGTGCGCCCCCTTCTGAGATGCCCTTCCAGGTTGCCTATCGCCATGCATCTATTATGGCTCAAGCGGCACCTCCTGACGGCCGTCTCGACTGGTCCACAAGGCGGCTGGAGGACACTGGACTCCTGGATAGGTCTCTCACGCAGGCGGAGAGGGAGCTGCTTGGGAAGCGGCTTGAACAGTCGCTACTGTGGGTGACCAACTATGGTCCGGAAGATGCACGCTTTCAGATACAAGAGACCTTGCCCGCTGAGGTGCGGGAGGGCCTCTCCAGCAAGGAAAGAGAAGCGTTGGCCGCCCTGCGGGGTCGGCTGGAGGACATCCCCTGGTTGGAGGGGAGCGTGAAGGATGCCATGGTGGAGCTCACGGGCAGCGGAACCCTGCGAGTTTCGACGAAGAGGTTCTTCGCCGCTCTCTACACGGTTTTTCTAGGTAAGCCATCAGGTCCCAGGGCCGCACCGTTGCTCGTCGTCCTGGACAGGGACTTCGTCCTCTCTCGATTGGATGAGGCCAGCCGAGACTGAAGTTCCCGCCTGCAAGACCTCCCTGATAATGTGGCCCCCCTACGGAGCTGCGGTGGATGTCAGCCCACCTGCCTGAAGCGGTCCGTGCCGCGCAATTGAGGAAAGGTATTTAGAGACAACTTGGACTGAGACTTAAGGAGCAGCCCCGTGGTGTAGTGGCAGCATATGGGACTCTGGATCCCCAGGCGCCGGTTCAAATCCGGCCGGGGCTATCTCCAGCATCCTCAGAGTGGGCTGCCATGGAATCGGAGCCTCCAACGGACTTCATCCGCAAGATCATCGATAAGGACAACCAGACGGGCAGATACGAGGGTCGAGTGCACACTCGCTTCCCACCGGAGCCCAACGGCTACCTCCACATAGGCCACGCCAAGTCGATCTGCCTCAACTTCGGCGTCGCTGAGGAGTATGGAGGCCTCTGCAACCTCCGCTTCGACGACACGAACCCCCTCAGAGAGGAGAAGACGTACGTCCAGTCGATCATCGAGGACGTGAAGTGGCTCGGCTTCGACTGGGATGACCGCCTCTACTTCGCCTCCGACTACTTCGACCAGATGTATAACTATGCGGTCCAGCTGGTCAAGAAGGGCAAGGCTTTTGTGGACGACCTGCAGGCGGAGCAAATCAGCGAGCAGCGAGGGACGCTGACAACCCCTGGAATCGAGAGCCCCCACAGGAAGCGGTCTGTCGGTGAGAACCTAGAACTGCTGGAGCGGATGCGAGCTGGCGAGTTCTCCGAGGGGGAGAAGGTCTTGCGCGCTAGGATCGACATGGCCCATCCGAATATGAACATGCGAGATCCCGTGATGTACAGGATCCTTCACGCCACCCACCATAACACCGGGGACAAGTGGTGCATCTACCCAACCTACGATTGGGCCCACGGCCTGGAAGACTCCATCGAGGGCATCACCCACTCCCTATGCACCCTGGAGTTCGAGGACCATCGTCCCCTCTACGATTGGTACCTGGGGGAGCTTGGTGTCTACCATCCGCGGCAGATCGAGTTTGCACGCCTCAACCTGACTTACACGGTGATGAGCAAGCGGAAGCTCCTAGAACTCGTCGAGGGTGGCTACGTCGACGGATGGGACGACCCTCGTTTGCCCACTATCAGTGGGATGCGCCGCCGCGGCTACTCCCCCGCTTCCATCAGGAGTTTCTGCAGTCGAATCGGCGTTGCCAAGGTCCACAGCACGGTCGACTTCGAATTCTTGGAGCATTGTGTACGGGAAGATCTCAACAGGACCACGCCGCGATTCATGGGTGTCCTGCGCCCTCTGAGACTGGTTATCGAGAACCACCCGGAGGCCAAGGTGGAGTGGTTCGATGCCGTGAATAATCCGGAGGATCCGAGTGCTGGCACCCGCAAGGTGCCCTTCTCCCGCGTCCTCTACATCGAGGCGGAAGACTTCATGGAAGACCCTCCGGAGAAGTACTACCGATTGGCACCGGGTCGGGAGGTCAGGCTGAGGTACGCCTACCTGGTCACGTGCCAGGAGGCGATCAAGGAAGGTGGGGAGGTAGTGGAACTTCGCTGCACGGTGGACCCAGCCACGCGAGGGGGAGACGCCCCCGACGGCAGGAAGGTCCGATCCACGCTGCATTGGGTCTCGGCTGAACACGCTGTCGATGCCCAGGTGCGCCTCTACGACAAGCTCTTCAACGTATCGGACCCACTCGGTGAGAGGGGCAGGGACTTCAAGGATTTCGTGAACCCAGAGTCTCTCAAGGTCTTGATGGGCTGCAAGGTCGAGCCCGCGGTTCGCGGGCTGGGGCCCTTCTCACGATTCCAGTTCGAACGGAATGGCTATTTCTGCGTGGACCCCGATACTGAAGATGATCGGTTGGTGCTGAACAGGACAGCGACGCTCCGCGACCCATGGGCGAAGATGCAGAAACGCGATTCTGGCGTGAACCGCTCCTAGAGGCCTAGATGAGGCCTCAAAGCAGCCCCGTAGTGTAGCGGTCAATCATGCGAGGTTCTGGACCTCGTGACGGCAGTTCGAATCTGCCCGGGGCTATCCACCGATGTAGTGCCTAAGCTCCTCCTCGCCTTCCACGGGTCCGCGGGCGATGAGCAGATCTCCCGGCTCCACCCGAGTGTTCTCGTCGGGGCCGTAGATCCATCTCTCTCCCCTGCGAATGGCGATGACCCACATGCCGGTCTCTGAAGCCAGCTTCATCTCCCCCAGCGTTCTGCCCGCCGCCGGAGATGCTGCAGGCACCTTCACGGTTGTGATTGCAGTATCTGACTCCTTCAATGCGGCTGCCACCACAGGATGGGGCTCGATATCCCTCAGAACGACGTCGGCGATCTCGATGGCACCGTCGGCTACTGTCTCGATGGAGTCCGCGAGTCGTATGAAGACCAGGGCCTTCTCCACGTCTCTATCCTCGATCGCCCTCTCCACCGCCAGCTTCTGAACCTGTTCGTCCCATTCGTCTACTTGGCTCTCCAGCTCCAGGACCTGGCGGGCGATCTCCTCGTTGTCGTAGAGGAGGGCAGAGTAGGCCAGGTCCACCATCAGCTCGCTCGTGTCCTTCATCTCAAGGAGAATGTCCTCTATATCCAAGCGATCACCCCGGCCAACCCTCCTCTCCAGACGCGTATCTCGTCAGCCTGTTGTAGCCGTCTTCCGTCCCACGAACAATCAACAGGTCGCCTTCCCTGAGGACTGTGCTGCTAGGCGGGTCGTAGTTCCAACGTCTTCCGCGGCGGATGGCGATAATCCTCATCCCGGTCTCCGACTCAACTCGAAGGTCCGCTACGTCCCGCGCTAGCATGGAGGACTTCTTGCTCATTCGCAGGATTCGGATCTTCTCCTCCGCTTCCTGGAGGACGAAGGGCAGGAAGGGCCTAGCTTCTATCCTCTGCTCCAGGAGGTCCACGATGTCGCCCGCCGCGTTCGAGATGGTCTCCGCGGCCGAAGCAACCTGAAGGATCCCCGCCAGCCTCTCGGAGTCCTCTCTCGTCCTGCTAGCCATGAGGGCGATCATACGCATCTGGTACCTCAGGAAGTCCATCCTGCTCTCCAGGTGACGGACCTCCTCCGCCAGCTCGTCACTGTCGAACATTACCGCCGCGTACGCCAGGTCGATAATCAGTTCGCTGGTATCCTTCATCTCAACCAACAGGTCCTTGACGCTCGTAGGCTCGTACTCGACTTCCTCAAAGCTCTCTTTCACAGTAGCACCCCCAGAACCAAGACCAGGAATCCAATTCCAACGATGTCTCCCATAGTCGTCACCACCGGAGTGACGAAGTTGTCGGGGTCTAGGCCCCTGGAAAAGGATAGGAAGGCCACCGAGACGGTCACCGCGGTAAGGACCCCCGCGAGCATCAGACCGGTGGAGAGCATGACTAAGAGGAGCACCCCCACTCCAAAGGGTGGTACGACTCCTGTTAATGGCCCCAATCCGTATATGAACATTGCCAGAACGGTGAAGGTTACGATGTAGAGGATGACGCCGTCTCTGACGTTCCGGAGGAGCCCCCTGTCCCCCAGCTTCGGGGCGATGGTCCCTGTATAGAGGCCCGAGGTGATTCGGGATCCAAGGACAGTACCAACGTTCCCGCCGATGCCGTTGACCACGGGAACCAGGATGAGGAGAAAGGGGGCCGCCAGGAAGAGGTCGGCAGCCCCGTTGAGGAGGTGGCCCGCAAGGAGGGTGACAACCAGAAGAAAGGTCAGCGCCAGGAAGCTCTCGCCCATGATGGTCCTGTAGGAGTAGAACGTCATGCAACGCCTCCCATGGACAGGGCGATCACGAAGAGGAGGAGGATTGTGATGACATCCCCGACGGTTGCCAGGGTGGGGGTGGTAACGTTATCTGGATCGAGACCCCAACGGAAGGCAGCCAGGATGATGCCGAAGGTTATGCCAACCTGCGAAATGCCAGCCAGGGTTCCGGCAAGCGTGGCGATGAGCGCAAGGGACACGAGACTTGCAGTCTGGAGGCCTAGTAGAATCGAGGTCGCGTAGCTCAATACGCCCGCCAGGAAGGAGAAGAGGGCGCTCAAAAGAACGGCAGCGAGCACGTTCTGCTGAGCCTCGTCGTTCCAGAGGCTGCCCTCCGAGATTAGACCCATGTGGAAGGCGGAGCCCATCCGCGCGCCAAGGGCGCCACTGATGCCGCCGCGAAGGGCGATGAGGGCCGGCACCATAACCAGGAGCCCAGGAGTACGTTCCAGGACATCCCTCATTCCTCCGAGGACGAGGCCGGCCGCTACCAGACCTAGCCCCGCCAATAGTAGAACAGGTAGCGATTCCCTGTAGACGGCGGGGAGGGGCATCGCATGAGAAAGGGGGATGAGTAATAAGGCCTTCAGCGGAGGACGCGAACGGGGAGGAGGCGAGGCAGCAGGTCCACCTCCATCGGTAGTCCGCCTACGACCTCTCCGTCCATCTCCGCCAAGACCTCACGCTCGGCCGAAACGACGACACGCTTCCCCCTAGCATGGCTGACCTTGGGATGCTCCAGGTGGTCTCCCGTTCGAAGCTTGCCAAGATTGCTTAACGCCTCCCCGAGCGTGAAATCCCCGATGAGGACTATTTCGAAAGTGCCATCGTCGACCTCAGCCATGGGCGCTGGCTGGAGCCCACTTCCGTAGAACCTGCCGTTCGCAATGATCACACTGTTCATGAGGCCGACGGCAATCACCTCACCATCCACCTCGACTTCCATCGCCCGGTTCTCATACCCAGGCAGTGTCGTTACGATGGCCCACAGGAATGCCGCCGTACCTCCGAGGAGCTTCGAGCTTCGATTGACCTTCTCGACCACCTCTGCCCCCACACCAGCCTCCAAGATGTTCGCAAAGTAGCGGGTCTCCGTCTCTCCTTCAAAGTTGACAAAGGTCGCCTTCCCCACGTCGACAAGCCTAGTGGCTGTAGCCCGAAAAATCGCCTCGGCGTGCTCGAGACCTCTCGGCAGTCCCAGCGTCTTGGCGTAATCCGTGCCGCTACCCACGGGGATAATCGTGAGACGTGCCTCCTTCAGGACAGGTCGATCGCCTTCGATGAGGGCATTGACGGCTTCGTTGACGGTCCCGTCGCCGCCGACGATGGCGATTTCCGTCTCACCCTGTGCGAGGGCATCCTCGATGAATCCGATGGCTGAGAGAGGCCCCGTGGTGGTTGCTACCCTCGGCATGTCGACCAGTGACCTGAGACGAGGCTCAAGCTGCGGCCAACTTCGACCGACTTCTCCCCCCGCAGCTTTGGGGTTCACGACGATCAGCATCCTAGCCCCCCTCCAGAGAGGCCCTCATCGATTCCACGAGGCCACGGTAATCGTCCACCTCTCGTTGAACTCGCTCGTCACTCCACCCCGTCCTGGCTGCCATCAGTTCCGCGACCTCCTTGGCTACCCCCAACCCGTGCCCTGTATCTTCGTAGAACAACCTGGTTCGACGGACAAGAACGTCCTCCAATCTCAGAGCCATTTCACTTTCGACGGAATAGACGATCTCAGCCATGATCCGAGGGAGGTCCGGAACAATCCTCCTGCGGAGGTCCCCCTGAGAGGCGAGCTCCAGGATCGACCCGGAGTGTGGGCCGTAGGAAGCGACCAGAGAGCCGGCGACCTCTTGATCCAATCCGAGTTGGGCGGCTCTCTGTGCGGCCTCTTTCTTGATGCCGAGAATGTCTTCCTCCGGGATGCCCCTTCGGGTGCCAGTGCCTCTTCTCATCTTGTCCGGACGCCTGGATACTATCCGCGAAACGATGTCTGCAACCCTAAGCGTTGAGGGCCTGTAGGTGGTGAGCTTCCCGCCCAGAATGGACACAAGCCCCGGCGCATCTTCCACGATCTTGAAGTCTCTGCTTACCTCTCCTTCGGACACACCTTGTCGCCCGACCAGAGGGCGGAGGGCTGCGTAGGTGCTCACTACGTCACTGCGCCGAAGTTCGGTCCGAGGAAAGGCGCCATTCACTGCCTCGAGCAGGTAGTCCACATCCCACCCCTCAACCTGAACCTCGTCCGGGTCACCTGGGAAGTCGGTGTCGGTGGTCCCGATGATGGTGTGCTTCCCCCATGGGAGGGTGAAGAGGACTCGTCCATCCGTCGGAGATCTGATGACCACGGCGTTGCGGTTACCTACCTTCTCCCGTGGGACGATTAGGTGAACGCCCTTGGTCGGCCTCAACATCGGCTCTGCGGCCCCAATCCCGACTCTAATCAGGTCGCTCCATGGGCCCGTGGTGTTGATCACGATTCGACCTCGGGCCGAATGGGGTTCGCCGCTTAACAGGTCGGTGAACTGTACCCCAACCACGCGATCGTTTTCGAGTGTGGGGGCTTCCACGCGGCAGTGCGAGAGTACGTACGCCCCCGCAGCGTTCGCCATGGCGGCGTTGAGGAGAACGAGCCTGAAGTCATCGGTCATGCAGTCGTAGTAGACGGCACCACCCTGGAGCCCCCCTGATCGCAGTCTTGGTTCCTCGGCGAGGACCTCCCCTCGCCTCAGACGACGGTGCCTGCTGACATTCCTGAAGGCCGAGAGGAGATCGTAGATCCAGAGTCCCAGAAAAGTCAGGACAGGCCCCTCTCCCTCGCCTTCGTAGAAGGGTATGATGAACCGAACCGGGCGAACGAGGTAGGGGTAGTGGGTCCTCAACCAGTGGCGCTCTCTGCACCCGTCCCAAACGACCTTAACCTGTCCATGTTTGAGATACCTCAACCCTCCGTGGATCAGGCGTGATGACCTACCGCTGGTCCCGCTGCCGATGTCCCCCTTCTCCAAGAGGAGAACGCGTTGACCTCTCCTCGCTGTCTCGTTCGCCACCGCGCAGCCGTTGATTCCGCCGCCGACGACTATGACGTCGAACTCCTTATCAAGGGCCTCCAATCCCTCCTCTCGTCGTCTCCAGTTGAAGCCGGATTCCATCACTCCTCCCGCACCACCTTCCCCGGATTCATGATACCCTTTGGGTCTACGGCTATCTTGAGCGATTTGAGCGCCATGAGGGCAGTCTCTCCGTGCTCCTCCAAGATCCAGGAGAGGTGATCGGTACCTACGCCATGATGGTGGCTGATGGTCCCGCCCGCTCTCATTATCGCCTCTGTGGCGGCCCGCTTGATCTCCCACCACTGCTCAACCTCCTTCCCCTGCTCCCGGGGCGCGATGAGGGTGTAGTAGAGTGAGCCGCCATCTCGATAGGTGTGAGAGAGATGACAGAGGACCAACCCCTGGACACCCCCTTGAGAGTACGCGTCCAGCAATGCGTGGCGAACTGCGACGTAAAGCTTTTGCAGTCCTCTCCATGATGCGGCCGTCTCAAGCGTGTCAACCAGGAGGCCACGGGCAAGGAAGTCATCGCGAAGGTATGGCGTCGTGTAGTACTCCTCCTCCCAGACGAGGGCGGGCTCCTCTCCCAGGTCCAGGGCTCCTGCGTCTACAAGGGATTCAACTGCGGTCTCCATTGAGGCCACCGTGTCATCCTTGGTGCCGTCGAAGCCCAAGAGGACTATGGAGGGGACTTCCTCCGCCTCTAGCCCAGCCATGTGAGCGATCATCGAGCTCTCATCCTCGTTTGAGATGCGCAAGAGAGAAGGCACGATTCCCGACTGAATCATTCCCCGAGCCGCATCCAAGGCCGTGGTGAAGCCTGGGATGAGGAGAACCCTTCTGGCTCTGGCCTCAGGACTCCTCCGCACCCTTACCACCGCTTCCGTGATGATGCCGAAGGCACCCTCTGACCCCAGGACCAGCTCCCGCAGCTCGGGGCCTGCGGATCTTGCAGGGACATCCTTTGTGACGAGGGTCCCCTGAGGTGTCACAAGACTTACCGACTGGACCATGTTCTCGATGCGACCGTACGCTCCCGAGAGATGACCAGAGGCTCGGGTGGCGATCCAACCACCGAGAGTGGAGAAGTGGAAGGACTGGGGGAAGTGGCCAAGAGTCATATTGTGCCGACCGAGGACCTCCTCCAGTTCTGGCCCACTGACACCCGCCTCCACCCTGGCCAGAAGGGAGACCTCGTCGACCTCGAGGACCTTGTTCAGATGACGAAGGTCGACGGTGACTACAGCTCTGTTTCGCCCCCTCAACGGTCTGAGTCCCCCGAGGACGGAGGTCCCACCGCCATAAGGGACAACGGCTATTCCGCGCGATGCAGCCGTTTCCAATAGGAGGCGCACGTGTTCAGAATCCCTTGGAAAGGCCACGGCATCGGTAAACTCTTCTACCCGCCCCAGCCTCACCTTGAGGAGGTCGAGGTAGCCCTTCCCTAGGGAGCGACTGATGCGGACTTCGTCGTCTGTGGATACCTCCAAGGCACCCTCGAGGGCCTCCAGGTCTTCCGCCCTGAGCCGACTCGGCGGAAGGGATGGCACACTCGGGATTTCTTGGGCCTCCCTGAGCTTGATTCCTCGAGTCTCAAGGAAGCGAAGGGCAAGCTCCAGCCGTTCTGAAGGATATCGTACATCGGGGGAACCCCACCCCCACCACCTCATATCCTTCCTCATGCTCGCGGTGGCATCGTCCCTCAGCTTGAATAGGTTTCCACCGTGTCTTGGGGAGTTTTATTACCCGAGGCGAGATGAAGCCGGGATGGCCTATGATGGCACGAGATGACATCCTCGGTGTGTTGGATAAGTACGATCTCGACCGGGCCAAGATCGGGGTCCTTGCCTCCCACTCGGCTCTCGACGTGTGTGACGGGGCCGTGGAGGAAGGATTCCAGACCATTGCGCTATGCCAGGAGGGGAGGCATGAGCCCTACGCGAGGTACTTCAAGGCGGTGCGAGACGCCGAAGGCAGAATCGTCCGGGGTGTTGTTGACGAGGCTGTGGTCCTCAAGTCCTTCAAGGAGGCGACCTCGGAGAGGGTCCAGGACCGTCTGCGCAAGGGCAACGTCCTCTTCGTCCCCAACAGGTCCTTCTTCTCCTACTGCGGCATGCGGGAGGTGGAGGATGACTTCAGGGTACCGATGATAGGCGGCAGGAATCTCTTGCGGACGGAGGAGAGGACAGAGGAGAAGGGCTACTACTGGATTCTCGAGAAGGCGGGCCTGCCCTTTCCTCGCCTGTACACCTCGCCGGATGAGATCGACTCCTTGGCCATCATTAAGCTTCCTCACAAGGTCAAACGGCTGGAGCGGGGCTTCTTCACCGCCGCAAGCCCTGAGGAATTTGAGGAGAAGGCCGGCAGCCTCCTCGAGCAGGGCGTCATAACCGAGGAGGATCTGGAGGTCGCCAGGGTGGAGAAGTACATCCTCGGTCCCGTCTTCAACTTCGACTTCTTCTACTCACCGCTCGAAGATTCGGGCGAGAGGCTGGAGCTCCTGGGCATCGACTGGCGCTTCGAGACATCTCTGGATGGACACGTGAGGCTGCCTGCGGAGCAGCAACTCACGCTGGTTGGCGAAGAGAAACTCCCGGAGTACGTCGTATGCGGTCATAACTCGGCTACCCTCAGGGAGTCCCTGCTGAGCAAGGTCTTCCCATTGGCGGAGGCTTATGTCGAGGCTACTCAGAGGTACTTCCCCCCGGGCGTGATCGGACCCTTCACGCTCCAGACGTGCGTGGACAAGGATATGAACTTCTTCATCTACGACGTCTCGCCACGAATCGGCGGCGGCACAAATGTCCACATGTCTGTAGGCCACCCCTACGGGAACACCCTATGGCGCTCCCGGATGAGCACCGGGAGGAGGGTCGCCCTAGAGGTCCGGATGGCTATAGATAGGGGCGAAGTGGGGAAGATAGTTACGTAGCCTCGGGTCCCTCGACGCGGCTGAGGAACTCTGGCGGTACCTCCTTGGTGATGTAGACGTACTTCCCAGCCTTCTTTATCACAACTCCCTCCTCCCTCGCCTTCTCCGCGTCGACCTTGAGAATGACAGGGTCCGCCGTCCTCACCTGTCCCGCCTCCGTCGCGCTCTCCAAGGTGTCGCTGATGTGGACCCACTGCCGGTCCGCGGGCCTTAGCCCGATCTCCAAGAGGATGCTGCACTCCTCCTCCGTGGTCGGGTAGTACAGGACCGGGGGGATGTCCTCCGTGGGCAAGTCCAGGTCGAGGTCGATGGAGTGAGCGTAGGTGGCTCTGACCCGTCCCTCTTCGAACTGGTATCGACCCTTGGGATCGGTCTGGACGAGGGCGATAATGTGGTGCGGCTTGAGGAACTTGAACTTCCTGTGCCTGATCTGGATGGCGGTCACGAGGTCCCGGAGGTCGACCCAACCGTGATCGTCCATCTCGAGGCCGTACCTCTGGGGGAAATGGCGCAGGACTCCCGCCATCGTGCGGCCAAGGGTGTTTAGCTCCCTCTCATTGAGCAGGAACTTGCCCTTGCTGCCGCAATTGGGGCAGATCTCGCCCCGGAAGAATCCATGGGAACTGCACTCCCGTAGCATCTACCCCTCCCAGGATGTAAACCTAGACCCCTGCTATATAACTTCTGAGATTGGTGTGACAGCGTCCCTTAATATGATTGACGCGGCAAAGTCTAGCGGTCCACTGGGTCTAGGTCGCTCTGCCTAACGATCTTGAGCCCTTCAGACTCGACCATCTCGACGACCCGTTTCCTCAGGGCTGCCTTTACGGCCTTGCGATGGATGTACGCCAACGAGGCTCCCGGGGACTTCTCCACGACCTGTCGAAGCATCGACTCACCAAGCCTCTCGAGGGTGTGAGACGGCACAAGGTGGCCGAAGGACAGTCGCCGATCCAAGGCGACGTCGGTCATCCGGGGAGCGTAGTGGCCGCCACCGAGGCCGATGGCGACGGGATACTCCACGGATTCCACCTCAAGGATCACCCCCGCTATGGCCGAGGCCGCTTCCCCATCGGCCCAAGCGGCCTCGTCGCTCCCCACCTCGATGTAGAAGGCGGGCGTCTCAAGATATGGTCCGTGGTGGGTGGTCTCGAAGGAGACGGAGTACTCCAGGCTTGTAGCCCTCTCCCTCAGGAGTCTTAAGGCCTGGGTCATCCAATGGGATGCTGCGGGAACCAACTTGCCCGTCTTTCCCCCGAGCTCCGCCTCACCGTAGTTACCTATTGGGTGGACGGTGAGGCTCCTCGTCCCGCTTTCACTTCGATGCCTCGATGCGTATATCGCAAGGTCCGCTGTGACCCCCAGGGCTCCACGAACTTCCGTGTCCAGGTGGTCTCTGTATAGGTGGGAGTCCTTGAGGGTGACCAAGGTTCTCTCCCCTCGTTGGTATGCGGGGTTCCCGTCAAAGGTACCCACCTCCTCCCAGTCGCCCCTCCGCAGAAGCCGCTCGAGAATTGTTCGGCTGGCGGCATCCTCCACAGAGGTGGCTACGAGTATCATCGTGGGGAGAGCGGTGGGGTTAAGATGAGCCTTTTGGCGCACCACCCACCGGGAAAGCTTCAATACCCGGTACCGCTAACACCGTGAAGATGGAGCTCGTGTACTTGAAGTCCCCGACGGGCCTCCACCAGGAGCGGGCAGAGGAGGTCCTGGATCAGATTCGGGAGCTTGTCCCGGAACTCAAGTACCGCGAGGTGGACCCTCGGGAGGAGCCAGAGTACGCTGCGAACTTCAACATCAAGTACGCTCCGGGGATCATCATCGACGGACGGATCGAGTACGTTGGGATCCCCAGGGCACGCATGCTCCTGGAGAGGATAAGGCAGCTACAGGCGGCGGGCAAGGACTAGTCGTCCTGAGCTACCTCGAGCGTATCATCGTGAGAAGCATCTTGGACCTCACGACAGCCCTCAGCGCGTGAGGTCGGTTGGCGGGCATTATGAGCAAGTCACCCCCACTCACTCGTTGGGTCTCTCCTGCGATCTCAATCTCCATGGATCCCTCGACGACTTGCACCATGGCGTCGAACGGTGTAGTGTGCTCGCTCAATCCCTCGCCTTTGTCAAAGGCGAACATGGTTACAGTCCCCACATCCTTGTCGATGATTGCTCGGCTGACTATTGAACCTGGGCTGTACTCGACGAGGCTCGCCAGACTGTGAACCCGTCCCACAAGCTCGCTTTGGCTCCTGCTACCCTTGTCCGTCATGGCTTCTCCCTATCCGTGTTCCAGACTGCGTCAATCACTCCGGGGGTCCCTACCCTCATTCGGTCTGCCTCCTGACGTTCTCTTCCGTCATAACCCTGCACAACCGTAGAGGGCGGTGGCTACTAACGTTTATTAATCTCAGGCCCAATCCAACAGCGATACGTTGACGAGTTCCATCAGGATTGTGGACCACAAGGAGATGGACCTCTCGGCCGCGCTTTTCGTTGTGGGATTTCCCGGCGTCGGCCTTGTGGGTAGCATCGCTACCAACTACATGGTTACGGCCCTCAACCTGGAGCGAATCGCCTCGATTCTCTCGCGCGACTTCCCGCCCATGGCCGTACTGAAGGGTGGACGGGTTTCCAGCCCCGTCAGGATCCACGCAGC
The DNA here is from genome assembly GCA_964347325.1 of uncultured Methanomassiliicoccales archaeon. GTDB lineage: Archaea > Thermoplasmatota > Thermoplasmata > RBG-16-68-12 > JAJISG01 > JAJISG01. The sequence continues at coordinate 53,026 of CAYFYA010000005.1, read as the reverse complement.
ACCCATGGTCTGCGGTGCCGATGGCGAGTGCAACCAGCTCGCCGCCGTGATGTCCGAGGTGACCCCCAAGGCCGAAACGCTCTACGACATCGGCGAGGCCCTCGTCTCATGGTGCCTGGACAAGAAGGTCCAGGAGATCGTCGTGTTGGAGGGTTTCACCAGACCAGGAGGCCCTGAAGACGCGGAGGTGTTCGGCGCTGCCAACAGCGAGAGGGCCCTGGCGAGGCTTACCCGTCTCGACGTGAAGCCCATGGCCGAGGGTATCCTCACGGGCCTATCTGGCCTGATAAGCTACCTTGGAGAGGCCGAAGATATCGATGTCACGTGCCTTCTCGCGGAGAGTGTGAAGGAGTATCCCGACGCCCGATCTGCTGCCAGGCTCCTGGAGGTACTCGACCCCTTCGTGCCTCAGATCAAGATAGACGCGAAGCCCCTCTTCGAGAGGGCCGAGCAGATCGAGACCCATCTGAAGGACTACCTGGAAACGCACAAGGAGAACATCCAGGACATGGCCGAGCGTTCCAGGATCATGTACGGTTAGGCTCATGACGCAGAATGCCTACGTCTGTCCCGACTGCGGGGAGAAGAGCATGGTGAAGAAGCCAGACAAGTCTGGTTGGTATCTCCTCCACTGCGAGAAGTGCGAGGCGGAACGGGGACCCTTCCGGAACGCCGAGGATAAGTCCGTGGCCTAGGGGCGGTCGAAGGGACAAGGATACCTCTGGGCTCGAGGAAACTTTAATAACGATGGGCCAGATATTCGGCCCCAGGTTCGGGGGACTCGACCCCCCCGAATCGCCCGACTGGAGAGAGGGGCCTTGGGCTTCGAGAGGGATTTCGAGCAGATGCGGAAGAAGATCGACAAGATGTTTCGCGACTTCTTCCACGGGCACTCATCGAAGTTTCAGTCCCCCTTCCACTACGGGTTTTCCGTAAGAGTAGACAAAGATGGCATCCCGAGGATCAAGGAGTTCGGTACGATGAAGCCAACGGTGGAGGGACGTGATCCCAGCGAGAGAGAGCCCGTGTACGATGTGTTGGAGGGGGAGGACGAGATCTATATCACCGTCGAGCTCCCCGGAACTATCCCGGAGAAGATCAGCCTCAGGGCCTCCGAGAGGGTCCTCACCATCGAAGCTCAGGGCTTCAGGAGATACTGGAAGGTCCTCGAGCTGCCGGAGCCGGTGGACGCCTCCAGCCTGAGCTGGACTTTCAATAACGGTGTGCTGGACATCATTCTGACCAAGCGGGCGACCAGGGTCAAGGCGGGCTAGACACCAGACAGGTTTTTATCGAGCGCCCCTTTATGCTGGCCAGCGATTGCTAATGGCTTCTGACCCTTTCGATGCCATAAAGGGAAGGGTCGAGGACGTAGGGCGCCGCCTTGGCCTAGACCCCGGCCTAGTCGAGATTCTGAATCGGCCAAAGCGCGAACTCTCCGTCAACTTCCCGGTCAGGATGGACGACGATACCCTGGAGACCTTCCACGGGCATCGCGTGCAGTACAACATGGCACTGGGGCCTTGCAAGGGGGGTCTCCGGTACCATCCAGAGGTTGACCTCAAGGAGATAAGGGCTCTTGCGGCCCTGATGACGTGGAAGTGCGCCGTGGTAGGGCTGCCTTATGGTGGGGCCTACGGAGGGGTGGCCTGCAGCCCCAAGGAGATGAGCGAGCGCGAGCTGGAGTCCCTCACCCGCCGATACGTGTCTGAGATCTCCATCATCATCGGCCCCCAGGCGGACATCCTCGCCCCCGACGTCTACACGGACGAGAGAACGATGTCCTGGGCCATGGACACCTACAGCATGAATGTCGGCTACAGCGTTCCCGGTGTCGTAACAGGGAAGCCCTCGGCGATCGGTGGCTCCGTCGGTAGGGGAGACGCCACGGCTCGAGGGCTGATGTTCATCGTGGAGGAGGTCTTCAAGGATCGAAGGATGAACCTCCATGGGGCGACGGTCGCGATTCAGGGCTTCGGGAAGGTGGGGGCTAGCCTTGCGCACCTCTTGGGAGAGGCGGGGTGCAAGGTCGTGGCAGTTTCGGACTCCCAGGGTGGCACGTTCAGTGAAGTTGGCCTCGACATCGAGAGTCTGAGACTCCACAAACTGAGCCGAGGCAGGGTCACGGGCTTCGGGGACGGGCAGGACATAGGCGGCCGTGAGCTACTCGAACTGGAGTGTGATCTCCTCGTTCCGGCAGCCCTGGGCCACACCATAGACCGAGAGAACGCCAAGGCCCTGGGGGCTCGGATGATCGCCGAAGCCGCCAACGCTCCAGTGACCCCCGAGGCCGACCGGATCCTCGATGCTCGTGAGATCCTCCTTCTGCCCGACATCCTGTGCAACACAGGGGGCGTTACGGTGAGCTACTTCGAGTGGGTTCAGGACCTGCAGTACTACTTCTGGGGGCTGGAGGAGGTGACGACGCGATTGCGTGACGTCATGCTCAGGGCCTATCGTCAGGCGAGAGCCGTCGCCGAAGAGGAGGATGTATCCCTGAGGGATGCCTCCTACATGGTGGCCCTCCGCCGTCTCGAGAATGCGTACAGATACCGCGGCATCTTCCCGTGAGCCTTTAATATTCATCCATGCTTCGAACGACGGGTGTACCCTTGTTGCCCACTGAAGAAGCTGTAACGAGGGCAGTGGACTCTGCGCTCCCTTCGGTCGTGTCCGTCGGCACCGTGAGGCTCATCAGGGCGTCCCTCTTCGACGTCGTCCCCGTTCAAGGCGTCGGTTCGGGTGTCGTCCTCGAAGACGGGTTCGTGCTAACCAACAACCACGTCGTCGAGAGGAGCCGAGAGATCGAGGTTGCCCTCCACGATGGTGAGAAGGTACGAGGTCTGGTCCGGGGCGGCGATGATGTATACGATGTGGCGATTCTGGAGGTCGACGCCCGAGGACTCAGGCCGCTGGCCCTTGGTGACTCCGATAGCCTGAGGGTCGGCCAGATGGTCATCGCTATGGGAAATCCTCTGGGATTGGCGGGTGGCCCAACGGTGACCACCGGGGTCGTGTCCGCCTTGAACCGCTCCGTCACGGGTCCTCACGGAGTTCTGCCCAGCCTCATTCAGACGGACGCTGCGATAAACCCCGGGAACAGCGGGGGCCCACTCCTCGACAGCGGCGGCAGGGCCATCGGTATCAACACGGCGATCGTGCCGGCTGCCCAGGGGATCGGGTTCGCCATACCCATCAACATCGCGGTCCGAGCAGGGAAGGAACTCCTCGAGGTCGGTCGAGTTCGCAGGCCTTGGTTGGGCATCTACGGCGTGACGCTCAACAAGGGGATCTCGGACTACTACGGACTCCCCGTGGATAAGGGCGTCTTGATAGTCGAAGTCGCCCGAGGCGGGCCCGCAGGGGGGTCGGGACTCAGGAGCGGCGACGTGATTCTCCGGGTTGGTGACAGAGAAGTGGCCGACCTGCCGGACCTACTGCAGGAGACCAGGAGACGGAAGGTGGGAACCGAGGTGGAAATCGTGGTGGCTAGAGGCGACAGGACCTACGCGGCCACCATCCAACTGCGCGAAAGTCCTCGATGAAGACCAGGGCGATTTCCGGGGTGCCATGACTCGAGGCAACACCCTTGAGAAGGTTGCGAACGAGGTGAGCATGTGCACTCGCTGTCGCCTCCACCAAGGAAGGACTCTTGCCGTACCTGGAGGCGGCTCCACGAGTTCTGGCGTCTTCCTAATCGGTGAGGCGCCAGGAAGGGAAGAGGACAGGCGGGGAGAGCCTTTCGTGGGCAGGGCCGGACGGATTCTAAATCGGGCTCTCGAGGACGCAGGCCTCGACCGATCCTCCCTCTTCATAACCAATGTGGTGAAGTGTAGGCCACCCGAGAACCGCAGTCCCCGGGCAGATGAGATGAGGACTTGTCGATCCTACCTGATGAGGCAGATCGAACTTACGAAACCGTCGGTCATCGTGACTCTCGGAGGTACCAGCACGAGAACTCTCCTCGGGGTCAGAGGACCCCTCAAGGACTACATCGGTGGACGTCAGCAATTTCGCGGCATCCCGGTGATCCCGACATACCACCCAGGGGCCAGGCAGTCCCTAGTGAGGGAGGCGCTGGTGGAAGACTTAAGGAGGGCAAGGGACATAGCTGGAGTGACTTGAATGCGTCCCTTTGCCACCCGCCGTCTCAAGAAGGACAGCCCCCTCGTCGAGACCTTCTCGGCCGGAGGTGTGGTCTTTCGGGCTAATGGTAAGGTCCTCCTGTTGAAGAGAGAGGATGAGAAGCGATGGTGTCTTCCCAAGGGCGGTGTGGAGGAGGGAGAGGCCCCGGAGCAGGCGGCCCTGAGGGAGATAAGCGAGGAGACCGGTCTGTACTGCGACCTGGCGGGCCACGTCCTCGATATACGCTACCAGTATCATTGGCCCGCCGACGGTGTCAACTACGATAAGACGGTCAAGTATTACCTGGCGGAGGTCATCGGCGGCGGGCTGAAGCTGGAGAGAGGCTTCAGCGCCTACCGGTGGTGCACGGAGAAGGAGGCGCTGAGGTTGCTCCACTATGACAACGACAAGAAGGTCGTGAAGAGGGCCTACAGGAAGCTGCGGCGACTGAGGGGCACCTAGCCCTCAGGACTTCAGCCAGGACAGCAGGTCCTTGTGGGGCATGGCGTTGATGACGTCCTCGGTCTCCAACCAGCCCTTCCTGGCCTGACCAACACCATAGCGTATGTAGCCCAGGTGGGAGGTGGAGTGGGAATCGGTGTTTATGGCCAACTTTGCCCCCAGTCTCTTCGCCGCCCTGGCATATGAGCCGTTCAGGTCCAACCTCGAGGGAAAGGCGTTAATCTCCAGGGCAGTTCGCGAGTCCACGGCGGCCTCCACGACGCGACCCATGTCGAGCTCGACGGCCCTTCGTTCGCCTATGAGTCTGCAGCTAGGGTGAGCTAGGATGTCAACATGCTCGTTCTCCAAGGCTTGTATGACTCTCGCCGTCATCTTCTCCTCCTCCATCCTGAAGCTCGAATGGACGGCGGCTATGACGTAGTCTAGGTCCCCGAGGACATCGTCGGGATAGTCCAGACTGCCATCGGCCAGTATGTCTACCTCTGAGCCGTGGAGAATCTTGATGCCCTCTATCCTCCCGCGAAGCTTCTCCACCTCTGCCATCTGCTCGCGGATCCGCTCCTCCTTCATGCCGTTGGCGATGTAGACCGACTGAGAGTGGTCACTGAGGCCCACGTAGTCGTACCCCAACCTCTTGGCCGCCAGGACCATATCCTCAAGGCTATCGTGACCGTCCGTCCAGTCGCTGTGGACGTGGAGGTCCCCTCGGATATCACCTGGCTTGACGAGGTCGGGGAGGTCGCCACGGGCCGCTACCTCTACCTCGCCCTGCCCCTCCCGCATCTCCGGTTCGATGTAGGTGAGTCCCAAGGCTTCGTAGACCTCACCCTCCGTTCCGCTTGCCACTCGCCGATCGCCTCGAAACAGGCCGTACTCGTTCAGCTTCAGCCCCTTGTCGATGGCCAGGTTCCGCAACTGTATGTTGTGGTCCTTGGAGCCGGTGAAGTAGAGCAGGGCCGCCCCGAAGCTCTCGTCCCCGACCACCCTGATATCCGCCTGGATGCCCTCCGCCAGGTATACGGTGGACTTGGTCTCTCCCTTGAGGCGGATCTCCTTGACGTTGGACATGCCGGCGAAGGCCTCCATTACAGCAGACTGGTCGGTGGAGGTCGCCAGTATGTCGATGTCCCCTATGGTCTCCTTCATCCGTCTGAGGCTACCGGCCACGGCCAGGTTTGTCACGGGTGCCCTCTTACGCAAGTACTCGACGATGGCCTCCGCCAAGGGCAGAGCAAATCCTATGAGCTTGCGGCCCGCGGTGGCGGCCCGTAGCTCGATGCCTGCGAGGATGTTCTCGACCTTCTTAGGACCCAGGCCTTTTACGCCCTGGACCTGTCCTGCGGCCGCCGCATGTTTCAGCTCCTCCACGGAAGCGATGCCGAGGGCTTCGTGCAGTAGCTTCGCAGTCTTGGGGCCGACCCCTGGAATCCTCATAATCTCGACAACGCCTGAAGGAACCTCGTCCCGAAGCTTCTCGTAGTAACGCAAGCGGCCCGTCTCCAGGAACTCCGCTATCTTCTCCGAGATGGCCTTCCCCACCCCGGGGAGGCTGACGAGCTCCCCCCTCTTCCAGACCTCCTCCAGGTCCTGACCCATCCCCTCCAGGTTCCTGGCCGCTCGTCGGTACGCCTCGGGCTTGAAGCTGACCCCCTGGAGGTCCAGCATGTCGGCGATCTCGTAGAAGATGAGGGCAAGTTCGAGGTTCTTCACGCGATCAATATCGACCCATTTTCTTAATAGCTTTAGCCAGTGGCAGCGCAGGGCCGAAACGTTATCGTGGCTGATGTTGTAGCGGAAAACTATAGGATAGCAAGACCCTTCCTCAACTGGGAGACGGCTATATGGCGGTTACGGGAATCCCGGAGGACCTACTGCTGTTCTTCGGCGGTAAGGGAGGGCATTCCCTAATCGTCAAGGGATCAGCGGGGACCGGGAAGACCACCATCGCCCTGCAGCTCATCGAGGAGCTTGACGACATCCCTGGGAGCTACTACCTGAGCATCAGGGTCTCAGACGAGTCTCTCTATCACCAGTTCCCCTGGCTCCGGGACAAAGTGAGAAGGTCCGAGCTGATGAAGGTCGGCCGGGGTTTTATCAGGAGCTTCGAGGAGACCGACGAGGAGGAGGAGGAGCAGATAAGGCAGGCAAGACGGATGCTCCGGGAGGTCTCCGAGGACGAGGTCCGGGTCACGAAGGTGGACAGGACTGAGCTTAACAAGCTCGAGGGACGACTCGAGATGGGCCAGGAAGGGGACGAGATATACGAGCGGGTAGGCGAGGGTGAAGTGGTGGAGGACAGCGTCATCTTCGATCTGGGCTCCGACCTGCCTGAGATGGATTTCGCCTACGATGCCGTTGAGCGAAACCTGCCCCGCAAGTCCCTCCTGATCATCGACAGTATCGACGCCCTGAGCGAGAGGTACGGCATCCATCCGGCGAAGATCATCAACACCATCCAGAAGGACCTGGTGGAGAGCAGCAACACCAACGTGGTCTACGTCCTGGAGGGCAAGGGGGAGACCAAGCTCGACTACCTCGGGGACGGGGTCGTGGAGTTGAGGGACGAAGAGGTGAGCGGCCGGCGCCTGCGGGTGATCAAGGTCGAGAAGCTGCGCGGTCGGGAGATCGTGCAGCCGAAGTACGTCTTCACCCTCAAGGACGGCCGGGTTAAGGCATTCTCCCACACCGTCGACCGTCCCGAGATTCGGCGCCGCCGCTGGAAGCCTGTTCGGGACACCAAGAAGAGGACATCTACGGGCAACGAAGAGTTGGACGCTCTCTTCGGGGGCTTCGGGAGAGGAAGCGTCGCCTCCATTCAGGTGGATGTGGATGTCCCCAATGAGTTCATCGACCCCCTCCTCAACGGCCTAATTGCCAACTTCTGCCGGCAGGGGAGGGGGGTCGCCTACGTACCACCCCGGAAGGCGACGGCCGACTTCGTCCGGGAGTCGCTTAAACCCTACACGGGGGAGAAGATCTTCGATACCTATGTCCGAGTCTTCGAGTCCTCTCCGCTCGGGAGCCTCGAGGGGAGTCGAAACGCCTTGCAGATGGAGGGGTCCGATGTCGAGACCGATCTCAAGTGGAGCACCATCGAGTACAGCCTTGGTCTGGCCCAACATCCCTTCCTGGATTTGATGGCCTACGACACTCTGGAGGCGGTGTACGGTGAGGACGTGGCCTCGGAAATGACCGGCCACCTCTCCTCCGTTCGGAAGTCCAAGGATGTCTTCGTCGGGTTGACGTCACCCATGGGGAAGTCCGCCGATGCCGTGGCGAACATCTCCTCGGTACACCTTCGCATCCAGAATGTCGACGGCTGCATCATCATCTACGCGGAGAAGCCACACACAGGTTTCCACAACCTATCCTTCGACTACTCAACCGGTGTTCCGAAGGCCGTCGTGACTCCCATCGTGTGAGTTCCATCGCGAAATGAGTCTCATGCCTGATAACTGAATGGAAAGACCCTTAAATTGACCTAATCATCCGAGGGCGATGAGGGAGAAGGACATTTCGCGCCTCCTGACGGATGATTATGCGGAACGAATTCTCGTCGCGACTCACAGCTCCCCCAGATCTGTTCAGGAGATCAGTGATAAGTACGACATCCCCATAGCGGCATGTTACCGCAAAATCCACGAACTGGAGGACGCGGGCTTCCTCAAGTGCGCCAAGATAGTCACCACTCCGAAGGGCAAGACCATGAAGCTCTACCAAGCGACCCTGAGGAGCGCGCACCTTCTCTACCAAGAGGGCTCCTTCAAGGTGAAGTTCGAGTTCGACCATGAATCCAACTTGAACGGCAAGTGGATCGAGCTCAACAAGGCAGATACTGTGTGAGGGTACAACCCTCTTGGCGAAGGATTTTAAGCCTCCGGTGTCTGAGTAGGATTAATACGCAAAGCCGCCTCTTCGATAGCCGAGAGGACTTCGAGGTGATTCTCTGGTATATGACGTCATAATCCTGGGCTCAGGACCCGCGGCTCTGACCTCCGCCGTCTACACAACGCGCGGCAACCTGAGTACCTTGGTCATAGCCGGGGCGCAGTACGGAGGTCAGCTGATGTTGACTACCGAGGTGGAGAACTATCCCGGATTCCCCGAGGGCATCCAGGGACCGGAGCTGATGGATCTCATGATCCAGCAGGCGGAGAGATTCGACGCGGAGTTCATCTACGAGGACGCCACCGGCGTCGACTTCAGCTCCCGCCCCTTCAAGGTATCAGTCCAAGGGGAGGAATATGAGGCCAGGACCGTCATCATCGCCACCGGCGCCTCAGCCAAGTGGTTGGGCTTGGAGTCGGAGGGGCGTCTGAGGGGCCGCGGCGTCTCCAGCTGCGCCACCTGCGATGGCCACTTCTTCAAGGACAAGGACGTCCTCGTCGTTGGCGGTGGGGACGCGGCCATGGAGGAGGCCCTGTTCCTCTCCAGGCTTTGCCGAACCGTCCGGGTGGTCCACCGTAGGGACGAGCTGCGAGCGAGCAAGATCATGCAGCAGCGGGCCTTTGACAACCCGAAGATCGACTTCGTCTGGAACTCCATCGTCGTCGAGGTTCTGGGAGATCAGAAGGTGGAGGGAGCCCGCATCAGAGACGTCAAGACGGGCGAGGAGAGGGACCTGAAGTGCGACGGCGTCTTCATCGCCATAGGACACAGACCCAACACGGCCTTCCTGTCTGGACACGTGGATCTCGACAAGAAGGGCTACATAAAGGTCTTCGACGGCACCAAGACCAGCGTAGAAGGCGTCTTCGTGGGCGGTGACGCTCACGACTATCGGTACCGACAGGCAGTGACCGCCGCCGGCTTCGGTTGCATGGCAGCCATGGACGCTGAGAGGTGGCTCGAGGAGCAGGCCTAACCCCAGACTCATGAGATGCTTAGGATGTCGCGCCGTGTTTCCGCGAGGGGGAGGAGATGGCCAGAGAAGTGACCCTTGCCAAGTCGAGCGAAATCCCGCCCGGGACCGGCATGGTAGTGGAGGCTGAGGGCCGGCTCCTCGCAGTGTTCAACGCGGACGGGGATTTCTACGTGATTGACAATACGTGCTTACATCGCGGGGGACCTCTGGGAGAAGGCATCCTGGATGGAACCGTCGTCACGTGTCCGTGGCATGGATGGGAGTACGACATAGCCTCGGGTCAACACACGCTTAACCCCGCCATCAAGGTCAATACGTACAGGGTGAACCTTCGGGACGGCGAGGTCAGGGTCGAGCTCTGAGGTATTATCAGGGATTGACAATCGTAACGCAACGCTTAAGTACGAGAGATTTCCATCGCCGTCCCCCAATCTGGGGTTAGACTGTGGAGGGCAGGCGATGGACCCATTAGAGGCATCACAACTTCTTACAGACGAGTACAGTGCGAAGATACTCTTGGGGACTTACAAGAGAAAGATCAGCGCCCAAGAGATAAGCGCCAGGTACGGCATACCAATCGCAGCCTGCTACCGTAAGATTCGTATTTTGGAGGAGGCGGGCCTCATCGAGTGCATCGACCGGGTCCTTACCCAGAAAGGTAAGAGGAAGAACCTGTACACGTCGAAGCTGAAGAATGCCTACATCTTCTTCGAGAATGGTAGATTACGAGCCCGCTTTCAGCTGGTTTCCGGCGCCGTCAAGGACTTCGGCGGCGACTGGACCGGGGCCGACATCGTGAAGGAATGAACCGGTCGCCTGACCGTACTTATCAATTTTGAGAACCACGTCTGACTCTTTAAGTAGCTCGCTAGCAGCATGATTTGTCTATGAGGATACGGTTCAGAAAGATCCTCCCAGATGGACGAAGTGTCAGGTTCGATAAGGAGAAGGACGAGGCGGACACCCTGACGCTGAACATCATCGTCTGGAAGGGCAGGGGCACCAGGAACAGGAGCTGAACCCAATTCTCCGGAGGGTCCTTGGTCGAGGGTAAAGGCTTCTCCGTCTACCGGATTCGATTGTGATAGTGTTTACAGCAGCGCTGTCTCGTGATGCGGGCAACGATTGGGAAATACCGCTCCCCCTATCGTATCGGTCAGGTCTCACTGATTGTCCGAGCTCGACTTCCCTCCGACAGGCGCTTACTCCTGCCCAGAGTCGTCGGCGGAGGCGAGTGTGTAGCCGTCACCCTCTCTCGCCGCCACGCCGGCCTGCGTCAGCTCCAAGAGTGTGTTTTCGATGAGATCGGGGCCGAGATTGAGCTGGAAGCCCGCAAGGAGGGCGTCCTTGATCTCCGCCAAAGACCTTGCGGTCCCGCGTAGCGTCTTGGGGATGATGGTACGCAAGTCTTCATGCAGGTTCCAGGGAAAGATGAACCAGGCCCACTCTTCCTTCGGTACCCTGACCTCATAGAAATCAGGCTCGGACCTAGAGTGCGTGATGTGGAGTACGGTGGCGCTTCGGAGTTCGATGGGGTTCGATTCTGCCACGTGGTCCTTGGCGAGCGAAAGGCTCTCGCCCGTGTCCGTGATGTCGTCCACGATGAGGACCTTGTTGTTGGAGATATCGGCTGTGAGTCCTTGGACGAGGCGCGCCTTCCCATCGGGCTGCGCCGTGACGCCCCAGTGTTCCACCTTCACGGCGTAGAGCCTCTTTACTGCCAGAAGGTCGCACAGGAGTCGTGCAGGGAGCCAACCGCCACGAGTGAGTCCGACGATCACGTCGGGGTAGAAGCCACTCTGCTTGATCTTCGCTCCAACAGCGGCTGTCCACTTCGCAATCTCGTCCCAGGTCACGAGACGGCATCGAAAGGTGTCGTCCATGGTGTCTTCCTCCACTCACATACGTTGCCCAACGGTTCAGACCTCCGAGCCTTCAAGAGCGTTCGCACAGATACATGTGCGCTCCACCGGGATCGCGGGGATCGCCCTGGCGAGCAGCGATTGTGACTTGCTCTGATTCTCGTCGAGAGTCTTCAGGATTTCCGTGACGTCAACTGGTTTCTCAGCCCAGACGTCATAGTCCGTGACCATCGCGATGCTCAAGTAGCACATCTCCAACTCCCGCGCCAGCTGCGCCTCAGGACATGCTGTCATTCCAATGATTTCCGCAAACTGACGCAACATCCGGCTCTCTGCTCTAGTGGAAAACCTCGGTCCCTCAATACATACGTATGTGCCCCTGTCATGGTAGGATAGCTCTAGGGCTCGCGCATGTTTTGAGAAGTGGTTACGCAGAGTCGGGCAGAAGGGATCTGCGAGGGAGACGTGTATGGTCTTCCCTCCGTCGTAGAACGTGTAGTCTCGAGTCTTCGTATTGTCAATGAACTGATCTGGGAACACGAAATCTCCTGGCTTGTACTCCTCCTTCAAGGAACCAACGGCAGACGGAGAGACTATGCGGCGGACGCCGAGGTGGTGGAGCGCCCAAATGTTCGCGCGATAGTTAATGGAGTGAGGTGGGATAGTGTGCCCCTTGCCGTGGCGCGGTAGGAAGGCGATCGGAGCTCCCTGGAAGTTCCCCAAGTCGATGGCTGCAGAAGGTGCGCCGTAAGGCGTGGAAACCTTCACTGAGCGTACATCCCTAACTTGTGAAGCATCGTACACTCCGGTCCCCCCGATGATGCCGATGGGGGCGGGGTCATCCGTGGCTGCAACGACGTCTGGCATCAGTTCCCTCGATGGCGGAAACGAGGTCCTCCTTCATATAGACGGCGGGGAGGGTGCGAAGAATTCAGCGACCACTGTAGAACTGGCCGTTCGTCCTCCGGAGGGGCTAGGGCAGGACTACGACGTTGCCATCTACCACCTCGACCCGCAGGAGCGTCTTGATGGCGACCCCCAAGGTCTTCTCCAGCAAGGTCTTGTCCTTCATCCTGTCGAACACGACGAGGATGTCCACGATGGAAGCACCGATCTGGCGCATGGCATTGACGATGGCCCGGAGGGTCCCGCCTGTGCTGACGATGTCGTCCACGATGACAACCCGATCCCCTTTATCCAGGTAGTTCAGGTAGAGATTCGCCTTGGAATAGCCCGTCTCCTGGCGGACGGAAATCTCTCCCGGCAAACCGTACTTCTTCTTTCGGAGGAAGAGATAGGGCTTGCCCGTGCGAAGACTGAGGATGGCCGCCAGGGGGAAGCCCATGGCTTCGGCCGTGACGATCTTGTCGCAATCGAAGTTTCCGGCCGTGAGAAGGGCGTCCACAACCTCCTCCACCAGGGCGGGCTCCGCCTGGGGGATCCCGTCTGTGATGGGATGGAGGAAGTACTCGTACTCGCCAAACCGAACCACAGGACTCGATTTCAGGCTCTCTCGCAACCGGTCGAGCAGGCTCACCTCTCCCCCAGCGTCTCGGCCCGAGCCTGGGCCTCCTCGAGGATCTCAGCCTCCCCTTCAACGTGGCGATCGCGCATTAGGATTCTCCCGTCGCAGATCACAGTGTCTACTATGGACCCATTCGCAGCATAGGCCAAGAGGGAGGTCAAGTCGTGCCTGGGTACCAGCTGGGGATGCGTCAAGTCGACGAGGATGAGGTCGGCAAGCCTTCCCTCTTCTACGCGGCCCGCCGGAAGTCCCAGCGCGTCCGCCCCGCCCGCGGTGGCCATTTGCCACGCCTCCTGGGCCGGAAGGGCCGTTGGCTCGCCAGTGGCGAACTTCTGAAGGAGGCACGCGAGCTTGATCTCCTCGAACAGATCCAGGTTGTTATTCGAGGCTGCCCCGTCCGTTCCTAGCCCCATGGTCACGCCAGTGGAGTGCAAAGCGTGGTAGGGGAAGGCCTTCCCAACTGCGAGTTTCATGTTGGAGGTCGGATTATGAATGGCGCTCACCCCGCGCCTGCCGAGGACCTGAGCGTCCCGCTCGCTTAGCCACACGCAATGGGCGGCCACCAGCCAATCTCCCAGGAACCCCATCTCGTCCAGGGCTCGGACGGGCCCCCTACCGTACCGCTCTTGGGAGTCCTTCACCTCCTGTTCCGTCTCCGCGAGGTGGATGTGAACCTTCAGCCCCTCTTCCAGGGCCAAGTTCTGGGCGGCCGCCAGGGTCCCCTCAGAAACGGTGGATGTGCTGTGTGGCCCCACGGCGGCTTGTATCCGAGGGTTCCGCAGATCCCGGATGTAACGGAGGAGCTCCCTAGTTACCTTTAGCTCAGTCTCGGCCGTCGCTTGGTCGAATCGGTCGATGATCCCATACGAGAGTACGGCTCGCAGGCCCATGTCCACCACGGCCTGCGCGGCCTCTTCCATGAAGAAGTACATGTCGTTGAACGTCGTAGTGCCACTCCGAATCATCTCCAGACACGCGAGTTTCGTGCCCCAATAGATGTCATCCCTCGTGAGTTTGGCTTCCATGGGCCAAATCTTAGTCTCCAGCCACGCCTGAAGCTTCATGTCGTCGGCGTAGCTCCTGAGCAGGACCATGGCGGCGTGAGTATGGGCATTGACGAGTCCAGGGATGCAGGCCCTTCCCCGGCCATCAATTATGACGTCCGCCTCGCGCTTCTTGCCAATCTCCGCGATGAGGTTTTCCTCAACGTAAACGTTGGTCTCCTTGTCTCCCAGGAGCACGTCGTGGATCAGGATGCTCATTGCAGGGCCTCCAGTACGCTTCTAAGGACCTCTGCGTTCTTCTCCTGGACCGCAACAATTCGATCATAGGACAGGGGTTCCTCCACGACTCCATGGCAGTAGTTATCGACGGTGCATACGCTGGCGTAGGGAATCCCGAGTTCCCTCGCCAGGGTCGCCTCCGAGGCCATCGTCATCCCGACCACGCTACCAAACTGTCTGAACAGCCGGATCTCGGCCTTCGTCTCAAGTCGAGGCCCTATCGTCTGGATGTACACGCCCCCTGCGTGGGCGGTAGCGCCAACCGCGTGGGCAGCATCTGCCAGGCGCGCTCGCAGGTTGGGGTCCAGTTCGGGCGTGACGTGAAGGACCTCCTCATCGTGGTAGGTGGGTATGTCCCAGGGGCAGAGGTAGTCCCCGGGTATCACCAAGTGGCCAGGTCGCGTCTCCTGATGAAGCGATCCCACAGACGACGTGCCTAGAAGAGCCTCGACGCCCTCCTCCTTCATGGCCCACACGTTGGCCCTGTGGTTGACGCTGTGTGGGGGAATCGAGTGGTCGGGGCCGTGCCGGGCGAGGAAGACGACCTCCTTCCCAACAACCACTCCTCTCTCCAACGGCGAGGAGGGCTCGCCGTAGGGAGTGGAGACCCGGACCATTTCCGCCTTCTGAATGAACCCCGACTTGTGCAACCTCGATCCGCCGATTATGCCGAGGCGACGAGCCACGAGCGACGTAAGCGGGCTCGCCGATTAAAGTGTTGTCACAGGAGGTTCACGTTCACATTCTTCACCCGACAGTAGCTGTACACGGCCTCCAGCCCCTGCTCCCTGCCGATACCGCTCTCCCCGAAGCCTCCGAAGGGTGTCTGAGGGAAGGAAATGGGGTACTCGTTGATGGAGACGATACCGGCCTCGATCTCGGCGGCCAGCCTGTGGGCCTTGGCCAGGTTTGTCGTCCACACGCCAGCACAGAGGCCGAATCGGGTCTCGTTGGCGATCTCGACGGCCTCATCCAGATCCTCGAAGGCGATGGCGCTCAGGACCGGCCCGAAGATCTCCTCCGTCGCGATGGTCATGGTCGGGTCGACATCCGCAAAGACCGTCGGACTGACGAAGTTGCCCTTAGCCAACCGACCCTTTGTGACCCTCTCGCCACCTGTCAAGAGCGTGCCGCCCTCCTCTAGGCCCGTGTTGACGTAGCCTAGGACGCGCTCCACCTGCTCCTCGGAAATGAGCGGCCCCATCTGACTCTTCTCATCAGTGCCCAGGACCATTCCTTCCGCCTTCTCCTTGAGCTGTCCAAGGAACTTGTCCGTAAGGGACTCCTGGAGGAGTAGCCTAGAGCCTGCCCAACACATCTGCCCCGCGTTAGTGAATATGCCTCTAAGGACTCCGCGAAGCGCGCGGCTCTGGTCGGCGTCTTCGAGGACGACGTTCGGACACTTCCCCCCCAGCTCCAGGACAACGGGTGTGATATGTTCAGCCGCCGCCCTCATCACCTCCCTCCCTGTCTCAACGGAACCAGTAAAGGTTATGCCATCAACTCCAGGATGGCGTGCCAGGTGGTCCCCAGCCTCCGAGCCTGTGCCGGTGACGACATTCAAGACTCCAGCCGGTAGGCCGGCCTCGTGAGCCCACTCTGCCAGCCTGATAGTGCTGAGCGGTGCCCAGCTGGAGGGCTTGACCACCGCGGTGTTACCCGCCGCCAGGGCGGGGGCGACCCCCCTCGAGCCCAAGACTAAGGGATAGTTCCACGGCACTATGTGAGCAGTGACGCCAAGAGGCTCCAGAAGAGTGTAGTCAAGTCTCAGTCCGGGCACGGGAATAGTCTTACCCTCGATCTTGTCTGCCAGCCCAGCGAAGTACTCCCAGGTCATGGCTAGATAGCCAACATCCGACTTCGCCTCCCTGGAAGTCTTCCCACAGTCGAGGCTCTCCATCAAGGCGAGCTCCTCCCGCCTCTCGCGAATCATGTCGGCAACACGGAACAGTATCCGACCTCTCTTGCCAGCGTCCAGCTGCCCCCACTCCTTGCTGACGAGAGCCTCTCGCGCGGCTCCGACTGCGCGATCGACGTCCTCTCGAGTGCCCCGGGCGACCTCCCCAAGGATTTCGCCAGTTGAGGGACTCAGCGTTGAGAAGGTGGCTCCTGAGGAGCTAGCCGCAGTCTCGCCCTCCACAAACAGTCCGTACGTCTCCACACTGGCCTTCAACGTCATCATCCACCCGGCTTCGCCCTTCTACCCTCCCGCGCCTCTTAACCATTTCTGGTAGTGCGACGCCGGACTCTGGTGTGCCGAGACTAGGCTCGCCCGCAGTCCTATCACCGATTTCGTCAGCAACACAGAATCCACAGCTGGAAGAAAGAACAAATCACCAAATTCGAAATTATTATAGATTAAGAGCTTTATCCCCGAGGCATGCCAAGGAAGAAGGTGGCGGAGGGAAAGAGGAAGAGCTACTACAAGAAGAAGTTCTTCTTCTCAATCCGGGAACGTATTCTACTGCATCTCTCAGCCTACCAGATGTATGAGAACGAGCTGGAGGCTCCTGATGAGTTGACCCAATTTGGCATTGCCGACGTGGTCCTAGCGGGGAGGAGCACGTGCTCAAAGCTACTCCAGGAGATGGAGGACAAGGGCTACCTGTATGGGCGCAGGGCCCACGTACCCTCCGGGAAGATACGGAGGACGGTGTACTTCCTGACACCCAGGGGGCAGATTCAGGCCGAGAAGATCCGGAGGAAGGCCGAGTCCACAACGGTCAAAGTCCGCACAGTTTCCGGGGACGTGAAGAAGATCAAGGTATTCGACATCCCCGATGAGGTCCCCGTTCACGCACCCATAGTTGACATCGTCTGTCACGTCAGCCGCGGGGTCTTCGATGTTCCTGCCTTTGTCAAGAGGATGAAGTCGCGGCGAAAGACGGCGACATACCTCCACTTCATGCCGCGCTTCAGACACTTCTTCGATCGCAAGGATGAGCGCGGACTCATGGATAAGTGGCTAAAGTCACCCAAGCAGAAGGTGCTTGTTCTTCACGGGTTGCCGGGCACAGGTGTCACCACCTTGGCGGGCAAAATGGTGACTGACCTACGTTCTGAGATGAGCATCTTCTGGTACACCGTTCACGAGTGGAGCACCCCCAGGGATCTCCTCTACCAGATGGGGCAGTTCCTCTCTCGGCTTAACATGAAGGACCTTCTCATGCACGCCCAGACGCATGAGCTGTTGGACCTGACGGAGGTGTTCATGTTACTGGAGAAGAACCTGAGCGGTCTGCGGGGACTCATGGTCTTCGACAACTACGACAAGGCTGCCCCTCAGTTGGATACCCTCTTCTCATCTCTGAAAGACCTAGTCGCCGAGGTCGATGGCCCGAAAATTCTGGTGACGGGAAGGACGATTCCCAAGTTCTACGGACGCCGAGACGTGAAGGTGAAGGGGTTGGTTGCTGAATTGGAGGTGGAGGGCCTGGACGTTCAGGGAACTGCCCAGATGCTGACCCTCAAGAACATTCCAGAGACCGCCCTTGAAGAGATCTACGCGAAGACCAAGGGGCACCCGCTCTTCCTCGAGCTCATCCATGGGCCCGATGTCGCAGACACTGGGGACCGAGACAGATTCCTCGAGGAAGAGCTTCTCTCCCGGCTGCTCGACGTGGAGAAGAGAGTACTGGGTCTGGCCTCCGTCTTCAGGAAGCCGGTTGAGGTTGACGCCCTGTTCCTTGACAACGACGTGGACTTCGTCGTTATCACGGGTCTGAGTGATCGGAGCCTCCTTAAGGAGAGCGCACCCAAGGTGTACGATGTCCACGATCTTCTCAGGGACTTCTTCTACGAGCGTCTGACCCCGCCTAGAAGGAGAAGGTACCACGCGTGGGCTGCCAGGTTCTACACTTCCCTCGAATCTCCCGAGGACCTTTTGGAGGCCCAGTACCACCTTCTCAAGGCCGAGAGGGTTGACGCCGCAGCGAAGTCCGTGATGGAGCACGGGGAGACCATCATCCGGAACGGGTACCAGGAAGAGTTCTCTCGGATCCTGGAAACCCTCAAGGGCGACAAGCTCAAGGGTTCTGCCCGGTCATGGATCGAACTCCTTGAGGGCCAGATGCGGGTGCTGCGGGGCGACTGGGATGAGGCGTTGAAGATCTTCCAAGCCGTTGCAAAAGACGCCCGCCGTCGGGGCGAGAAGCGCCTGGAGGCGGAGGGCCTCAGGAGGGCAGGGAAGATACTGGTCGCTCGGGCGGTGTATGACCAAGCCGAGTCCAACCTCGTGAAGGCTCTTGACCTCTATATCAAGACCCGTGATTTTGACGGACTGGCTGAGACCTACTATGCCCTTGGATTCCTGAGGAACTCAACGAGCGAATTCATGGAGGCGTATCGGGATTTCAGAAGAGGGATGCACTGTGTGGAGAAGTCCGGGAACAATCTCACCAGAGCTAGGCTCCTCTACGCCTTCGGCGTGAACTACGGTCAGCGGGGGAACTACAAGAAGTCAGTATCCTACAAGATCAGAGCCCTTACCATCCTCGAGGAGGTGGGAGATGTCTATCAGCTGGCGAAGGTATACAACGGCCTCGGCACGAGCTATCAGGAACTCAACGACTTCGATGAGGCTCTGCGGTTCTACGAGAAGGCCATCGAGTACAGCCGGCTCACTGGGGATCACCGGACCTTGGCCTATGCGATGCAGAATGCCTCCAGCATCCACCTGACAGACGATAACTACGACCGCGCGGAGGAGCTGATCGAGGAAGCCTCGGCGATCTTCCAGAGGCTAGGCGAGAAGCGGAAGATTGCCTGGTCACGATTGTACAGGGGCTTTGTTGATTTCTCCAAGGGTCGGTCCGAGGCTGCCATTGCCGCCTGGGACGATGGCATAGCGAAGCTGAAGGAGTTGAAGGACAGGAGGGGCATGGCCCTCTTCAGCCTGACTCTGGCTAGACTTCACGCCGACAATGGCGACGTCGATGCCGCACTGGAGTGCCTGAAGGAGGCCGAATCCATCGCGAAGGGCCTCGGCCACGAGGTCATCCTGGACCGCATTGCAGAGGAGAAGGCCTACGCTGACTCCATCGCTCGCGGCGAACAGGGTGTCGGGGAGCCGCCCACGAAGGCTCGAGTCGGTTGATGATGCTCCCTTTCAGGCGATGTTAGAGCGGGTCATCTGGGGGCGGCGTTGGGCCGAGCATTGCTTCTCACCTCAAGTAGCCCCACGGCTTGCGGTTCTATGTAGGTTTCAAGAACAATTCCCTTTTCGTGAAGAGGTTGCTACATCGCCTTTAATAGCGTGAGACTTCTGGGGGAGCCAGTTGTACGAAGTGCTGCAGCGGTGTGGCCTGGCTCGTGCCGGCCATCTCGTCCTCGACCGATTTGACGGGACAACGCCCAACGTCCTCTTCGTGCGGACAAAGGGATCTCCCCCTATGTGGGCCGAACTCTTCCTGGCCTCGCAGAGGGGAGTGAGATCCCTAGCTGTCCAGACCACCGGACCTGGCCCAGAATTTCCTCTCTCTAGGCCACTCTCCTTGGAGAGTGTCACCTTCCCCACTCAGGAGGGGACGGGTGACATCGCCTTCCTAGCTGATCCCAGAGAAGGGGCGGAGACGGACCGGGAGGTCGTCTCGCTCCAGAACATGGTGGAGTACCTCAGATACCCCAAGAAATTCGTGGGGGTCATCCGGACACTGCGGAAGTCCGTGGGCTACCAGAAGGTCATCTTCACGCCTCTCTTGGCGACCCCAGCAAACCTGTGCCTACTCGTCTACTGCGGCGTCGACCTCGTCGACTCTCTGCGCGCCATTCATGACAGCGGGAGAGGCATCTTCCACATGGGTGACGGGGCGGAGGTGGCCGATGAGCTGGTGGACTGGCCCTGCTTTTGCCCTTCGTGTGCTCGGAGGGATCTGCTGGGACACAACCTGCGCACGTTGATGACGGAGCTTCGTAGGGTAAGGGCTGCGGTACGATCCGGCAACCTCCGAGAACTGGTGGAGAGGAGGGTCGCCAACGATCCCTGGATGACTGCTGTCCTCAGGGAGATGGACTACCGTTCCTACGATTGGCAGGAACTCCACTATCCCGTTGTGGGAGCGCCGATGAGGGCCTACTCCAGTGAGTCCTTGTATCGACCCGACGTCGTCCGGTATCGCCGTCGGTTGATGGAGAGATACCGCAAGCCTCCCTCTGCCCAGGTTCTTCTCCTCCTGCCCTGTTCAGCTAGGAAGCCCTACTCCACGTCCAGGTCCCACCGCCTCTTCAGGTCCGTGATTCGAGGGGGTGGCAACCCTTGGGCCGTCCACGTAGTGGTTGTGACCTCGCCGTTGGGGCTGGTCCCGATGGAGCTGGAGCTGTCCTATCCTGCCCAAAGCTACGACGTGCCAGTAACCGGAGACTGGAGCGAGAACGAGGCTTCAATCCTGAGGGAGGGCCTTGCCTCATACCTGAAACACAACGCGTACGAATCCGTAATCGTGCACCTGGGTTCGGAGGCTGAGGTGCTGGAACCAATCCTCGACCGTGCCATCGTCACGTCGAGAGCTGATCCTCGCTCTCAAGACAGTCTGGAGCGCCTGCGAAAGGCTCTGGTGGAAACCACATCCCCGTTGGCAATCGTGCCGAGCTGGAAGCGACATGCGGAGGATCACGTATCCCGGGCGAGGTTCCAGTTCGGCGAAGCGGGGGAGGCCCTGGTGGAGGGGTGCTCCACGAGGGGGCGATATCCCAACCTGCGCCTGCTGCGGGAAGGCAGGCAGATGGCAGCGCTGAGTGGAGACCGGGGCATGTACTCAATTACGCTGGAGGGTGGCCAGGTTCTCGCGGAGAGAGGAAGCTACTGGGTCGAGATCGATGACTTCTATCCTGAGGGCAACGTCTTCGCCGTGGGTGTTCTCGATGCGGACGCCGAGATAAGAGTGGGGGACGATGTGGTCGTCAGACATAGCGATGAGGTCCGCGTCGTGGGAGTGGCTCGGATGAATCCCGTGGAGATGGTTGAGTCCAGCAGGGGCGAGGCTGTCCACGTTCGGCACAAGCTGAAGCAGGTCCAGAGCTGATCCGCATCCTTTCACTTTCACTCACCTCCCCCCCTTTGCTACTTATATACCCCAGGCGTGGAGAGGTTGGAGAAGATGGCCAACGGCGAATGCTACGGCTGGGAAGAGGTCTACGAGGCCTACGGATGCTCGCCCAGCTATGCCGCCCCCCGGCCAACGGAGGGCACAGCTCCTTTACGCGATCTGGTGGCGAATCCCACAGATCGGGAGACAGGTGGCGATGTGACTGACGATTTGACGGTTGTCCAACCCGCCGTCGTCACGATCACTACGACGCTGATCCCATCCCCTGGGTAGGCAGGGTCGCTGACCTTGCCCGCCCTTTGTATGCACTAGGATATTGAAGAGCCCCGGTTAGGCGTGAATCCCCCCACATCACGGACCACAGGATTGGCAAAGTTTCCTTAGAATCCCTTAGCGGATCATAAAGAATGAAAGGCCCACCTACACCATACATCAAGTCTTCGCGGTAGGCGGGACGGACGACAAATGCCAGGGCTGCTTTCTCCCGTCAAAGCTGAAGTCGTTGGGTTCTAAGGGGCGAAGTGAACTCGAACGTGGACGTAGGTTTCGTATTCGGTTCCTTGCCCGTGGATGTTGGCCAGATCACCGGTGCCGCTCAGGATGGTGACCTTCGAGAACTTGAACTCAAAATCGCCACCGGGGGGCCAGGATCCATGTGTGTGGACGACGAAATCCACGGTCCCTGTATGCCCTAGAACCGAGCCGGTGAACGTTCCTTTGGCAAAGGCGAAGAATGCGCCATTAGGACTTATGGTGGCGAACCCACTGTGCACCCATTCTCCTTCCCAATCTCCATCAACCCCCCAAACGACACGGTGAAGTGTGATCTTCACCACGCCGCTCGGCAGCACGTCGATGTCTGTTTCGATCTCTGGGGGCCCCACAAAGGTGTAGTAGGTATCAATGGGCCGCGCGGCGAAGACGGTGCCGATTTGAGTTATCGACACACCAAGGATGAGTGCAAATACGACGAAGACCTTCAGGTGACTTCTTGCCATCACGCCTCTAGTCTCACCTCCCCTCGCCGTGCGGGCCCTGGGTACTTGTGACGCGCCCCTCCTCGGCACTCAGCCCTAGCATGGTACGGTCACGAAAGAGGCATGATTCGCATGTCCCCAGCGGAGCATATGGTGACGAAGTCGAGCTGTGCTGCTACGTGGATTTGCGCTCCTTGCAGCCAACCGCTGGTGATGACGCCATTCATGACCACCCTTCCCGTCTTCATGCTCAGGATTCCGCTGAGGTCGGCGACGAACGCGACGCCGTCAGCGAACACAAACCAACTCCATGACATGTGCGTGACTGAACCTGTTTCGCGCAAATCGGTCAGGATAGCGATCAGGAAGCCATTCAGGTCGCCGCCAACGATTCCCAACCAGATGAAGTAGGACACCGCACACTTCTGAAAGGTAAGATCAATAGGATCATTGGCCTGAGATGGTGGGGTCGCCGAGACGGGGGTCGTCAGAAGCGCTAGAACGACAAGAACGGTGATTGGTGTCAACAGGGCCCTGAGTCTCATACTAGGCTCTCACCTCCCCCCGCTCCGGCGGGTTCTGGGTACTTCTATAGTGCCCCTCCTCGGCACTCAGCCCTAGCATGGCATGGTATGCCTTGACAGTTACGGTATTCTCATTCGTGAGAATACCGACTCACTTGAGTCGGGCTTGCTCCCTGTCGAACAAAGCTGAAAGCGGACGCGGAGGGGTGCGCCAATTCTAATTGTTCCCACGCGTTCGTTTTGTCGAAGTCTAGGCGTGAAACCCGATCTCCCCGTTTGGTCAATCGTCTAGGTCCCGGCCTTGTTTCTTGGACGAACGATAATCCGAACCCATTCAGGTCTCGCACCCAATCCCATCTTCATCCCCATCAAAGTTATGTGGGTCGGGAGGCGACCTCCCATTCGCACATCTATAATCTTTATTCATAGACTCGATCTGCGTGTGGGGTTTCTGATGGAGCGAGTCTACGAGAAGTACGCGTGGGTGGTGTTCATAGGTCTGGGGCTGCTGTGGGTGGTGGTTGGCTTCATGCAAGCGTTCTCTCCGGACGGATTTGGCTGAGACTGACGCTCAACGTGTCATAGGCATGTCCTGGAGTGAGCTCCAGGCTTCGAGCCTTGTGGCCGCTGAGATGGTTCGCTGGCTATACGGGGCACTGGGGCTGCTCAAGATGAGCTGGTCCTTCTTTGTCTTGGCTATTGCCCTTACGGGCTACCGGAGGGGAGAAAAGCGGGCTTGGTACATTATGTGGCTCGTGCCTATCACCTTGGTGAGCAGTCCACTCCTCACGGCTAGCTTCACTGGTGACGTCTTCCAGTCGCTGGAGTCGATCCCAGTTATCACCGTGTCGCTGTTGGGGCTCCTCCTTCCCTACAGGAAGTTCTTCCCAAGATAGCCCCATAGACGCCGCCAGCCACGCCGGCGACTATCGCCGCCGCAACGAGGATCACAATCCATGGCTTCATCCCCCTACCCTCAACCCCGCAAAGATGGGAAGGAAAAAGGGGAAAGGGGTGGGACGGAGCATCCCACCGTCGATGTGTAATGCCATGACTTGTGATTTGGGATTCTCCTCACTCCCACGGGAAGCAGAGGGACACCCAACCCTTGTAGACTTCGTGAGGACCCGCCTCAAAGATTACGACACCATCGCTGTCGTAGACTACTTTCCCTGCGTCAAGGAGGACGGGACCTTCCCCGGGAACGGTAAAGTGCCAGACGCCTCCGACCCAGGCCTCAGTTCCCTCGACGATGTCAAAGAATTGGGAGTACCCACCGTTGTCTCGGATCTCCTCTCCTGTGTCGAGCCTGGTGAGGACGTCGTTGATGGTCCAATGCAAGTGGATCCGAATCGCGTTCCCGTCCTTGTCGTAGAACGTCTTGATTTGCAGAACAATGTGGAAGTCCATCCGGACCTGAAAGCCATCGCAGTCCTCTACGAACGAATCACCGAATGGGTTCAGGATAGTCACCTTCACGGGCTTCATTGCAGCCGCTGGCTGAGCAAACAAAAACATCAGCAAAGCGAGACTAAGCAACAACCCCAAAGGTCGCGCAATCATGTTTCTCACAACGTTCACCTCCCCCCGCTGTGCGGGCCTTGGGAACTTCTCAAGCGCCCCTCCTCGGCGCGAATATGGAGGAGAGCACGCTTTGAGCACTCAACGGCTGCATAACTCTCCCATGGCAGGCAGTCACACGACATTACTTAACAGTATCGAATCTACCATATTCGAACGAATCAGAACCGAATACTGTGGATTCCTCGATACGGAGGGGTGTGCCAATTCTACTCCCGGCGAACCTGTGTATCTCACCGGAGCGGACGGGGAGGGGTGCGCCAGATATGTTTGTCAGCGTGCGTCCATTGACACCCTGACTCGGGCGTTAAGGCTCGACGGGCTCGGCACAGCATAGTGGTGACTCTTCCCGGTCGCACTTCTCCTGGAAAGTGGTCTGAATAGTGAACGCGGAGGCTTCAGGGAATCAGAGTGGTTGAAAGCGACTACTCCTATTCCCCGACCCGGCAGGATATGAGCTACGGTTGGCTGTCAGCCCTACTCACTCTCTCCAGGCGGCGTAGCTGGAAACCCAGACGATCAGGACAAAGACAATGCCTGGGATATCCAGGATAAGCCACTCTACGGCAGCGTCTCCCGTAGCAATTCCCGCCAAACCGCCGGCGATGGCCACGATGTAGACGATACCGGTGATGATCGCAGCGATGAATCCGTACTTGTGACCCCACCAGAGAAGGCCCGCAGCGACGATGGCCAGGGCCATCGAAAGCGACCAGACTGGTCCCGCCATCTCAGGAACCACGGCGGTCGTCAACCCCGATCCATTGACGTATATCGCAACGGCTGTGCCTACAAAAAGCGCGGCCAACGAGATCACAGCCAGTTGCGTATTTTGGCTCGGCAAGTCCATCAGACTCGGCTTCTCCATGAAACTCCCCCGCAGTGGATTCATGCAGAGTGATATAATCCTTTGGACGATTTGTGTAATCCACCATCGGTCTTCTAGCGATTCTAAACCGTGGTGAATGTTCTGCTGAGGAATCTCTAGCGGACGCGGAGGGGTCTGCCAATTCTAATTGACACAAAGCGTTCGCGATTCACCTTAACAGGCGTGGATTCTCTCACTTCCAGAATCTCGATTGTCCAGGCGGCTCAGGGAATCCTCGACGTTCGTCCGAATTGGAGTCTTCCGACTGAGGAAGCCATCGAACCGAGGTTCTCAGGGAGTTACTAGCTTAGGATGACATCCACGTCACACTCAAGAACGAGGACGGAATCGCGGAAGTCTCCTCCGAAGAAGGACCCGCTCAGATACCACTCGCCTCTGAAGGTGTACGTGTCCGCTGGCAGTCCGCCGTGGACTTCGGTCTGGAAGACCTTGAGTTTGAGGTCAAATGCCGGGAAGTCTATCGCGAACATTGACGAGGGTTGCAGATCCCCGTCGATGTAGAGCACGAATGTCATCGAGGGGTGCATGAAGGCACGCCTCTCCTGGGGCGTCGCTTCAGACCAAGGCGCCCAGTTCCACCCGTGGGACACCCAGAAGGTGGTCTCCGCGTCATAGGAGATGTCCCCATTTACGCAGGGATCGCCGATCTCGCCATCCAGGAGGCTAATCCGCTTGGCCAAATCTTGGGTTGCCCAGCTGTGGTTAGCCGCTACGGTTCCGGAGTACGAAAGGAAGAGGACTAGAGCCAGGACGACCGCTAGAATTCCTGATATTGCTCTCTTTATCCAATCACCTCCCCCCGCCGTGCGAGCCTTGGGCACTTGTACGGCGCCCCTCCTCGGCGCGAAGGTGGGGAGAACACGCTTTAGGCAAATCGCGATTGAGTACACCTCCCCACGCACCTCTGGGAACCGGAGGGATGCGCCAATTCTAATTGTCGGCTAGCGTCCGTTTCGCCAGAGACTAGGCGTGGTGTCACAGACCCTATCTATCTCTCCTTTTGTCCCGGCAAAGGTTAAAGGAGCGTAGCTACTACGCACGCCTGGCAGGCGTAGTCTAGCCTGGTAGGACCTTGGCCTTCCACGACTTCGAGGATAGCCAATAGCCCGGGTTCGAATCCCGGCGCCTGCATCCGAAAAGTGGTCCACAACATCTAGACGCAGGATGCCGGCACGCTCCCCTCCCTCGAGAAAAGTCCTTATATCGTTCCTCGCATCCCCCTGGCGAAGGGATGGGAATGTCAACTATCGATTCTCCAGGGAGGGGTATCTCTCCATCCAAGGCGAGGAAGTGTCTGAAGAAGGCCCGCAAGTACCTGAGGGCGGGGCAGCGTGATAGGGCGAGGATGGAACTCCGGGGCGCCCTTGAGCACCTACCCGAAGCCGAATCTCCGTCTCCGGGTGTACGAGACCTGATCCTCGACGGGGCGGAGATCGCGTCATCGTTGGACGGCTCCGCGAAGCTCGTCGCTCTCCTTCGGCAGCAACTGGAATCTCGTCCGAGGGATGTGGAGTCCTGGGTGGCTCTCATCAGGCTCCTGAGGGCTTCGAGAAAGCTCCCGGAGGCCGTAAGTGCATGTGAGGAGGCGGACATAAGCCTGGGCGGAAGTGAAGAGCTCCAGCTACTCCGGGCCGAACTCCTCGTTGAGGGCGGCTCTGAGGAGGAGGGGCTTGGGGCCCTCTGGACCATTGCAAGGGAGGGTAACCAGTGGCGGCAGGCCTTGGCCTTGATAGAAGGGTCGAAGGGATCGTCGGCGGAGCTTCGCCTGATCGAGGCCTCCCGCTTGAGGAGGAGGGGGGAGACTGAGGACGCCCTACGAGCCCTCGACGTTGCTCTGGGGGAGGATCCCCGCAGCGTCGCAGCCCTCAGGGCAAAGGCCCAGATACACGTCGAGCAGGAGGAGTGGGAGCAGGCTCGAGACAGCACTGCCTCAGCCCTGGACTTGGAGTCGACGCACGCAGACCTCTGGGATTTGAAGGCCCTTGCTGAGGAGAGGCTTGCGGAGCGGGAAGAGGCAATTCGTTCGCTCCAAGTCAGCCTGAGATATGCTCCCGACAGAGTCGATGTCATCGCCCACCTGGGCCACCTCTTGCTGGAGGCAGAGCGCTATGAACACGCCCAGGAGGTGTTCGAGGAGGCGTCGGGTCTAGCCCCCAAGAACATCGATGTCCTCGAGGGTCAGAGGGCTTGCGCAGCAGGCCTGCGGCGGTGGAACGACTATCGAGAGATATGCGGTCAGATTGCCTCGCTCGACCCCACCCGCGAGGATGTCCTGTTGGACGAGGCATGGAGCTGGATCCGATCTGGAGGAAAGGAGGAGGCCCTGAAGATACTCCAGAACATCCTGGAGCGGGATGGGACCTCCTTGGAGGTCGCAAGGAAGGCCGCGTCGCTGACCCTTGAGATTGAGGCGTGGGACACGTGCTTGGAAGCTTCCAAGAGAATCCTTTCGAAGGCGCCCAAGGACGACATCGGGCTTCGCTGCAAGGGGCTCTCGCTTCATGGCCTAGGCCGCGGTGAGGAGGCTCTTGGACCCCTCTCCTCGGCCGCGAAGCTGCACGGAGACCTCCGAGCGCTCAGGACTAGGAAGGACATCCTGAAGTCCATGGGGCGATGGAAGGGCGTGTACCAAGCGTGCAAGCAGTTGGTCGAACATGAGCCCCAAGACGTGGGGACCTACCTGGAGATGGGATCCTCTGCTGAGGCCATGGGAAAGCTGAAGGTCGCCCTACAGGCCTATGACAACGGACTGAAGCAGCTCCCTGCGAACCTCAGCCTCCTCCTGGGGAAGGGCGCCCTCCTTTCCCGCGAGTCCAGGCATGGAGAGGCTCTCCACGTCTACGAAGAGGCTCTCGAGTCGGATCAGGAGAGCTTCGAAGCCCAGCAAGGCATCGCCCTATCCCTCCACCACCTCAGGTCCCACGAGGAGGCCGTTGCCGCCTTCGATGATGCCATTGGCCTCCGAGAGGATCCCGAGGCTTGGTACTTCAAGGGTCTCTCACTGATGGAGTTGGGACGCCTAGATCAAGCGGTGGGTTGCTTCGACAAAGCGGGAGAGCTGAAGGAAGAGGGTCGGATTTGGATGGCCAAGGGGAACGCACTGCTGAGCGGGGGAAAGCCTCAGGAGGCGCTCTACTCCTTCGACAAGGCGTTGCGTGTCGAGCCCACCGCTGATGAGGCCCGCCTCATGAGGGCCGCTTGTTACATGGAGCTCGGCGACTACCGCATGGCACTCCAGGGACTGGAGGAAGCCCTGCCTCGGCGGGTGGATGACTGGAGGTTTCTCGAAGCCCGAGTTCAGTGTCTGAAGGAACTAGGCCGTCCTAAGGAGGCGTATGACGTCGCCGTCGAACTCTCCGAGGTCCACGGCAAAGACCCAAGGGCTTGGACCCTACGGGCGTCCATGGCACGCACCCTGGGTCTGGGAACGGAGGCCCTGGAGTGTCTCGAAAGAGCCTGTAAGCTCAACCCGAACGACCCTGCACCCAAGCTGGAGGAGGCCCGACTCCTTCTATCCCTGGAAGACTATCCAGAGTCTCTCAGGGTGGCCGACGAGGTCATCCGCAGGGATAGGGAGAACTCCGAGGCGTACATCGTCAAAGGAGAGTCCTTTGCGGGGCTCGGACGGCACGAGGATGCCCTTAGAGCCTTCAACGAGTCCCTTCACCTGGATCCGGAAAACCGGGATGGCTTGGTAGGACGGGCTCTCAACCTGGCGCGTCTCAGGAGGTTTGAGGATGCCTTGGCCACCGTCGAGGGCTTGATTGACCGCTCACCGTCAGATCCCTGGGCCCACTACTGGAGAGCGAGAGTTCTCTGGGAGGCTCGACGCTGGGACGAGGCCTTGACGAACCTGAACCAGGCGCTCTACTTCGGCGGGTCGCACCCCACCATTCTTGCCCAGAAGGGGCTTACCCTACTGAAGCTCCAGAGGGCCGATGAGGGCCACAGGATTGTTGGTGACGCTCTGTCGAGCCATCCGAATGATCCAGCCCTGACCGCAGCGAAGGTGGCCCTCCTGAAAGCCCTGGACAAGCACGAAGAGGCCCTGGACTTCATTGATGCCTCTCTCTTGGAGAAGCGGGAGGACCGAGAGCTCCTCTTCCAGAAGGTGGAGGCCTTGGAGGCCCTGGGTCGCTGGGCCGAGGCCGTGGAGTCGCTGGAGCATGCCGCTCGCCTCTCCCCAGATTCCAAGGACGTGTGGACCCGATGCTCAGGCCTTTACCTGAAACTGGGACAACCGGAGTCCTCTTTGGCCGCCTACGATAAGGCAATCGAACTCGACCCTGGTGATGTCGAACTCTGGAAGGGACGCGGCCGCCTGTGCGAGACACTGCGCCGCTGGGAAGACGCCATCCAGTCATACGTTGTCGCGGTGGACATCCGGCCCAAGGACGAGGGTCTCCTGTGCGCCCTCGGCAGATCGTACGTGGAGATGGGCCTCTACGAGCGGGCCAACGAGGCCTATCAGAGAGCACTGAACCTGAACCCCACCATGGAGGAAGCGCTGGTGGGCCAGAAGAGCCTCGGGGAGAGACGAAGGGAGGAGAAGGTGAAAACCCTCTCGTGGAACGTCCTGGACTTCGAGGTCGTCAACGCTCGTCCGGCCACCAAAGAGGAGGCCTTCAAGTACTGCAACGTACCGATGGAGTACCTTGACGAGGTCTTGAGATACGTCAACGAACCGCCCGAGGTGGACGTACTCTCCCTGCCGGACACCGAGTTGCGGAACTTGGAGGCGTTTTCACGAGACGTCCTGTCGACGGCCAGAGGCTCCCACAATAGGCTGCCAAGGCTGTCGGAGGTCGTCAGCGGGCTTCCGCACCTGGACCTGAACGACTCTCGTCAGGTTCTGGGATATGTCCGAGGAGTCCAGCATCTCAACGTCCCAGAGGAGGAGCTTCCAGGCATGGATGATCTTATGAAGGTGGCGATGGACTTGCCGCGACGGGAGTGGAACATGATATCCCTAGCCCGCAACCTGGGCCTCGGGGCCTACGAGGCCAAGAGGTTGGAGCAGTCCCTAAGGGTCTTCGAGACCAGGACCTCGGAGGAAGAGGAGGAGGCCGAAACGCCGAGTCCTCGCCCGGCGAGGGGAAGGACGGAGAAGATGTGCATCAAGCACGGGGCGCCCGGAATCTACCAGCACATCTGCGGTCAGTACCTCTGCAGCGCCTGCATAGTCGGGGGCCGGTGCCCGGTCTGCCGGAACCCAGTTTCACGCGCCTATCGAGACCTCCAGACGACTGGTCAAGAGGATGAGGTATGGTGAGGAGCCTAGTCGGTGCCCGTCTGGAAGATCCACCGATCCCTCTCGACCGCTAGCCGTCTTAGCAGGTCGAGAGCCTCGGTCTCGGGCAGCTTGAGGAACGCGGCGCCGACGTGTTTACAGAACAGTCCTCCCGCCGAACGCCTCTGCCAGTCCGGGCACTCATGGATGATGCGCTTGTCGCCGATATCAACCCTCACGGAGTAGTCCTTCACTGTGCCCTCCACCAGGTTGCCCTTGTGGGCCATGGAGACATCACCGATCTTCATCGCTCGCTTGAGCCTATCAGTCCCCAGAAAGAAGATGAGGAGGTCCTCCAGTCCCATCTCCTCGAGGTCCTTGTCGAAGGGTACCTTCCGGTCGCCCAGAGACCTGCCCTCGACGACGCCGAACCGTTTCAGGGCCTGGCTTATTCGCCACTCGATGTACTCCTGCTCCTCCCCCGAGTACTTGGCCCGGTTGGCGGGATCGTCGAAGTATCTCCTGGCGGCCCTGGCGTGGAAGGGGGTGTGAACGGGATACTTCCAGTTCTCAGGGTCGGCGTAGTGCTTTGGGTCCTTCGGGTATCCCTGGGGAGGTCCGTCGCGCCCATCTGGCTTGCGCTCCGGAACCTTCCCGACGGTCATCGAATGATGATGGCTTGGGGGGGTTATTACCGTTGGGACTTCTCCCCTTGTTTTGCTCGCTTTCCTCGCCGTTCCATCGATTGTAACGGCACCCCCCAGGCTTAAACGGAAGGACGCCTTCCCCGGACTGGGGATATCTGTGGCAAGGATACTGAGCCTTGGCGATGTCGGCATATTCACGAAAAACCAGGAGGCTGCGAGGGAGTTCTACACCGAGAAGGCCGGGCTGAAGGTAAGAGAGGCCATGCCTGAGTTCGGGTATTTGGCCCTGGGGACGACGGAGGAGGGCCCGGATGCCAGCATCGATGTCTGGCAGCCAACTTCAGATTGGAGCGAGGACGAGTACGAGGAGGGATTACGTTCCATCGGCATCGTCACGGGCCTGGGATTCCTGACTGGGGACCTGGAGAAGACTGTCCAGGACATGGCGAGCCGGGGCGTCAAGGTCGAGAAGGAAAGCAAGACCTTTGCCAGGTTTTGGGACGTCGATGGGAACACCCTCTTCATCCAAGAAGAGCGGGAGGCGAAGGGCGCCGGGCCTGGACTCACCTCCTTGGGCTGGGTGACCGTCGTGACCAGGAACGAAGGGAAGGCGCGGGAGTTCTTCGAGAGCCTGGGCCTTGAGTCCGCGAAAGTACCCGGGGAGGAGGCCGGCGAGGATTACACAATCTACCGAGCCAGCCCCGAGGGAACCGCGATTATGCCATTTACTCCCGTCGCCGAGATGTATGATGATCCGTCAGAGTACGAATCGGACGTGGGCCACATAGGTGAGAACACATCCATTATGTTCCTGACGGACGACGCCTACGCCATACAGGACGAGCTCATCTCCAAGGGTATCGCTTTCCGAAGGAAGGCGGAGGAGCGCCCCTGGGGTGGCATCGCCATGCGGGTGTATGATAGCGACAAGAACCAATACATGATCGTCCAGATGAAGGGCTAAGTAGCGTCCTTGAGGATCTCTCTGGCGATGACAAGCCTCTGAATCTCGCTGGTCCCCTCGCCGATCTCCGTCAGCTTGGTGTCCCTGTACATCCTCTCGACGGGATAGTCCTTGACGAAGCCGTAGCCGCCATGAATCTGCAGGGCCTTGTCGGTAATCCTCTTTGCTGCCTCCGAGGCGTAGAGCTTGGCCATAGCCGCCTCCCTCTTGTAGGGTCTTCCCGTATCCTTCAGGTGGGACGCCTTGTACACTAGAAGGCGGGATGCCTCCGTCTGGGTGGCCATGTCGGCCAGCATGAATTGGATGGCCTGGAATCCAGAGATCTTCTGGCCGAAGGCCTCCCTGACCCGCGAGTATGCCATCGCCTCGTCGAGGGCCCCTTGGGCAATCCCGACCGCCATGGCACCGATGCTGATGCGGCCCCCGTCCAGGACCTTCAATGCGTCCCGATAGCCGTTGTCGATGTCCCCCAGGAGGTTCTCCTCAGGGATTCTGCAATCCTCCATGATGACCTGGGATGTGGCGGAGGCGCGCACCCCTAGCTTGTCCTCCTCCACGCCCGGGGTCAACCCCTCAGTTCTCCCCTCCACAACGAAGGCACTGATGCCGTGGGATCCCTTGGCCTGATCGGTCATTGCCATGATAACGAAAGTGTCGGCGTGTGGGGCGTTCGTGCAGAAGTTCTTAGCTCCGTCGAGAACCCACTCATCACCGTCCTTCGTGGCTCTCGTACGCATGGTCGAAGCATCGGACCCCGACATAGGCTCCGTGAGGGCCCAGGCGCCGATGTGCTCTCCCGTTGCCAGCTTGGGCAGGTACATTTTCTTCTGAACCTCGTTTCCAGCGATGAGAATGTGGGAGGTGCAGAGAGAGTTGTGGGCCGCCATTATGAGCCCGTGGGACCCATCCACCCGTGACAGCTCCTCTACAGCGATCGCATAGGATATGGTGTCGGTCAGGCTGCCACCGTACTCCAGCGGCACGACCATGCCCATAAGTCCGAGCTTGCCCATCTCCTTGATGGTCTCCGTAGGGAACCGCGCCTCCCGGTCTATCTCGCGGGCAATGGGCTTTACTCGCTTCTCTGCAAAGTCCCTCACCGACTTTCGAATGAGGTCGTGCTCCTCCTTCAGGTTCAGCACCATTACGCCCACTCCAACGCTTCGACTTCCATGAACCTTTTGACTACTCCCCCTCCAGGCGAGCTCTCCGTCGGTCGCCGAGGGTGGAGAGAACCGACTTAACCTCTCTGTAGAGATCGATGACCGCGTCCCTCTCTTCCTGGATGTATTGGAGAATCCCCTGGTAGTCGCCCTTCCTATAGAGCGGAGGCACGACGTTGCTCCACTCCCTTTTCTGGGTGAAGTTCGTGAGGCTGGAGCCTTCGAAGCGCCCCCTGTTCATCAACACCAGGACGGGCCAGATGTCCACCATGGGCTTCTTGAAGAAATAGAGCTTCAGATCCGCGGGCTGCCACGAGAGGAGGTTGTGGTACTCTCCCCTCTCAACGATGAAAGTGATGTCGAAGCTCAGCCGATTGCCGATGGGTACGAAGTCCCATCCTATCTCGAGGAGGCCCTTCTCCAGGATCGACCGGATGACCTCCTTCTCTCCCCACTCCCACTCCGTCAGGATGTTGAGGCCTCCCACGGGTTCGCCGCTCTCCAGCTGCTGAAACTGGACCGTCAGTATCTTATCGTGGAGGGGATCCTCGCCCTCAGTCTCGATGTCGAAGTAGTACTCGGTCAACGGCGGAGCATTGCGGGTTCTCTGTAAATAGTCTTAGTTGAGGCCTCATCCGACTTGTGTTCGGCTCGCAGGAAGGTTTTTATTACGAGGGCAATCCTAGGTGGACCCGCCTACCCGCGGGGAGTGGGATGACAGAGGCTGCAATCGTCGGTGTCGGGCACGTCGGCTTCACTCCTGACAGCCGCCAATACTCGTGGAAGGAGCTTATGTTTGAGGCCGCTTTGAGGGCGTATGAAGACGCTGGAGTCAGCCCCCGAAGTGACATCGACTGCTTCGTGACCTGTGCTGAGGACTATCTCGAGGGCTTCTCGATCTTTGACGAGTTTACCCCCGACCAGCTGGGCGCAGCGTTGAGGCCTGCCTTCACAGTCACTGGCGACGGTCTTCATGGTCTTGCGTCGGCTTCGATGCTCCTGCGGACGGGCCACTTCGATATCGTGGCCGTAGAGTCTCACAGCAAAGCCTCCAACCTTCGCACCCACGGAGGCGTTGTCACCTTCGCCGTGGATCCGATCCACAATCGTCCTCACAAGGCACACCCGCACCTCCTCGCCGGCCTCGAGATGCACGCGTTCCTGCAGGACCAGGAGAACACAGAGGCGGACTGCGCCGAGGTGGTCGTGAAGAACAAGAGCAACGCGTTGAAGAACGAAAGCGCCAGCTTCGGGGAGGAGACCTCGGTCGAAGAGGTGATGGCGTCCGAGCCGCTCTTCAAGCCCCTAAAGGCGGCCGAGACGAGCCCCTTGGCGGATGGAGCCATCGTCCTCGTCCTCGCCTCGGGGGAGAAGGCGAAGGAGCTGACGGATCGACCTGTATGGGTGAGGGGAGTGGGTTGGGCATCCGACACTCCGTGGGTTGAGACCCGGAGCCTAAAGGAAGCTAGGTACGCCCGCCTCGCGGCTCGCCAAGCCTACATGATGGCGGGGATCGAGCGGCCTCGGAGGCAAATCCAGGTGGCTGAGGTCGATGACAGGTTCGCCTACAAGGAGCTGCAGCACCTCGAGGCCCTGGGCCTCTCCGGTGGATACCGTGCAAGCCAGCTCCTACGGGATGGGCAGTACGACATCTCCGGCGGCCTGCCTGTGAACCCCTCCGGGGGCTCGCTGGGAGTGGGGAGTCTCCTGGAAGCGTCCGGTCTCCATCGCGCCATGGAGGTTGCTCGACAGATTCGTGGGGAGGCGGGAAAGCACCAGGTCGTCGACGTCGAAGTCGGATTGGCCCAGTCCTGGAGGGGAGTTCCGACGACAAGCGGAGCCGTTGCGATACTGGGGGCCTGAGATGAGACGCGTTGCGGTCATCGGAGCCGGGATGACGCTCTTCCGCCGCCGCCTCCTGGAAACCGGGAAGGAGATGTGCTACCAGGCGACCCGGATGGCCCTAGAGGAGGCAGGTCTCGGACTTGGGGACGTCGATGCCGTGGTCACCGGCTCGGCACCCGACGCCTTTGATGGCATCCACATGAAGGGGGAGTATCTCTCCGACGGGTGCGGCGGCGCTGGACGGCGCTATATGCGAGTCTTTACTGGTGGCGGTACGGGCGTCTTCTCTCCCATCGCCGGTTGGTGGCACGTGGCCTCCGGACTGGCTGATGTCTGCCTTGTCGTGAACGAGGAGAAGATGTCCTCCTGCTTCCCCCATCCGCAGTCCGCCTTCGCCCACATCTGGGATCCCATCCTGGATAGGCCCCTGCAGCCCAACCTAGTCTGGATCTTCGCCTTGGAGATGAACCGCTACATGACCGTCCATGGCATCAAGAAGGAGGAGATTGCGGAGGTCGCGGTGAAGAACAAGCGAAACGCCGTGGACCATCCGTGCTCCCAGCTGGCCGACCCGAACATCACGGTGGAGGACGTGCTGAACTCCGAGGTCATGGCGTGGCCGGTGCAGCGGTTGGACATCAGCCCCCCAAGCGACGGAGCCTCGGCGCTGGTTCTAGCCAGCGAGGAAGTGGCTCGGAAGTACAGTGAGACCCCGGTGTGGATATCGGGGGTGGGATGGTGCATCGACACGACCATGTGGACCAATCGTGATCTCTACTTCCCAGAGTACCTCGCCCGCGCCTCTCAGATGGCCTACAAGATTGCGAAGGTCGATGATCCGAGGAAGGAGGTTGACGTGGTGGAGCCCTACGACCCCTTCGACTACAAGGAGCTGCACCACCTGGAGGGCCTGCTCCTTGCCGACAAGGGTGAGGCGCCAAAGCTGACCGTGGAGGGTGTCACGCAGAGGGACGGAGATCTGCCCGTCTGCCCCTCCGGAGGCCTCCTCGGTGTGGGGAACCCCATAGCCGCCACCATGGGAATCAAGGCGGGGGAAATCTACTGGCAGCTCGCTGGCAAGGCAGGGCGAAGGCAGGTTCCCGGCGACCCGAAGGTGGGAGTGTGTCAGGCCTGGGGAGACCTGATGCAGTTCTCCAGCGTTTTGGTGATGAGGGGGTGAGAGAGATGGCAGAGAGGGTGTGGCCAGGAACTCCGTTGACGAGTCGGGACCTCACGGAGGGCAAGGTCATCACCGAGAGATGGAGGCCCGAGGCCCAGTATGAGTGGAGCACCGGTGAATCCATGAGCCACTTCCTGGCCGAGTTGAAGGAGGGCCGCCTCGTGGGCAGGAGGTGCGATGAGTGCCAGTTGGTCTACTTCCCCCCGATGTCCTTCTGCCGCGAGTGCTTCGTCCGTACGGGGGACTTCGTGAAGCTGAAGGACACAGGCACTGTGGAGACCTTCTCCATCTCCTACCTGGACACCGACGCCCGACGCATCGAGGAGCCGATCTTCGTCGCCGTCATAAGCATCGACGGCGCCTCAGAGAAGATGGGGTTCATGCACTACTTAGGGGACGTGGACAAGGATGCCATCAAGATCGGCATGAAGGTGAAGGCGGTGTGGAAGCCCAAGGAGGAGAGGGTGGGATCCGTAAGGGACATCCTCCACTTCAAGCCAAGGAGGGGCCGCTGAGTGGCTGAGGACTTCGGCAAGTGGAGCGGCAACATGGAGGCCGATTACATCTATACCGCCGGCGTGGCGGGCGAGCGCTTCCTGAGGGAGATCCGCGACAACGAGAGGCTCATGGGGACCTTCTGCCCCACCTGTGACGAGCTCTACATGCCGCCCCGCCTCTACTGCGAGGACTGCTTCACCGAGATGGTCGAATGGGAGGAGGTCCCCAACAAAGGGGTCATTAATGCCTACACCGTGGCCTACGTCGGTGAAAGGGGGGAGCGTGTGGAGGTCCCAGAGGTCTGGGCCATGGTCCGGTTCGCGGGCGTGAAGGGCGGCCTCCTGAACCGCGTTGACCTGCCTGAGGAGGAGGTCGAGATCGGGATGGAGGTTGAGGTCGTGTTCAAGGGGCGGGGCCGCTCCACGGGTTCCGTGACCGACATGATACACTTCAAGCCCATCTAGCACCTCTTACCAGGATAGATAATCTCGTCGCTGCATTTTTACCCGCTCGTGATAACCAGCTGACGTCTGATGGCTCAGGCTCGCGCGAAGCGCCGCTTCAAACTCAAGATATGTACCGTGGGAGAGGAAGCGGTAGGCAAGACCAGTCTCATCCGTCGGTTCGTCGCAGACAGATTCGAGACTGACTACATCAGGACCATCGGCACCCTCATCAGCAAGAAGACAATCTCACTGGAGGACCCCATGGGGCAACCCCTGAAGGTGGATGCCGTCCTGTGGGACATCATGGGTCGGCAGGGGTTCATGGAGCTTCTCAAAGACGCTTACTTCTACAAAGCCAACGGCGTCCTCGCCATAGCCGATGTCACCCGCCCGGAGACGCTGGAGGCCCTCGATGGGTGGCTCAAGGGCGTTCATAGCGCGGCGGGCGATGTCAACGCCGCCATACTTGTGAACAAGTTTGACCTGGAGAACGAGGTGCGGGTCAAGAAGAAGGACATCGTCAATCTCAGCAAGGCCCACGAGGCGCCCTGGCAAATGACGAGTGCCAAGACCGGGGAGAACGTCGCAGAGGCCTTTGAGGCGTTGATCCGATCCATCGTCCAGGAGAGTAAGTCCCTGGAGCCCTCCCTCAAGCGGTCCTCTCACGGCCCATGAGTCCCTCCGGAAGGTAAAAATATCGACGGGACCTACTGAGCACCGCCAGGGTTTCATGTCTGACGAGGATGGCTTGAAGGAGATCGAGAAGGCCAAGCGGAGATGGGAGAAGGAGACGCTGGCCAAGTCGCTCACGGACCCGTCGGACCGCAGGAACTTCATGACCACATCCAGCCTCGAGGTGGACGCCCTCTACACCCCCGTCGAAGCGGGGGGCTCGGGCTACTTGGAGAAGCTGGCCTTCCCGGGAGAGTACCCCTTCACTCGTGGGATCCACGGTACCATGTATCGCGGCCGTCGATGGACCATGCGCCAGTTTGCAGGTCACGGCTCTGCGGAGGACACCAACGCCCGCTACAAGTATCTCCTGGACCACGGGGAGACCGGCCTCAGCGTGGCCTTCGACATGCCGACCCTTTACGGGCTAGACACCGACGACGCCGAGGCCGAGGGGGAGTTCGGTATATGTGGCGTCGCCGTCTCGTCCCTCCAGGACATGGAGGCCCTCTTCGAGGGCATCCCTGTGGACCGGGTCAGCACCTCCATGACTATCAACGGTCCGGCTACGGTCCTGTGGGCCATGTACATCGCCATGGCAGAGAGCCGGGGCATTTCCGCTAGCGCCCTCAGGGGCACCATCCAGAACGACATCCTGAAGGAGTACCAGGCCCAGAAGGAGTGGATCTTTCCCCCGGAACCTCACATGAAGCTCGTCGTGGATACGATCGAGTACGGGTCAAAGCACCTGCCCCAGTGGAACCCCATCAGCATCAGCGGCTACCACATTCGCGAAGCAGGCTCTACAGCCGGTCAGGAACTGGCCTTCACGTTGGCCAACGGCTTTGAGTACGTTCGCTGGAGCCTAGAGCGAGGGCTGGACGTCGACTCCTTCGCGCCCCGTCTCTCCTTCTTCTTCAACGCCCACAACGACCTCTTTGAAGAGATCGCGAAGTACAGGGCGGCCCGCCGCATATGGGCCCGGGAGATGAAGGACACCTTCGGGGCGGCTAACCCCCGCTCATGGTGGATGAGGTTCCATACGCAGACCGCAGGCGTCTCCCTGACGGCTCAACAGCCGGAGATCAACATCGTCCGCGTCACCCTTCAAGCCCTGGCGGCCGTGATGGGGGGAACCCAGTCTCTTCACACCAACTCCATGGACGAGGCGTGGGCCGTACCCACGGAGCGAGCCGTTCGCATAGCCCTGAGGACCCAGCAGATAATCGCCCACGAAAGCGGCGTCGCCAACACTGCGGACCCATTGGGAGGCTCCTACTACCTTGAGTGGTTGACGGACCACCTCGAGGAGGAGGCCTACCGCTACTTCGATCGCATCGACGAGCTCGGAGGCGTCATTCCTGCCATCAGAAAGGGGTTCTACCAGACGGAGATCGCCTCTTCGGCCTACAGGTACCAGAGGGAGATTGAGGAGCGGAAGAGGATCATCGTCGGCGTCAACGAGTTCGTCTCCGAGGAGCCCGAGGTCATCGAGTATCTGAGGATAGACAAGGAGGCGGAGGACAGGCAGCTAGAGAGGTTGAGGAGGCTCCGGAAGGAGCGCAACGATGCTAAGGTGCAGAGCTCACTGGATGGCTTGACAAAGGCCGCGGAGAAGGAGGAGAATCTCATGGTGCCAATCCTCGATTGCGTGAAGGCCAGGGCTACCCTTGGGGAGACCGTGACCGCCCTCAAACAGGTGTACGGCGTCTACAAGGAGCCTCTCGTCTACTGATCCTGGAGGCGTCCCATGGCCAAGATACGAGTGCTGGTCTCGAAGCCTGGGCTCGATGGCCACGATCGCGGGGCGAAGGTGGTCGCGCGGGGGCTGCGCGACGCAGGTATGGAAGTAATCTACACCGGCATCCACCAGACTCCAGAGGACATCGTCGAGGCCGCCGTCCAAGAAGATGTGGACGTCGTGGGCATGAGCATCCTCTCGGGAGCCCACATGACACTATTCCCTCGGGTGGCAGACCTGCTGCGCGAGAGGGGCCTGGGAGATGTCCTCATCGTCGGAGGTGGCATCATCCCGCCTGAGGACGTTCCGGAGCTGAAGAAGGCAGGTGTCGCAGAGGTCTTCGGACCAGGGACTCCCCTGAAGACAATCGTAGAATTCATCCAGGGCCACCTGGGGAAGAAGCGCGATGTCTCTCGTTGAGGGCCTCATCCAGGGGGACAAGAGGGCCGTCGCGAAGCTGATTTCCCTCATCGAGGACGGAGACCCTGCCGCCATCGACTCCATCCGTGAAATCTATCAGAGGACGGGAAATGCCCACGTCGTCGGCGTCAGCGGCCCGCCGGGAACGGGGAAAAGTACCCTGATTTTCCGTCTGGCCAAGGAGTTTCGAGAGCGCGGTAAGCGGGTGGGAATCATAGCCGTCGACCCCACGTCGCCCATCTCGGGGGGTGCTCTGCTGGGTGACCGCGTCAGGATGGGGGAACTCGGAAGAGACGAGGGGGTGTTCATCCGCAGCATGGGGACGAGGGGACGTCTGGGGGGAGTCTCGGCGGCGACCTCCGATGCGGTCAACATCCTGGATGCCTACGGGAGTGAGATCATCTTCGTCGAGACAGCGGGGGCTGGACAGACGGACGTCGAGGTCTCGGATCTCTCCCACACGACCCTGGTCGTGGTCATGCCTGGCGCTGGGGACGAGGTCCAGACCCTCAAGGCAGGCCTCTTCGAAGTGGCCGATGTCTTCGTTGTGAACAAGGCCGACATGGAGGATGCAGACAGGGTTGTGACAGACCTGAAGATGATGCTCGACCTAGGCGAGAAGGGCGAGTGGGTTCCTCCTGTCCTCAAGGCCGTCGCCCTTCAGGGGGAGGGTGTGACCGAGATCGCCAACCTTCTGGAGAGACACCTTGCCTTTCTCAAGGAGTCCGGAAAGATTGACGGCTGGCGACGGCGGAAGGTGGAGAAAGAGCTGATGATTGCTATCTCTGAGTCCGTCCTCGAACGGAGTCTGACTCGCAGCTCCGGGGAGGACTTCAAGGCCTCTGTCGAGGAGGTCCTACGGAAGAAGCTAAGCCCAAGAGAGGCTGCCTTGAGGCTGCTCAAGGAGTCGTCTCGAGACATATAGCATTCCGCTGCGGGCGAATTCGAGCGAGTAACTCTGAACAGTCGCGACGAGACCCACGCATGTCGGCAAGTCGCGATATACCCCGGCCACCGATAGATTGATAGCCATCTTCCTCGCTTCCCCGGCGGGGCTGGCAATCGGCCGACGAGTGAAGCAGCGTGGTCCTCTCGGCAGTTTCGAGGGCAGGTACTCGAGTGGAGCGGCGGTAAATTGACCCTAAAGGTACTCCTAATCTCTCCATCCTCCATCGTTGAGCAGGTTTTCAGCTCACGCATAAACATGCGATCTATGTCCCCTCCCTTGGGACTGCTCTACGTGGCCGCATCGCTTCAGCAGGAAGGCCATGATGTTGAGGTCCTCGACATGAACTGTGAGCAGATCCCCACAACGGACGAGTTCTCCAGGCGAGTCAGGGCTTCCGAACCTGACCTGATAGGCATGTCCACCTTGGTTATGACCTTCAAGAACGTGGCGGACACCGCGCACCTATGCAAGCAGGAGTTCCCCGACTGCCCCATCGTTCTCGGCGGGTACTCCGCCACCTTCAATCACGACAAGATCCTCTCCAAGTACGACGAGTTCGACTTCGTGGTAAGGAGAGAGGGCGAAGAAACGGCCGTGGAACTCGTGGCCGAGATGGAGAAGGGATCCCCTGACTTCTCCAGGGTGAGGGGCCTGACGTACCGGGAGAATGGGCACATCCGAGTGAACGACGACCGCCCGCATATAGAGGACCTGGACTCCCTGCCCTTCCCGGCCTATGAGCTCGTCTCTCACCTGACCTACGGCGCCTTTGGGGGGCTCAGGGTGTCCAGTCAGAGCATGGGATCCATCCTCACCTCGAGGGGATGTCCCTACAAATGCGTCTTCTGTTCCTGCAGCGCCTTCACGAACTCCACCATTAGATGGAGGTCTCCTGAGAACGTCGTGGACGAGCTTGAGCTCCTCGGTGACAGGTTTGGCATAAGGGAGTACGCCGTGGTTGACGACATATTCACCCTCAACAAGGAGCACGTTGTGGGAATCTGCAAGCT
The DNA here is from genome assembly GCA_964347325.1 of uncultured Methanomassiliicoccales archaeon. Classification (GTDB taxonomy): domain Archaea; phylum Thermoplasmatota; class Thermoplasmata; order RBG-16-68-12; family JAJISG01; genus JAJISG01. The sequence continues at coordinate 11,126 of CAYFYA010000005.1, read as the reverse complement.
GATCAAAGAGCGTGGTCTCGACCTGGAGTGGTACTGTGAGGGGAGGGTCAACCAAGCCGATGAGGGCATGTTCAGAGAGATGGCCTCAGCAGGATGCAGGGCGATCTATCTCGGGATAGAGAGCTGCGTCGACAGGATTCTCAAGTACTACAAGAAGGGGCTCACGTATGCGATGGCTCAGGAGGCTTCAGAGAAAGCTCAACGTGCGGGCCTCGACGTCATAGGGAGCTTCATCCTCGGTGCGCCAATCGAGACGGTTGACGAGATGTGGGAGACCGTCCGGAAGGCCGCCAAATTGGACTTGGACTTCGCGCAATTCAACGTTCTTCGGATTACCCGAGGCATGCCCCTGTGGCAGGACCTAGTGGGGCAAGGCCTCGTGGACGACGATGTCTGGGAGGACACGCTCACAGGCTTCGACGTCAACCCCGCCCTTGTTTCGGAGGATGCGGCCCAACTCATGAGCCAGTTCCACAGAGCCTTCTACATGCGAACCTCCTTCTTGCTCAGGCAGCTCATGAGAAGCCTCACCCGACGCGGGAAGCAGCTGATTCTTAACATTAGCCACCCCCGGAGCTTCGCTTCCGACCTGAAGGATCTGGTCCACCTCACCCCGAGACACTAGTTCTGCTTCCAGTGTCAATATAGTGTATCACCCCGCCTCTTAGGGTATTTAACGCAGGGTGACGTAGACGAAGCAGAGGCCGACAACATGGCGGGTACTGCAAAGGAACAAGAACGCTCTATCACTCGAGTCACAGATCCCATCGAGGTGCTGGAGGGTGCAGGAGTCCTCGTAAGACGCTCCCTGCCCTCAGGCAGGATTCCCTATGACGAGATAGACCCCTTCCTCCTCCTGGACTTCTTCGATACCTCCCACCCCTCCTTCAAGGGACAAGCCTTCCCGAGGCATCCGCATCGAGGTTTCGAGATCATAACCTACCTCCTTAGCGGGCAGGCGGGACACGCCGACGACGGGGGGAATCGGACGGTGGTGATGGGCGGCGGGCTGCAGAAGATCACCGCTGGACGGGGCATCTGGCACGAAGAGGGACCGGCGGCGGACATCGACGAGCCAACCAGGGGTCTGCAGCTTTGGATCAATCTCTCCAAGGCCAACAAGCGGGTCGAACCGGACTATCAGATTCTCGGGCCCGAGGAAGTACCGGAGAGGGAGTCGGAGGGGGCCAAGGTCCGCCAGCTTGCCGGCGGCGATTCTTCCGTTCATCTCCACACTCCGGCCCTGTACGTTGACATCACCATCTCCGACGGAGGCAGGTTCACGCAGGAGATTCCGAAGGGTTACCAAGGCTTCGTCCTTGTCGTGCAAGGACGTGGGAGATTCGGCGCTAACAGCGTTGAGGCGAAGAGTGGGCAATTGCTTGTGCTCGGGCCGGGGACGGATCTGCCTGTAGAGGCTCATGAAGGCGATGTCCGGTTCGTCCTTGCCGGAGGTCAGCCTCATGGAGAGCCGGTCCTGTGGAACGGTCCCTTTGTTGACTAAGGACAGACCTGACTGTCCTTGCTACGCCTCGGCCTCCCCAGAGAGGGCGTACCTCAAATCCTCATTGCTGGGTTCTAGTTTGACCCTGTGACATACGAGGGGCAACTTACTTAGACGCAACGGCCATCGATCCGCGAAGGAGCATCGCGGGGTTGACGATATGGATGTATTCGAAGCGATCCAACTGAGGCGGAGCATCAGAGCTTTCTCCGGAAGGGACGTTTCAGAGGGGGTGGAAGAGCAGATCCTGGAGGCCGCCATTCGGGCTCCAAGCGCCGGGAATCGCCAGTCTTGGGAGTTCATAGTGGTGCGTGATCCCGACCTAAAGGCGGAGTTGGCCCGAGCGGCTGTGGAGCAGGACTTCTTGGCAACGGCCCCTCTGGTGATTCTTGTCGCCGCCAATAGGGCTCGCTCCGCTGAGCGGTATGGATCGCGAGGGGCCAATCTCTACTGCATCCAGGACTGCGCAGCGGCAACACAAAACCTCATGCTGGCTGCGACGGCCTTGGGCCTAGGAACGTGCTGGGTGGGAGCTTTTGACGAAGCGGACGTGGCGCACCTCGTACAGCTCCCCGAGACCGTCAGACCGCTCGCCCTGATTCCGGTTGGCTACCCTGCCGAGAGGCCTGAGGTCCCCCCGCGCCTTGCCCTTAGGGATGTCGTTCACAGGGAGACCTTCTGACGGGCCCGCTGTCTGCTGAAGAATCGGTCAGTACCAGGTGAACCGGGCTTAGGCGCGTCCTGCCTGGGAGCGCACAGGACCACATGGACCTCGCGGGGCATGGAAGGCCTGCCGAGGATATGTATAAATCATCAACGCATGTTGCCTCATCATGGCGGAAGAGCGACGGTGGACGATAACGGAGATCACTACTCGGTCGGGAGGCATCTTCTGGGGCATCGTACTCGTCGTTGTCGGCCTGCTCTGGTTACTGGCTAGCCTCAACGTAATCACAATCGACCTGAACATCGTCTGGCCCCTCCTCATCCTCCTGGGAGGAGTCTACCTGATCGTCACGAAGCTGGTGCGCTAGCCCGATAACACGGTCACAACTTTCAAGTGCCCTACATCGTTCTCAATAGCGGTAATTCAATGCCAGACCTGCGAGATAGAGTCGAAGAAGAGAGGGGTCTGCTCAAGCGCATCCAGGTCCACATACCAGGCTACGCAGGGTATCGGCGCCGAGAGGACATCAGGACTGCCGACAACATGCTCCGGATCCAGATGGCCAATTCCCTCAAGGACGCCCGCATCACGACGGAGAAAGCCCGAGAGACGCTGACGGATAGGAACAAGTACAAGGAGCTAGACAAGGTGGGTCGAATCATCAACCGCTTCCAGACCCTGGAAGGGAGGGTGAGACACGCTGAGGGCGGGTACTCTGGCATCTCTGCCGACATCCGAATAGAGGAGGAGGAGATGAACAGGCTGTACGAGTACGACGCGTCCCTCCTCGACACGGTATTCGCCCTGAACCAAGAGGCCGCCAGCCTGCAGACGGCGGCGTCCGAAGGCGACCAGGTGCCGGAGCACCTGAGCAACCTCAGGTCCATGTTGGACGGCCTGGAAGACACCTTCAAGAAGCGGATGCTCGTCATCTCTCGTACGGAGGTGACCGAGTGAGCCTCTTTGGATCGAAGACCTACTCATGGCCGAGTCCCAACAAGCGGGGAAACGTCATGTGGCACCTCCCGCGAAACATCAGGCTGAATGACAACATCGTCGTCCGGGAGGATGAAATCGCTGTATTCTACCGAGATGGCAAGGCCCTGGGGTACATCGACCGCCCCGCCCGGTACGCCCTAACCAGCATCAACGCTCCCATCGTTGGCCCCATCGTGGAAGCCCTCTCCGGAGTGAAGCAGGTGGCGGAGGTCTTCTACCTTCAGAAGAAGCCCTTCGACGGGAAGTTCGGCTCGAAGCAGCCGTACCACTTCAGAGACCGGGAGTTCGCGGTGGTGAGCCTCAGGCTTCACGGGGAGTTCCGATACAGGGTGTCCACCCCCGAGAACTTCATCAACCAGTTCGTGGGCACCCTGAGCCTGACAAGCGCGGACCAGGTGGAGGAGAGGATCAAGGAGCAGATTGTCCTCGTCACCTTCGACTCTCTCGGAGAGATGAAGGAGCAAGGCCTGGCCGTGCTCGACCTTGCGGCAAACCTGGAGGAGATCGAGCAGGTAATCCTAGCCAAGAGTAAGGCCCACTTCGAGTTGTACGGTCTCGAGATTCAGAAGATCAGCGGGTTGAACATCAGCCTCCCAGAGGAGGTGCAGAAGGCCGTGGACACCCGATCCTCCATGGCGATCACCGGGACTGAATTCATTCGGTACCAGGCGGGTACCGCCATGCGAGACGCGGCCGTGAACCCCGAGGGAGGTGGCGCTGCCACCGGAGTGGGTGTCGGAGCCGGCATAGGGATGGGGTACCACCTGATGGACGCGATGCGCCAGCCTGGAGCTCCCCCCGGCGTGCCCTGCATCAAGTGCGGCACGATAATCCCTCCGGGCTCGAAGTTCTGCAATTCCTGTGGGACACGCCAGGACCAGGGGCGTGACTGTCCTGAGTGCGGGGCGTCCGTGCCTCGCGGCAGCAAGTTCTGTAACGAGTGCGGAACCCAGCTGAGCGATTAGGGATGGTCACCCCTTCCTGCTCCGAAGGCGGCCCTTGGACACGGTGAAGAAGATGGCGGACCCCGGAGACAGCTCCGCAGGTCAGGGCTCTCCCACACTGGGTGGGGTGGAGGAGGAGCCGCTGGAGCTGATTCGGGACTACCCGTGTACCTCCTGCGGTGCCGGGCTCGAATTCGAACCCGGTACGATGACCATGGAGTGTCCCTTCTGCGGGACCGAGAACAAGATCGACATCGATCTCACGGAGGCCGAAGAGCACAGCTTGGAGGAGCTGCCGCTTAACCCTGCTACGACGAAGAAGGGAATGGAGGTGCTGAGGCGGTCCTTCAAGTGTGACAACTGTGGCGCGGTCCAGGCGGTGGAGCCCGAAGCCATAACCGCAGAATGCGCCTACTGCGGTTCCGACGCCATGTTGGAGATGGCCAGCAGTCCCGACATAGTCCGGCCTTCCTCCCTCGTGCCCTTTACCTTCGACGTGGATGCTGCCCGAGGTAAGTTCAGTCGGTGGCTGGGATCCTGGTGGCGGCGCCTCGTCAGCCCTGGAGCCCTGCGAGATGGTGCCATTGTCACTAAGATCAACGGGATATATGCCCCCTTCTTCACCTTTGATGCCCAGGCGGAATCAGACTGGTCGGGGTTCCGGGGTGACTACTACTACGTCACGGTCGGATCGGGAAAGAACCGGCGTACCGTGCGCAAGACCCGTTGGACCTATCGATCGGGGCACCACTCCCACTTCTATGACGACATACTGGAATACGCCTCGCAGGGGCTCCCCGAGGCCACTCTGGAGAAGGCGATGCCCTTTGACACCAGAAAGCTCGTGCCTTTCAGCGGCGAGTTCCTAGCTGGGTTTTCGGCCGAGGAGTATACCCTGGACCCCAAGGCTCTCTGGCAATCGGCCCGCGACACGATGATGGGTGAGGAGTGGCGCGCCTGCAGACGGGCGCTTGGGGGGGACACCTACCGCAACCTAAAGGTTCATACCACCCTTCTCAAACCCACCTGGAAGCACGTCCTGCTCCCCCTATACATGGCGAACTACGTCTACGGCCAGCGCCACTTTCACTTCATGGTTAACGGCCAGACGGGCGAGGTTCAGGGCACGGCCCCCATAAGCTGGATTAAGGTGGGCGCGATCGTGGGTGCGGTCGTCGCTGCCGTGGTCCTCATCGCCGGACTCCTGGGTGCGTTCTGAGGGGGCGCCCGTTTGGCTGAACCGAGGGTAATGGTCACTCAACTGCAGAGGGAAGATCTTCCCTTCCTCCTAGACCTCTGGCACGTCCCGGAGGTCATGCGCTACGCCGACGAGTTCCCCCGACTGCGCCACTGGTCGAAGGCTTCTGCGCCCGAGAGGGCCTGGGAGGCCTACGAGAGTTGGCAAGCAGAGCTTGGTGAGGGGTACATTCAGCTGATTGTGCGATTGGCCTCAGGTGAACCCATTGGAGAGTCCTTCATCGCTCCACTCCCCGAGGAGTACAGGTTTGGCTGGTGGAGGAAGCCTCAGGACGTTCTCGCCGTCATCGGTGACATCAAACTCCTGCCAGCCCATTGGGGGAAGGGGTTGGGCACAGAAGCCATGCGGGAGGTCGTGAAGTTCGTGTTCACTGAGACGAGCTGCGAGCTGTTCGTAGTGCCACCCCACGTAACAGGGAACCCCGCCGCGGTCAGGGTTTACGAGAAGGCGGGGTTTGTGCTGGAGCACAACAGGAAGAAAGCGGGTCACCAGATAATGGAGCTATGGAGGCGTCGATATCGAGAGCTGTACTGAGTAGACGGGTCCGCCTCACTCCTCCAGGTTGAACACGATGGTCTTGAGCTCGGTCATCTCGTCAATGCTGTATCCGATTCCCTCGCGGCCGATCCCGCTAGACTTGCTGCCGCCAAAGGGGAAGTACCCGACGCCGTGCTTAGGGTGATCGTTGACCGTGAGCTCACCCACCCGAAGTCCCTGGGCGATGTGCCACACACGGCGATAGTCGTTGGTGAACACGCAGGAGTCGAGGCCATACCGAGACATCTTGCCGATCTCCAGGGCCTCCTTCTCGTCCTTGATTCGGATCACGGTCGCCACAGGCCCGAAGGTCTCCTCGAACGCAATGCGGGCGTCCAGAGGAACGTTATCGAGGAGGGTTGGCTCCACATAGCACTCCTTGACCTTCCCGCCAGTCACGAGCTTGGCTCCTCTCTCGACGGCGTCGTCGATGAGCTCCTTGATGTGGTTCGCCGCCCAATGATTGATCACTGGTCCGACCTTGACGCCGTCCTCCCGCGGGTCCCCGAGCTTCCAATTCTTTATCTCCTTCTTGAGCAGCGCCACGAAGTCTTCAGCCACTGGCTCAACCACGAGGATGGCCGAGATGGCATCGCATCTCTGGCCAGCGTTCTTCAGGGCCCCATCCAGGCACTTTTCAACGGCCAGGTGGAGGTCTGCATCATCCAGGACGATGGCCATCCCCTTGCCGCCGAGTTCCAGATGGAGCTTCTTGATGCCCGCGTTCTTCGCAATGGCCTCACCCACCTCAGTGCTCCCCGTGAAGGAGATCATGGACACCCTCGGGCTTGCGCTGAGGGCTTCGCCTGCCGTCGCACCGCGTCCCGTGACGACGTTGAAGGCCCCAGGCGGGACGCCTGCCTCTTCGAGTACCCGAGCGAACAGGAGCATGCTCAGAGGCGTGTCACTGGCAGGCTTGAGGACCACGGAGTTCCCCGCCAGCAGGGCGGGAATCGCCTTAGCGGCCGCGATAAAAAGCGGGTAGTTGAAAGGACAGATGGCGGCCACGATCCCCACGGGAACGCGCGCAACGACAGCCGCCCGTCCCCTCGCGTCCTTCGTCCACTCACCGGGTATGAACTCCCCGAAGATCTCCCGAGATTCCTGGGCTGCGAGCTTGAGCCGATCAACAGTGGCTCCCACCTCGCCCTGCGCGTCGTGGGGTGGCTTCCCCGCTTCCGCGGTGAGCACCTTCACGAAGTCGTCCTGATGCTGGATGAGAATTTCTCGGGCCTTCCCCAGCAGGTCGACCCGCTCGATACCTGGGATTCTCGCAATCGAGCGGTGACCCGGCGTCGCAGCGTCGATGGCGGCCTCCACATCCTGGGGCGGACAGTCCTGCACGCGCGCGACGACGCTGTTGTCGATGGGAGTTTCCACGTCGAAAGTCTGCCCTTCGCTCGCCTCCAGCCAGAGGCCGTTTATGAATGTCTTGAAGGAGGGAATCTTGTCCACGATCTCGTAGGCGGGCTTGAAGAGAGGCGACAGTTTTCTTAGCATCATACCCCCAGTTGCCATGGGACGTTAGGACATGAAGCTTAGCCCTGAGGTGATGGCTAGACCCACCGCTCCCATACCTCACTTCGGCGTCCCGTGGACGGACCCTCGCTTGTGTTATTATCACGCTTGATAGGGAGTCCCCACCATTTATCTTGACGAAGGTCGGCTAGAGGGTGTCGGCGTAGGCGCCAGACGGCGCTGGACAGGTAGTGCTCACCGTGAGTGGTCGAATGGAAGAATTCCAGGAACCCATCAGCATAAGGGACTTGGCAGGCCTGCCCATCGATGAGCAGAAGAAGGCAGCCAACATCGTCCTCAGCTACCTCGACCGGTTCGACAGTACGTTTCTTATCGAGCTTGTTGCCAAGATCATGCAGGTTCTGAAGAGCCGCGGCCTCGGCGAGGACCTTACCTTCGGCAGCGAGTAGCGCGTGGCAAAAACTGCCCTGATATAGGCGACTCAGGTTATCGTTGGCAAGACCAGTCACGGGTTAATGTATCCTTCTGGTTGCCGCCGCGTTTCTGCGACGCTACAACTGTACAAAAAGGGAAAACCAGCCCGCCTTCTGGCGGGCTTGATTACGTACCACTTGTCTAGTCACCTTGCGGCGCGAGCCCGAGCTGCATCAACAGGCCGAGCAAATCGAAGTAGTTGTGCTCCTCTGTGATCTTGCCGCCCTCGACTTTGACCGCGCCTCCCATGTCCATCCGAATAGGCTTGTTCGTGGCAGGAATCGTCTGGCCACCGGGGCCCTTGAAGGGCCCTGTGTGAGTCCCTGTCATAGTGATCTCGGCGAACACCCAATCGCCTTGGCCGAAGGCGTGCGTCATCTCTGCACGCATGTCGGGGCAGGCGGTGAAGAGGTTCTCGATGGATTCGCGATGCGCTGCGATGCCCTTCGAACCCTCGGGCTTCTGCGGGGAGTACTCGACGACGGATTCGGAGTGTAGTTCATCGAACCGCTCCCAATCCCTCGCGCTGACCGCTTTCTCGATTTCTCTCAGTACCTGAATGTTGTCTTCCACACTCATCTGTCTTCACCTCCTCCCAGAAAACTAGGCCCTTCGGTACTTCTACTGCGCCCCACCTCGGCGCAAACGTGGAGGAGAACTCTGATTGAATGACTCAAATATCGCAAGCTTTCCCCACATCAGTTAAGGCACAAACGCGGAGGTACTTATCATTTTTGGGTTTCCCGAAATTCCAATGATTCAGGGCCGGGCCTTGCGCGAGACGGGTGATCTGAAGGGGGCCCTGCGAATGAGGCCCTCACTTGGCGGCAGAGGATCCGCGTCCGAACATCCCTATGGCCGCTATCGTCAAGAGTATCACGACGGCAGCCAGCCACGTCCAGAAGGTGAACGGGATGCCAAACTCGAATAGCGTGTTCACCGCCCAGATGAACACGAGGGGCCAGAGAGCAATCAATGCTCCCCCGACAACGACGATTAGAACGATGGATAGCGCGCTCAATCCTCCATAGGGGCCCTTGAACCTTTCCATCACTTGCTCCTTCACCTCCCCCCGTTGTCCGGGCCCTGGGTATTTTTCGCGCGCCCCTCCTTGGCGCTCGCGGGGTCGATGGAAAGAGGCACCACCTAAAATAGTTGTGTAAATAGTCTATTGGGGGAAGCGGAGGGGTTCGCCGCTTCCATTGGAAAGTATGCTTTGCTGATGGATAGCTTAGGCGTGAAACACTTGCATCCCTGAAGCGCGTTCGTCCAGGCGGTCTGTTCAGTCAACAATCTCGGACCGCACGATTGCTAACGGCTAGGAGGAATTGTTGTCAAAGCGTAAGATGCTCGTGTATCGAGCCGGGGGATCAGATGGGACGCTGCGGCTGCGGAAGACCTAGGATGAAGGAGGCGGGGTTTCTCTCCGTACTTTATCGGATACCCAGATCAGCAGAGGGCCGCCCAAGAAGAAAGCTGTGCCTAGGACCACTGTCACGGAGCACGGGTTACCGGTGGATACTGCATTCACAGCGATTGCCGGTAATTCGTATGCTACATCGAGAATACTATAATTCGAGCCCGGGCGACCGTACGGGCAGACGGTCGTTGTGCCAAAGACGAGAATGCCAAGGACTATGCCCGCAACAAAGAGGCCGACTCCCAGCCATGCGAGCCAACGTGCCATGTTACCCCCCTGTGATCGGCATGCAAAGCCACGACTTGAAGTTTGCTGTATGTTAGCACGAGACCCCCTGCTATATGCAGTTTTCAAGCAGGTCCAGGACCTTCCTATTGATATCATCTCACAGACTCGGATAGCAAAGATCTAATTGGCCTTTCTTCTGTCCTGTCATGATGCCTCCAGGCGCAGTGCGCAACCTCCGGGATCTGCTATACTGGCAATATGCCAAGATCATCTCAGAATCGGCAGGTATCGGCAAGAGGCAGTATGGCTTTGTGATGAATCGATTCAAGAAGCTACAATCTGGGGAGATCGAGTGGTCCAGCTCCATCCGTGAGTGGGTGAGGGAGCGCGAGAAGGGAGACGAGTGCATCTATTGCGGTCGCGTAACGGACCTCACGGTGGAGCACATGATACCCCTGTCCAGAGGGGGGCCGGACCATTCTGACAATGCAGTCTTCGTGTGCGGCCCCTGCAACTCTTCAAAGGGGGGCAAGCGGCTTTACGAGTATTACGGCCTGGAGAACAGGTATGAATTGCCACGCATCGCCGAGGGCAAGTATCTGAAGCTACTACACGGACTTCTCGAAGAGAAAAAGTTGCTGGATGTTGGTCGGGGTGATCTGCAACAGCTCTGCTCGAGGTGCGACCTACACGGATATTGCCCGGAGGAAGGGAAGCTGACTGTCTATTGCTTGGAAGGCATGTTTGCAGCGTAGCCCGGCTGTAGGTGTGCAACTCAGACTCATCTGAATCGGGCTACCATTTCCCGTCGCACGAAGCTGAAGACGGACGGGGAGGCGTTCGCCTAGGCATCCATGAATCGGCATCTGCAACTCTCACACATCCGGTAGGATTTGGGTAACGGGACCCTTAGACGACGAAGGGGCCCAGGTGGACTCTTAAGAGCTTCCAGTGTTCGATTATGGCGCGAGGCCGAGCTGGACCAAGAACCCGAGCTGGTCGTAATATCGGTGAATCTCTGTGATCATGCCGCCCTCTAACTTGAAGACGACGGAATACTGGAACCGTACGGGCTTGTTCGTGGCTGGGATTGCCTCCCCACCTGGACCCGGAAGAGGGCCCTTGTGGGTCCCTGCAAGGATCAACTCGGCAGCGACCGTGTCACCTTGGCCAAAGCTCCTTACCTTTTCGAATTTGACATCGGGGAACGCCGCAACAACAGTTTGGAGATCCTCTCGAATCGCATCGCGGCCTTTGTAGGGCTCTGGGGACTCCACGCTCTGCATGAAGGCGGACTCCGACAAGTCAGCGTTGAAGCGGTCCCAGTCCCGAGTGTTGAGCGCATCGTACATGGAATCAATCACGCGAAGGTTTTCTTCTACACTCATTCCTTTTCACCTCCCCCCGCCTCGCGGGCCCTGGGTACTTGTACCGCGCCCCTCCTCGGCGCGAAGGTGGGGAGAACACGCCTTAGGCGAATCGCGATTGAGTACACCTCCCCACACAGTGACAGGTAATGACATGACATTAGAAAGTATGTTTGACTATACTGTTTGAACTGAACGGTCTGGTGATATATTCCAAGTCCCGAAGTAAGAACAACCCGGGTACGCATC